>NZ_LVYY01000001.1:0-585451 GCF_001909085.1 Paenibacillus sp. P32E | reverse complement strand
CTGTACCAGTTGCTCCAGACCTGTTCGTGTATTGGAGAATACACAATCTTTCCCCAGTTCAATTCCCCGAAAGTCAATGGCTCGGGCCACATGGGTTTCCTTAGCGATGTCTGCGCCTACGACAAGGGTCTTGTCGGAAATTCTCATAATCCGTTGATTCTGTTTCTTCGATTGTTTATACTTCATGTTGAGTGCCTCCTGCGCTGGAATTTGTTCTCTGGACGGAACGTTTCCCAGTATACAGCTGGCGCTTTTTTCATTCAAACCTCAAATTAATTCATTACAGGAATGGCTCCTTTGGTTAATAAACCCCAGTCTTTGTGCAATCGTGATGATGGCTACCACGCCCTTGCAGCTTCTTAAATCCGTGCTTTTGCCCGAATGCGTCCCGGGGAAAGTAGCCCAACCGGATGAATGGAAGCTTCCAGCCGTAGGACCAGTAGATATGATGAATCCGGTGAACCCCGGTGATGTACTGCAGCAACCTCCAGCCCTTTTTTCTGGCCTTTGATTTATGAGTGTGAATTAGGGTCATGGGTTTATCTCTCCTTATAGGGGCTATGCCCTGATTAATAGTTCATCTTGATTCCATTTTTCTTGGATCGCCGCCTCCCAGCTGCTGACCCACTCAGCCAGCTCCACCCGATACGCTGCGCTTATCCTTGCATACTCAGCAGCGAACACTTCAACCAGCGGCCGCCGGCTGTAATGCAGATATGGGATGCTCCGCATGATCTTACTGCCGGACCGCTGCACCCGCCGCAGCTCCGTATCAAACCAGCAGGCTTTGAGAAATGACAGAGGTTCCGCCTCAATGATTTCGTCCCAGTCCATCCCAATGTCCCGGGCTCCGTCACAGTTAAAGGGGCAGAGGTAGCAGCGGGAACGCCGCGTCGGAAATCCGTTATCCTCCAGAAACCGGATGCTGTCCGCTGTGCTCAGATTTTCCTCAGCCAATGGATAAGCCAGGCGCATGTATTTGAATTGCGGTGACTGAGAAGTGTTAATCCGGCGTATCTCGTCATAGCTGAAGCCGATATCAATGATGAATCCGATGTTCTCCGGCATCTGCTGCCGATACTCCAGTCCGTTCAGCTCCATCACCGCCCGGCGCGCCGCCTGCTTGACGGGAATAATCTTGAAGTCTACCGTACACTGCCGGGGCATCATTCCCGCCGCCTTAATCTCTCCGGTCACCGGGTCCAGCGTGCTGCAGTACACCGGCATCTGGAACCGCTGATAGTCCGTATGGATGTAGCGCATCAGCATTTCCTCCAGCCCACGCTCCATGCTGCTGTGATGGGTAATCAAGAACGGCGTGGTATTCCCGCAGGCCCGCTGCCGGTGCTGCCACCAAGTAACCTGTTCATGGATGAACTGTGGCTCCGCTCCGGTGTCAGAAAATATGATGTAGTCATAATGAATAAGTCCTTGAAGGTGCTGCTCCAGCAAGTGAGCTGACTGCGTACCTCCCCCGAAGGAGAGAACATGGTATATGCGATCTCGGCCCAGCTGCCGCAGCTCCTCTTTGAGCTGCGCTTTGGTTTTGAATATCCCATCACGGTATTTCTTGTGGTCGCGGAAGTCAGGAGCGATCTCGAAGAGCATAAGCTGTTCTGGTTGCATGACTGCCCCTCCCCGTTGCTAGAATGGCAATTCACTGACAGCGAACAGATGCCATACAAATTCTCCGACCTTGACAGTTGATATGAACTTCGCATTCGCACTGCATGTAATATCCCATCCGGTACCGACCACAAGGAATTTCAAATCTTCTACCATTGGTTGATTAGGGTTTTGTTTCAGCACGTATACTGCAATGTAGCCACCTTCATTTACCGCCGAAATGATAGAACTCCCTGCTGACACCTGAAGCGTCTGGACATCCGGTGAAGGATCAACAAAATATTTATGAATTACTGAATGCTGCATGTCCGTCCCCTCCCTGGGGCTATAAAAGCCCCTTTGATTTATAGGTGTATCCTATAGGCTGAATTCCATTTGCCCCGCAGCAGGCTTGTATCTCTCCAGGGATAACGCCCGGCCAGCTCCGACACACATATGCGGGAGGTTTGCCCGGACCAGTGCAGCCGCGAACGGCGGCGGTACGGCGTTGCCGCAGCGGGCGACCTGAGCGCTCTTGGAATACTTTTGGCCGTCTGCGTCTACATCAATGATGTAATTGGCCGGGAATCCCTGCGCCGCAAACAACTCATGAGGCTCCAACATGCGCATGCCGATATCGACTATCTGGTAATCCACGCCCTCTACAGTGACCAAGCCGAACCGATCTTTGGTGGTTACGGTATGCAGTGGACCGTCCAGCGCTTGGCCGTTGTCGGCGCTGCCGTAGTACTTGAGCAGGAACGCCCGGACCTCACCGAAGTGCAGCCCGCCCGCCGTTATCGTTTGCAGAGGAGCATTCATCGGCTGCCCTATATTGGTTCCGCGCAGCTTGACCAGGTGCGAAGTTACCAGGCCAGTTTTCCCGCCGCCTCCGGCCGTCACCGTGCCGATGGGGGAATCTATCGAACTGCCTACTGACTCCCCGAAATGCCTGACAACATGGGCGGTCACCAGTGCATTATGATCAACGGTGGTAACTGTGCTGAGTGGTTCGTCTGGGTTGTTACCGGCCCCGGTGTACCCGCCACCGTAGTGCTTCGCCAAGAACGCAGCGACCAGCCCATAGCGATTGGAAGAATCTACTGTTAGAACCGGACGCTCAAGTTCCTGACCTCTTACATTGCCGTTTGCTCCCTCCGTGTGATACTGCGTCAGAAAGGGCGTAACCAACATATGGTGATTGCCTGTAGTAATTGTTCGCAGAGGCTCTTCTGGCGAACTGCCAGGGTGACCAGAGGTATTGACACCGAGAATCGGAGTTACCAGCAAATGTTCTGCCTTGGTTGTTACTGTAGTCAATGGATCAGTCAGCTCATACTGCAACCGATCTCCGCCGAATCCCGTCTGCCCAATCCGGGCGATGTACGGTGTGCAGACATAGTGGCTATTCACAGTCGTGATTGTACTCAACGGCTTATCCATGCTTTCCGGCTCATTTGAATACTTATACCGGATAACGAAAGGCTTCTTGTTGTCGATCACGAAGCGCTGAATGCCTCGGGCGATCCGGCGCTGAGTATTTTCCGCCAATGGTTTCTTCCGCTCGAAGATGCTCGGGCAAGGAATGGACCAGTCAATAATCTCCGCTGACGTCCGCCATGGTTTGCGTTTGCCAGCCACTACCTCCGAGCTGTCCGGTGCGCCGTGAGTCGGCTCCGGCCAGACTATAGGGCGGCCATCGCAACGCGCCACCAGAAACAGCCGCTTACGGATGGTGGGTGCTCCATAATCGCAGGCCCGCAATTCCTGCCATTCAACTTGGTACCCCTGCCGGCGCAGCGCGTTGACGAATGATTTAAACGTCATTCCCTTACGCTTTGGATCAGGAATCAAATCCCCGTTTTCGTCTTGAATCAACGGCCCCCAGGTCTTGAACTCTTCCACGTTTTCGAGCATTATCACACGCGGCCGGACAGTAGCCGCCCAGCGAACTGCGATCCAGGCAAGGCCCCGGATAAATTTATCTACCGGCTTGCCACCTTTTGCCTTGGAAAAATGCTTACAGTCCGGTGAAAGCCATAGGAGCCCCACGGGCCTGCCTGCTGCGATATTCCGGGGGTTTACATCCCATACCGATTCGCAAAAGTGAACTGTCTTTTGGTGGTTGGCCCGGTGCATAGCGATTGCTGCCGGATCATGGTTAATCGCATAATCTACGCTCTCGCCTGTAGCAAACTCTATTCCAGTACTGGCTCCGCCGCCTCCCGCGAAATTGTCTATGACCAGTTCACGCTCGCCTCGGTCATAAACACCCTGCCAGTAAGCGACCAGTTTCGCACGGTCATTGCGGTCCAGCCGCTTTTTCTTAGGGATTATGACCTTGAATTTAACCGCCTCGGTCATGTGTCCAACTCCTCAAGCAGCTTTTTAATGCGGTCACTCTCTGCCTTCGCCATTTTCCAATCAAGATCAAGAACACTGATGGGCCTCCAGCCCTTAAGCTTGCAGAAATGCTTACAGTCTGGACTTTTCCAAACCAGTAGGTTTGCCGCTGTTACATCCATAAGAGCACCAACCCGAGCAGCAACAGCGCCAGGCTAAAATCCCAAAGTACTTCGATGGCCTCCTGCTGCCGTTCTGCCCGCGCCGTACCGATGATCCGGCCGTTGTCGTCCCGTAGGCGTATGACTGTTTTCATATGCGCTCATCTCCGTTGTTATATGTCTTTAATCATCAAATTGGTCATGCCCGCAGAATGCCCCCTGGGCTGCGTAGCCGTTGAGTGCATCCGTTAAAAGTCCAGTAAAGGTCTGCAGATCATTTGACGGCATCATTTCAATAAATCGTATCTCCCTGGTCTTCAGAGCCCGGCCAGCTGCCGTTGATAACAGATCCACAACCGGCGCAAGCTTCTGCCGATGCTCCGCACGTTCCCGTTCCGCACGTTCGATGCCGGCCAGCTTCTGATTGTGCTCCTCCCAGTCCTGTTCGTCATACCAAAAGTAATCTCCGAACAGAATTCGGTATTCTTCGATAATCTCATTCTTAATTTCATCATCACCTTCTATAATGATGTGGCAATTCCCACAGACTCTGTAAGCGTTGCTTAATACTCCTTTTCCAGCCCGACCACGCCCGTAAACATGGTGGGTTGTTTGACACGGTGCCTTCTTGCAATATTGACAAATCCCTTTAGAACGTGCTGTAGCCTCTTTAACTACAGCAGGCGGAAATTCTTTTCTCTGGGTGTAACTTTTACCTGGATTGTGATCTTCAAAGAGCTTTTTCTTATGTTCCGGAACAGGCTTCTTCTCACGTTTACTCCGTCCCAGGCTGCTGGGCTTTTTCACTCTGTCCTGCTTCACTGGTTTCCAAAATGTCTGATGGGGCAAAGTTATCCCCTCCTGATGTAGGTTAATATTTTGGCTTGATCTTAAAATTGACGATTGAATATCTTCGACCGGTGCGCCGGCTTATTTCTTCGGCAGCCTGCCTGCGATAAATGATGTTTGCTCCTTGATCATGCAGCACTGCATATAATTCCGGCGCCGTGGCTACTCTCCAGCTAAAATCCTTCATGTTGTCATCACCGGCCTTTGCCGTTTTAACCATCGGTCTTCATAAAAAGTAGTCTTCTTAAGATCCAATTGATCCAGCTGTCTATGATAAAAGGGTACGTACCTGTAATCATCTTTTATTTCAATGCGGTAGATACATGCGACTGGATATTCACGGTTTTGCACTGGTGCCCCCAGCGCGGCGCAACGCCTACGAGGTAGGATGAGTCCATCCAATGGAGGTTCGCCGTACCACCTCCCAGTTAAAGCCCCCGGCGCGTCCGGTATAAAACATGCTGCTCCGGTATCCATCATTTCATTTTTCGTGAGATTTCCTTTTTCATTGGGCATATAGGACTCCCCTTTAAGGGTGGGGCAGCCGTAGCCGCCCCGGTATAATGTTAGGCGATGATGACGATTTTGCCAGCTTCAATCTCATCCTTGAGTGATTCTTTAAGGTAGGTGTGAATAGTGTCCATTGCTTCAACCTTCCATGCGCCGCCGTCAGCATCAAAGAGCGCAGCCCGCGGGCCCTTTTGAAGTCTGAACACAAACAATGATTCTGGCTGCTTCACTTCGATAAAGGTACGATATGGAAGGAGCACAACCGGATTAGGCACGGAAACCTCTCCGACTGTTGCAATACCCGTCTTGGCGGTAACTCTCTGTGTTACGCCGTCATCAGCATATGATTGCTCTGCGTCTTCTCTGACATTCCCAACCAACTTCAGCAGTGCGGCACGGGTATCATTTGGGTGGAACAATGATTGTAGTTGAATATTAAATTCTTCCACATCAGTCCAATTGGAGAAACTGATTTTTGGAAGCAACGCTTCCGCTTCAATGAATGTCTTCCGGTTGTAGTCATCATTGAATGTAGTAAAAGCCGAAACTTTTGTAGGGCTTTCTACGTGAACCATAAGAGCGCCGGGAGCATCATATTCAGACTTAATGTAATCTACGAATCCCGAAAGGCTGCGCACTGTGATAGCTGCCGGAGTTGGTTGCTTGATTAGCTGTAGAGATTGGTTTGAATACTGCTGGCCGTTAATTTCCAGTGTCTTTTGATTTGCCAGTCCGGCGATGTATTGCAGTGCTTCTTTAATCATGAATTAGTTGCCCCCTTGAGATTGTTTGCGTTCCAGGTACGAAACTTTGTTGCCGCGATCGTCAGCTAATTCCCCGTCATTATCCATCATCATCTGATCTTTTTGGCCGGATACTAACTCAGCTGCATGAGCATTACCGGCGTTATCCATACCGAAAATAATTGTTGTCGAGACGCCTTGGGCTGGAGCTAAAGTCGTCTTAACATCGATGTCAACCGAACCGATTTCACGTTTCTCATTCGGCTTAATCGCGATAGTCAGGGTTAACTTACGCGCCTTCTTCCAATCTGTATTCCGGTCCATTACATTCGCAGCCAGCTTCTGCATTTCAATTCCTAAACGTTCAGCTACTGCTCCTTCAGCGAGGTTGTTGAGGTTGATCTCGTTGTTCATATCTAATCCTCCATTTTGTATAATTTGGTTTTATAGGCACACCAGTTCGATTAATAGCTGCGGCGGTGCGCGGTCCCGGGTCATATCCGGCCCCTACGCTGGTTCTGTGAACCAAATTTTATCTACTGCTGCCAGGAAATCGATTGGAACACGGCCGTTTCGAATCTCGTAACCTTCAATTTCAAAATCGTCTATCGAAATACTCTTACGCCCGCCAGGCCGCATGGATTCCTGCCTGAAGACCCTCAAAGCCACGAACGGCAGCAGGTATACCTTTCTATTCCGGCCGAACCGGACCAGAAGAAACGCCATGGAACCATGCTTGTGTGACTTCTCCAGGTGTTCGTACTGATGATTCTCAAGTCGGCTTAGGTCAAACCTCACAAGGTCATTTACGTCCTTTGCTTCAAAATCTATCCGGCGCCCCCGGTATATTCCGTCATAGTCTACGGTGGAAGGCTTCTCGTAAACAGCCATCGTAATGTACTGGCCGCGTTTCTCAATGACTTTGACTGGCGTAGGACGCTTATTAATTACCGCCTTCCCTTGAGCCTCGTACATCTGATTACTGATATCAAGATGGGCCTCAAACACCATTCCCCGATTCCCGTAATTAACGGGAGCTTGTTTCTTTCTTGTTCTTGTGCCCATGTTTACCATCCTTTCCAGCATTCCGCTGCGCCTCGAGAACATAGCGCTTATCGTCGATTACCAGGACACTCGGCGCATCATTATGGATTTTTGCTACGGTGACAATCTTCTTGTACTTCTTTCCGACCTCGTATTGTGTCACTAACTGCCTCCCTCTGATCATGCTTGCAGCAGCAGATCCCGTTTGTTGTATTTCCAAAATGGAGTTAGGTGCCGGATACGGACAAAAGTCTCTCTTTCACTTTGCAGCAACTTTCCGGCATAATAACTGGTTTGTTCGTACCAAATTTCATCCCAGCAGTCTCGGCACACTGGAACGGTGGCCCAAGTGGTTGAAGATGGCTTACAACAACTAGGAATAGAACATCGATTTCTCATCGGTTAATGTCCTCCCCTCTGTCCCGTTTCTCCTTAAGTTCCCTCTCCGCAGCTTCCTTTTTGGCTTTCAAGGCTGCCATCGCCTTTTCGTGCTCAGCCAATTCTTCCGGTGTAGGCTCGTTCAGTGGCGGTTTATATATTTCTATTTGTTGCTTACCGCTCTTTCCTCCGTATGGTCCTTTGTAACCTGTAGGAGGCGGCGGCTTTTCTTGGGTCCAAGGATCGTCAATTCCATCTGACTTCCAGCGTTTTAAAATGGCCCTTACATAACTGAGATTCCGTTTGCCGGCGATAACCGACGTACGCAAAGCTTCACATACCCAGCGTTCACCATAATCGGCAATGAAATCTTTGATCTGATCTGATATCACAGAGCTGATTGTGCCAAAACCTTCAGCTTCAAACATCCGGAACGGATTAGGCGGTACAACTACTTCTTCTGGTTCTATATCAATTTCCTTTACTTTAGTTTCCTTTCCTTTACTTTCCTTTACTTTACTTTGTGTACTTTCTGTCGAGATTTTCCCCGCTCTTTCTGGATTAATGTAAACATTAACTATTGAATTATCAGGCCCTATAATGCTCAATGAATGGAATACTTTCTTACATTCTTCTGCTGGATCTATAAGCAAAAATCCTTCGAAAATAGTAAGATCCTTCCGCCTTTTCGCAGCTTCGATATACCTTTTTTGAAATCCACGCGAAGTCAGCACTTTGTGGTTTTCGTAGACATTTCTATTGAAAAAACCCCAGTTAATGCATTCATTAACCACTTCAACAACCGTATTAATGTCAACATTAACTTTGCTTGAGAGGGCATAATGTTCTCGCTCCTCCCAAGGGTAAAAGTAACCGTTACGGTAAATATTCATCATGATTTTCACAATTACCCCGAGTCCTTGCATTCCGTATTTGGCTATCGGCACAACCAGCTTGTCATCCTGATCAAAGTCGATATCCAAAGGGAAGTAGTCCAGGCCCTCCTTTAATGGCCGCGCCATGACGTCAATCCCCTTTCCTGCGCTTTCGGCCGAAGCCGGTCATGTAGTAAATTATCATTTAGGTTTATCTTTAGGGAGACAAGATACGGAACAATAATGTCTCTTTTTATGCATGATCTTATCGGCTTCCGGAAGTATTCTCCTGCACTCTGGATTGGAGCACCGCCAAGGAGCTTTCTTCCGCTTGGCGGGCACCTTCACTGGCTGTGTATCGGGCTCATTGCCGATAGAGAGCGAATCGACAACCTTCAATTCCTTCCGCAGCTGTTTTATTTCATCAAAAATCGCATTCGATGGAATACCCAGCATTCGAACGACATTTGCCTGCCTACGATATGTTTCTGTCAAAGCTTGCCGGAGTCGTTGTCTCTCTGCTCGTTTCTCCTGCGATAACCTAACCACTAATCCCCACCTCCCAATGTGTGCATATCCACCCTAACCCGTAGCCGAAGCTCATAGATCGTCTCAGCAATTGATTTGAATTCGTTATTCCAGAACGACTTGAGTCCCTTCGCTTGTGCTTCAGCCATTCGAAGATTTATAATAGCAAGTTCCGCTGCGTTCGCTTTATCGCCGGTTTTAGCCTTATCCTTTGCCTGGGCATATGTGATTTTACGAAAGGCATATATCTTTGCATAGTCTGCATCCATTTGAGCGGATACGCGCCCAGCAAGCGTGTGAGCCTTAGTTAATACCTTAATCTTCTCCTGGACAGCTCCAGGTGCATCTTCGTCAAACTCCTCAGCCCGGGCTTGAAGGGCCTTAACATCCTGAATATATTTATCAAGATCCATGGGGTTGTTTGGCTGCCAGCATCATGCCATAGCAGCTGTAATTGCAGCATATTCCATCATTGACTCGCAGCACCCTGGTTCTACCTGGGAGCACCGTGCCGCAGCCTGCACAATATACAGATTGAATAATAGCCGTCCAGGCAGGTTCCTCCCGTTCAAGAAGTCGTTCCAATTCCCTTTGCTTAGTACGCTCGGGACTTATTTGATAGGCCCCCAAACCAAAGTTGTGATTAATAAAGAGATAGTTGATCTTATCCCGAATACTCTGCAGAAGGTCTTCATGTTCCAATACAAGTAAATTCTCAGGCGTGAGAGGCAGTTTATCCCGAATCACAATTAACACTTTACCCTGTCTCATTTGAGCGACCACGGCTCCAATTAGATCGGCTGAGCGGTACTCTTTAGTGGACTCTTCTCCTGTATCGACGTCCTTTACTGGGATTTCATAGATTGTTTCTTGGTTGTTAAGAGACGTATCCATTGCATATGCCTCCATTTCGTGCTACAATATTCGTAATAAAATTTGTTTGAATCGTGATCAGCTCTCCGGCTCCTACCCCGGTGGGCTGTTTTTCATTGGCAAAGGTTAATGCCGCTTGTTCAAATGCTTTCCGTGATTCGCCATCCCATAGATTCAGCAGATCATCCTGCAGGCGGCGCTGCTGTTTGGCAGCATACTCAGCAATTTTCAAATCTACTTCCCCGCCCCGCCAATGTGCATCCTGCTGTACCTGAAGCCAAAAAGCTATTTCCTCTCTTAAATCTCTTTCAATGAGTTTTGGGTCCATTCGTCCGTTCCCTCCTCGGAATAATTTATAGCAAGTAAATCCTCAAGTCGGCTGCGCCCAGCTGCTGTGAATACTACGACTGCCTGGGGATCTCCTAATTCATCCTCACCTTCCAGCCAAATACCCAATCGATTTTCCTTGTAGATCACCGGCACCACCCGTTCAATTACCCTGCCTGTGACACTATCCCGGGCCGTGATGGTGATTTTGTTAGCTTGGAAATCCGTCCGGATTGGCGTCTGAACCAATTCAATACTCAAGATAATCCCTCCATTATGAGCCGAAGCCTTTAAATTTGTTGATAAAGTAACTGATTCCCTTACCGGTGATTTTCGGTGTTCGGGTAACCTTCACACCTTCGCTGGCACTTCCGCGCTGCCCAACCTTTATTTCCATGATCTGAAGCTCCATAGAGCGTTGAGTCGGCATATTATACTCAGAGCCTGACTTGATAAGGTACCCCTGATGACGAAGCTCCTTGAACAACCTAATTTCTCCGATGTTTATCCCATTCTGCTTTAGGAGTTTTGCCAGATCCGCAATGAGTATCGAATCTTTGGATACCTCCAGGGCCTCCGCAAACACCACCTTGGGACGGTCCTCATCTATCTTTACTTCTAATGCTTTCCGAGCTGCCCGCTCCTCCTTGAGCTTCGTAGCCGCCTGGATAAGCAAGTCCGGATTATCTAAAAGTTCATCAGCAGCATACATCCCTGTTTTGCGGATGGCCGGTAGTACTGAATGGGTGATCCAACGTTTAAAGCTTTTTGCTTCCGGCTTCCGGCTCATCATGATTAGAGAATAAAGACCAAATTCATTTATGGCTCCTACTTCTTGCGGTCCGCCAAGGGTGTCCACTAATACCGACCCCCTTTCATCTTCATCCAGCCGGGACAAAGCATCGCGATGTTTGTTAATCCCAAGAACGGTACATATGTCTTTGGCAACCCACCACGGCACCTCTGATTTGATAATTACTCGCACGTTGTTTCCTGCGAAATTGAACTCTTGTAGTTGATTCATGCTGTCACTTCCTTCCTGGTAGGTATTTGGCCCCTTCTGTCGAATATGGTAGTTGTCCAGACCAACATATTTTAGGAGGAACCGCTATGCCGCTTATAGATTTTTCTGAACATGATGTGCTTTTGATCTACGGCCATTTCATGAAGAAAATCAAAAAGTTGGAACTTATTCAATCCACACCAGGTAACCCGATCCATCCAGATAACATAAAAGAAGAGCTTGAATTGTTCTCCTCTATCACAGGTAAACTTGAGGAAAACAATCCTCAACTACTAAAATTAAGAGAACTCATGTAACCTATCCTCAAAAGTACTAATTGCTTCTCCGGCCGGAATGTATTCTTCAATATCTACGGATACATTTCGGCTCCCCATTTTCACTATCCAAGAATAGCTTCGTCTTCCTCGCAACAAGAACCTTATCAAAATCCGATCTACCCAGTTCATACTGTCTTCTCTCCTTCCGGTAAATTCATTGAGGTTATATACCTTACTTCTAAGTCATCTATGATTTGGATCATTGCTGGGTTATCCATATGCTGCCGGCGAGTTCTGTCTATGAAGTCCTGCAGCTGCTCCACAGAACATCCACGGTCAAAGCAGTTTTTCATCAATGCAGCAAATTCGGGATACCTTTTCTTTTTCATAGCATCGTCCCTTCCAAACAATTGTGGATAAGATGTGTATATATTGGGGATGAGTGGTAAAGATGATAACGTAGCTATTTTGATGAGAGTTTAGTGTCCGCCTCTCTCTTTTGGATCCAAGCGATTAATACTTCTGTACGAACCCGTCGGGTATTTCCTACTTTGTAACTATCGAGCCCCTCTTTTAAACACCACTTCCGTGCCGTTTTCTGACATATCCCCTGGCTTTCGGCGAGCTGTTTTATCGTAAGAGACACACCATAATCAGCGAGCGACTTCAATTAAAACCACCTTCCCTCCGTCATCATGTCTAATTAAATTAGACTCTACATCAAAAAAAATACTTTCAAAGTCTTGCTCCACAATTCTGGCAAACTGTTTTGCTGTACCGACACTCATTTCATCTGGGTTCCTCTCCCATTTCATGTAAGTTTGAACATGAACACTGAGTACATCAGCTATTTCCTGTTGAGTTTTGCCAGAAAATAATCTAGCTTGCTTTACTGTGAGTTTCATCTGACTCCCTCCCTTCGGTGCCGATACATGAATATTAGTCTATTTAAAATAGACTGTCAACAATAAAATCTAATTTATTTTGACTCTGATGTTGATTTTTTTCACTATTACGCTTATACTTCTACTTAAAATAGAGTTGTGGAGTGATATCATGGGTATCAGTGATAATATCAAAATACTGCGCGAACGTTACGGGTTGACACAACAAGAATTGGCCGAAATCGCAGGAGTGACCAACAAGGCAGTCTCTGCCTGGGAAAGCGGACTATCTGAACCTCGTATGGGGGCAATAGAAAAAATAGCCAAGAAGTATAATTTAAAGAAAAGCAACATCATTGAAGACAATGGAATGGTCATCTCCGACGGAGAATTGCCATACACTATTGCCGCGCATTTCGATGGGGATGATTACACTGAAGAAGAAATGCAAGAAATACTAAAATATGCCAAATACATAAAATCAAAACGCAAATAAGGGTGAGGCCATTGTTCGAGGAATTACTAATCGAGGCAGAATCAGCAGGTATTGAGGTCAGAAGCCACACTTTTAGAAATCCAAAACTAAAAGGTTTATATATAGACGGGGTTATTACTCTAAACTCATCTTCTATTCACACAATTACTGAAAAGCAGTGCATACTTGCTGAAGAGATCGGTCACCATCATAAAACCTTTGGAATCATTTTAGACCAGAAGAATATCAATCATCTAAAACAAGAAATATCAGGGAACAAATGGGCTTATCAAAGACTTGTTCCTTTCAGCTCATTCATCTCAGCATTCAAGGCCGGAATCCGGAATCGCTTTGAATTTGCTGAATACTTAGGTGTTACTGAACATTTTTTGGACAAGGCTATCACTTATTATTTAGAAAGATACGGGATTTCCCACAGATTTAACCATGATTACATAATTAGTTTTGATCCTCTTGGAGTGATTATGATGTTCGAGTAAGCAGTTACTGCTAAAACTCGAACTTTATATACAACAAAAACCGAACATATATTCTTAAAGAGGTGATTTTAATGGCGAAAAAGTATCCAAAAGTACGATCGAGGAATGGTTTACACACGTATCGTTACGATATTACAGACCCCCAGACAGGTGAACGAATTCAAAAAGAAACTCCGAGTTTTCCAACGGCAAAAGAAGCTTATTATGCCGGAATAAAAATTGAAGAAGAAATTAGAAATGGAACTTATATTGAGGAAAGTAAGATTACAGTTTCTGAATGGAGTCAAAAATTCTTAGTAATATATGCCTCTACAGGAAAGGTTAAAAACCGAACTGTGGATATTAGAAGTGATTCTCTCAAAATCATTAACAGAAAAATTGGAGGTCTTATATTATTCGAAGTAACCTTGCTAATATATCAAACCATGCTAAATGAATTGAAGGAAGAGGGCTATTCAAAAAACTCACTAATTATCATTCATTCCGCAGGTTGCCTAATGTTTCGTAAAGCAGTTGCTATGAAAGTGATTAAGAATGATCCAACCAAAGGAGCTGAAATACCTGCATTTCAGGAAACGGTTGAGGATATTGAGAATAATTCTGAATTACCTCAGTATTTGGAGAAAGAGCAACTAGCTTTGTTATTGCGCACAGCTAAAGAATCGGGATCCGTTCAGGGATTTAATGCACTATTTTTGTTGGCATATACCGGTATGCGAATAGGTGAACTATGTGCTCTGAAAATATCAGATATTGATGAGATTAATAAAAAAATCTCAGTCACTAAAACCTTGTATCAACGACACGGAATTAGTTCATTTGGTTTAAATACCCCCAAGTCAAAATCCTCAATTAGAAAAATCGATGTGTCTGAGACTGTAATAAAGATTTTGAAAAATCAAGAAATCTGGAGAAATAGATTTAAAATGTCACGGAGAGATGAGTACTACAACGGTGCAGAATTTGTATTTATTAATGAACTGTTATTGCCGGGTTGGCCAGCTGCTGGCAGAACAATTGAGGTGTTTATGAAAGAGATACTTGAAGCGGCGGGATTGCCGACAGCTCTCACTCCTCATTCCTTGCGTCATACCTATACAAGTTTAATGGCCGAAGCTGGCGTCGAACTTCCTGCAATTAAAAAATTGTTAGGTCATAAAAAGGACGGAGGTATAACCGAGGCAGTTTATTTGCATGTCACAGAATCTAAAAAGCGTGCTGCAGTAGAAAAATTAGATCAACTCATGGATGGATTACTTTAATTGTGGGTAGATTGTGGGTAACAAACTTTAGAAATACTGTTATATCAACGTTCCGCCTCCCCGAATCTACATAGGCTCCATATAATCCCCTGCTGTCAGACTCATGAACATCACCATAATGAGCGGGGAAACCAGTAAAGCCTTGGCCTCGAATTTCTTCTGGGCGATGCTGACCGCTATATCTTGTTGAATATCCAGCTTCTCTCCGATAATGGTTGAAGTACGCCTCACGATCTCTACCAGGTCACCTCCAGTCCGCTTGCACACGGAGAATACATCAGCGAACCGTTCGACATCTTCCATGCCCGCCCGCTTGCTGAAATCCTCCAGTGCTTCTTCTACCGGCTGGCCATACTCCATTCGCGTGCAGATAATATTCAGCTCGAAGATCATATCGCCTCCCCCCTCGGGGTCGAGCATAAGCAGATCCTGCACCGCTTCACGAAATGCATTCTCAACAGAGCGGCCGGCCGACAGCGATGAAGACAGCGAGAACAGCATTTGCTTGAATTGCAGATTAAGGGCAGTACGGCGCCGCCGGTGCAGGTAGTCACGCAACAGCCGTGGAGCATATACCCCGCCCGGCACCAGCAGACAAGACAGCAGCCCATTGTGATAAAAAAGGTATCCTATTGCCCATAGCAGCGTTCCGCCAGTCAGCATCGCCGTGATCTTTTGCAAGGAGGTTAGGACGTACACCGTATAATCTGGCAGTTGTGCCTCCGCTCCGGTATCACGCAGTCCTTGCGGCTTTTGTCTCAATGAGATCAGAGCACTTCCTCCTTCTTATCAATTCCGGCCATTCTGAGTTTGCCGGTATGCAGCATCGGATTCCCGCTGGGGATCAGTCCCCCTTGGACCCGCCCGTTCCTCTCACCTGTTTCACGGAATTCATACAGCGGATTAAGCACCACCTCCCCTTCCTGAACCCCGGTAACCTCACAGATTTCCACCACCCGGCGTGAACGGTCACGCAGACGCGACAGATGCACAAAAATATCAATTGCGGAGCCAATCTGCTGCCGGACTACTGCCACGGGCAAATCGGCTGCACTGAGTACCATCGTTTCGAGACGGCTGAGCATATCCTGCGCACTGTTAGAATGGCCAGTACTGAGTGAGCCATCATGTCCAGTGTTCATCGCCTGCAGCATATCAAGGCATTCTGCGCCCCGGACCTCGCCGACCACAATGCGGTTCGGCCGCATCCGGAGTGAGGAGCGAATCAGATCACGGATGGTGATCTCGCCGCGGCCTTCCGTATTCGCATTTCTTGTTTCCAGGGAGACGAGATTCGGTACAGTCACGATCTGCAGCTCCGCTGAATCCTCTACAGTGATCACACGTTCCTGCGGCGGAATGAATTGCGACAAAGCATTCAGGAAGGTGGTTTTGCCCGAACCGGTGCCACCGCTGATGAAAATATTGTATTTGGCCACCACAAGCATCTGCAGCATTTCCGCTGCTTCCGCGCTTATTGCTTCCCGGCGGATCAGCTCATTCATCGTCATCGGGGTTTCGGGAAACTTGCGGATTGTCAATGCCGGCCCCTTCAGTGCTACCGGCGGCAGAACGATATTGACACGGGAACCATCCTTCAGCCGCGCATCAACGATTGGCGAGGAATCATTAACCACCCGGTTCACACCCGATACTACGGACTGGATAATATCCTCAAGCCGGCTTCTGGACTCAAAAGCCAGCGGCAGACGCCGGATCTGCCCCTCCTCCTCTACGAAGATTTCATCATGACTATTAATCATAATCTCGGTGATGGCCGGATTATCCACCAGCGGCTGCAATACATCCAACCCCCGGAAGGAGTCGAACAGCTTCTTGACCAAGGCATGTTTCTCTTGAGCCGTCAGATGCTGCAGGTTGTCCCGTGCAAGAACCGTCCGCTCAATATACGCGGTAAGCTCACGGTTGCCTACAGCAGACGTCAGATCCAGCCCGGAACGAATGTCACTGCGCAGCGACCTGAACATTTCTTCATTCATATACATTCCCGGTAAAAACATGCGGCAGCGCCGGTTCAATGATTTCCGAGCACACCTGCTGCACTCCGGCCGTGAATTGCGGGGAATTCAGGCACAGCTCCACATGATGCTGTATGGCCCATGATGGGATATAAGGAAGCACAGCATCCATCTGCATCCCTTCAGGAAGAATCCCCGCGTTATGTGCATCGGCTGCGAGGTTCATGACAAACCTGCTTTTGACGGGTACCTCCTGAAGCATGCCAGAATGCGGATTACTGCAGTGACCCAGCCACCCGGCAGTCTTATGGTGACTGGTCTTAGCACCTGTCAATACCCAGAGCAGAAGTCCACATCTATGCAGAACTGCCTGGGTTTGCTCCTCCTCAAGGGCTCCCGTATCAACAATGACAACATCATAGCGTCCTGCTGCGGACAGCTGCTCCAGAACATCCAGCGTATCCGTACGTGTCATCTGCAGTTTTTCCTTAAGATTCTCTACCGGTCTGAAGGCTTCACTCCTTAGACTCTCGTGTCTGATCACATACCTTTCAAGCTCCAGCTCTGTCTTTACTTTGCTCCCTTCCCCTTCATTCGCCTTCAGTTCATAGAGCAGCCGCTCCAGACCGGGGGCGTTTCCTTCCGGCACCCGCAGGAACAACCCGCTGCTGTCCACACTCTCTAGATTCAGATAAAAAACGGATAGTCCCAGCCCTCCAAGCTGCTTGGCCAAGTTGAGTGCAAGCGTGGTTTTGCCGCTGCTGCCACTGGCTGAAACCACTCCAATCAGCAGCGTCTCCCCCTTGGAGATGGACGCCATTCTGCTCCTCTTCACATCGCACAGCTGTAGAATGGCATCCAGCAAAGAAGGAAGCGATTGATACTTTTCAATCACTTGTCCCCCCGCCAGATTTCCGGAAGGTTTGCCGCGGACGTCCCCTGCATCGCTGAGAACCGCCCACGGAATGGTACTCTTCCCCTCCACCAGCCAGGCCTCGATGAAAGAAGGATCTGCTACCACAGCATCCGGCACCTCCTCCCCCTTCATGAATTCCATAAAAGTATCCAACCGGCTGAAAGCGCTGATCCGCAGCATTCCTCCATATTCACTATGGTGAATATAGTGCAGCAATGGCTCAATGTATTGACTCTCCCGCACTGCAAGTACGATTCTTGCCGCCATGCTCCCTCTCTCCTTTCTGCATAAAGACAGCAAAAAAGCACCGCCAATAACCGTGGGATACGGTCATTGAACGGTGCTTCCGTTACTATTCCTATAATTTACAGCAATAGTAGCATATATATAAGAGTACAGCAATAGCTTTTTTTCCATTACCTCAAAATCCCACGAACTCCCATATCCAGTGCTGGATATTCCCAAGTTCCCTATCCCCCTGTATAATTCATACGTTCATCATTTACCTAACTCAAAACCATAACAAAGGGGATTTACACCACATGAAATTCGTACCCGGTTTTCTTGCAGTTCTAGCCTTATCCGGTGCCATCACCGTATCGGCAGCAGCAGCATCAGACCAACCTATCACCGTAACGATCGATCAGCAAAAGCTGAACCTAAGCACCAGTGCACCGGTCAAAGACCATGATGCCATCCTCGTTCCTATGCGTCCTATTTTTGAGAAGCTGGGCCTCAGCCTGGTATGGAATGCCAAGACAAGCACGATTACAGCCTCCAAGGAGGGCCTGACGATCACCCTGCAGCTTGGCAGCAAAAAAGCAAGTGTGAACGGGACTGTGAAGCAGCTCACTTCCGCACCCAAAATGATCAACAACGTTACCTATGTCCCTCTCCGGTTCGTAAGCGAAGCGACAGGCAACAGTGTCACCTGGAATGCTAAAGCTAATACCGTAGAAATCAAAAGCAATCAGAGCAGCGCCGTGACCAAGGGAATCTCGGAGCTTTTTGATAAATACACCAGCTATTCCAACAAAAATGATTTCGCCGGATTCCTGGGTCTGATTGATCCGAAATCACCACTTGCCGCAGCAGCCCCTGCACTCAAAGAGCAGATGGAAAAATCTGATACCACCACAGCGATTGCAAAAATGGACATTATCGATGTTCAGGCAAAGGAAGCAACGGTGGACGTAGTGGAAACAACCGTTAGAAACAGCGGAGCCTTTACACCTAACAGCACCGCGGAGTATATTTATTCACTTACTAAGAATGCTGGCGGCTCCGACTGGCTGATCAGCAATGTGCAGATTAAAGCCATCAAATACTCCCTGCCTGACGGCACACTTGAAGCCAAACCTCCTGTTCCCGCGGCTGATGAAGATCAAATCAAGGCTGTGCTGCAGGCCAATACAGATTTTTCCAACAAAGAAGACCTGAGCGGCGTACTGTCTACAATAGACGAATCCTCACCAGCCTATGCACAGAGCGAACAAACCTATAAGCAGCTTTTCGCCGCTTATGATTTGCAGTCCGCTGTGGAATCTTCCAAAATCATTTACTACAATAATAACGAGGCCGCCATCTATGCCGTATTAACATCCAAAAAGCTGAAGGGGCCACAATTCACCGATTACCGGGCAGAAACCGTGACAACCGTCAAGAAATCAGCAGATGGCAAATGGAAGCTGGTTCAAACCTACAATCTAAATATCGAACCGCTGACCAAATAGGCTAAATGGACAATTTCCTGATATAAAATGAAACGCAGCAGACTCCCTGCCGGGAGCATCTGCTGCGTTTTTATTTGGAACCATAACCCCTCACAGAAACCGTTGTCGGATCTCTGGCGTTGGGACCAGGCACTGATCATCCCGGCCGAACCAACGGTAACGGTTCCTGGCTACAAGTCTGTACAACGCACTACGAAGCGGCCGGGGGACAACAATGAGCAGATAAGCAGCCGGCCAAGGAAAACGAAGCCTGCGCATGATCCGCAGCACCGCAGCTGACTCCGTATAGAAGACCCCATCCTCAACCAGAACTACCGTGCTTAGCTGACCAGGCACAATACCGCTGGCACTCAACAGTTGATGAGAAACCTCGCTCTGCAACGGGGCAAATAGAAACCTGCCTTTGGGATCGCGCGGAATAATAAACCGGACCATACCTTGACACAGATGGCAGACCCCGTCGATCAGCACAACAGATTTGTCCTTCATCATAATTCCCCTCTGCTCTTCCTTCATTGCCCTCTCCCCCTTCCGTTAGTCACAGTATATCCAGAACTATGCTTAGAAAAAAACAAAAGCGCGGGATAAGCTCCCGCGCCGTCATGATCCGTCCGTTTAAGTTATTCTGCGATTGCCTTGTCGATCCATTCGTCCCCAAGCATTTGCCCTTCGAAATCAGCTGTGAAAGCCTCCATGCATTTACAGATGAAGTCTTTGCGGCATACCGGACATGGTGTCTTAAGCAGGCGGCTGATGTTCGTCATTTTCCATTCCGGAAACCGATTGTAGAACGCGCGGCACTCCGTTCCGTCAGCAAGCTTGATAATGAACTCGTACAATCCTTCCTTATCGTTGCTGCTGGCTTTGGTCACATTCGTAATATTCGGTCTGTAAGACATCTTCATCACCCATTATTTAAATTTTTGGTAGTTAATAGCACACGCGACATTAACAGATACTTAGACATATTAAAGAATTTTAGGGGTGATGTCAACCAAAGCAGACTCTCTGGACTAGCATTTATGCGTTTACCTGAATTTCCCGACTCCATTTAGACATTATTTCCAGAAACCTTATATATATGCCATCCATTTAGGGAGAACATCAAAAAACCGGACATATCTGTCCGGCTTAGATTAGATATAAAAATTACTGTCTGCAAGCCACTCCTTACCATTGTTACAGCACGTTAAGTTCAACCTCTATATTGCCGCGTGTTGCCTTAGAGTAAGGGCAGAAGGCATGAGCCTTCTCGGCCAAATCCTCCGCCTTCGCACGTTCAATTCCGGGCAGGCTCACATCCAGTCTTACGGCCAGTTTGAAGCCTCCGTCGCTCTCATCCTTGCCGATCAGCACATTGGAAGTCACGACGACATCCTGAAGCTTCACACCCTCTTTACGGGCAATATTCGCCAGCGCACTTTCATAACAAGCACCATAGCCTGCAGCGAACAGCTGCTCCGGATTTGTACCCATGCCCCCCGGGCCCCCTAGCTCCTTCGGCATTTTCAAATCATGCTTGAGAGCACCGTCCGAGGATTCCACTGAACCTTCGCGTCCGCCCCGTACCGTAGCTGAAGCCGTGTATAATGCTTTCATTTTCAATGCAGTCATCGCCTATTCGCTCCTTTTCAAGCCAAATTTTTACTTCCGCATACTTCTAACTTAAACCACTGGCACATTTTGAAACGAATACGCAATATTGTTACAGCCTTTTAGCTTGCTTCTTTTAATAAATAGTGTAAAATTAAATTGTGATAAATCAATGTTCGGGAGGAATTATCCATGAGTATTTATGATTTTGAAGCAAACACACTGCGAGGCCAGGAAGAATCATTGTCCAAGTACAAAGGCAAAGTGCTGCTCGTCGTCAATACAGCCAGTAAGTGCGGATTCACTCCTCAGTATAAGGGTCTCCAGGAAGTGTACGATAAATTTAAGGACCGCGGTTTTGAAGTGCTTGGTTTCCCAAGCAATCAGTTCGCCGGCCAGGAGCCGGGTGAGAGTGAAGATATTGCAGAGTTCTGCGAGATCAATTACGGCGTAACCTTCCCGATGTACGAGAAAGTTGATGTAAAAGGCAACGAAGCTCATCCGTTATTCAAATACCTCTCCAAGGAAGCACCAGGCGTACTGGGCTCAAAGAGCGTCAAATGGAATTTCACCAAGTTCCTGGTTGACCAGGAGGGCCGGGTGCTGAAACGGTTCTCCCCGCAGACTACACCGGATCAGATTGAAGCGGATATTGCCAAGCTGCTTGGAAAATAACCACCGCGTAAACAAAAGAGACTCTATCTCCCGGTGCCTTGGGGGATAGAGTCTCTTTTTGATACGGACTATATACTTTTCCTCCACATTATCCTTGATAAAAAAATGCCTGATGTTTAAATTCCTCCCACTTCGGAGTCTTGAATGCAGAACATAACCCTTCACTTTGGTAGTAAGAGATCGCTCCAGTCAACTGCTCCAGATTACATGGATTCCCTGTGCGATTCATTTCACCGATTATTTCTATCGTCTTTTCAACGGTGTTCGCCTTCACAAAACAATTCAGACATTCCCAGTACAGCCTTGGTTCTTCCTGTAATGCTTGTTCCAAATAAATTCCCCACTCATACCACCCGTACTCGTCTAAATCAGTCAGGTTTTCTATGGGCAATTGCTTTGGAGCCAACATTGGTGGATACGCACAACCACTCTACGATGTTATAACCTTTGTCAAAACAGGATTGAACGACTGCTGAAGCAGCCTTGCTGGCTAACCCCATTTTTCTGTAGCTGGAATCCGTGTGAATTCCCACAGCAATTCTGTCTCTGGCATAACAGTCGCTTATGGACCAACTGACGATTGTATCCTGATAACGAATATAGCAGCCGCAACCTGCTTTATCCAAATGCTCATCGCTCCCCCATGCCTCTACCCAATCGTAAATTTTGTCTGCGTTCACGTAGTTTTTATGCCGAAGCTCCTTCAGATCAACCATTTCCAAAACATAACCTTCAGGCAGAGAAAGAACAGCCGGAGTAAACTCTTCGCGGGTTAAGGTGTAATCAATCATGTTTAGAAGTATCAGAAATCGAAATAAATGAACTATAGCTTTTTTTCATCTCAATTCCTCCTATTTGTACTTCGTACAGTGAAAGATCTCTCATAAAATCATTCACAAATATATACAGATTCGGGGTAATACCTCAATTTTTGTTGAATATGCATAATGAAATCAAGCCAATTACGTCCACTAGCTGCAGGTTCCATGTATTCCAAAGGGATTTTCAGGTTCAACAGCCGGTTATTTACAGAAAAGTGCGTAACTCCTGTTGGTAACTGGTCCTTTCTAGACACAATATTATTTATCTCTTTCATACTAATGTTATAAAACTCAACCAGTACATCGTCCCCAATAATCTCACTCTTGCTTAACTCACTAACTCTTACAAAATATTTGCTGCTATATTTTGCAATAATACTATGCATTGCATCCACAAAGCTCATTAATTTTTGATCGTCAATTAAATAAAAATAAAAGACTTCTTGTTTTGAGTCTGTTATTTTAAACGCATATCTTTGATTACCGAGCTCCTTCTTTGTTCGTATCACATTTTTATCTGTAAAATCTTTTAACCATGCACCTGCTTTTACAAGATGAGACCACATTGTAAGTTCTACATCATCTTCCTCTACAATTTGACAAGCAACCGTTCTAAAGCCCAGCTCCTTTAAAGATAAAAAACGATGAACTCCATCGATTATCATATAATCATGTTCATTAATTCTGGTTGTGACTATAGGGTTTATCAATATTTTTTCATTTGATATAGCTGACATTGTTATTTCCAATCTTGTTGCCTGGAAGCTTTCATGCATTTTAATGTTATCGACAGACAACAGTTTTAATGAGGTTTTCAAATCAATCATACTGTCTCCTTAATTACCAATAGATTTAGTAACAATAATCTATTAATTGTTAGCATTTTGATGTTACTCATTTAACAATCCCCCCATTAATAACGTACTTCACCGCAACTAAATCCATATATTTAATATTCAACCAACAAAAAATATTACATGCGGTGGCCGGGCAGAATCACCCTTGCCATAAGAATCTGGTACGAGATATTCATAAGGGCACCGGTCAATGTATTTCGGCCGCCACTTTGACCAGAGGCGGAGGATCAACGCTAGACATAATAAAGATAATTAATAGACCTCAGTGTCTTTATCTTAGGCTAAGCAGGCCTTTAAAGTAATGTGGAGAATTATATTACAATAAAAAATAAATTGATGACAGGGATACTTATGCTGTCCGTCACTCTGTGCCTTTCAAATGAACACTCATCCAATTGGAGGAATTAATTTGTCAATACAGTTGCCATTAGGTGATTCACCAATAAATGGATATCAACATCATGCTTTTCCTCTTCTTATTAGCTCTTTACACCCCGATTTTTTTCAATGGTTTAATTGTAATTATATTCAAATATACTGTAATAAGGATATAGAATCTGGACTAAATTTTAACTTTTATGACTTTCCAAGCCTAAAATCAAAATCACCATTTCTAGGCGAAATGTACATCCCAAAAAGTTTAATTGAACGATATGTTAATCCTATAAAATTTCTAATCGATTCATTGGAGAATAACCACTATATAGTGACGTTTGTTGATGAATTTTATATACCTGAAAGAGTTGCGTATCAAAAATATCATTATATACACGACATCCTTATATATGGATATGATAACACAAGGAAAATTTTCAACGTTGCTGGATACAATAACAAAAGAGTTCTTGGAACTTCCGAAGTAGAGTTCTTAAATTTCGAAAAAGCTTTTTATAGTACATTAGCAACAGGAGACTTAGCTAAATGGGCTGATGGCATGCACTTATTACAATTAAAACCAGAAAATTCATACAACTTTGATTTAGAGATTTTCATAGAATTTATAGAAGATTATTTATCTTCAAGTGATACCTCTTATAGATTAAGAATGTACGAAAATAACAACAATAAATTCATTTATGGTATGGATACTTATAATTCAATTATCAAATATCTTATGAATATAGAAGATGAAATAGATATACGTTTTTTTCATATATTCTATGAACATAAGAAATGTATGTTTTCTAGAATACGTTTTTTAATCGATGAATTGGGCATCCATTTTAACCCTTTAATCCTAGAAGAATATTTTGATATAGAAAGGAACGCCTTGATATCTCGAAATCTCAGTTTGAAATACGAGATTATACGACAAGAGCAAGTAATCAGTAAAATCATACAAATCATAAGAGAAATTAAGTGTAAAGAAGATCACGCATTGAATTTGTTGGTTAATGATTTAAAAAATACATGAAAACAACTATTACCGGGATATAAGCACACAGAAGGCAAAGGCTTTTTTCCGTGAGCTTTACGGCTCTCCTTAACCTCCTGCTCCAATTCCTGCAGATGGGTTGAGGCGTTTCCTCAGAACCTCAAGCGTGTAGAGGTTTTTATTGGCATTGGCCTGGATAAGCATAGAATCGGTAATCAGTAGACGTTTTGTAATTATGTGGTGGAAGATCGCAAGCCGGACCAATTCATCAAAGATATCCTGAAAAACAGAAGTTCCCACAACCAGTTATTCCGGTTCCAGCTAATGGTGGAATGGGCGGGAACCCGCCCAGGCCAGGTTTATATCGATCTCTTTTACCAATACAGGTTCCGAGCGGATGCCAAATCAGCATCATTTTAAATAAACGGACGGGTGAAATCTAGAGCCTTCCCATGCTAGAGCCATAGAACAGATGAACTTTTCATTAAAAAAACGAAAAATTCATGTGCGAATGAACTGACGCAAGAGGTGATACCGGATTTAGAATTCCTTATAGGAATAACTTATTGAGGAAGACCCCCTTTCCCTTAGATAGCGCTTTCATCTCACTTCAAATTAGTTCGTATTCTATTGCTTTACTTCCCCGTTCTCTCGTGGTTATGTATTTTTGTTATTACTGAGATTCTGTTTGGATATAATGAACTAAATCATCAATGGTTTGTAGCTTTTCCATAGATAGAAAGTCATCAGATACTTTAATCCCAAATTCCGACTCTACGTTATAAATAAGCTTAATGAAATAAATCGAATTAATTCCGTTACTAATAAATTTATTGCTAAGTGATGTTAACGTTGAAAGTTGAAGCAATTCTTTGATCATGTTTTCAACTCGTTGCCTTACTTCAAGCCAAGGACACTGTATTGGATTCAGCAAAGTATTCGTTGTTGAATCCATAGCTTCGAAACCGATATCAATTAACTTTTCTTGACCCATTATATAAATCGCAAGCTTCGCTCGTTGCTGTCGCTTATCGATTTTCTTAATACGGTCTTCCATTCCGACCAATGGACCGGATAAAATAGTCAATTTGTTATTGCACAACCAAAATTTTGAGTATTCTATAGTATCAGTTTTAGGGTCGATTAGCTCAAAGAGTACTTCCATTTCTTCATCAGGGATCCACTTAAAAAAAACATCTTCATTTTGAAACTGAATATCCTTTTTGTTTCTGTAGTTAAGGAAAGATATTATATAGTGTATTTTTTTGATTTTATTATATTTAGAAAAATCCATTTTAGTTTGTAAAAACACATATCCAGGAAACATCATTTTAATGACATGCACTATTACGCCACTTTTCTTTTCAGGAACCTTTCTTTTGGGGATAAAACATTTGCAATCTACATTTCCCAATTCAATTTGAATCCGATACCTTACATATTCTTCCTCGCCGTTTTTTACAAATAACGCGTACCATTTCATCTAAATACCACCTACTAGAATATTGAAATGTACTATTTTAATCAATTCAAATCCTTATATAGAACTGTTTCTCATACAATAATCTTGAGCAAGGATCAGCTCTAGTGTTCGGGTATATTATCTCCTAGAATAATATTTCTCCTTCTTGAAATTTCGCAATAAATTTCACCCCTAAAGTGATATTTAATTCACATTCATTTATTATTATATACCACCCTCCCAAGTCCATCATTAGGATATTTTGTAGTATTTTTCCTAAATATGTCGAAAAAAGTAGCTTGCTAAATTATCGCAGCAAAGGTAGAACCACATCAAACAGTGAAATTAAACCTGCGCGTTTGAGTCTGCTCCGGTCTACACCCTGACTTGTGGCGATCCCCCACAAAACTCGGCTGGCACGTGGTGCGGCAAAGTCAAATAGTAGCCGGGGTGAATCTTTTTCCGATCCAAAACTTGCAGCACTCAACTCAATTTCTCGTTGAAGAACAGCCCCCCCGGCTAATACAGTCCCAATCTCTGACAACTTTTCACAAAAACTTCACGTGAACGTTATGGCTATTTACCAGTTACCTACTGTTATTCACCTGCCATACCGCTCTATTTTTGTAGAGGTGAATACTGCCCAACTTGTTAACAATGGGCTACAAATCCGAACTCATCTATAGCCACCATCCCCCCCCTTTCCAATTTTAGTATCTTGTCTGCTAAGGAAAAAAAACGATCATCATGTGTAATCGCAATGATGCATTTCCCGCTATTCTTAAACCGCATTAGCATTTCTTGATAAAAAAACTGCCTGAATTCAGGATCCTGCTCGGCAGCCCACTCATCAAATAGCGAGACAGGCTTATCTTCCAACATACTCACTAACATAGCTAAGCGCTTCCTCTGTCCAGATGAGAGCTTTGTAGTCGAAAACCGTCTATCGGTTACTTTCACCTTATGATCGATCTGTAACAGTTTCATGCTGCGCTCAAGCTTCTCGTCTATAGCAGCCTCGTTGATACCGTAAAGTTTATCGAACAGATGATAGTCACTAAAAATGACCGAGAAATACTCTCCTAACATGTCCTGAGAGACAGGCTGTCCATTCACGACAACTTCACCTTTGGTGGGAACATACAGGCCCGTAATAATTTTTGCCAATGTCGATTTTCCGCTTCCGTTTCCCCCGGTAATAAAAATAAGCTCACCCTGATTAAACGTGAAGTTGATGGGCCCTAAATGAAATGTTTCGCCATTCTCATCTGTATAACTGTACTCAACATTTCTTAACGCGATAGAAATTGGCATTGCGTCATTCACACCGATGTTAACATGGGCTTTCTCTGCATCCATAGAGGAAATATGCTCTTCAAACCTTTCTAACCGTTTCCATATTACCTGTAGCTGCATGATACTGGGAATAAAGTTTAATATGCCATGTACCGGCCCTACCATATACAAAATAACCAACACGTAGTTTTGTAGAATATCGTTTGTCACATTAGCAAACATATACGGAAATCCGAATACGATTGTTCCCAACACAAACGTAAATAGCAGTTCTCCAATAACGAACACATTTACGAATTTCAAAGATCCTTGCACATTGGTCGAGCGGTTGTTTTCACAGCTTTCCATAATATCTTGCCTAAAGGATTCCCGCTTATTTTGGTGCAGATTGAGTTCTTTCATACCATGCACTAGATCATTAATGAATCCAAAGAACGTTTCTTGTGTGTCTCTATTCCGGTTCCAAAAAACATTGGCTTGCTGCCCAATATATCTATAGAGCCCCGCGGCAAGCAGTATGACACCGATTGCAAGCAGCAACCCAAAGACATTCTTGGCTCCTAAATATATAAAACAGAATAGCACTGTAACCAAACACGTTACACCATTCAAAAGCATTCGTGGCAATTCACTTATCGCTGCAGTATCGTTGTTTAAAGCAGTATGGATTGCACCACGGTCTAATTCTTCGAATTTATGATAAGAAGCATGAAGCAACTTATCGATCAAAACACTTCTCTTCTTATAAACAACGTTATTCGTTAGAGTGATGAGATTAGCTTGTACGAACTTTGAACCGATAACATATACCGCTACTGCCATAATAAAATATAAAAACCAATCAAAACTACTTCGATTATCGGCTTGATTTAACTTCTCATTGATAATAAAGATGACAGAGGCATTTCCCAGACCAGTAAGTAACCCGACTGTTGTAAGCTGGAAATATAACCGTTCGCCTTCCATAGGGAAAAAATGGGTTAAAAGAATATATGCGGAGAACAAAACCTCTACGACGAGTAACATGATGACAGCAGGGATTATTGTAGCAGGTCCCCATACCGAAACTGCTGACCAAGGCATTTGTTCAAAGAAGACATTAGGCATCTGATATATAATATACATGAAGCCACCGAGCACCAGCACAAAATAGAAGAGCTTGTATACACTCTTACGGCCATTATGCATCAATCTTCTCTTGCCGCGAAGCAATTGATACATCATCCGGCTCAAAGCAACTGTAGTCGCCCCAATCAGTGTCAGTAAAAATAGAATGACAAGGCTCATCATTTTGTCTATGTCGGCAAGATGATCCGAGCTGATTTTCGCTACAGTCTCATTATCCAATATACTCTCAATACCTAGTGCTATTCCTTTGATATAGGAAGTGTTGATATTGGACATTACCCCTATACCTAGCCCCGTCTCTGGCCGAAGCAATATATATGAGGAATAGTTCGGATTATTCCCCCCGTGCTGAAGCTCGCCGCCCCCATTTTGTATAATTTCCCAACCACCTGCATATGATGCTCCCTCTATACTAGGAGGCACTTGGCGGTTTGGCAGATGCGTCTTATGGATAGCGTTTAAAATAGGACTCTCATTGGCTAATTCGTTTCCTCTGAATTGAACCAGCATCCACTTACCCAAGTCGTCTGCATCTGTAATAATATAGCCTGCTGCCGTATTTCCTCGATAAATCGGTGCATCATATGCAGTTGGCCTAAAAAATCTCATTTTGTAGCCTGTGGCCATTTCGTCTAAATGCGGTTTTTCGACCCCGAAATACGTGTGATGAAGCCCTAGTGGCACCAGCAGTGAATCTTTAATGAAACGTTCAAACGACATTTTGGTAACGCTCTCAATTACAAGCGCTAGCACATCATAATTCAATGTTGCGTATTCGAATTTCTGTCCTGGATAAAAATCAAGGTTGTGATCCAACAATAATCTGACCGTTTGCTCTAACGCGTCATCCTTTGTCGTTTCCGGTATATACCCGATCATTTGGGAGGATATGCCGCTAGTATGGTGCAGCAATTGCTCTAACGTAATATCAACGTAATCATCATAAGCGGCATTTTTATATTTGCCTTTATATTTCAATTTCAACCACGGTATATATTTGCTGACCGGATCACTTGTCCGTAAAAGCCCTTTTTCCTCCAGCAAATATATACCCGCAGCTGTGTATGCCTTACTATTTGATCCCAATTCGAATAATGTACTTGCCGTTACCTTTGTGGAATGTTCTTTATCTGCGTATCCAAACCCGTTGCTGTAGATAATACTATGATCCATAGCAATAACCAAAGCAAATCCAGGAATCTTACCTTTCTTCATCTGTTTCTTAACATATGTGTTAATTTGTTCGAGCTTTTGCATTTCACTGTCATTAGGTGGTGTTACACTCTTGGCTTCAGCAGGAGCTGATAGTAAAAAATTTATGCCCAGTAGAATCGTAATAAGAATTGTCGTTATTCGGATAAACATCGCGTACCTCACTTCTATTGGAGTCGGCCACACCAGTTGACTATTGAGAGAAGCACGAGGGCAACTAACTCATTGCCAACGTTTTTGCTATTACCTTATTAATCTCAGCTTGGTGAGATTGAATAAAGAAGTGCCCGTCCTCGTATAATAAAAAGCGAACATTGGTGTCGGGTGAGCTGTATTGGTCCCACTCCTTTACTTCCTCTAAGTTTAATGTATCTTTGGTTCCGTGCATAACTGTAACATTGCAGCCAAATTTTCCTATCGGGCCTTCATGTTGATACTCTTCAATCATTTTATAGTCAGACCGAATAATGGGCAGAAAAACATCCTGCAACTTTACGTCCTCAAACAGATCTTTTAAAGTTCCTCCAAGATCTCTAAGCTTATCAATTAATTGTTTATTCGACATAAGATGGCATTTAATACCATTTGACATCAAATGCGGCGGCTTCTGCCCCGATAAAAAAATATGTTTGGGCTGAACAAGGTTTAATAGTTTAATTTTCCGATATAATTCATACACAATTGTCGCCCCCATGGAATGGCCAAACAGGGAGTAAGCCGAACCATTGAACACAGAATCGGCTACCATTGATTGAAATATATCTTCAACACAATCACTTAACGTTTGGGCAAAAGGTTCACCAAACCTCTTACCCCTCCCGGCTATCTCCAATGGCTCGATTTTAATATGATCATTGTGATACTTCTGCCAACTCATGTAAATCGATGCTGAACTCCCCGCATGAGAAACACAACATAATCGAATAGCCTGATTACTCTCCTTTTCTACCCTTGTGCCATTAATCATCTAATCGGACTCCGTTCCCAGTCGATAATGCTTTCTTGTAGTAGTAGGAAGCCACCGCAATATCGAATACGGCCATCCCCATAGGATTAAAATAGATGGGATCACTTTCTGCGAACCGACATTTTTCAGCCACACACACCATTTCTACAATTGATTTGGTTTGATCCTTGGTTAATCCCCTCTCCTTTGCCAGCATTTCAATATCTGTATTCTCTCTGCATACTTCATCCCAATCATCAACGATGATAGACGAGGTGTGATTGATGATGTCAGGTTTATAATCTCTAAGCGACACATTGAGCAACAAGGATCCTGGTTTGGGCGGTTGATCGATATACCGATGCTTTGATACTGTGCAAGTAACGACAATGTCCGAAGCTTCATATGCCTCAACCCAATGTGCTGCGATGACGACTTTATGTCTGATATCCTCGGAAAGAGCATTAACGTTAACACCAGCGATATCATAAAGGATGAATTTATTTATCTTGTCTCCAAAAAGGTCCTGTAGCATTTCCAAATGAAGTTGGCCTATCGGCCCAAAACCGATTATGCCTACGACGCCATCATTCCAATTACGTATTGTATCGTAATATTGAACTACAAGTCCTGATACAGAAGCCGTACGAATGCCACTGATCAGCGCTGAATTGATAGTTGCTAGAGCTTTACCTGTTGATGTGTCATTCAAAATAGTAACCGAGTGGGCTCTCTTCATCCCTATCGCTAAATTTCCAGGAAAGCTGGCAATCCATTTGATACCGGCAGCAAATATGTCGCCTCCTACGAAGGCAGGCATAGCAATAATTCGATTAACTGGATCATAGTAACGCAGATAAGGCTTAATGGGCTGATTGTAGTCATTTGTATGCAGCAATCGTACCGTTTCTTCGATAACACCTACTGTTTCACACCAATTCAATCCACATTTCACCAAGTCCGCTGTGTTCAAATACAACATATATCTCAGCCTCCGCTTTCCATTTCGATATCTCTTATGAAAGAACTGTTGTTGCATTTTCCATCGCATGTAACCACTCAAACCATTCGGAGTTGTAGACTGTATCCAAATAAGCTGTACCGCCATCTGCACACAAAAAAACGACATTGGGCTGTGAGCCTATGTCGATTGAATCAAAATATTGTTGAATAGCATGATACACACTTCCGGTTGAGCCCCCTACAAACAGACCATGACATTCAAACATTAGATTGCAAGAGGTTACTGCGTCAACCTCCGATACAAATATAACCTCATCAATGCTAGCCTCTCGCAATATGCTCGGCTTAATGCTTGAACCTATCCCCGGAATATGCCGTTTCCGAGGTGCCTGATCAAAGATTACCGACCCTAGAGTATCAACGCCGACTATTTTTATACCTTCTAACTTCTCTTTCAGTATTTTCGAAAGCCCCGTAACCGTACCCCCTGAGCCGACGCCAATGAAAGCATAGTCTATCTTTTCCAAACTACTGACCAATTCTTCACCTAAACCGTAATAATATGCACGATAACAATCCGGGTTTCCGTACTGATTGGTCCAGTAGCTATCGCTTATTTTATTTTGCAGTTGCTGGACCATGTGAATTCGGTTTAACAGATACCCCCCGGTTTCATCACGATCCGTCACTTTGACGACATCGTAGGCAATTTGTTTCAAGAATTTCTCCGATGTTGCAGAAATATTGGGATCAATTACTGCAATAAATTTTGTGCCAATCATTTTACAAATTGTTGCAAGTGCGATCGCAAAGTTACCTGAAGAAGATTCAATCACAACCGTATGCTCTGTAATTTGACCTCTCTTTACCGCTTCGCAGAGCGCGTATAAAGCTGGCCTAACTTTAATACTACCGGTTATGTTCAGAAACTCAAGTTTGCAATACAAGTTGATATGTGGATGATCCAGCTTCATTAATGGCGTATGGCCTACAATCCCAGCTAAATCTGACAGCTTATTTAATGCTCGTTCTTTCCATTGGAGTTGTCCGGTCAACATCCTTGCCTCCCCCTATCACATTCATGTCAGTATCATGTGTCGTTGTGTAGTCAATCATCTTCTGAATAAATGCAGCCATTATCGGTTGCAGCTCTTCAATCGCAACAGTTATATCGGATGGTTTCATACGTTTCTTTCTATAAATGCTTAACACAAAGTTATTCACCAACCGGCTTGAGATCGTTATAATCTTATCGCCTAATTGGCGGAGCTCTTGATTATCGGAAGGAACGTACCAATCAAGCAAGGTCTGCACCCATAGCTCTTTGCCGCCAAGGTTTACATATATTTCATTCAACGCTTCCTTTAGTTCACTTTCCTCAAGCTCTGGACGTTCCACTAGAGCATATATATTTTCGAACTCTCTCCCTACCTGCTGCTTGTCCTGCAATGCCAACAGCAGTCGATTCAATTGCTGCGCATAATCAAACTGGAGCGGAGCTTCGCTGTCCGGCACCCGTTCAAGTGTTAGAATGCATCTGGACTCTTCCGGCAGGAATGCATAAATCTCTTCGATCGTTTGATAAGTTGTCATGAACTGACCATACGAAACTTTCTGATGGCTCGTCCTTGCCAGATGATTATGGTTAATTATCATATACAACTTTTTATCCGCATCGTACTCGGTCAGTATGGTCAGGTGATCCGTATGCTCTTTCATATAAAATGGCGTATAGAACGTATAATACTCGTCAAATGAAACCATAACTGGCATTTTATTATCTAGTTGACGAGTAATCATCCTGTGCAGCTGCTGCATATCGTCAACCTTCTCGGTGCGAACACGATAACCGAATTGTTGAAGTAACTCGTTGTCGGAAGGGTACCCACTCACTTCCTCTTGACTATAATAATCGAAAGGGTAGCCTTCATCCTGCAAGTCAAACCCCCTCTTCATCCCCAGCAGCAGCTTGAAATGCTGGATCAACGATTCGTCAGCCGTCATCATAAGTGCTAATCCCCTGTCATAGCAATTGAATTGGCGCCAAGACAGCTGATTGGCATAATTATATTCACCTTGCTGCTGTCCCCTTGCAGCATCAGCACCAGATGTCCGGTTTATGGAGGGCACTTGCGGTTGACCCTGCTCCTCTATTTCTTGCTTATCCGTTTCGGTTTCGCCAGCCGGAACTAGAAATCGGGCAAGTTCGGCTATTGTCAAATAATTAAAAATGTCGGTAACGTCAACCTCGCGATTCATATAATGCGCAATATGGCTAGATAATTTAACCGCAATAATCGAGTCTCCGCCCAGATCATAAAAATTGTCGTAGACGTTAAGCTCCTCGATACCTAAGATATCTCCCCATATATCAGCCAACTTCCGTTCCGTTGGCGAAATCTCCTCTTCCTGCTTACCTAGCAGACGTACACACTTAAGCTGAGTGCCAGAACCAAAGCCTTGTCGGTCGGACTCATATACTCGCTTATCAACTTCAATTTGAACCGCATTGGCAAGCATAATCGGATGCTCGTCCTTCACTGTACTGATACGGTCGTAATTGAGCTCGCCAACCGTAACCTGCCCATTCGAAGCCATTAATAACCGTCTGAATGCTTGCAATGCAATAGCAGTAGAAAGGGGCTTAAATATGGAATTTTCCGTTACTGCATTATAATCGACCGCCATCCCGGTCTCCTTCCATGCACTCCACGCGATTGCAAGAGTAGGCTTACCGCGCATGGTCCGGGCTTGTGCGAATGCATCAAGATAAGCACTTGCCGCCGCGTAATCACCTTGTCCTACCCCGCCAAGCCAGCCGGTTATCGATGAGAATACAATAAAGAAATCGAGCTCGTCGGATTCGGTGTGCGAATCCAGTACGATGGCACCACGTACTTTCGGCAGCAACACGTCAGTGAATCCAGACTCCTCCTTCCTGAATAAGAAGCCGTCTCCTGCTATTCCAGCACCATGAACAATTCCATTGATACGACCAAAGCGTTCCCGCAACCCTACGAATAACGATTCAATTGCCGAAGAATCCGCAACATCTGCCGTGAAGCTAATTATTGTCGCTCCCGTAGCCTCAAGGTCGCGGATCTTCTGAATCCGCGAGGTCAGCTTATTGTCATCCGACGATGCGGTGATATCATCCCATAGATCTCTATGAGGCAATGTGGTTCTGCTTATTAATGCTATTGTCACTTTCGAATTCAAGTCGGCAAGGCAGGAGGCGATTTCCAGTCCGATTCCACCTAGACCGCCTGTAATGACATACACGCCATTTGCCTGTATGGATAACTCGTTAGTTTCAGGAGTCACAATCGACCGATCTAACTCCATAACATAGCGATTGCCGCTCCGGTAAGCGACCGGAGATTGCGTATTTAATGCAGACTCTTGTCTGATCATCCTTAAGATATCGACTTGTCCATCGACATCTATGCATATACAGTGCAACGTCTGGTGTTCTTGATTGATGACGCTGCCCAAAGACAATAGCCCCCTGTTTCTCGGTACTACTACCGCATCCTCTACTGTAACTTGGTATGCACCTTCAGTCACAATACACAACGTAAGTCGTTCATGCAGCTTTTCACTGACTAAGGCGCGGAACAGCCGAAACAAATCAGTTATGACCTCTTCATCGGGCGTATCATTGTGCCATTCCGCAGGAGCCATATATATGACAGTTTCAATACTCTTAGCTCTTAATTCAGACACCATTGCATTGAACTCAGCCTGATCCTGCTGCCCGTTCATGATATTATCGAACACATTCAGACGTCGGCCATTCTTGTCACGATCAAGTCTATTGCAGCTATCCCCTTCATAACGGAACACAGCAATAGGCACGTCAAACGACGGATCTTCATTGTAAGGTTTATCCTCTCGCCGCCAAGCCAACCGCCAAATTATATTTGCGGAGGTATCCGATAAGTCAAGAAGACGTTGGGCTGAAAGCTCGTTTACCCGTTTGACCGAGTATTCATGAATTTGGGCCAGAACCTCTCCATATCGATCCATGATAGATAGATTGAATTTCACAATTTCTCCCTGCACGCCGGGATCGTCAATTCTTGTGCAAACACAATATATTTCACTTGGAAGCGCACGATAAAAAGAAACTTCTTTGTAGGTGAAAGGAAGATACAACTCGTTGCCTAATAAGCCGCAATACACCATACTTCCTACGGCGCTGTCCAGCAGCCCGGGATGCAGACAATAATGATTCAGATCTTCGGTATCGGCCAGCTTCAAGTGGCATAGCACCGTATTACCATTCACCCATACCTTCTTTAAATTTTTGAACCGGGGACCGTAATTCTGGTCAATATTCCCATTATAAATGTCCGTAGCGTGAAGCACATTGTGAGCTTCCTTCTGCATGTTACTGAAGTCAATGGTAGGGTCGGGTAACAGAAGTCTGTCGAATTCGAGCTTAGCTTGTGCATGCTCCCGCCAATGATGTTCACCTTCACGCTTGCTGATTACTTTGAAATGGATATGCTCGCCTTCTCTGCGAATCATACTTTGCACCCTGCAAGATGTGTTCTCAGTCAGAATAATCGGCTCCAGGAATACGAAGTCATACAGTTTCGTAACAGGAAGCCGTCTATAGGCTTGGCCTGCCTGCATCGCCATCTCGATATATGTAGTTCCCGGAACAACAAATTGACCGAACAGTTTATGTTGCGACAATATCCAACTGTCTGTACTAAAATTTGAAATGAATAATGATTGATCGGTTGCTTCCCACACGTTTATTTGCAGTAGCGGGTGTATGTACTCTTCCCCGTAACCGAGAACCTCTGCGCCGGATGAACTCGGTTTGGCTGCCCGGACAGCGCTCAAGTCCGGCCAGCATCGCTTCCGCTCAAACGGGTACGCCGGTAAATGAACCCGTTGGTTTGATTTAAACGAATATAGGCTTTTCCAACGAACATCTGCGCCTTGCGCATACAATCTTGCTAGTTCTCGGAGCCCATCTATGGTCGAATCGGACGTTCTAACAAGCTGCTGCACTAGGCTCTCCGCGAGACGACTGAAGTCTGTACTACTTGCAGCTGTAGGTTCCGTTCCGGGCCCTCCCGGTTTCCTGTTCGATGCTTGTTTATGCCAGCCGTAATAAATATCTGAATGGGTAAGCGTATCCAGATCGCTGTCACAGGCTGTGTCAATCTTAGATATCAAATCCTCTATGCCGACATAAACAATCGATAATCGATAACTGTAATGACTACGGCCGACATTGGCTGTATAACTAATGTTACGCACGTCTGAGAAATGTCCACTTTGCGCCGCGAACCATGAACGATAGCGCTTCAGTAAATCTTTCAAACTGTTCGCCGTCATCCCTGACAATGTAAAAATACCTTCGTAACAGGATGACATCTCATCTTCGGACGAAAGCTTATCTTCTACATCAGAAGGCGCTTCTTCCAATACGAGATGTACGTTAGTGCCACTTAAACCAAATGAACTAATTCCTGAGAGTCGGATACCCTTGTCCACTTTCCAATCAGCCAGCGTATCATTTACATATACTGGGGAAGACTCGAACTGAATATTTCGATTGGAGCTTTTGAAATGTAGGTGTGGCGGCAGTTGTTTATTCTTCATCGATAAAATGACTTTTATCATACCGGCAATTCCAGCAAGATGATCGGTATGCCCGATGTTAGTCTTCACCGAACCGATCGCGCAAAACTGATGACGATCCGTGTAATGACGGAAAGCTCGTTCTAATCCGTCTATTTCTATGGGGTCCCCTAATTTGGTCCCCGTTCCATGCGCTTCAATATAGCTCAGCGTGTTCGGATCTATTCGAGCCTCCTTCCATGCCTGAACAATGACATCTTGTTGAGCGATGGAATTGGGAGCAGTCAATCCGGCCGAAGCACCATCTTGATTCGTTGCGCTTCCTTTAATAACCGCATAGATTGGATCCCCGTCCGCGATCGCTTGTTCCAACGGTTTTAATAGTATAGCACCGACGCCCTCACCAATGCCTGTCCCCTCCGAGTGATGATCGAACGCTCTGGTTTTACCATCCGACGAAAGTATGCCGAGTTCATTGCTGCCGTCATCTAGAGCCATTAAAATGACTTTTACACCGCCGGCAAGTGCCATATCGGATTCCCTTCTTCGAATAGACTGACACGCTAAATGTACAGCCATCAGAGAAGAGGAGCATGCGGTGTCTACCAACATGCTTGGTCCTTTAAGGTTCAATAAATATGAGATGCGCGAGGCAATGACCGATTTGATATTGCCAACCGCAGACAGAGACAACAGCTCTGGATCGATCTCCTTAATCATCCGCTTATATTCCTCACCAAAGTCACTGCTGAACCCAACGAACACGCCGGTGCGGCTGCCTGCAAGACTGTCGCCCCCATAGCCTGCATCCTCTATGGCCTCCCAGCAGGCTTCCAGAAAAAGCCGCTGATTAGGATCCATTAGCCCTGCTTCTTTCGGGGATAAACGAAAAAATGCCGGATCAAATTTATCAATTTCCTCTAAATATGCCGCTTTTCGAAAGCGAATATTTTCATCATCCATACCTTTTTTTCGAATTAGCGGCAATAAATCCTGCTGCCTCCCGATTGGCATATCTATGATGCAGTCTTCTCCATCCCTCAGAATATTCCAGAATTCAGTTGGACTATTCGTCCTGCCGAACCGGCACGCCATTCCTATTACAGCGATACCTCCGCTCACTGCGTTGTCCCGGCTTTCGGGCTGGGAAGATGTATGGCTACGATCCAGCTTAAATCTGTCCAGTCCCAGAAACTTACCCACACCTAATTCTCCTTCCTATATACCTGCCCTTTGGTTCAGGCATTAGTTAACACTTTTTCCGATACCAGGTTTCGATGCCCCGTCTCTTGAAACAGCTGATTATAGCGGATAACCTGTTCCTCCATCGGCGCTTGCTTCGCAATCATCATACTCATTAGCAATGAATAAGCAATGTCTACTTCCGTTGCGGTAGCCTGTACTTTCCCGCTTTCCAGACTTGCTCTCAATGCGAGGAGTTCTGCGTATGGGCCTAACACACCGTGCTCGTATTCGTCAGCTTGCGGGTTCCGATTCTTGGTGCAAACAATGATTGCGAGAGCCCTATCCACTAACTGTGTAACCGACGATTGCATACGTTCCTTCTCGTCTTCGATTCCTTGCCGAAAGCCGAGTATGTCTTCCAGCTTCTCGAATCCGAATACCTGGAAGGGCGCGCTGCGTGCTAGATTTTTTAGCACATTGCGCGGACCGATCTCGATAGCTGATACTGCATGTACAGCAACATAGTCCATGACTGCCTGCCAATTCACCGGTAATATAAGTTGGCTAGCCAGCTTCTCTACAATATCATCAGTCGCTTCGTACAGCCGGCCTGTCGTACTCGATAATACCGGCCACTTAGGGTCATGGTACTGGAATTGGCCTAGCACCTCCCTCATGCGGCTTACTGCAGGCTGCATTAATGACGAATGGAACGGTGCACTGACTTGAAGGCCAACTACGGAAGTCGCTCCTAATTCCAGGCATGTCTCTCCCACCTTCCGTACCTCTTCGGCATGACCTGAAATAACGATCTGGTGGGCCGCATTATAATTTGCAATAACAACAACTCGTTCGTCTAGAGAATACTCCTTGCACAATTGCTCGATAACTTCGGCCTTCAAGCCGATGACAGCTGACATCGCACCTTCTTTTTCTGAGACAGCCTGCTGCATCAGCTGCCCTCTGCTCCGCACGATTTGCAGTGCATCTGCATAACGAATAGTCCCCGAACAAGTAAGGGCTGTAATTTCTCCTAAGCTATGACCCGCAGCAAGTGCAGGCTGAATATTAAATTCTTGCTGAAACACTCGGAACGCAGCCATACTAACTGTCAGAATGGCAGGCTGGGCGAATTCTGTCATGGAGAGCTGTTCCATGTTACCGGAGAAGCACATCTCTTTAAGCGAATACCCTAACGTATCCTCCGCTTGTTCGAATGTCTCTCGTGCAATCGCGTACCGATTATAAAAGATTCGTCCCATCCCCACATATTGAGATCCTTGCCCGGGAAATAACAACGCCAGGTTGTCCATGTGTGTCTTCCTCTCTTCATTAAGTAGCATACTCGTCAAGCAGCATCATTAAGAGCTGCTCATAATCATCAAGTAATGAGCTAACACCACGTTGATGTAAGCAGGAACCATTAAATACTGTGCGGAATACGATGCCATCCGGCATCAGTTCCACAACGTGGACAAGATCATGCTCCATATTATTTAGGCGTGAATAGTTGGACAGTTCGCTGAACAATGGAATTATGTCATCTGCTTGCCGGTTCTCCTGCTTTTGCTTCCTCCAGAACGAGTCATTCCATTGGCTTAAGGAGGCAAATAGCCGCTTCTGATGAATGAGAAGGAACAACTCAGAGAAATTACTGCAGCGATTCAGCTCAATACGAAGCGGACGAATAGTCGGACCGTAGGAACCTTGTACCGCTTGCTCCAAATAAATATCCTCACTACCCATAATCTGCGACAATAGGTGCACGTATAGGGCAAGAAGAATATCAATAGCCTCAACTTTCTCGTGATCGGCCGCCCGCTGCAGTCTTGCATACCGCTCGCCTTCAACATGGGAGCTCAGCATAATCCGCTCTTGCTTAACCAGGCGAGCCTGCTTCTTATACTCACGCGGCAACCGTAATATAGGCCCCTCCATCTCATACATCCAATAATCGCCATCGTCTTCACTAAAATTAATTTCCGCTCCCATTAACTGATCTTCAATAAATTGGGCAAGTGACGAAATCGTCGGATAGGCAAACAGATCTACAATGCGAACTGTACCAGGATACAATGCTTCCAGCTTCTCATGCACCAGAACAATTGCAAGCGAGTTGCTGCCCATCTCAAAGAAGTTGTGGTAGACTCCGAGAGCGTCTGTTTGCAGTAACTCACTCCAAATGTCCCACAACTGCTGTTCAATTGAAGAAAGCGTGCTTGTGGCGCCTGCCGCCACAGGTGACATAATATTGCGTGTAGGCTCCGGGAGCGCTAGCCGATCCAACTTGCCGTTCGGTGTCAAAGGCCAGTTCTTCATATAGGTGTAAGCCAACGGCACCATATAATCGGGTAAAGTCTTGTTAAGGAGAAGCTGCAATTGCTTGGTCTCAATCTCGTAATCTCCTATATAGTAAGCTGTCAAATAAGGGTTCGCTGTTTCCTGCCCTGCCAAAGTGACTACCGCCTCTTGTATGCTGTCATGTTTACATAGCGATTGCTCAATCTCTCCCAATTCAATCCGATAACCCTTCACTTTCACCTGAAAATCGTCACGTCCAGCATATTCGATGCTTCCGTCAGGCCTCCATCTGGCCAAATCTCCGGTTCTATACATTCGTTGTCCCGGATTGAAGTGACAAGGGATGAATCGGTCGGCCGTTAGTTCGTTCCTGCCATAATATCCTCTCGCGACGGCCTCTCCTGTGATATATAGATCACCGATAATATTAATACCTACCGGTTGCATGTTCCGGTCAAGGATATAGACCTGCATATTCGGAATCGGTCGGCCGATCGTTACCTTGTTCGCGCAGGTCAGATTTTGTACCGTAGACCAGATCGTGGTTTCGGTCGGGCCGTACATATTATAAATTTTCGCTTCGGTCTTTGCTTGAAGCCGCTGCAGAAGCTTAAGAGGAAGGGCCTCCCCTCCGACATAAATCATTTGTAAACGAAGAATGGCCTCTGGCAGACTAGAATCTTCAAGCAGCAGCTGCAGACGGGATGGCGTCAACTGAATCATATTCACGTTATGATCAAGGATCAGTTGCTTGATCGAATGTGGATTAATCTGGTCATGCTCCGAGGCAATCATGACTGACGACCCGTTAAGTAGTGGCAGAATGGTTTCAAGAATGAAGATATCAAAGCTGATTGTCGTTAGTGCAAGCCAGTTCCCACCGTAAATAAAATCGGCTGCAGCTTCAACTCCCGCTTTAAATGCGGTCAGATTCCGGTGTTCTATCATGACGCCTTTGGGCCTGCCCGTTGATCCCGAAGTATAGATCATATAAGCGAGATGTTCAGACGTCGACTGAATAAGCGGGTTGGTATCGGACTCAGTTCCATCGTCCATTTCATCCACATGAATGATTGCAGACATGCCGCTCAGCTTGTGCGTCAACGAACGGTCAGCTACAGCCAGGCTTAATCCGCTGTCTTCCAAGACGTAATTAATTCGCTCCTCAGGATAATTGGGATCGATCGGAACCAATGCAGCTCCAGACTTTAATATACCTAGTAGGCCGATCATCATATCAACTGATCTGTTCATTAGTAGTGCAACGAAACGATCCGGTCTAGCCCCATTCTCTAACAACCTAGCAGCCACACGATTCGCCCTCTTGTTCAGTTCCCCGTATGTGAGCTCGCGCTGCCCGTCTTGTACCGCGCGAAGAACCGGATGAAGACCTGCACGCTCCTCGAATAATTGAACAACCGTCTTCTCCCGCGAATGAAGCGTTTTGTTAACGTTCCATTGGTCAATCAGGAGCGATCGCTCTTCGACGGACAATAATGATATCTGACCAATTTTTTGATCCGCCTGCTCTACTAACGCTCGCAGAACCGCAGTGAAGTGACCTGCCATAATTTCGATCGTTTCCTTCCGGAACAGTTCGTCAGAGTACTCAATATCTACGATAAGCCGCTTATTCCGCTCGATAATATCGAATGTCAGATCGAACTGTGAGGAACGCTGTTCGAATGGGTATGGATGGATCTTCAGCTTATCATCATGCTCATGCAGCACTTCTTTAGCATCACCTGTATTCTGCAGAATGAACATGATGTCGAAGAGCGGATTACGGGACGTATCCCGCTGGAGAGACAGTCGATCAACTAGCATTTCAAACGGATATTCCGAACGCGAAAGCGCAGCCAGCGTATTTTGTTTAATCTCTTCCATAAAATCGGCTACCCGACTGTCTCTTCTGGGAAAGTTCCGCATTGCAAGCGTATTGAGGAACAGGCCTGCTATCCCTTCCAGCTCCACATAATTTCTTCCGGCAACCGGTGAACCAATAATAATATCCTCATCACCACTATATTTGGCGAACATAATATTCAGCGCAGTCAGCAGTGTCATATATAATGTCGTGCCGCGTTGCTGGCCAAAACTAATAATGCTATCGGTCAGATCAGCACCCACCTCAAACGTCAGCACGCTTCCGTTATAGCTTTTCACAAGCGGTCGCGGGAAATCGGTCGGCAGGTTCAGTACGGGCAGTTGACCCGACATAACGGAACACCAATATTCCTCTTGTTTCTTAAAGCTTCCATCCTTCAGCCGATTGTTGTGCCATACGCTAAAATCTTTATACTGAATACGAAGTGCAGGTAAAGATTCAGCACGATAAAAATGGAAAAATTCGTTAATAAGAATACCAATCGATACACCATCGGAAATGATGTGGTGCATATCAAGCACCAACACGTGTTTATTCGGCTCTATGCGGAACAATTTGCTGCGTAGCAGCGGTGCCTTCGTCAGATCGAACGGTCTAATAGCCCGATTCAATTCGTCTCGGATGACGGATGCCTCAGAGAGCTCCTCGTATTCAAGTGTGAAATCGGCCTCATCCATAATTCGCTGTACAAGCACGCCGTCGTTAATTGTAAAGCATGTACGGAATGATTCGTGCCGTTCAATTAACAATCGAAACGAAGCTTCAAACCGTTCCCGATCAAGTTCCCCTTCAAGCTGCAGAACAGTCGGAATGTTGTAGGCTACCGAACCATTTTGCATTTGTTCCAGTACGTAGATCCTCTGCTGGGAAGAGGTCGCGGGATAATATTCTGCCCACTGTGCTATCGGGATGGCTAGAACCTGCTCTTCAACACTCACTGACCCAATGATTGCTGCAAGCTGACGAATCGTCGGGTTGATGAAAATATCGTTGATCGTAACCGCAGCCGAAGCATGCTTGGCCAGCCGTGTCACAATACCGATCGCCAGTAGAGAATCACCACCTAAAGCAAAAAAGTCATCGTCGAGACTTAAAGTTTCATAGCCGAGCACTTCAGACCAAATCTGGCCCACAGCCAGCTCATCGGCTTTGTATGCGCTTCCATCCTCCTTGCCAGTTAGAACCACGGATGAATCGTTCCTGTTAATCGCCGAACCTTTCGGTGTGTGGATATTCGGATGCTCCTCCCCCCCAACGAAAACGTCATCCGAGAGTCTAATCTTTAGGGAAGGCCTCCACTGCTGCAAGATTTCCAAATCAAACTGTCCGATAACCATTTGATTGACATCTTTAGACAGGATGGCGTCAAAAGATTGCATTCCGCCTGCTATCGGCATATAGCCAATAAAGCCGGGCCCTGTAATTCCCTCGAATGCATACCAGTTTATTGCAAGCGCATGCTTACCTTTGTAACGGCGATACGCACTATATGCATCCAAAAAGCTATTCGAAGCGACATAGTCACTTCCCGTCGCTCCTCCCCATATGGATGCGAGCGAAGAGAACATAATAAAGAACTCCAGGTTCTCCGTTTCCACAAGAACGTCTAAGACTACTGTTCCAGCCAATTTCGCCTTCATTCCATCACGGAAATTGTCAAACGATTTGACGGCAATAGGGTCGAACGACTGCTGCATGGCGCTGTGAATTACGCCGTTAATTGGACCATAGCGATGCTTAACCTCGTGTAAGATCGTCTCCATCTGATCCGGATCAGATACATCTGCCGCATAATAGGCCACCGTCGAGCCCATCCCCTCAATCTCGAGCATTGCCTTCATCTTGGCCGCTTCCGCCAAGCTGCACCCGGGGCGGGTAATCCAATCGTTCCATTCCTCCTTCGGCGGGAGCGAGGTACGGTTTACGATAATGAGTGTAACATTAGCTTTGCTTGCTATATGCTTGCCGATTTGAAGTCCAAGCTTACCTGCTCCGCCTACGAGTATATAAACGGCACCGGCACGCAGGGTGATCGGTGTAACTATATCGGGAATTACATCGATATCACTTCTTCTCATCTCGGGAACGATCCGTTTATCCCGATATGCAACCAACGAATCTTCATAATTAAACCTAATTTCCTGTACTACCTGTTGCGCAAGTTGTGTTGCTGACAATTGCCCGATCGCCAGATCCGTGACGTAGCATTGAAGCCTCGGATTTTCTTGCGGGATCACTTTGGCTAAGCCGACAATCGGTGCCTGGGCAGGATAAACCTCTTCGGCTATGGACACAGCCTGTGACCGATTAGTAACAATCCGAATTTCAATAGAATGGTCTACATTTAACGCAATAAGTGCTTTTGCCAAGTGAAATAAACTATACGATCCGAGCTCCTGAGCGCTTTCAATTTGCTCTGGAGTATATGAATTGTCTTGATAAGGAATATCTAACGACCACAAATGAACAATACCACTAATGTTGACATCTTGCTCTTGCAGCAAATGGAGTAATCTCATGTAATCACTATTAGTCGTAACGTTCATAACAAACCAGTCGGCTTGCTCTTGAGCAAACGTTTCCCCCCGACTAATTGTATAGACGCTATTGCCGCTAGATCGGAGGGATTGCACCACCGCATCTCCAATCCCATATTCGTCAATGAATACAAGCCAGTTTCCTCGTAGTGAGGAGCGGGTAGAAGATGGGGACAGCTCACTTTGTTTCCAAAAAATCTCATACGTCCAATCTTGATACGCTTGCGGATAATAGCTAGATTGTCCGATAACGAGCATCGTTTCCGCTAATTCTCGGGACTCTCTCTCTACAGGATATGAGCCGACAGCCTCGTAATTGGTATCCCTCAATGCTTTCTCCCAGCGCAAGTGGTCAATCAACGGAGTATGTACCCGAAGCTCAACATCTTTAAACGCCCACCAGCCTTCGGCAAGCCCCCATATCAGGTTAGTGGACGCTCTGTTTTTAACAAGCTCTAGGCTACACAAAATCCCTTTACTCGCAAGCAATGTATGAAGCATTAGCAGTGAAACGCGAATATCTTGCGTTGCATGAATCACATTATAGGCAATTATGATGTCATAGCTATGGTGCTTGAAGCCCTGCTCGCTTGGCTGCTTCCCTATATCCAGTAATTTGTAAGTCAAATTTGGATATTCGCCTTCGAACTGCTTCCGGGCTTGGATTAGTTGAGAGTTTCCGATGTCGGTAAACGTGTATTCGTACTGAGCATCTTTTATCTTAGGAAGCAGCAACTGTGTCAAGCTTCCTGTACCGCCGCCTACTTCGAGAATACGGACTTTGCCGCTATAAGATCTTATATATTGTGCAATCGTCTCAACGGCCATTAATCCGCACAGATCCCCGAAAGACTTGCTTTCATCTTCGAACGATTTGAAGAAGTGCGATGTTCCGTCAGGGTATAATACCTGCAACGGGTTGATAGCGCCAGACAAAACTTCTTCATAGTGGGATAGACAATGCTTCAACAAACGCCATGTCCCTTGGTTACCGGGGAACCGAATCAAACATTCTTCGAAGTAAGCCTCCACGTCAGCAGTTTCGGCTCTGGCGCTTATCTCATACTCCGAACCATTTAGCGTCACGTAACCGGTCTCAACGAGCAGGCTGAGAATGTATCGGAACAGACGTACCTGCTTCGTATCCAAGCTTACGGCGGCGCATATTTCATCTAAGGTATGACCCTTAGCCTCGCAGAACAGCCCTTTACCCCTAAATAACTGCATGAAATAGTTGGCGACGAAAAGCGCCTCTTCATCGAACATATCGGCAGGCTGCTTATATCCGGCATGTGCAAGTAAACTCTCTCCAAATAGAAATGTCGAACGTGCAATGTCGTGAATGTCCGCATGTTCACGGACTGGATCGGTCTCATCAATTTCAATTGCTGTAGCTTGCTCGATCCCAATCGCAGCTTGTTCAGTATGGTGATTAGCCCAATGGCGTGTTTTCGAAAAAGGGTATGTAGGAAGTGGTACTCGTCTCCATTCCACCTCCCGATAGTACGCCACCCAATCGATGTCGCTGCCGCCGGCAAAAGCTCTGCCCATCGCCTCAGCCTTCGTATCCTCCTTGATCATCCGGGCACTAACACAAAGTTCGTCGGTATTGCCTAGATAGATGCCTTTTCCTGTGAAGGATGGCCATCCTTCTTCCGGCCATTGTTCTGTAAGCTGTGTCACTTTGGTTCTTAGTTCTTCTTTGCTCGCAGCTGCTATTGCAATACGATAACGATGTGCATCCCTTCCGCAGGTAGAGGTGGCACATATATCAATCAGGTCATACTCGGTGGACGGCATATATTCAGCGAATCGCCGCACGTACTCCCGCAGAGATGCCAAAGTCTTGGCTGACAGCACCAGCACAGCCTGTGTTGGCTCAAGTGAGCGGTTGTGTCGTTCCTTTGAGTCCGTTTCTTCAACTATAATATGAACATTCGTTCCGCTTAGACCGAACGCACTTACGCCGGCTCGGCGGACAGGCTGCCATTCACACGTATCCCATGGCAGCAAAGTCTCGTTAATATAAACGGGCGAATCTATAAAAGGTATTAATGAATTCGGCTTCGTCACGTGTAGCGTCGGGGGAATCATGCGATGCTGCATCATTAATACAACCTTAATAATACCCGCTATACCGGATGCGGCAACCGTGTGTCCAATGTTGCTCTTTAACGAACCGATTCCGCAAAATTGTTTTTTGTCTGTATAGAATCGGAAAGCATTCTGGAGTCCTTCAATTTCAATAGGATCGCCTAACCGGGTGCCCGTACCGTGCGCCTCAATGTATGAGATTGTCTCTGGGTTAATATTGGCCCGCTTCCAAGCCATGCGAATTGTATCACTCTGTGCAATTGCATTTGGCGCGGTTATACCGCTAGACCGTCCGTCTGAGTTGACAGCGGATCCTTTGATTACAGCATGGATGAAATCGCCGTCTTTAACCGCCTGATCGTAAGCTTTTATGTATACAATTCCGAGCCCCTCTCCGGTGACCGTTCCATCGGCCGAATCATCAAAAGCCTTCGTTCTGCATCCTGAAGATAAAATGCCGAAGTCAGTGTCCTGCTCAATTGGAAATAGAGATAAATTTACTCCGCCGACTAAAGCACGATCGCAATCATTGTTCTGAATAGCTAAACAGGCCTGGTGTAGCGCTGTTAGGGATGATGAGCATGACGTATTAATGAGTTGGCTTGGCCCGAGTAAGTTCAAATAGTGCGAGATGCGTGAAGCAATTATAGCCGCAATGTTACCTGCCAGTGACGACGCGTCAACTTTCTCCATATATCGCTGGTACTGAGATTCATTGTCGCAATACCCAAGGAAGACGCCAGTTCGGCTACCGTTCATCATCGCAGAACTATATCCCGCATGCTCAATCGCTTCCCATGCGAGCTCCAGAAACAGCCGCTGATACGGGTCCATACTGCGGGCCTCAGCAGGAGAAATATTAAAAAAGGCATTGTCGAAACGATCGACATGCCTGAGATAACCAATCTTTGCGAAACTGTACTTCGCTTGTCCGAATAATTCGTCTGCAAGTACGGCTATGTCCGGTACTCGTTCTGCCGGCGGAGCTCCGATCGATTCTTTGCCAGCGGATAAGTTGCTCCAGAACTGCTCAAGGTTATCCGCATCCGGTAATTTACAAGCCATACCGATAATTGCAATATCCGAATTGACCGCTTCGGCGCTACTTGTGCCCAAATTGGTAAGCTCCATAAGCATTGCAAGCGCATCCTTCTCGCCCACACGCTGAGCAGCAAATTGTTCGAGAATGTACGTTTTCGTAAGTTTCATTTCAATTCACCTCTCATCATTCTAACTGTTGCGCACCCTCTTCTGCGGTAATAACGCCTTCCTTGACTTTTCGAAGCAAACTCAAGATATCTGCCTGACTCGTTTGGAGTTCTAGTTCCGCCTCCTTTATCGGGGCTCCTTGTCGTTCCAGAAAGTCGGCTAATGTAGCAATGGAATGGAATGTGAATAGCTGAGCAACAGTGAGAGAGGCATCAATTCGTTCGACAATTTGAGCATGCACTTTAAGGATGAGAAGCGAGTTCCCCCCGATTTGCAGAAAGCTATCGTTAATGCTCACTCGACTTAAACCGAGTACTTCTTTCCATATTTCTTCAAGCTGCTGCTCCATCTGATTTCGAGGAGGCTCATAATCGGTATCTGGTTCACGCCTGTCCGATATAGCAGCTAGCTCTTTACGGTCGATTTTTCCGCTTTTCATTAGAGGCATTTTTTCGAGCTTCAAAAATAATGAAGGTACCATATACCGCGGAAGTCGCTCGTGTAAGTAAGCATTCAATTCATTCGGAGTCGTTCCTTTGTCCCGAGGGACATAGAAAGCGACCAACATACGTTTCTGTTCATTAAAAATAACAGCTGCTTCCTTCAACTCCGGATTAGCGAGCAACGCGGCTTCAATTTCGCCAATTTCGACCCGGTGGCCATTGACTTTAATCTGGTGATCGATACGACCTTCGAATCGAATCAGAGCATTTATGTCATAGCGCCCAAGATCCCCCGTCTTATACAGCTTGGAGTAACCAATTTCAGGATAGGGATTCTCGACAAAATTCTCTGCTGTCTTGTCCGGATTATGCAAATATCCAAGCCCCAAACAGTGTCCTGTTATATAAATCTCCCCCTGTTGTCCAAGAGGAGTAAGGTTGCGATGTTCATCCAGCAGCAAGATTTTAGCATTTGCTATCGGCCTTCCAATTGGAATAGCGCCTTCATGATCATGACTGACTTCAAAATAGATGACGCCTATCGAAGTCTCCGTGGGACCGTACAAATTCGTCATACGTATGTCAGGGAACCGCTTCTGGAATGCCTTTACGGAACGGGACGTCATCTCTTCCCCACCTATTATTAGATGCCGCAAGCTTTTCATATCTTTTGATATATTATCCTTGAACTCCATTTGTTCAACAAGCAAATTAAAAAGAGATGGGACAAAATCCGTAATCGTTATTTTTTGGCTAGATACGATGTCCAGTACATCGGTTAGCGTCATTTGAAACTCCGGCGTCGGCAGAACGGTACGTCCGCCATGGAGAAGTGGCCAGAATAGCTGCCAAACGGCACTATCGTAGATATGCGGCGTCGTCTGTAAAATTGCGTCCTGTTGGCTGCAGCCAAAATGTTCATCCATCCATTGAAAACGATTCGTGATCCCGATATGCGGAATAATCGCCCCTTTGGGCTTGCCTGTAGAACCTGAAGTATAAATAACATAAATTGGATCCTCCGGTGCGGCTGTATGCGCCAATTCCAGCAGCGTCGGGGACAGTTCCGTATAATCCACAACGATCATCTTGTCGGACAGCTCCATGTCTGTGGGCTGTTCTCCGCTTATTAACACGGCGTGAGCATCCAAATCTGCAAGCAATGTACGCAAACGTTCAACAGGACCGGTTCCATCCAGCGGAACGAATGCAGCTCCAGTCTTCATCACCGCTAATAAAGCCAAGGGTAGATTGAGTCCATGACCGATCAGAACAGGAATATACGATCCTCTGCCTATTCCGCGATCATGAAGCTTCCATGCAAGAGCATTTGCTTTCTCATTCAACGCATGGTAGGTTAATGACTCATTGCCATATACAACTGCCGTATTGAATGGCGTCTGCTTAGCCTGTTGTTCAATCCGGCGATAGATCGGATCTGACAGACTGTACGGACGATCGGTTTGATTACGAACCAACAGAAGTTCATGCCTCTCCATTGTTGTAACCATCTCCATTGAGGCAATCGTCTTATTCGCATCCTCCGCGCTTTCCTCTAACAAGCGAAGGTAATGGCCGATCATGGTATTAATGAATTCGGTCGTGTATGCTCCCGCACGATACTTTACCCGCCCAGTTATTCCAACATTAGACTCGTTAACTATGAACGATAACGCCGCAGGCAGTTGTACCAGAGCTGACTCGTCCTGCATGCCTTCCATCATAAAAGCCGTATCTAATACCGATGTCAGTTTCTCCTGATCCAAACCCAGAAACTCGACTATTTTGGCAAATGGAAAGTTGTGGTGGTCTGTCGCTTCCTTCATAACTTCCTTCAGCAATTTCATTAAAGCCGCCAGGTTCAAGCTTTCATCGAATGTTGTTCTAAGCGGCAGCCCAAAGTTTAATGAGTTCAGGGGTAGCGGATGATGAAAAACCGGAGTAAGGATGATTAGATCCTCCATCCTTTTGTACCGGCGGATAAGCACGAAATAGTTGGACAGTAAATACAGAAACAGCTTGACCGGATGAGATGAATACTGCTTTTTTATGAGTTGAAACGTCTGATTCGGCACCTCGAACGCGGATTCCTCATATGAAGAACTTTCCGTAGTGATCGATGGAGGGCCATAATTCCGGATTAGTGACAACGTATGGTCCATTCCGCTCAATTTGTCTCTCCAATATTGTTCCTCCACCCGAAAATCATAGCTATTCAGTATAATATTATGATTCAACGTCGGTTTCACAGAATATGTCGCCTCCTTGTATGTGCAACAACGGTCTATACGTCGAACTCCCAATCCAATGAAGATCTCTGTAAGAATACAATGTCACGATTTAGATGCAATTCGCTTAACTTTGCATACCGATCGTTTAGCACTTGTATTATTAACGCCAAATAATCCTCTGTCATTTGCACAGTGGTTTCTCGTTTGTATCGGTCGCTGTTATAATCCAATCTGAACTTCAGACAACCATCAGAAAGATAAGACTCTAAATGCCAGTCTACTTTAGTCTTCTGAGCCTGAAGCAGATAGCTGCTACAATGCATCCCGCCAATTTCTACGGCCGCTTCTGGGCTTCTATCATCGTGAAATACAAACATGGCATTGAACATACCCGAGTTGCTGGCTGGTTGTTCAGACGGCAACTGCTCAACTGGTAAATCAACCATTTCAAGTGCAGAGATAACCTGCTTTCCCACATCCGCCAAGTAAAAGTTGAAAGCCTTGTTTTCCGGTACGTGATTACGAATCGGAAGTGTATTAATAAACATCCCGATCACATGCTGAAGCTCACTGAATTTGCGAACAGAAACAGGTGCGCCTATCACGATATCTGAATTTCCGCTATACTTATGCAGCAGCAAATAGTAAACGGATAGCAGTGCGACGAACAGTGTCGTACTCTGCCCGGCAACAAGCTCCTCAAGCCTACGTGACCGCTCGGGATCGAGTGTGAAATCGACCGTTGCCGCACGGTACGCCAATTTCTCGGTGCACTGATAATCACAAGGAATAGCAAGCTCGGGAGCAGGAGAACGGAAAAGTTCCGACCAATATGTGAGTTGCTCCTGAAATGCATATGATTGCAATTGCTGATTTTGCCATACGCAATAATCTTTGTGCTGCACAGAAAGGGCAGGCAGATTTTCACCTTGATACAGCCTGGCTAGATCCCCAATCAATATATTCATGGACAATCCGTCCGCAACGATATGGTGTATATCGATCAGTAACACATGGCGTTCCTTCGATAGCTCGATTAAACCAACCCTTAATAACGGACATTGAGCAAGATCAAAAGGCCGAATGAATTCTTGAATCGCATCGTCCAATTGATGCTCATCGGCATATAACCGTTCGATCTCAAACGTAGCAGAGGGGGCAATTCGTTGAACGACCTTGTCTTCTTTAAACGCAAACGAAGTTCGGAATGCCTCATGCCGTTCAATCAGCTTCTGAAAAGCACTCTGAAGCCTGTCGCAGTCTAAAGCTCCGTTAATGATACGTACACCGCTAATATGAAAGCTTGTATCCTCGGGATTCAACTGTTGGCGCACGAACATTTTCTCCTGTGCCGGCACAACCGGATAATAGGTATGGTTCGGAGCCTTCTCCAATACCACTCTTCCGTGCTCTCCCTGTTCAACAAGCCGTCCCAGCGCTTCAATAGTCGGATTATGAAACAACTCCCCAACCGTAACGTCAACTCCGAACCGATGGGCGATCTCCAACTGAAGTTGGTTTAGCTTTAAGGAGTGCCCCCCAAGGCTGAAGAAATGGTCCTTATTGCCTATCTGGTCCGGTTGCAAACCCAATACTTTGCCCCATATTTCCGTTAATGCCCATTCCGTACGCGTCAATGGTGTCACGGACTTGGCGCCAACCGCAATATCCTTACGCTGTGGTGTGGGCAATGCAAATCGATCCAGCTTACCATTCGTATTAAGCGGAAACGTTGTGAGTTGGACCATATAGCTAGGGACCATGTATTCAGGCAGCTGATCTAATAAATATTGACGAATTTCGTTCCGGCTCAGTTCCTGATCCGATTTCAAATAACAGCATAGGTACTGCTCTCCATTATCGTGCTGGAAGACGGCAACCACAGCTTCGCGGATAGAAGGATAGCTTTCCAATGCACACTCTATCTCTCCTAATTCGATCCGATAACCACGAATTTTTATTTGATCATCCAACCGCCCGAAGTATTCGAGGTACCCTTCTTCATTCACTCCCCCTAGATCTCCGGTCCGATACATGACTTTATAATGCAAGTCGTCATGCAGCTTATCATAAGGATTCGGGACAAATGATTTGCTTGTACGTTCCTTGTCGCCATAATATCCATATCCCACGCCTGGGCCGGCAACACATATTTCTCCTTTGACTCCTATAGGGCACATTTTCAACGCGGAATCAAGAACGTAGATAGCCGTATTCTGAATAGGTCGGCCGATTGGAATGGCGCTTGTATTAGCCTCAGCCGGCTGATAGATAAAGTGATGCGTAATATCGTCGGACACTTCAGTCGGTCCGTATGCATTAATGAGCGGGATCTGATAATGGTTGAACCACCGATTGACAAGCGTAACGGGCAAGGCCTCTCCCGTTACCATCATCCACCGCAGCGCCGGCAGCGCCCGGCTTTCCTGCGCCCTGGTATCCACATAGTTCAATAACTCTCTTAGCAGAGATGGAACCGCCTCCACAATCGTCGTTCCACTTTCCAGCAACGTGCGCAACAACGATTCCACATCCATGACGATATCGATGTCAATAATCCGTACAGATCCACCTACCAACAACACCGCTAAATACTGCCATACTGATATATCGAAACATAGTGAAGCCGTTTGGGCGACGATATCATGGGGATGAAGATGAAGTGCATCGATCTTCGAGAATATATGGTTTATCATCCCGCGGTGGTGCACCATCGCCCCCTTCGGCTGCCCTGTCGTACCGGAAGTGAAAATTATATATGCTAAATCTGCTCCGCAGCCCGCCAATTCAAGATTAGCCACAGAATAATTCTGAAGCTTAAGATCATCTATCCCAAAACAAAATTTATACTGAAGTGAATCTAAGGCCTCGCATAATAGAAGCTTGTTATCTTCGTCAAATGCGTTGGAAATAACACCTGATATTTCACTTTTCTTCACAATGTAATCAATGCGCTGTAGCGGAAAACCCGGATCGATCGGAACATAAGCTCCGCGCACCTTGAAGATTGCAATAATTGCTGTAAGCGTGTCCGTACTACGGTTCATATAGAGGCCGAGCTTCTCACCAGGCTTAAATCCTTGGTCCAGTAAATATCGGGCCAGTTGATTAGCCCGTTCGTTTAACTCTCGATAGTTCAGCGTCCGCGTTCGGTCTGCAACGGCAATACATTCAGGGCTACGGTGTGCTTGTTGTTCGAATAAGCGGCTATAGGGTTGTTCGCTAGGGAACGGCACTACATTATCATTGAAATTTGTAAGGGAACGAAATTCTTCGTTGGATACTAATTCAATCTCAGAAAGCGACATGTCAGGATTGGTCATCATTTGCGTATAACTGGCGAATACATGCTTACAAAATCGCTTGATCATCGCCATCTGGTACTTTTGGTTATTAAATCTAATATCCACATAAAGTGACTGTCCGTCTTTCCTGAAAGAAAACCTCAGCTCACTCTCAATGAATTGAAAATATGCGGGATCGTGCAGACTTTGGAATAGGCAGGTTGCTTCGAAGAATCGGGTGCACTTCGTGCGCCCCTCTCCATAGATCTGGTCGATTAATGCCAGTACATCGTAATTCTGATGCTTTATTGCTTCGGACAATTGCTGTTGAGTATGAGAAAGCAGCGTCCGCAGCGTGTAAGCATTTGACATCCGCAGGCATATCGGGAGCACCAAATTCAAGTACTCTTTCCCTGCTTCCTGCTTCATCACAGGTATGCCGATATAAATATCGTCATGACCGGTATATTTGTGCAGCACAAATCCAAATCCGGCCATCAGAACCGTGAATAGCCGCTGGTCAGACCCGTTACTTATTTGTAGCATTCGATCACTGACCACAGAAGGAAACTGCAGAGTCATCTCTGCAGCCTCTTCATTAGATAGGGTCTGAGCGGATCGGCGAGTCGGAAAATCTAACGGATGATACGTTCCGGTAAGTTTATTTCCCCAGAATTGTCCGGCATCCCCTAGTTTACCGCTGGCTTGTAAAATATTACGCGATACTAAATTGTTCATTCGATTTCTCTCCTGTCCTCAGAACCTTCTAGAAGACAAATTCTCCAGCATCCCATTCACCATTGGCGAGTGCTACTCCATGATTTAACTGAATACTGCCGATCTCCATTTGTGGTAAGGCGATGATTTGCTCTATAACTGCGATAAAATCATTATTCATTCTGGCAATCGTACGCTCATCGAACAAGCCGGTATTGTACTGCCAACTAAGCAGCAGACCATTCCCCTTATCAATGACTTCCAGTGCCACATCAAGCATCGAATACTGCCGTTTGTATGGATAACTCGTAATCTGTAGGCTGGAGCTACCCCTTGTCGGTTGCTCAAGCTGGTGAAGTGTAAGCATCGACTCTACAAGCGGGCTTCTTGCGATCTGCCGATCATACTTCACGTGGCGAAGCAGATGGTTAAACGGATATAATCCATGTTCCAAGGACTTACTTACATTCGTTTTTATCTCAGATAGGTAGTCGGTTACGGCCAACTGCTTGTGTGGCTTCATATAAAGTGCAAGTAAATTTGTGAAGGCTCCAATCGATCCATAGAATTCAGAGCGATTACGGTTATCCACATCGCAACCGATGACCAGTTCTTCCTGATTACCGTATTTACTGAGCAGTATTGAATATGCGGTCAGAAGCATCATGTATAAAGTACTTTTATAATCAAGACCAAATTGGCGCACTCTCGCTGACAAACCTTGAGACATTTCGCTTCGAAGCTCAGCGCCTGCGAAGGTCCTCTTCCCCGTTCGTTCGTGATCGGTCGGCAGCTGCAGCAGCGGCGAATGCTGCTTATAGACCTGGAACCAATAGTCTTCTTCCCGTTTCCATGAGGTCGACCGTTCATACTGTCTTAGCCATACGGCGTACTCCTTCGGTTGCATCAAATCATTCGGAAGCTGTGTACCATCGTACAGGCCTGTGAAATCCCTAAGCAGAATCGTCTTTGATATAGCATCAGAAATAATATGATGCATATCAACAACAAGCAGATGAACGCCTTCTTCCATCTCAATAAGTCCAATCCGGATTAGCGGAGCAATGCTTAAATCAAACGGACGGATAAATGAACGAATCACCTCATCGATCTGCTGATCCTCCAGCTTGACGCTCTCTATCCGCAGCGGAGCATCGCGATGAATTCGCTGACTTACTATACCTTTGATCTTATGGAATGAAGTCCTCAGCCCTTCATGCCGTTTGACAAGCTCTGCGAGCGTATGATTAAGCTTTTGTCTGTCGAGAGGTCCCTCTAATCGGAGCACACCTGGCGAATTGGAGCCCGGCTCATCTCCTTCAATTTCTCTTAATGTGTAGATTTGCTCTTGGAACGGCGTGACTGGGTAATACTCCGCCGGAGCTGACTGCAATATGTCAACTTCATTGTCGCTTCCGGATATGACAGCAATATGTTCTGAAATGGCCCGGATCGTTTGGTGCTCCAACAACGCTTGGACACTCAACTTAACACCTAACTGCCGACCTAACACCGATACGAATTGAATAGCCTTTAATGAATGTCCACCATGCTCTAGAAAGTTGTCATCGATGCCAGGTAAAGATACCTGCAGCACTTCTGCCCAAATGGTTGCAAGCTGTTTCTCCATCTCATTCCGGGGAGAAACATATTGGCTCCCGGCTGTACAAACTTCTCGTGGGTCCGGCAGCGCTTTGCGATCGATCTTACCGTGAGGGGTTAATGGCATCTCCGGAAGTTGAATAAAATAGCTTGGAACCATATAAACCGGCAGCACTTCCTCTAAATAAGCACGCATACTTTCTGTCACAATTTGATTTTCACGACATACATAATAGCAAACTAGATCGGTAACTTCGCCCTCAGATGATGCAGCAATTACTGCTGCTTGATGGACATTCGGGTGCTGCAATATGGCACGCTCTACTTCTTTGAGCTCCACCCGATAGCCGCGGACTTGTACTTGATCATCTTTACGGCCCCAATACTCGAGAATGAAGTTTTTATCCAAACAGCCGATATCGCCAGTACGATATAATCGCTCACCGGTTATAGGATGAGAAGTGAATTCCTTTTGGGTCAGATCAGGCCGGTTCAAATAACCATCCGTAATTCCTGATCCACCGATACAAATCTCTCCCTTAATACCTGGCGGGCAAAGCTCCCCCGACTGGCCTAATACGTAAATGTGTGTATTGGAAATCGGCGCACCGATCGGAATGTTGCTCCGCCTGCTTAATGGGGCATTCATGCACAAATAAACCGAAGCATAAATTGCTGATTCGGTCATACCATAAATATTCGCAATACGCGCTCGTTGGAAAAGTCGGTTCCAGTCTTGTACTAAATCAGCCGAAATCGCCTCACCGCCGTTAAATACCCATCGCAGCCGAGGAAGTGGATTGAGTTCGTTGTGTAACTCGACGTATGATAAGAACAATCTCATCATCGCCGGTACGAATTGAGTTATAGTAATGTTCTCGGTTTGGAGCCACTTGAATAACGACTCGGGACTTTTCCCCTCCTCATCCTTCAAGATGGAGAGCTTCGCCCCTACAATCAGGGGCCAAAATAGTTCCCATACCGAATCGGTAAACGATATCGACGTTTTCTGTGCAATCACGTCTGATTCATCAAGAGGGAACTTGTCGTTTAGCCAGAAAATTGTATTCAAAACTTGTCTATGTGTAATCGTTACACCTTTCGGCTGCCCGGTTGAACCGGATGTATAGATGACGTAGGCCGTATCAGATTCCTTACCGCTTGATGCATACTCCGCAACCGGCTGCTTTAAAATATCAACTTCCGAATAATGATTTAATACCGACATCGTCTGATCAGTCTGATCCAGACATAGGATTGACTCCATACTATCCGGCAGATCGATAGTCCATTTGTCTAAATGAATGGTTTGCGTAATCAATATCTTACAGCCGCTATCCTTTAGCAAAAGCTGAATTCTTTGTCGCGGATAATGCGGGTCTATCGGAACATATCCCATGCCATTTTTGAAAATAGCCAGCGTAGATGCTACAAATTCGGCACCTCTATCGGCCATAACCGCTACCAGGTCCCTTGGAGCACCACCAGCTTGTAGCAGAAGACGGGCTATCTGATTGGACTTCTCCTCCAGATCCTTATACGTCACCGTGTGCTCACCATCAATAACCGCAATACGATTCGGATTCAGTTTAACCTGCTCGACGAATAAATCTGCAATCGTAACCTCGGTCCGATATGCAGTGCGAGTATCATTGAATTTCTCTAATTGTTTCGATTCATAATCGGACTGTAAGTTGAATTCGTTCAGTCCGATATCAAATACTAGCTTATCGTCCATCCTTTATCCATGTCTCCTACCGTTTCGACTTAAAAAATTGTACCATCCGATCGATACCTTCCTCATAGTCAGCTGTTGAGTAAGATAACCGCAGCATACTTGGAAGACCAAAATCTGATCCAGGGACTGTAGCAACATGCGTTGCTTGAAACAGCTCCGTCGCCAGTTCTAGCGAATTTGCAATGTTATGTCGCCCCATAAAGCGCTGGCAATCGATTGTGATATAAAATCCGCCTCGGGATGGCAAGGTTCTTACATCCTCAACATCCCGGAACGCTTCTAGCGTATACTCCCTGCGCATTTTATAGATGCTGACCAGATGTTCCACCTCATGCTGATGATCAAGCGCCGCCATGGCACCGAATTGAACGATCGGGTCTGCCGTCAGTAATGTATGATGCTGAATGACGGTGAGTGGCTGAACAAGTTCATCCGGCACGATCGCATACCCTACACGTTTGCTGTACATACGGTAACCTTTGGAGAAGGCATCCGTTGTCACAAATTGAGATTTGGTATTCTTCAGCTGCATAACGGATTCACACTTATCGTCGAAATATGTGTTGGCATAAATTTCATCGTTAATAATTGTAGCTCGTCCATCAACGATTCGGTCGATCATATTTAGCTCATCCCGAGTAAGTATATTTCCCAGCGGGTTACCTGGCGTGTTAATAACTACAACTTTCGTCTTATCGGTGTAATTTTGCTCAAATGATTCGACATCAAGCGCGAGAGTATCCAGATTAATTTTGTAATGCCGGACTTTTGCTCCGACTAGCAGTGCACTAAAGTGATACAGCGAATAATACGGGAAAGGGAGTAATACCTCGTCGCCTTCTTTCAACAGCAAATAAAACAGATTACGGAACACAGAGCTGGTTCCAACGCTTATTATAAAGTTGTCTGGTTTAATCGTTACATTGTACTTCCGTTCATAATGACCCGCTAATTTTTCTTTCAGCTCAGGTAGTCCACCCGGATAAACAAGCGTATACTTTTCAAACGTCTGAAGAGCCTCCTGCATGGAGCTGATGATATCCGGATGTAGCGGGAGTTCCGACTTTCCCAGTGTCATCCGAATTGCTTTTCCACCCTTACTTTCCAATTCGTTAGCCATTTGATCAAGTACAAACATCAAAAATCTTTCGTCATGGAAATTAATAGATGATCTAATGATCGTTGACATATTTTTATTTCCCCTCAAGTCAATTATTTTGGTACTTCTGCAAGCTTATTTACAATGACCATGAATCGCCGGGCTAGCGATTCAACCATATCCTTTTCTACTCGGATCTGATCATAGCCGAATATGAATTGCATCGAGCCTCCATATACGAAGCAGCTTACAGTTAACGGGCAGCCTGTCATCATTGGTTCGCAATAGTCGGTCAACGTTCCGCTCCATACAGTCGACTGCCGGTCCGGAAGGAATGCTTGTGCTACAAACAATGTTGGCCACGACAAGATGGAATCAGTTTCGAGGCAAGTTGCAGGGTAAGCAGTTAGTGCGGCCGCCTCTTCTAAGGCCTGGCTAGTCCTATCGAGCAGTTGAACAAAAGACGCTGCCCCACGCGTATCAAGAATAAATGGTACATAATTGACGAAATTACCAATTGTCTCTTGGTATCCTTCTTCTGGCCTTCCATTAACAGCGACTCCTGCGGAAACAACAGAACCCTGCGTCATCTGCTGAAGCAGAAGCACGTACGAAGTTAAGAGAACCTTTTCGACGCTGCGCTTCGTATGCTCGACGAACTGCATAAACATAGCAAACCTATCTCCGCTCAGCGAATACATTACAGAGGCGCCAGCCTTGCCGCCAACGCCAAATGGATACTCGAACGCCTTAGTACGTTCAATCCATTTCTTACGCTCTCGCTCCAATAAACCATATTTCACCATTCGCTGCTGCTTATATGCGAAAGAGGCGTAAGTATGATTATTAGCAACTTCAGGGGCCCTATCGTTCAACAGTGAAGTGTAAGTAGCTTTCATTTGCTCGATAATAAAATTGATACTGTGCCCGTCGCAAACCGAAGCATGCAAACATCCGATGATACGCTGTCTTCCTATACCGATCCTAACCAGCATGAAACGGACCATCTTGCCTTCCGCCACGTTTAAAGTACTGCTTATTTCAGCTTTCATCAGCTTAGTCAAGTATTCATTACGCTCTTCCTCGTTCATTTTCTGCACATCTACTAACTTAAGATGGTATTCTTCGATGCGATCTGAAGGCCACAGCAGCGGATTGAACCGCAGCAGATGATAAATCGATTTCTCAAGCAATACACCATCAAGCTCTTCAATACAGTCGACACCGAAAACAACGTTCGCAGCAGTTCCCTCCATTTGCTCCTGCATTACCCATCGGGTTTGAATGAAGGACCTCTCTGTTGAATACAAGCTGTCCTGTTCAATGTTTATCACTTGCTGACGTTGGTGTTCATCTGTCCCGTCTGCCAAGAGTAAATAATTGGCTATTGCAGGCCGTACGTAGATACCTTGTACGTCTGCGAAGTCATAAGCAATACCAACTGTGGCAAACCTGTCGATGCATGTGACAATATCTGAAACCGGATGTACGATTTCCGTGATGCCGCTTCCATACTGCGCAAGCATTTGTTTTAATTCGCCGCTTCGGGGTGCGGTCAATTCTATGATTGAGCCCCCATCCTGATGCAGCACAGCCACGAAATGATGGGTCTGCATACATACATATTGATCCGCTAACTTATAGCCGAACTGGTGTAAACAGTGCACCGAACTTTCGATCGATTCCGTTAATAAACGGACCGTCGGGACGGGACCTGCCGTATCGTTCATCTCTGCTGATATTGTGCTTCCTGTCTCAACCAGTTCTACTAAACCTAACCCCTTCATATAAATGAAGATAACCATAGCATTGTCGAACAAGACAGCCGCTTTCTTCTCGCTAACTGCTTCATATTGAGCACCGTGTGTATTCAGTTTATGCAATAAACGATCAATATCCGAAACAGCGAAACAAAGATGGTACGGAATGGATCCACGTTCTTTCAATATTCTGAACACAGGGGACGCCGAATCGACAGGTGCAACCAACTCAAAGAGTATGCCTGGTTCAATCCTACCAATCGAAAGCAATACATTCTGTAGAGGATCATGAAGAACAGGCCCCATACCAATCCCTAGTTCGCCGTACTGACGGTGTGAAGCTTCGATGTCAGCTACCGCAACGCCGATATGGTGCAGCCGCACATGAGGTTCCTGGTGTTCTGCTTGACCCGAGGCTCCTTTCATGATCAATATGTCAGCGAGCCGCTGTCCGGGATCAGTTAGCAGAGCGTCGAGCACCAGCAAGAAGTTGTCTGAGAAAACCTTCATAGTATCCTGTCTGAACAATTGCGTGTCATACTCCAAAACGCACTGGTATGAGCTCGGTGTAGGTGTAACATCGATCTTGAAATCCAGTTTAGATGTACTAGACTCATACGAAATTTGTTTAAGCTGTAACTCTTCCGACATACTCTCAAGTTCTTGCTCACGCTGATTGTGATAGATGAGCATCGTATCAAACAATGGATTTCTACCCGGTTGAATCGCTTTGCCGAAATGCGAAACTATCTCTTCAAGCGGGAAGGTCTGATTGTCATAGGCTTGCCATACCGTCTCTTGTACTTCTTTGAGAAAATCAACATACTTGACCGATCTTTTCGGATAACAGCGGATCGGTAAAAAATTTACGAATACTCCTACTATATTGTTCAGATCCGGATGGTCTCTACCACTAACCAGAGAACCAACGACTAAATCCTCTTGTGTTGTATATTTATGAAGTAATACATAATAAGCTGACAATAAGACTATATTCACCGTACTGCCGCTTTCACTTACAAAATGATTTAGCCGATTGAATAAATCACTCTCAATTGTAAAGAGGTGATGACTACCTTCAAACTTCTTCACTAGCGGCCTTGTATAGTCTGAAGGAAAATGCATGACGGACAGCTTATCCTTGAATTGATTTATCCAGAACGACCGTTGATTGTTCCAGCCTTCTCCATCAGCCTTAGCCCAGAACCAGCATGTGTAATCCTTATACTGCAAGTTAGCTGCCGGCAGCATACTCCCATGATACAACTGAATAAATTCATTCATCAGGAGGTTAAGTGAAGTACCGTCCAACACAATATGATGAGAATCGAACAGCAAATACTGTCCTTCATTTTCTGTGTCAACAAGGGCTACCCGCAGCAGAGGCGCCTGGGACAGATCGAACGGACGAATATAACCCTGTAAGACTTGTTCAATCGTCCTCCCATTCATAACCTCGCTATCAATATCGAACGCAACCTCATTCAGAATGCGTTGATACACTTCTCCATCCTGGAGAAAGAATGAAGTACGAAATACTTCATGACGGTTAATAATTCGTTGAAAAGTATTGAACGCTCTGCTACGATTCAGAGTGCCCGTGATTGACAAGATTCCGGACATGTTATAACTAGTACTCTCTTCTTCTAGATGCCGCAGTATAAATATTTTCTTCTGCGCGGAAGAAGCACGATAATACGGCTGAAGCTCAGCTTTCGGTATTGGAGCTAGTGTCGTTTGGTGTTGTCCGCCTCGTTCTGCAATATAAGCCGCCATTTGACGAATAGTCGGATATCGGGCAACATCTTGCAGGGCAATAACTACCGACAGTTGAATCTGTATTCGCGTGGCAAGTTCTGCAGCCTTCAGGGAATGTCCACCAATGGAATAAAAATGATCATCTATATCAACCTTTTTCACATTAAGAATCCTGCACCAAATACTCGATAATTCAACCTCCAATTGATTATTGAAGTATCCAGTGCGACCGGTTTCCGTGACTACATACTCCAACTGCTGCAGGGCTAACTTATTCAGTTTGCCGCTTGCCGTATACGGTAGCGCATCCATCCTTTTATACAATGATGGAACCATATATTCCGGCAATTGTGACGAGATATAATTTCTCAGGTCATCACGGTCGATCATGCAGTCATCAACATAGCACAAAGCCAGCATTTGATCGTCTCTAACCCGCACGGCTACTACGGCAGCTTCTTTAATAGCCGCATGACTTCTTACTACAGCTTCTATCTCTTCAATTTCAACGCGGTTCCCGCGTATTTTAACTTGAAAGTCTTTGCGCCCGAAGTACTGAAGGCTGCCGTCCTCCAGCCAGCGTGCTAAATCACCCGTACGATAAAGACGGCCGTATACAGTCTCTAGATAGGAGGCTGCCGTTCTGGCTTCATCTCCTATGTAGCCTGCCGTAACCCCCATCCCACCTAAATATATTTCTCCAGTACTGCCTTTCGGCAGCAGCTGCATGTCCTCGTCCAGTATATACACGCTTACGTTATAACTGGGCTTACCTATCGGTATAGGGCCATCATGTACCACTTGCTCCGGTACAAGGTATCCCGAAGCTGAAATACTATTCTCTGTAGGACCGTATAAGTTATACAGCGACGATTGCGGTAGTAGGGTATAATGATGCTTCGCCAAGCTAGCCGTCATCATTTCACCTGTGCAAATCACTCTCTTGACAGAAGAGAGCGCCCCTTCCGGTGCATGCTCCGCATAATCCAGCAGCGCGCGATACATCGTCGGTACTACCAGAATGAAATTAATTTGATGAAGCTGAATCAGATCTATCAGCCTCTTCGGCGATTTATTATCGTTTTCTTGAAGCAGATGAAGTGTTCCGCCTGTTAGCAGCGTACAAAAAATTTCTACAACAGAAGCATCGAACGTTAAGGTTGCGATTTGTAATGTTCTTGTTTCGGTATTGATGCCAACAAATTCATTGTGCCACCACAACGAATTGATCAATTGGGAGTGATTGACTATAACCCCTTTCGGCTTCCCCGTAGATCCGGAGGTGAACATTGCATATGCAGGAGATGTTGACGCAAGGGCAGTCTGTTCGATTGTTAATGCATATTGTCCCTCCCAGTTGCTACAATCCTGTACATTAAGCAACTCTAGTTCCAATTCGCAAGCTAATTCCATGTTCGAGTTATCTGTAATTAATAGCGCCGGTTGAATCCGATCGATAATTTGCTTTATTCTTACGGTCGGTATGAGCGGATCAAGCGGCACATAGAATGAACCACTTTTTAAAATTCCTAGTAGCGTGACAATCATTTCTGTCGAGCGGCCGCATAATACTGCGACCGGCCGATGGTTACCTGTGACCTTCGATGAAATAGCCCGTGCTAATTGGTTCGTTATTTGCTGTAACTGGGAATACGACATCTGCTTATCGCTGTCTATCAGTGCCGTGGCATCTGGAAATTTATCCGCCACTTGATCAAACAACTCATGAACGCATTGGTCAGCCGGAATACTGACAACGTCCATAGGGGCCGAAAGCAATCTCAACTGTTCCTCGACATCAAATATAGGGGTGTTGACGATCTGACTATCCGGCTGAAAGATCATTCCTTTCAGTACATTGCTGTAATGCTTTGCAATCCGTTCCACTACTGCTTCCTGTAATAAAGAGGTATCGTAGTTGAAATGGATTTCCAAACCATCATCATGTTTTATTTCCACTACCAACGCATAGTTAGCCGTCTCAAACGATTGTATTTCCTCGATTTCTATGCCAAGATTCAAACTTCGCAGCGACTTATTGATTGGATAATTCTGAAATAGAAACAAGCTGTATGTAAGCACGCTGTGTACATCGATTCCCGAATACCCCTTCAGCTCTGCAACTGATACGTTAAGATAAGGGGCTCTTTCATGCTGCTCCCTGCTCATTACAGCAAGTAAACTGTCAACCGTACTCGTTGCATCCCATTTTACTCGCTGAGGGCAGGTAGAAACGAATAAGCCCACCATCTCTTCTATACCGGCAAGTGGTATGCTTCTACCCGTATGCGCCACCTCGAACAGTACATCCTTCGTTCCACTATATCTGCCTAATACCACGGCCCAGCCTACCTGCAACAATGTGCTCAGTGTCACCTCATAATCTCTGGACAATTGTTCCAGGCCTTCCGTCAACTCTGCATCGAGACAGATACGCAGCGAGCGATGGCCTAGAGGGAATCCTTCCTGCCGATGAAACGGAAGCTCTGTCGGTGTGGTAAAGTCTTTAAGATAACTCTTCCAATAGAACGCTGTTTGGGTGTTCGACTTCGTATCCTTTAGGTGGCGCAGATACTGCTTATATTTCATTTTCGGGCGCTGTGCAACTCGTTGTTCTTTTATCAGGCTGCCGTAATTAGTAAATATTTCGTTTAACAACACCCCGGAACTCCATCCATCCATGATAATATGATGGAACGACCACACGAGAACATACTGATCTCGCCCCATCCTGATCGTGCGAATTCGCATCGTGTCGCCAGACTCCAGCTGAAAATGTTCCTTTTGATCCTTCTTCAGTAGTTGGTTCAATCGTTCCCGCTGATTGTCCTCCCGACATGCCGACCAATCATAATACGGAATACACATAGCTTTGTATTTCATAATAATCTGAACCGGAGATTGAATATTCTCCCAACGGAACACGGCACGCAGCATTTCGTTAGTATCAACGACCATATCTACTGCCTTGTTAAAGCAGATGGGATCAAGTTCCCCACGAAGATAGAGAATATGCTGTCCATGGTATTTCGTCGAAGCAGGCTCTAGGCGATAATGATACAGCATGCTCTCTTGGGTCGGACTTAACGGGAGTATATCAGCTACATCCGCCTTTTTCATAGATTCACTCCCAATCGGTTATTATATTAAAGCGACAGAAGATACTCATTTGTTCCATCATCTACCGCTTCTCCCGACTCATTTACGTAAGGGAGCCCATTATACTTAAGCACATGGTCAAGGCAATACATTTCGCCTTGTTTGTAATCGAGCAGCAGAATTTCTTCCGGCAAGGTCGGAACAAGCTGTTTCAGACGTTCAGGCAAGTACTGCGGAGCAACCGCCTGATGCCACTTCAACACGATCTTCTCCGGTTGCTTAATACTTGGATAGAATCCGCAAATCTCGAATTTGCCGAAATCGTGGGACGTCAGCAGGACACCTTTCTTTTCTAATCCACCAAGATTCCGTTTAGACTCTGCCACGTTTTGGAATGCTTCATCCAAGGTCAATGCATACTGCTCTACGCCGCGAACCGGCATAAATACCGTCATATAATAGGAAATGATTTGATTGTCCAGAAACTTGCGCTGCAAATCAATCAGAGTTTTGACCGATTCATTCACTCCACGAATGATTGCAGGCTGTCCTCTAACCTGCACACCGACTTCTTGCAGTGCCCGCGTTGCTTTGATTGCCAGTGGGCCGAACTCACCCGGATGATTGAATTGTGATATGACACTAACTTGCTTACCTTCCACACGACTGATTTGTCTGAAAAACTCCAATAACTCCTCATCAAGGAATCTCTCTGGGTAATAAGCTAACCCCTTCGTCGCAAACCGAACTAAACGGACATTCGGTGCCGCAAGCAACGAACCAATGAGTTCAGTTAACTCGGCTGTCTTGCGGAAAGAAGCAGGGTCGCCACCAGTCAGAAGGATATTATCGACATATGGGTTTTTCTCCAAATATTCAAGTGCTGCATTCAGTTTATCGTTTATTTTTTTATGCTCTTGCTCTTCATGCCGAATTTCGTTTACTTTGTAGCAGAACTGGCAATTGGCGATACAATAATCATCAATATGCAGAAGCAGCGTCTTTTTATATTTATGCTGAAGAAACGAAGTATCATCCTGACGATATGACCGATTACCATACGGATCAAATCTACCCTTAAAAGGCTTACTGCCCGGTGGAGGAAGCACAATATTGATCATTTGAGTGCGGTAAGGCTCAGTCTGTTCAGCAATTAGTTGGGCATAATAAAGTGTAACTTTAAATGGCATATAAGATTGTTCCAACAGTGTGCGTCTCTCTTCTTTTTCAGCTTCGCTCATCCCAACAATGACCGAAAACTCCTCGAAGCCTTTTTTGCCAACGAGCAATTCAAATTTCACAACCTATCATCCTCTCGGAATTATTTGTATTGAACTAATTGAGTGATGCATGACTGGCTTTCAGTAGAATAAAGCTAGCGATCGACTCCAATGTTGGATAATCGTTGAAATCGAATGTATCTTCATTAAATTCAATGTCGTAATGCTCTTCTACCGCGACGATGAGTTTCAAATATTGAATAGATGTAACACCCAACTCGAACAAATTTTGCTCCCATATACTGTCGTTCAGTTCTTTGCCCTGGGAAATTTCACGCGCGATTTGTAGTACCGTATGCTTAACAGCTGTTGTATCCATCATAATGCAACCTTCCTCTCTTATTGTTCGGCAACCTGGTCAATCCAGGCCGCCAGCTCTCGAATCGTGCTTAATGTTTTTATTTTTATGGAGACCATGTCATCAACCGGCATTGTAAACTTGTTTTCTACAGCTATCTCTAGCTGCACCGCGTGTAAAGAGTACCCGCCTAATTCGAAAAAGTTATCCAGAACAGATACCGAATTAGTCTGAAGGATTTCCTCCCAAGTCTCAATCAGAAACATTTCTGTCTCCGTCAATGCTTGCTCCGGTACCGCTGCTTCCTCCTTCTTGCAAGCATGTAGAGACTGTAGCGCTTTTCGGTCCGTCTTGCCATTGGGCGTCAATGGAATATGATCGACAGTAATCCATGTCCGGGGTACCATCGCGAACGGCATTTCGTTCACCAGATCATGTATAATGCTCTCCATCTCACTCGAATCAGACGGCAAAATATAAGCGGTGATTGATAGCTGATCGTTTCCATCGCTATTTACCGTAACGGCAGCGTTCTCAACATTTGGATGGCGTCTAAGGCTCATCTCTACTTCACTGAGCTCAATCCGGACACCTCGAATTTTCACCATATCGTCCGCTCTTCCGATATAGCGGAGTATACCGTCCGGCATGAGGCTAACCATGTCCCCGGTATGATATAGCAGTTGACCGTCATCGAACGGATTAGGAATAAACTTGCTGCTGGTCAACTCTGGCAAACGCCAATAACCCCGAGCCACTCCCAGACCCGAGATATACAATTCACCCGAGGCTCCAAGAGGCTGGAGTTGATAATGTCGGTTTAATACATATATTTTCGTATTATGGATCGGCCGTCCCAATTGCACGGTATCGGTAGCAGTAATTGGGTGAATTAATGACCATACCGACGTCTCAGTCGGACCGTACATATTATATATCGATGCATTCGTCCTGCTTCTCAATTTCGCTGCGAGCTTCGCCGGGAACACTTCGCCGCCAACCATTATCGACGTGAGCTTACTCCAATAATCAGGGCTCTCCTCGAAAGACAATAAGAATGTTAGCAGAGATGGTGTCAATTGAAGCATCTCTACATTATGAGTCGTTATCAAGGCGCCAATTTCTTTCGAATTTTTGCTCTGCCGATCGTTAGCCATTACGATTCGCATGCCGCATCCTAACGGGATGAGGCTTTCCAGGATAAAAATATCAAAGGAGTATGACGTTAATGAAATCATACTCTTGTTCTCGCAATACTCAATTTGGTCGCAAATGCCTTCGAACAAATTTGCAAGCGATCCGTGTTCAATCATGACACCCTTCGGCGTGCCTGTAGAGCCAGACGTGTAGATTAGATAAGCCAAATCTCCATAGCAGCAGGCTATCTGCAGATTATCTGAATCCCCCGTATATCCTGCTTCCTCATCCATTAAGATTAATTCAACAGGCTGTTCCTCTAAATCATGCCTAATCGCCGACTGTGTCAGAACGATGTTGCAGCTGCTATCTTGAAGCATATAAGATACCCGGCTGATTGGATAAGATGGGTCGATGGGGACGTAAGCCGCTCCTGCCTTCATAACAGCTAGCATCCCGACGATCATTTCCATGGAACGCTGCATATATAGACCAATAATTGTATCCCGTCCAATGTTCTTTGTCCGCAGCTTTCGTGCCATTTGATTCGCCTTCGCATTAAGCTCCCCGAAGGTTACCCGGCTTTGCTCGAACAATATGGCAATTCTGTCCGGATCCTGCGCGACTTGCCTTTCGAAACGTTCAACAAGTGTAAGTTGCTCGATAGCTATCTTGTCAGTCTTGTTCATGTTGGCCAGCAACTGTTTCTCACGTGCCGTCACAATATTTGCTTCCGCCAGCGGTTTATCCGGCTGCAGCAGCAGGCTCGGCAATACTTGCTTCACACGTTCATGCCAAAGCTCGATCATCTCCAGCGTATACAAGGTTTCATCATATCTGCTCTCAATTGTTATCTGGTCTTCATGCAGTTTGAACGAAAAGATCAAATCCACAGTAGCCAATTCATCTAAAGGTGTATCAGCCCATACATTATAAGTAATGACAAACGGCATACTTGGACGTTGCTTCTGTAAATTCAACATCGCTTGGAAGCCAGTAAATGGGTACGAACTGTACTTATGTGCTTCTTGATACTGCTCTCGCACCTCATATAAGTACTGCCTGAATGTCTGCTCTGGGCCCGTTATAACTGTACTTAACGGAAGCAGTGCCGTTAAGCCAGCTTCGCCATGCTCTGACGGAATCATAATCATCGCATCTTCTATGTTATTATAGCGAGAAAGCAAATAACTGGAAGCAGCCAGAAAAATAGCGAATATCCCCTGCTCCGATCGATTCCCAATCTTGAGGAGTAGCTGCGAGACTTCATTCGATAATTCACTCCGGTATAAGGCGTAGCATGATTCTTGCTTCTCATAGCCCACCTTGTCCGGCGGTAAGCCGGTCAGTTGATCGTGATCTCTCAATCTTTCCGTCCAATATTTCTTCTCTGCAGAAAAACCCAGTTCGAGCACTTTAGCCTCATAATCCAGTGTCTCCATAGGATACCTCCCTAGAGTAGCAATGGCTGCCCTCTAAAAATCAAATACGATCGACTCCTTGTGATTCGCGTCGGCTATATCACTTCCTACCAGCCTTATCTGTTGATACTTCACTTGCCGGTCATTCAGGATGGCCAGCAATATTTTGCGATAATGCTCCATCATCTTCGAAATCGTCTTGGCTTTGAACAGCTGTGTACGATACTCAATACGGAAACGTATTACTCCGTTTGATTCCATTGCTTCCCATGTCATATCGAATTTGGCCGTTCCATTTGAGTACGCCGTATTGATTTCTTGTATTACAAACTGCTCCAAACCGGATTCATAAACCGCAGCGTTTTGCAGAATAAACATCGTGTCAAATAAAGGATGCCTTCCCGGTTCATTTTTCAGACGAATTTTGCTCAGAAGTTCGTTGAACGGATATTGCTGATACTTGTAGGATTGAATAAGATCCGATTTAACCCTCATCAAAAAGTCTACATACCGCTCATCGTCCTTCACTGTCGTTTTGATCGTAAGCGTATTAATCAAGCAGCCGATAATCTCTTTGAATTTCCTCTCACTTCGTCCTTCAATAGGAAACCCGATTACAACTTCACGATCGCCGGTTATTTTTGTTAACAAGATGCTGTAGACAGACAGCAGCACCATGTAAAGCGTCGTTCCCGTTTCCCTACACAGTTCTAACGTTCGCACGGAAATCGTCGGGTCCAGCTCAAACGTGAGAGAATGGCCTTCCCAGGTAGGATGAACCGTTCTTGGGTAATCAATTGGGAGTTCGCTTCTTGGTGCCTGTTGCTCATACAGGGCAAGCCAAAAACGCTCCTGCTCCTCAAACGATTGACTTCGCTCGAACTGTCGCTGCCAATGAATGAAATCTTTATACTGATATGGCAGAGGCTCAAGCTCCAGCCCTTTATAGAACGATTGAAAATCCCGAATCATAATTTCGATCGAAGTACCATCAGCAATTAAATGATGCATATCAAACATTAACAAATGTTTATCCGTAGCAAGCTCGGCGTATTCAATCCGCATTAATGGCGGAATGGCCAGCTCAAATGGCCTTACAAATCCGCGAATATGCTCCTGAACATTCTCTTCATCGACTTTTCCGTAGACAACTTTAAGCCGTATATCATCCGATTCAAGAAACTGTATATACTCGTTATTTATCTGTTTAAATCCGGTACGGAGTACATCATGGCGCTCTATTAATTTTTGAACTGCAAATTCAAGTCGGTCCAAGCGAATTTCGCCGGTGAAAATATAGAAGGAAGGCAAGTTATAGGCTGTATTAATCAGACCTCCCCGCTCAGCCAATAAAATGCTCCGCTGAGCGTACGAAACCGGATAACTTTCCTCTCCAAGGTTCCCTTTGTAATCAGAATCAGGAACGTGATCCGTAAGTCTGCGTTCGCCGACGCTGTCAATAAAACCTGACAATCCACCTATGCTCGGATAGTTGAAAATGGTAGACACATCGAGAACACTACCGTATTGCTTGAACAATTTCTCGTATATTTGCAGTGCAAGTATGGAATCTCCGCCCAGAGCATAAAAGTCGTCATAGATATAAATAGACTCAAGTCCGAGCACTTCCGCCCATGCATGAGCTACAATCCGCATCGTTTCAGTAACCTTTTCACCCTTACCTGCCGATACCTGAACCTGTTTGCGTGCAGTTACCGGTTGAGAAGTTTGATCCGTTCTGTTGCTTTTGCTACCCGTAGACACTTTACCTGCGATGCTGGTATGTATCCCGAAGTAATAGTTGTGCTTCATCTTTGCATCGAACAGCTTGTCATTCAATTGGCCATATAGAACGTTTCGCCTTTGCTCCAATAATGCCGTATCCATCACTTCCAACGCTTCACTTGTTCCTAGCGGTATGATGAAATAGTTTTCAATATCAGATTGGTTCGCAACTGACATACCAGTCTGGGACCACGGTGGCCAATTGATTGCAATCGTCGGTTTACCTCGCTGATTTCGGCTATCGCAGAACGTGTCCAAATAGCAATTGGCCGCAGTATAGTCCGATTGCCCCGCTTCGCCTATGAATGACATCGCTGAGGAGCTGACGAGGAAAAAATCAATTTCCAAGTGACTAGTAAGATTATCAAGCAGCCACGCCCCATACGCCTTGGTTGCAAATACTTTCTGCATATCGGTATGTTTTTTAGTATAGAGCAGACCTTTACCGGCAACTCCCGCATTATGAATAATGCCATTTATTTGCCCGTATTGCTGTAGAATATCGATAACGATTTGTTCCATTCGAATCGGGTCGGCAGTATCTCCCTGATATAACTTAACCGTAGATCCTGTATCCTCAATGTACCGGATAGCTGAGATTTTTTCATCGATATCCGGGCGGTTTGACTTGGGTTCGATATCAATGTTGCGATTGATTAAAATGAGATGCACAGCCTTCTTCGCTGCCCAATGCTTGGCGATCGCCAGCCCAATACCACCCAACCCGCCCGTAATAACGTAGACGCCATTCTCGGTAATATCCAAACTTTGGGCATCGACAGACGGAAGACTCGGTGCCAACTCCGGCTCATAGGCAGTTCCTTTCCTGAATGACATTGTGAAACGGGTGCTCCGTAAGGCAAGTTCTCTCATAAGCGCTTCTACAGTGGTGTGTTCGTCTATGTCTATGCAGCGGAACGTCCAATTCCGCAGCTCCTGCGATGCCCCTCTCAGCAACCCTATAGCTGCTGCAAGATGAGGATTCAGCCGCGTATCGTCTCCGGAGATAGCATATGCATTGCGCGTAATTAAGGAAACCTCTAACGAATGATCAAGCTGAATGGTAGTCAACTGCTTCATCAAATGGAACAGATCGTAAACGCCTCTTTGCACATGATCTTGAAGATCTCCGAACGACTCCACCGGGTCGGTTAAATCAAGAGAGCTGCAATGAATCAATCTACTAATTTGAGCTTCTGCACAAATATCGGCGATCGATTTCATCCCTTGCATAGAGGGATCCACAATATAGCTTTGTCTATCCAATCGTTTGCCATCGATACCGCCTGCGAGGCCAATTTCAATCTCGAAGACCTCATTGCCTTGACGCTTCAACGAATCGATGATACTCTCGCTTACTCCTTTCTGGTCCTTAATAACCGCAATGCGCGAAGGGCTTATGACGCTTCGGTCCACTTCCTCCATAGGCTTCCACTGCACATTGTAATAGGAAGAGCTAACCGGCTTCGATTCCACTTGGAGTGACGGCTCAGAAATCCGTTTTATCACATAATTATCCAGGACTCCGAATACTTGCCCGCTCATATCGATTAATTGGATATCAAATGATATCGCTTCAGGATCTTGCATATCCGGTGTTTCATGTATTTTAATATAGCTGTAGAATTGTGACCGTTTTCCTCCATCAAATAAAAACGAAGAGGCTGATAAGGGCAAGTAGGTACCTCGTCCAACATCTTGGCTCGCTATATTTAACGCTGTATCCAGTAGCGCAGGATGTAAATTATAGTGCACCATATCCGATTGATACGCCTCAGGTAATCGAATGTGCACCAATAGCTCCCGGTCACCAAATCTAATTTCTTGTACATTAGACCAACGAGGACCGAATTCGAACACACGGCCTGCCGTTTGCTCTGAATCAGGCCGCTGCAAATACGGCTTGACTGCCAACCGTAATTGCTCCAAATCGATTACACCCAGACTCCCCGTCCAGCTCTTTACTCTAGCCTTCGCATGCAGTTCCCAGTCCGTCGATTGCGAGGCAGGCTTGCTCGCTACCGTGATATTGTAGCCCTCCCGCTCTTCCAAGACGGTGGTATGAACCTCTCTTGCCTCTCCTTCCCGACATATTAATGGATTGATCAACAGAAACTGCTCAAACTCTATACTAGGACCATTTATCGCCAGTTGCCCTGCCTGACTCATTAGCTCCATCACAGCCGTACCGGGTAAAATCGACTGACTCCCCAGTTTGTGCTCACTCAGCTCCCAATGCAAATCAGGCGACATAACATTCCTATATATCGTTTGATTATTGGATACAAGCGCTAGTTCTCCGAGCAGAGAATGGTTGGATAGTCGGTGCTGTGTAATCGGAGTCACTCGCAAAGCGTCTGCCCAACATCTCACTTTCGAAAACGGATAGGTCGGCAAATGCAGGATTCGTCTCCGTTCGCCTTCATACAATGCCTGCCAATTCAGGCTGCCCCCGCGAATATATAGCTGGCAGGCGTTCAGTAACGATTGTTCACTGGACCGAACATCGCCGGATATAAGCAGCAATGAGAGTTCGTGATTAAGCTGTTGCAGATCGAATGAAGTCAGTTCTCCCGCGTCCAGCACCTTTTTATCATCAGCTACTATTCTATGACTACCATATAATACACGCTGTTCTCCTTCTGCTACCCTCTCGCTGCGGACCCAACACTTCAGCATGTGTACTAATTCACCGGTACTCGCAGCAACGATGGCAAGCCGATGAAAGGCATGCTTCCGTCCTGTATTGACTGTGAAGCATATATCATGAAAGCGAGGTCGATGATGCTCTATATGTGTAATGTATTTTTCCGCCAGCTCACGCAGCGTCTCTTGCGAGTTCGCCGAAAGCGTGAACATATCGAGCCCTTCCTGTTGCTGCTGACAGCCGGTATCCTGCAGCGGTGCTGGTGCCTCCTCCAACATAATATGGCAATTTGTACCACTAAACCCAAATGAACTCACGCCGGCCCTTCTCGGCTGCGTTCCGTGCTGCTCCCACTCTTTACGCTGTTTAACTACATAGAATGGAGAATCTATAAAGTTAATAAGTGAATTGGGCTCATTGAAATGTAAACTGGCCGGCATCGTCCGATACTTCATGGATAACACAACTTTAACAATCCCGGCAAGGCCCGAAGCTGCGACCGTATGTCCCATATTCGTTTTGATTGAGCCTATTCCGCAAAATTGTCTGCCTGCCGTGTAACGTCTGAACGCTCTAGTCAATCCTTTGAATTCTACGGGATCTCCAAGTACAGTCCCGGTTCCATGCGCTTCTATATAAGATAGCGATGCCGGGTTAATCCCAGCATCTTCCCATGCATCAAGATATAACTGTTCCTGAGCGTCGGCATTCGGAGAAGTTAATCCCTTGGAGGCTCCATCACAGTTGATCGAGCTGCCTTTTATAAGAGCATAAATATCGTCTCCATCAGCCTTCGCTCGTTGTAGCGGTTTCAAGATGAGTGCAATGACGCCTTCCCCTAATACAGCTCCATCCGCTGTCTGATCGAAGGTAGACACTTGATTGCTTGCAGACGACACAATATTCATACCATTATCTTTAAGCGGTACAAGCTGTATATTCACCGCTCCTGCAACGGCAACGTCGCAATCTCCATTTAGCAAGCTTTGTTTCGCTTGATGCACTGCAACAAGTCCCGACGAGCATGCGGTATCAATTACAGCAGACGGACCCTTGAAATCAAAGTGATGTGAAATTCGTCCGGATAAAATACCTGTATACGATCCGGTAAGATGCGATGGGTCCGGCTCCATTACCATTTTATAGATAGGTAGATCCGAATGATCCCGACCGATAAAAACCCCTGTTCTGCTTCCCTTTAATTTATTCCCACCGTATCCGGCATCTTCAAGCGCTTCGGATGTCACTTCCATCATGAGCCGTTGAGCAGGCTCCATATACTTCGCTTCTCTAGGAGATATGTTGAAATAAGCGTAATCAAAGTGGTCAATTCGTTCCAAATAACCACCTAGCGAAAAAATGCCTTCATCCACATCGGCTGATGAATCTCCGAGAAAGAAGTAGGCTTTGTGCGGATCCTGGAATATTCTCTTGACGTCTTGTCTTCGCTGGAGTGGAAGCTCCCTTATGCAATTCCAGCCATTATACAACACATCCCATAGCTCATCCGTATTATCCGCATTTGGAAATCGGCAGGAAATTCCTATTATTGCAATATCATCATTACGATTCGATGTCCCATCAGAGCTCATTCGTCATAGCCTCCATCTCAACAATAATTGAGATCTAACGCACCCTACACCCATCCGGGATCCGTTGTCTCTTGCATCAGTTTGTCGAATATATCACATTGAACGGAAGCAGCAAGTCCCTTCTCCATCATCATTTGTTTAATAACTGTAATGGCTTCTATCATTTCTTCCTGAGCATTCTCTATTTTCTCCGAACGCTTTTTCAGCGTCTGCAGACGCTTATACATATTTGTAATTGCGGTCAGGCTCTGCTCTGACTGTTGCCCCCGATTTGGAGTCGCTACCGCAGTGGCAAGACACCAAGATATTACCTGAGAAGGCATGAGCGGCGCCCACTTCATACGTTTCAGTTCAGCTAGATCGCCCGGATCATCGAACGCATAACAGCGCAAATCATTGTCCGTGTTCTTTAATAAATTTCGCAGTGTGGTGCCAGGCCCTAATTCAACGAACCGGTCAATACCTTGCCGAGTAAAAAAATCCATCGATGCCTTCCACTGAACGGTGGCCGATATTTGTGAAGCAAGAGCAGTCTTTAGCTCGGAACTTCTTCTGTAGGGTAATCCGGTTAAATTAGAAATAACTAATTTATCCGTTGAATACAGCGTGTATTTATCAAACTCTTTCCTGAACGTTTGTGCCGCTCTCACCATTAAGGGGGAATGAAAGGGCGCCCCTACTTGAAGAGAGATCGCGGACGCCCGAGCGAATTGTTGCTGCAGCCGCTCGGAAACTTTAATAACAGCCGAACGATGACCTGAAATAACGACTTGATTATTGCTATTCACGTTCGCTACTGTGACTAAACCACTCTCGTCGGATACCTCTTCGCAAGCCTCGTAAATCGAGGTAATGCCCACGCCTCGTATGGCCTGCATCAATCCCGTTCCAGCTTCAACCGCTTCATACATCAGTTGGCCACGTACCTGTACCAACCGAAGCATGTCGTCGAATCGAATGACGCCGGCACAGCATAGCGCGCTGTATTCTCCCAGACTGTGACCGGCATAATAAGCGGGCGTTATACCAACCTCATTCACGAAAATCTGATACGCTGCTACGCTTAGGGTGACAATGGCGGGCTGTGTAATGCGGGTATCAGCGAGTTGTTCTGTTTCCCCTTCGAAGCATATACGCTTCAAGTCATATTTCAATACTTCGCTTGCTTCCTCGAATACTCGTCTCACTATTGAATACTCCTTATACCAACGCCGACCCATCCCGGAATATTGCGACCCTTGACCTGGAAATAAACACGCTAAACGCTCGATTTCTCTCTCCTCCTACCTAATTGCTTAACGAATCTCATGGATCTGCTTGAAGCGCTTCATTTGTACCCACACCTCATCAAGCCCGCCAGATAAACGCAAGGATTCACCGACGAGTCTACAGTTCGACTTTATTTCTTCACTCTCCAGCACTTCCTTAACTGTACTTGCCAGCGAATGAGGGGTAATTGTATCGAGTTCGAGTTTCATTCCCACGCCTAATTGTTCTACTCTTTCGGCTACTAGAAATTGATCTACTGCTCTAGGTATGACGATGACCGGCACGGCATGAAATAACGCCTCGTTAATACTATTGAACCCGCCGTGAGTAATAAATAAAGTTGTCAGCCTCAGTAGCTCTTGTTGTGAAACCCAAGGCATAAGCTCAATATGACCCGGCAGTTCAGTGTGCAAATCCAGTTCGACGTTACCGGTAGAAATCACTACACGTCCATTAAAGTCCCTGAATGCTTCAATACACATTGCATAAAATTGCGGTTTATGGTTAAATACGGTACCAAATGAAATATAAATAAGCGGAAGCCGTTTATCGGCATCCGCTTGCTCCGTTATTGTATGATCCGAGAATGATGTTTGCTTTATAAGCGGTCCTACAAACCGAAAAGAGGAGTCAAATGAATCCATATGAATCTGAAACAATGAAGACGTATATACAAAATTCAATTCCTGTTTATTAACAAGCAGATCGATCAAATCGTCGCTTTCCTCTGTTAAGTCTCGCATTGCTGCAAACATAAGCTTCAGCATTCTCTGTACCGCACGTCCCTGCTTCGGAAACAAAGCATTCGGACTGTCAGTCGGCATTAATAATACGTTCTGGATGAACTGCTCCGGGTACTTATCATAAATATCCTGGTTATACCCGAATGTCGTGATTGATGATACGGCCGGAAGTCGATTGATACGCGCCGTCATTTTACCCCAGCTGCAAAAAGAGTCATGGATAATGTAATCAATATTACTGCTTGAAATCAACGCATTCAAGCCCGGTACCAGCCGTTCCCGGGCTTGTAATAGCTCCAGAAGCAAGCCAGCGAATTCCGAAAGCTTATCTGTTCCAGCTGTTTCTGACCCGGATGGTGAATATTCTTCTTCTGACTCCAGGAATAACGCTCCGCTATTTTCAATGGCTTCCCGGAAGTTTTCATTGCCAAAAAAATATACGGTCTCACCGTGTTGAACCAAAAGGCGGCTTAATCCGAGTAACGGCCTCATATGACCAAAAAGAGGAAATCCTATAAGTAATACGTTCGACATATCGACCTCATCCTAGAATCTTTTTCGTTTTCGATCGATCGATTGAAACAGCTTCTTCATTTTCACCTTCTGTTTCAATTGTTCCCGCTCATTTTCTTTACGCTCTAGATGCTGCGATTCTTTTTGGAGCTTCATGTAGCTCTTGAATCGCTCGGCGCTAAGCTGGCCTGATTGAATCGCTCTTTCAACCTCACACCCCGCTTCTCCTTGGTGAAGACAGTCTCGATACTTGCACCTAACAGCGAATGATTGTACATCTTGAAAGTTATAATCTACCTGCTTATTCGTCCACAACTGCAATTCGCGCATACCAGGCGTATCGATAATCATTCCGCCTCTAGGGAGCATTACTAATTGCCGATGCGTCGTTGTATGTTTGCCCAACCCGTCATGTGCCCGCACAGCGCCTACAGCCATTATGTCTTGCTCACTTAAACAGTTCATTAAGGTCGACTTGCCAACACCTGAAGAACCCAGCATTGCGATCGTCTGACCGGGTTGACAGTACACGTCTAGCGCTTCAATCCCTTGTCGGTTCACCACACTAATGACATGCGTTGGTATAGCGGGTGCAAATTGCTGCACGAGACTAATTTTATGTTCAACATCATCGCATAGATCGGCTTTGCTCAGCACTATGACTGGATTTGCACCGCTCTCTCTTGCCATAACCAGATACCTTTCCAGCCGGCGTAGATTAAAGTCATTGATTAAAGAATTGACCAGAAACACCGTATCGATATTCGCAGCCAGCACTTGTTCTTCAGTGGTGTTACCAGCCGATTTCCGAGAGAACTTACTGAACCTAGGCAATATCGAATGAATAACACCTTTCTCCTCTTGATTAACCTGCCGATAGATGACCCAGTCTCCCACAACGGGAAAATCACGTTTATTGGCAGCTTCATAACGGAACCTTCCGGATACGTTTACATGAACCTTTGTATCTGTGCCCATCATGATTGTATATAGATTCCGCTGTTCTTCGATTACTCTTCCGACCTGGAATCCTTGTTGTTGATACGAATAAAAATAAGGATCGAATTCTTGCCTCCATCCTAACAAGTCAAGATTCATTTAACCACTCCAAATATTAATGTACTAGAGAATAATATTCGCGTTCGCAAGATAATATTGGTATAAAAAAACTTTCTTCCATACATCAATTTATTTTAGTGAGTAGCATCGGACAATTTCATCACCAATAATCTCTCCATTAATATGAAATCCCATCATCTCATATAAGTTAGCCGCAGCAACATTATTGGCCCGATGTCCAAGTTTTATTTTGTCCGTATCGTACTTATTCTTGAAATAATGGATGAACTCAGTAAGCGCTTGCAAGGCATAGCCTTTTCTTTGAAACCTTTCATCAATCATGAACGTCGTTATCCAATACTCGCCATCATCCGGATCTAAATTGTAGATTAGAAAACCTACCATAACTTCGTCGGCATAAATTGCCTTCAGACAAAAATGAGTGGCATACTTGGATTCTGCAATCCAGTAAACGATCGGGCATGGATACAGGCTAAGCTGCTCCTCACTTACGCGAAGTTGCGTCGCCTCATACCAGTTGTGCTCTGTAATTTCTTCTAAATGAACGTTAACCTTATTCAATACTAACTCCTCACTTTCATAGTTTACAAAATGGGATCAACGCTTCGGTTGGATCGATATAAGTCGATTTGTCCACAGCTCTGTTAGACTCTCAATCACTGGTGCTGACAATTCACTTAAATCCGTATTTTTTACGACGGCTTCATATAATTCCTCAGTAATCGCAGATTCGCTTCCCGAATAACGATGTCGAATCCCATAGCCAATTCCCCCTGTATGATGAGTGCCACTACAAACAATCTCAGCATATGGCATAAGCACAGCCTCGTACGAAGCCCAATCTTGATATTCCGCGGCCTTCTTGCGGATAACATAATTCCCGATGCATAATCCATTAAGCTCTGTTGTCAAATAGCAGGCCAACGCATCGTGAACCGAATTTACAATAGGTTCCGCATTGTTATTGAAAGAAGTATTCAGAACGATCGGGATACCTGTTCTCTGCTGAAAATTTCTTATTAACTGATAGAATAATGGATTGGTATCTTTCCTTACCGTCTGTACCCGAGCCGTACCATCGACGTGAGTAATGGCGCCAAGTTCGGAGCGCCACTGCTCTTTCACATTCAATACGAACACCATATAATCAAGTGAGCTGCACCCATCTATGACGTCGAAATAGGTAGGTGCTTCCGATGCTAATACAGCCGGTGCGAATGGCCGGTAACCTTCACGTTTCTTTACCATTGAATTTATAATTGTCTTGTTCTCGCTAGGGCGGGGATCGGCAATAATGCTGCGATTGCCAAGGGCTCTAGGACCGAATTCAGAGCGTCCCTGAACCCATCCGATTACTTTACCCTCCGCCAGCATTTCCGCTGCTGCTTCGGTAATATTGTCTACCTGCACAAATTCTACCAATCCATTCCACTTAGCAAGCTCTCTTCCAACAGATTCATCCGGTGGTAAATCAGTACCCCAGTATACATCGGTTATTTGCTCCCGCTTCCGCTCAGGCTTATTCGTATAATATACATGAAGGGCAGCCCCGAGAGAGCAGCCCGCATCATGAGCTGCCGGTTGTACAAATATCTCGTCGAATAAGCCGGAATAGTAGATTTTTCCGTTCATTGAGCAATTGTGCGCAACCCCGCCTGCCATGCAGAGCTTCCGGATCGATGTTTCTTTTTTGAAGAAAGTCAACATATGCAGTACGATTGTCTCCAGCATTTCCTGCAGACTCGCTGATATATTTTGATGCACTTGAGTGAACGTCTCCCCCTTCCGGCGAGGCGTCAAGTATTCATAGAGCAATCCTATTCTTTTCGTATGCAGGGTATACGTACCATCTGGATGTAATGTATAAAATTTTCTGAATACACTGCGATATACCGAAGCGTCACCATATGGAGCAAGCCCCATCACCTTATACTCATCGAACAGCTGGTAACCAAGAAACTTGATGACTTCCAAATAAAATAGGCCTAAGGAGTTGTCCTCCGGAATAGTATGCAAAGTGTTTATTGTCTGGCCATCCACAGTAGATTGAATTAATCCTGACAGGCCGTCTCCAGTACCGTCCAACGACATGATGAGACTTTCGTCGTATCCCGATGCATAGTAAGCGCTCATCGTATGGCAAATGTGATGAGGGACGAAAATAATTTTCTCAGCAGAAAATTCACTTCCCAAATACTTTTGTAACTTCGAGGCCATATAATTTCTCACCGAATGAATCAATGGCTTGTCCGGGTGATTCCACGTATGTAATTTCAACAGTTGATCGATGTAATGCTCTGTACCGTATACCGCTATATAATCAATATCCTGCAGGGTGACCTGTCTCTCAGTTAGACAAAATTCAATTGCGGCTATAGGTAAACGATTTGTATGCTTAATGCGATTCAATCTTTCTTCTTCTATAGCAGCAACTACATGACCATCCTCAATTAATACGGCTGCAGAATCATGGGCCTTGCCGTAAGGAAACTCAATGATTGTGTCATGAATACTATCTATGCCACCCGATATGCCGAGAATTAGCATCTTCTCACCCTTTTATCATAGTTGGAATAGCTGATTAAGCTCTTCTGTCGATAAGCCGGCCAGTTCGAAGTCGGAGGACGTGAACTCCAGTTCTTCTGTAGTTCTACAATGCTCGGCTATTGACTTGATATGCTCTAGAAATGCTTCCATAAACCGTTCCATATGCTCAGTAGTTAATCTGTTTTGATTGTAAGTAATTTGTATTTTTAGCTTATCGGAAACTACCAGGCAGTTCAATTCTATTAAACTGCTAAGCTTATTCGCGCGACTCGATTCAACGCCGGTCTCTTCAAATACAATTTGGAAGTATTCATTGTCTACTGCCTTAGAGAACTCTCCTAAATAATTGAAACGAATGACATCAGACTCGCTTTCCTGTACCATGCCGCAAATGTACTTATATATGCCGTAATTTCTTCCATTATGAGGAATCCGTCTGACTAGTTCCTTTACCTCCTTGATCTGCTCGTCAAGCTCATTGCTTGTCAGATCAGCATGAAGAGGATAGAAGCTTGTGAACCATCCGACGGTCTCGGTTAAATCCAACTGCGGGACACCCTCCCTACCATGCCCTTCAAGCTCTAGCGTTATAGCCTGCATAGATGTCAGTTCTCTGATCGTGCGCATTAACGCCAACAGCAGCAGCTCTTTTGTCTGCGTATTATAGGCGATGTTCGCGTTGGTTAATAGATTGCTCGTGATGCCCTCCGGTACTTCGGTATAAAGGGTATAAGCCTCATCTGTCGAGCTCTCCGCCTCAATTGCGTATGGATACTTGAATAGACGTCCCGCCGAGTCCAACCAATAGTCCAGCTCGTTATCCGGCATTACCTGACTTTGTAAATATAAATCCTCGGCCCATGCCTTGTACGAAGATGTTTTAAATGGCAGTTCCAACTCTCTTCCTTCCCGAAGCTGCTTCAATAGCATATACAAATGCGATAAAATAATCCGCCATGATACTGAATCCATCACCAGATGGTGAGCGGTCAGTAGCAGATGGTTGCCTTGCTCACCAAGCTCAAACAAACATGCTTGCACTAGCAGATCCCGGTTAAGCTGCGTTTCACTCTTCATCTTCGTTGCCATTTCGATCACATATTCAGCTTGCCGGTCCGGCGCAAGACTAGATAAATCATACCGTTCAATACTCTGCTGATGAATTAAATGATCTTTATTAAAAAACAATCCGTTGTTTGAATCGTAGTTGAGTCTAAGCGCATCGTGGTGTCTTATAATTACGTTCCAGCATAGTATCAGTTCATGTAGCGTTACGGTCGGCGAGATCGAGATCATAATGGACTGATGATAATGCTCCTCGTGATTCAACTGCAAGGACTTAAACCACATAATTGGAGGCGTTTGCGGCAGTATTCCGCTTATTTCATCACGCGATCCAATAACCTTGTACGCTCTTCGGACAGATAAGCTCATTTCTCCTATGATAGGACTTTTCAATATTTCCGCCGCAGTTATTGTGAACCCCAAACTTTTCATCCGTGATGATATCTGAATCGCACTGATAGAGTCTCCACCCAGATGAAAGAAATTGTCGTTTATTCCGATGCGGACAAGGTTCAACGTCTCTTGTATTGTTTCAACCAGAGCGACTTCGATTTCATTGCGTCCATCGACGTGATTCTGCTGATCACCTTTCATTACCGGCTTTGGCAAGTCACGAATATCTACCTTTCCATTGATAGTCAATGGAATCTGTCGAAGAGGCATAAAATAGTCCGGAACCATATATGCAGGAAGTTTCATTGCCAGGTATGATGCCAGGTCGTTATCCTGAATGGATGTTTCCGCAACCAAATATGCACACAAGTGTGAATTTCCTGTCGGGCTTTTAATCTCGGTTACGATCGCCTCCCGAATGGCGGGATGGTTCAAGAGATGATATTCGATTTCATTAAGGTCAACCCGGTTCCCCCTAATCTTCACAACCTGATCCGCTCTGCCCTCGTAGAAGAGAATCCCGTTTGGTGAGGTATGAGCCAAGTCGCCTGTCTTGTACAATCTTTCATTCAAGTGAGGGTGATGAATGAAAGACTTAAATGTTACATCCGGCAGGTTCAAGTATTCCTTCGCAAGTCCGCTCCCGGCAATATAGATCTCCCCTGTAACCCCTTGAGGAACAGGCATCAGATCAGGGTCTAATACATACACTCGAATATTATCAATAGACATACCGATTGGAACCGAAACCTCTTCAGAACAAGCAGGATCAAATTTATGAATCATGCAGCCCACCGTAGCTTCAGTAGGACCGTACTCGTTATAAATCTCAACGTCATGTCCGAATGAACTCATGATGGTTTGTGCCAGACTTACTTTCAAGTCCTCGCCACCCACAATAAATCTCTTCACACCTGCCGCAATATAATTTTGATGCGCAATCAAAGAGAGATGCGATGGGGTAAGCTTGATTACAGTCGATTTATTCTCCCTCAATATCTTATACAGTACATGTTCTTCTGCGACCGGAGGGTATACGATAATTTGCCCTCCGCTAACAAGAGGCGTGAAAATCGATGTAACTGTCAGATCGAATGCCAGCGAAGTGAATAGTGAAAAAACTTCAATCTCACTCTTCACATAAGTATTTTTCGCCCATAGAATATAGTTCAACAGCGCTTTATGATCGATCACTACACCTTTTGGCTTTCCCGTAGAGCCCGACGTATAGATTACATAGGCGGTTCCGTCTAACATATGTTCAGCAATGTCCGGATCGCACGTATTTTCTTTGGACCACGTATCTGCTTCACGCAAATCGACGGTAATATCCACCTTCATTGGATTTATCTTATATCGATCCTCATTAACAAGCACAACCGAAATATCAGAATCAGCCAAAATCAATTCTATTCTTTCCCTTGGTGAATCCGTATCGATTGGGACATACGCTGCACCTGCTTTCATTACGCCTAATATACCGACTATTGATTCGATTGAATGGACCGTAACTAACCCAACCAAATCACCATGAGCGATATTACATTTCATTAAATACCCAGCCAAGCGGTCTACTTCTTCATTCAACTCTTTGTAAGTTAACCATCGGTTATTTAAAATGACAGCAATCCGGTCAGGTGTCTCCGCTGCCTGTTTCTCGAACAACTGTATTACGTTCGTATTGGGCAGCTTTGCATCTTGAGCACGATGACTGGAATCAAATAGCTTGTCCATCTTAGTTTTAGACAATAGCGTCAGTTTACCAACTAATTCGTACGGATTTTCCGTAATTTGATCGATAAGACTGTTCAGTTGATCGTGCAGGGCTGCAATATCCGATCCGGAATAGTTCTTTTCTTTATAATCGTATTCTATTGTCGCAGTATTCTCATCCCCCCATTCCCGGATGATCATTTGCAAAGAATAAGATTGTCGGCCGTTATAAAACTCCACGTTGTCGACTTCCAAATGTCCAAGCTCTCGCCTAAACTTTGTATTATAATAATTGACGCATATGTCAAACAGCCGATTGTCCCCGTGTTCACGTGCGAAGTTAATATCCTTCATCAATAAGTCGAATGGATACTTTTGATGTTTGTAGCAACTAACCGCTTCAGTGTATACGAGTTTGAAAAACTCATAGGCTGATAAAATGCCATCGATGTTTCTAATTCGGATCGGTAAAGTATTCGTAAACATTCCGAAAATACCCTTTTCAATCCGGCTCATCCTGTTTAATGCAGGAGATCCGATTATTACATCTCTTTCGAACGTCGTTTTGTATAAATAGATCATTAAAAGTGCAATGTATATAGAATTAATAGAACAATTGGTATCCGAAGCCATTTTTTTTACTTTCATAAATTGGGGCTGATCCATAAAGAAGGTCATACGCCTGCCCTTAGGATCATCCATAGATCTAAACGGAAGTTTGGACGGTAGATCAGCATATTTAGTATTCCAGAACCTTTTATCCCGTTGAAATCTGTCTGATTGCAGATAATTCTGTTCCTGATTAATGTAAACCGTGTAACGGTTTTCGAACATCTCATGCGCAGGTTGCCCATTAAGAAGCGCCAAATATAGTTCCGCTATTTGATTGGTTAGAATTTCACATGACCAACCATCCGCAATTATATGATGCATTTTAATAAAGTAACCACCCGTACCGCCTTCGATTGTGAATAGGGTAAAATAAAAAAGCCTATCCTCCAAAATAGAGAACGGCTTTGCCGATTCATTAACCATAAATTGCTCAATACTTTTCTTGTCATCTTCTAACTTCTCAAAATGAAAGTATGGCAATGCCTCTTCCCGGTGCTCCTCAACATACTGCCTGACTTCCCCATTATGTAACTCGAATCGTAATCTTAAACCTTCATTCATACGAACCGCCAATTGTATGGCTTTTTCTAACGCGACTAAGTCTATCTCTCCTCTGAGGAATACTGCTCCACCAATGTTATATATTGATGTGGAAGGGGAAAGTTGCTCCTCATACCATATTCTTTTTTGAGCATGGGTTAATCCGTAATATACCGGGAAACTCATTATTCATGCCTCCTAAAAAATATGCTTTATTCAAGTGATTAGAACGCATAGCTTCGCCCTTTCATGTATTTAAACAATACACTACAGAACCGACCTTTATCCTCATTCGTCAGCTAACGTGTCGAAACATCGATTAACCTGCAAATGATTTATATATTATCGCATATTTGTAATTTTGAAACATATTATTACTATCCTATCATTAATATCAAAAAACAACAAGTTCAAGACGGAACAACCCATGAACCAAAAGGGATGAACAACTTCAGTAACAGTTACTTTATGGCACGGAAGAATTTTTCAAGATGCTCCATTTCAGTTTGTGATAGATCGTCAATCATGGATATAAGTCTCAATGTGTTGAAGTTCTCCCCTTGATTTATCATATTTTTAAGAATGTAGTTTCTATTTCTAATAACATTAGCTTTCAATTCTATTTCTTTAAAAGGGTCTTCAAATAACATTCCATTTATATATCCTAAATCACTCAAGTATCTAATTCGTTTTGTCATTAAGACCTTATGCTCATATAGCATATGTGCAGCTCTCAAATATTGAAAGTCTAAATCAGCTAATTCAATTAATTTCCTATAAATCCCCATACCAAAGATAGGTTCTCGACTACCATGCAAGCATTGTTCTTCAGCAGGTATTCCTTCAATCACTTCGTATCTCTTAGCTGTATTTGTCGAATTCATATAATAACCTAGAGTATTCCTAAAGTAATCGAAATTAAAAGCATAGGACTTCCAGTTATTAAATGATATAAGTTGAATGCCAAATACCCAGAGATCAAGAGTATAATCTATTTCTTCACTTACAGCTCTTTCTACTTCTTCAAAAGTAGCCTGTGTTGCGCAATAACTTCCTTGTCATATCCAAATATCAGCAAATCATGCATCAAGTTTTCAATTGTTTTGTAATTAGGTATAAACCTCTTATTTATAAGCACGTAAATGTAGCTATCATTGTATATGGCCTCTATTACAAAATCACAAATATTCATTTTAAGTAAACGTAACAGTTCCTTTTGAACACTGTGGATATTTAAGAGCAGATTATATTTCCTTTTTCAAATAAAAGACCAAAGACCCACAAAAATAGCTTCTTTCTTCTTAATCTCTGTTCTTACGGTCTTATGTAAATTGTGTTAATTGAATCAATTGAAGAAAAACCGGAGGTCTTACCGTGGGGTGCTGTCTATAAGATTAATCGAATATTTGAATTTTATTCAGGAGTGTCAAAACACTCTTTATATCAAAGTAATATATATGTTCAGAGTTTTTAAGTAATCCCGTTGCAAATTCTTTATATCATAAAATACTTGTATAAAATTAGAATTCTTCCAGTTATGAAATGATGGATGCAACCCAAGGATAGATAATGCGAATGTTGGAAGCATTTCATTTATAGCCGGCAGTGAAAGCGGTAACATTATTAATAATGATTATCGTTTCTTCGTTATTTTAATAAAAATTTCGTCAACATATCGTCAACAAAGTCAAAAAATATCTTTAACATCAGTTTCTTTAATGAAAACAAAAAAAGCAAAAAAAACCTTGAATCATCAAGGTTTTTTTGCTTTTTTGAATGTTATGCGGTAGAGAGGACTCGAACCTCCACGGGTATACACCCACTACCCCCTCAAGATAGCGTGTCTGCCATTCCACCACTACCGCGCGGTGTGTACTTTAACTAAAGCATTGTTTGAGGCCAACACTCAATATTATAAATTGATTCTTACGAAAAGTAAAGCTACCGTGATTAAGAATTTTCTTCCGTTCCTTTTTGCTTGCGGTATTGGGTGAAGGCGATATATTCCTTAATGAAATTCTGCTCTTCAGGCAACAGTTCATTGCTTTGGCAATTCAATTGCCGAATTTGTCCAAAAAAATATTCTTCCGAACCTTCACGCACCATTTCAGGTGATTTTTTGCCTAAGATTAGCCAATCCAGGCTCACATGAAAAAAAGCCCCGATTTCGATCAGCTTATGCGTCCCGGGCGTTGACTTGCCCCTCTTCCAGTCTCCCATATTTCCTGTACTTATATTCAACTGTTCGCAGAACGATTTCTTGGTGATCCCCTTCTGCTTAATCAAGTATTCAATTCGTTCGTATATGGACTGCATATGCCAACCGCCTTCCACTATATTTAGACACACTTAATTGCGTAATTATTATTGTAAAATGACGTAAAAAAGTATATAATTAACTATTATTATGTCTTATCCCATTATATCATACGGCTGGATAGTCGATAAGAGGTGAGCCCCTTTTGAACAGCAAACGTCCCATAACCCCCTACGGCTGGGCAATCAAACAGCGGCTAACAGAGCTGCATCTGGACCAGAAAAAATTCTGTGAGATTTATGATATCCCACCTTATCGCCTGTCCAACCTGATCCATGGCACTCGCAGAGCGGAACGTTACCGGCGCCAGATTTCGGAGCTTTTGGGTTTACCCCCATCTTAGCTTTTTCCTGCCGTGGGACCAGCCTGTTTCTATACAAAAAAGACCGCTCCTATCAGACGTAATATCTGATTCAGGAGCGGTCTATTGTGACTGTATGCGGTAGAGAGGACTCGAACCTCCACGGGTATACACCCACTACCCCCTCAAGATAGCGTGTCTGCCATTCCACCACTACCGCATATGGTGACTCGTATGGGATTCGAACCCATGTTACCTCCGTGAAAGGGAGGTGTCTTAACCCCTTGACCAACGAGCCATGATTGATAACTTATGTGTTTGTCACAACAAAAATGAGTATATCAAATACTGCGGATTTTGACAAGAAGTTTTTTTGAATCAAATAGCGGGGAGCTGCATCCGTCTGAAATCTGTCCTCCCCGCTACTTTCACTTCCCGCCAAAAAGATATCGACCTGAGCGTTCGCACTTAGTTTTGACCTCCGGCAGCGGCCAACACCTCTATGCCATTAGCGGCTTCATAGCCCAGACTTTGCGCTACGGCCAGATTGGTCACATACCCGGCAGCCACGTTAATTCCACGGGCCAAGGCAGCATTGTTCAATGCAGCAACATGAACGTCCAGATTAGCGATCTGCAAGGCATAGGGGATCGTCACATTCGTAAGCGCCAGTGTCGAGGTCCGTGCCACAGCACCCGGCATATTAGCCACAGCATAATGGACAACTCCGTGCTTCACATAGGTCGGATTCTCATGGGTTGTGATCCGGTCAATCGTTTCTATTGAACCGCCCTGATCGACTGCAACATCCACAATGACAGAACCTTCCGCCATTCGCTGCACCATGTACTCCTTCACCAGCTTGGGTGCCCGGGCACCCGGAATGAGCACAGCCCCAATAAGCAGGTCCGCTTTGCGGACAGCTTGTTCAATGTGATAAGAATCAGACATGAGGGTAACCAGACGACCGCCAAAAATATCATCGAGAACCCGGAGCCGGGTCGCATTCACATCCAGCACGGTAACTCTTGCTCCCAAGCCGAGCGCAACCTTGGCTGCATTGGTACCCACAATGCCTCCACCTACAATCACCACCTCACCAGGCTGAACACCTGGAACGCCGCCAAGCAGCACACCTTTGCCGCCATGCGGCTTCTCCAGCAACCCCGCTCCAATCTGAACCGCCATCCGTCCGGCTACTTCGCTCATGGGAATGAGCAGCGGCAAGGAGCCATCCTCCAGTTGGACCGTCTCATACCCAACCGCTGTTATGCCACTCTCCACAAGGGCAGCAGTCAATCCGGCTTCCGGAGCCAGATGCAGATAGGTGAACAGGATCAACCCCTTACGGAAATAACCGTACTCTTCGGGGAGCGGTTCCTTCACTTTTATAATCATATCTGCCTTGCTCCACACTTCAGCCGCGGATTCCACAATTCTTGCGCCCTTATCCAGATACTCACTGTCTTCAAAGCCACTGCCCGATCCCGCACATTGCTCAACGAACACCTCATGGCCTGCTCTGCGGAGAGCATCAACTCCAGCCGGAGTGATAGCAACACGATTCTCGTTGTTCTTGATTTCTTTGGGTACGCCGACAATCATTTTATAGCCTCCTTAGATGTTATGAGAGTATAAGCCTACAGTGTATTAGGATGCGAAAAGAAAGGCCCACTTATGAGCCTTTCTTTTCAGCAGTCAGGTTTATTTTATCATATGCGCAAGGTCAGTTTAAGGATTAACCTTCGTTTCAAATGTTTGCTTACCGTCAACGAATTTCAGAACAACTGCTGCTTTTACCGGATCATGTGGTTCGTTCAGCGTAATGTGTGTACTGTTTTTTCTCCATAATGTCCGGGAAGCCACGCAGCGGCTTGTAGTCCAGCCGTTCAATCGTTATATCCGATGGATTGCATCAACAGGTTATTTATCGGAGGAGAGGAAAATGCGAAGAATTCTGTCAGAAGGCTAAAGACAAAAAAAAGAACCTCCGCCGGGAAGTTCTTTTGCATGAAATGTATTCAGAACGGAGAGAGAGGGATTCGAACCCTCGCACCGCTTACGCAGTCTAACCCCTTAGCAGAGGGTCCCCTTATAGCCACTTGGGTATCTCTCCAAGAAAATGGCTCCCCGAACAGGACTCGAACCTGTGACAACTCGATTAACAGTCGAGTGCTCTACCAACTGAGCTATCAGGGAACATTCACATGAACAAGAAATAATTTATCATGATTTTGTAGTCTAGTCAAGCTTATCGCACAATTTTGATATCGTTTTCAGGAGCGGGATCAACACCACTCTCCATCTCCCGGAATCTTGACTCGATCCAGCAGTCCCTCCTGCTCCAGCCGGGCTGTAAGTTGTTCACGGGTAACCAGGCAATGGTTGATGGCCTCCATATGTACAGCAATCACAGATGCTGCAGGCGAATAGTTGCATAGTTCCACAATATCCTGCTCATTCATCGTAATATGACCTCCGGTCAGAAATTGCGCCCCTCCCCCATTGACGACAATCACCTCCGGTTTATGTTCATCCAGAGCCTGTTTTACTTCATCGCACCAAATCGTGTCACCGGCTACATATAAGACTGGCTCGCCTTCGGCTCGGAACACAAAACCTGATACCTTACCCATAAGCTCACCAATTTCTCCTATGCCATGCCGGCCTCCGGTCCGCATCAGCGTCACGTTCTGAAAGTTCATCCCCTCATTGTCCCCAATCACAGATACATGTTCAAAACCCTGCTCCGCGAAAGTCTCTCCATCCCCATCCTGGCACAGAACCGGAAGCTCGTGTGGCAATAGAGACACTGCGGCTCCGTCCCAATGATCCCGGTGCAGATGTGTGACCAGCACAGCATCAGGTGTAAGCCACTGCTGAACCGGCCCCGGCAAAGGCACCAAGGGATTATTGCGTGGATTTGCGGTATTCGGAATAGGCGGATTCGCCTCTTTTTCACTAAGCATAGGATCAACCAGAAAAGAAATCCCGCCGTATTCCAACCATAATGCTGCGTTGCGGATAAGCTGTATTTTCATCATAAACCCTCTTTCATCCATCCTGTCTTCTGCTACAATCTAAGTATAGACGCGACTTCGATCAGAATACATTGTGCGGCGAAAGAGATTCACCAGATCTGCTTTCACCCGGAAAGGATTCTCGTATAAATGGATAACTACTCAATAGATGATATAGACTACAGAATCCTACAGTATATAATAGAAGATTCCCGGTTAACTCAGAAGGAAATTGGGGAGAAAATTCACATGACCGGGCAGGCTGTTGGCGCCCGAATCCGCAGAATGCGGGAGCTGGAGATTATCGAGGGCTATACGGTGCGATGGAATCCGCAGAAGCTTGGACAGAACATCCATGCTTTTATAACTGTGTTCCTCAGCTCCAACAAAGCGCATCCGCCTTTTCAAAAATTCGCCCATGAACATGGAAATGTGGCCGAGCTGCACCGGGTTAGCGGTGAAGGCTGCTACTGGATGCGAGTATACGCCAAAGATCAAGAGGAACTGTCAACTTTTCTGGACCTGCTGCTGGAGTTCGGCAACTATCGGGTTAATCTGGGAATGGGCAAGCTGAAGTAGCACATCATATAATAATTACATGGAGGCAAAGATGAAAAACAAGATTGATCCACCCCAAATTAACGACCGAGATTCCCTACAGTCACAGCAAATACATACTCTCACATCAAAGGAAGAAATCAGCCAATGCCTCATCAGCGACTGTCTGATTGAAGATCAGGAAGCGGCCAGGGTCTCGTTCGATAAAGTGATTTTCCGGAATGTAACGATTGCTGAATCTACACTGAACGCCATTGAACTGACGGATGTTATATTTGAAAATTGTGATCTATCGAATGTGAATTTCAGTGACGCTTTTGTGCACCGGACAGAGTTTCGGAATTGTAAACTGACCGGAACCGATTTCAGCAGGGGACGGTTTCAGAATGTCCGGATGGCGGATTGTATCGGGGATTTCGCCAGCTTTCGCTTCGGTAAATTTAAGGGGACGGCTTTTGCGAACTGCCGGTTGGTCAGCAGCGATTATTACCAGGCGAACCTGAATCATGTAGAATTCTCGGAATGCGAAATCGATCAGGCCACCCTGGCGGGCTGTAAATTAAAAGAAATCGATCTTAGCGATTGCAGCTTCTCCGGTCTGAATGTCGACATTGAAGATCTTGCAGGCTGTATCATTTCCGCAGAACAGGCAGCTTCTTTTGTTGGACTTATGGGCCTGATCATCAAGACCGACCCCGAACTCTAAAATTTCCCTATTTAGCTCTCCCTTGGCCTTCTTCCAGGGCAATCAGCTTGAGCTTGCCGGCACAATTGCCGCAGCGGTAGCGCTTCGGATCAGCCTTGCGTTTGCGCGGGTATTCAGTCGAACAGGCAGTGCAGACAAGCTTATACCGGTAAGGCAGCACCTTACGCCCCTTGGCTCCAGGCAGGGTCTGGCAAAACCGGCTTCCGCCGACCATGGCGAGCAGTTTTTTGAAATCGGCGTCCCGGTGCATATATCCCCGTTTTGCCAGGTGAAGATGATAATGGCACAGCTCATGCTTGATAATGCGCTCGGTCTCTTCACGCCCGAACATTTCCAGCTGCATCGGGTTAATCTCAATATTATGGCTCTTGGTAAAATATCTTCCTCCCGTTGTGCTCAGCCGGCTGTTAAAGCTGGCCGAGTGCCGGAAAGGGACACCAAAGCTGTCCTGTGACACCTGCTCGATCCACTGCTGCAACTCTTCATTGGTCATTCTAGTCATCGTTTCTCTCACAAGTCCTCTCCACAGGAAAATTACGATCTCTACTTGAATTGTAACTTGCCCATAGGCTACACTGTCAAGAAGGAAGACAAGTTCGGAGGGAGAATGACTTATGCCGAAAATGCGGTATGTAATGTTGCAGCAGAAGCAGGAATTGCAGTTCGTGGAGATGCCGGAGGAGTATGCGTATCAGCTGAGCGCCCTCAATCTTCGCCTCAATAAAGAGATCGACAAGCTGACCGCGGTTAATGTCCCGGATCTGCCGCTTGCTATTGCGGAGTGTGATTCCCTGGAGCTGCTGCGCGAGGAGCACTCACTGGAATCCGGGCTGGCCTATATCAACCGGCTGGAGAGCGCTTTTTCATCCATTCAGGAGAGCAACTATCCGCTGATCTCGCTGTTGACCGAAATCCGCGCGCTTCAAGCCCAGCTTGAGCAGTGGTACGAAGAGGAAGAAGAAGGCGTACACTAGGAGCCGGTGAAATCCGGCATGCCGCTGCACCTTTGGGCGACTTCTCCCATATGCTATCTTACGTTAGCATGCAGAGGAGGGGTACTCTTGCCGCAGTGGCTCTGCCATCAGCTCATGAAGGCTTATTATAAAAAAGACCGGCGTCAGATTAAGCTGCTGAACGAATGCTGGTTTTTTTACCGCAATTCCGCCGAATCCCGTGACTCCATTCAGCGTGGAATATAAGGATCATTTCTAGCGTAAAACATATGAGTTCTTATATTTCAAACAAAACCCATCCCGAGGAATCCAGGATGGGTTTTTGCATTTTTGACTGCTCACTGAAATCACCTGGAACATCGGGAAGACGTATACGCTCCACTTCAACACTTCTGTCCTTGGTATTCGGCTCCATCATCAATCTCTCCTTTCGAATCTCTTGTTGATAGCATCCATTACCCCGCCCCTTTCCTGCTTGAAACAAACAGCCGCACCCCCGGTTCTCTCTCCATAGCAACGGAGAGCCGGAGTTGCGGCTCATAAAAGCACCTGACAGGTTTAGTTAAAACTGCGGTTCGTAGGCCAGGAGCCCTGCAGCTTGCGGACCAGCACAATCTGACCGGTGTGATAGGAATCATGCAGAATCAGACTCATCACTTCTTCACCTGGAGCATGCCCGGAACCCCCCCAGTCATATGCGCCTTCCTCCAGCGCCTCAATTACTTCCCGCAGCGAAGCATGGATGTTCTTCAGTTTGGCCACCGCTTGCTCCCAAGCTTCTTCCCCGCTGCCTGTTACACTAAAAGTAGCATCATTGCTCTCCACGTCAGGCAGCTTCGGCAATCCTTTGAGCTTGTTCAGCAGACGTTCCTTGTAATAGGTTAAATGGTTGACCGTCTCCCAGATGGAATTACCTGCTACTCCTTGCGGCTTCCAGATTGCCTGCTCGCTGGTTACACCTTCCAGTGCTGCGCTAAGCGGCGGTGCCCAATCCTCGATATCCATAACATAATCCCAGTTTTCCAGCAAAACATCACTGATCTTATTCTGCATGTTTTACCTCCTAGAGCATCCGTATAGTTTTTGTAGAACATGGCTTTCCTGAGCATCATCCGAAAATCGGTAACGACTTAAAGACATGGGTAATAGTTACCAAGTGGAAACGGCTACGCCGTCCTTATGAGGGCGGCATCCGTTTCAGCGAGAAAGAGAAAGATAATTTGTAACGTGAAACATATAAATTCTTATCTTTTTAGAAAATGTAGCATATTCTCTGCCACGGTTCAAGTAACTAGCAAATTTATATTTTAACTGTTACAATCATTGAAAAGATGTGGGCCTGGAAGGAGGGATGTACGGTGCTATGGGACGATTTCTTGAACAGTTATTGGCGGGATTGGCGGACAAGCAACCGTGGCGGTGACAAGGACAAACTGATGGATCCGGAATGGCTGGCCTCTTGGCTGGAGCGTCATTCGCTTCAAGCAGAATTGCCGCTTAAGCCCGCAGAACTGGATCAATTGCAGCAGCTCCGGAGCTTGATGTGGGCAGAGGTGCAGATGCTAGTCCAGGTACATACAGTAAACCGGGGTACGCTGGAACAGCTGAACAGATATATGGACAAAGGGCCGGCCATTCGGCAGATCGTCTGGAATGACGCTGGCCTGGCGGAAATCTCCCTTTTGCCGCAGCGCGCTGATTGGACACAGGTGATGGCGGAGATTGCGTCTTCTTTTGCCGCTGCGCTTGTGGAGAAGGACACCTCACGCTTCCGCATATGCGAGAATCCGGACTGCCTATGGGTCTATTACGATGATACCCGCAACCGCTCGAAACGTTATTGCGACGATAAAATGTGCGGCAATCTGATGAAGGTCCGGCGTTTCCGGGCGCGCAAGAAGGCGGACACCGAATGACGTATCATTTGAACTCTTAAAACTGTGCCGTCCCAGATCATTTCTCCGGGAATTGGCGTTATGTAAATACCATGGATGAACCTGGGGTCATCACTTTGTTTTTGCCCGAGTGTTTCGCCGCATAGAGCAGTGTGTCCACTTCCTCAAACAGCTTCTCCTTGGTGGTTCCTTGCATGTAGCTCTCAAGTCCGATACTTACGGTGACCACCGCCCCGTCCATCTCTTCATGCGGAGTATCAGAGAGCCGCAGGCGAATCTTCTCCGCGACCTCCGCTGCCTGTTCAAAGGACTTCTCAAAAAGAAGTATGGCAAACTCCTCTCCGCCATAACGGGAGGCAATATCCGCCGGTGAGATAAGCTCCCGGATGACTTTGGCAACTCTCGCCAGAATAATGTCCCCTGTACGGTGTCCGTATTTGTCATTGACCATTTTGAAATCATCGATATCAATCAGGGCCAGATGAAAGGGTGCACCCTGATCTCCGTACTCCAGTGCCTTGTCATAGAACTCATGGAAAGAAATATGATTGTACAGATCCGTTAACGCATCCGTTGTCGACAGCTTGCGCATGATCGCATTCTCGATTAACAGATCCTGCTTCGCCGTCAACGTTGCCTCCAGATCGCTAGCCAGCTCACGTCCGTTAATAATCATGATAATAGCTACCAGGGTACCCACCATGAGAAAAATCGGGATCGCAATCAGATCAAACGAACTTAGAAAATACTTAAACCAAAAATCCCATCGATAGAGCACAAAAAAGGCAACGGCCTGAAGTGCTGATGTAAATAATGTTAAGTCAAGCCTGTAAAAAATCGCCGAAGCAAAAATAGGCAGCAGCATAAGTGCTCCAATTATACGGATATCCATGTTCAGATGGATGATGATCATGGCAATAATCGTGCCAGCCATAAAAAGAGAGTAGAACGAATACTTAGAGGCGCTGTAATCAATCAATTGGGCTATGATCACCACCGCTGCCATCAGCAGAGTCGGATACAGAAGCACCTCAAAATAAAACTCATGCGCCCCTCTCTCATACGGCAGAAACCAAAATGCCCCTAGCTGGGCCAAAAAATGCAGGGAAATCACAAGCCAATAAGTCTGCAAAAAACGTTTGATCCACTTCGCCTGCCGATAGGCCGAGGAATCGGAAGGGTTCATGAATTCTCGTAATCTCAACACGGTCACCTGCTAATTCAGATTGGACTGTTGCTGTACTAGTCATAGTATTTTACCATGATGTGCGATGCTTTTGATACTTGTTCGTTTGAGAAGAAATTATGAGGCTGTATGAAAAAGGGACTAGCGTACGATTTCATTAATACTCTGGTTTAGGGAGACAGAAACGAATCTGCCTTCTGAAACGATCGGAATTTTAAAACACCCTGCTGCATGAGGGGTGACATCTAACTGCGGATAAAAAAACAAGCTTACCGAGTTTCAATCCACGCTCCCGCACGGGGAGCGACGCGAAGAACTTGGCGCCCGCTCTACGGACATGGAGTTTCAATCCACGCTCCCGCACGGGGAGCGACGCTTAAATTCCAGACTGACTACAAAGGCGAGATGTTTCAATCCACGCTCCCGCACGGGGAGCAACGAAATACTTGACGGAATGGACGTTATGTCGGACGTTTCAATCCACGCTCCCGCACGGGGAGCGACATTAGCTAAGTACTTAATAGAGCAATATCCAGGAGTTTCAATCCACGCTCCCGCACGGGGAGCGACAACTTCTTTTATTTCATTGGGGCCAACCGGATATGTTTCAATCCACGCTCCCGCACGGGGAGCGACCTGGGTTTACCTAAGCAGACGGCAGCATACTGCTGTTTCAATCCACGCTCCCGCACGGGGAGCGACATATTGCAATTGGAACCTTATCAGTGAGGTATACGTTTCAATCCACGCTCCCGCACGGGGAGCGACTAGGCCATGCACCCTTTGATTGATCTGTAGTGGATGTTTCAATCCACGCTCCCGCACGGGGAGCGACATAGGCCGCATCAAGCATTATGTTGCAGCAGAAGACGTTTCAATCCACGCTCCCGCACGGGGAGCGACATGATTTGGCTCTAAAACGTTTAGGACTCTACAAAGTTTCAATCCACGCTCCCGCACGGGGAGCGACACAAAGCAGTACGTGTACTCGCCGGTTGATAACGGGTTTCAATCCACGCTCCCGCACGGGGAGCGACCTCAGAAAGTCCGGTGACAGGCCAGCGCTATGGGGTTTCAATCCACGCTCCGATGGTTACAGCGTAATACAGGAGGTTTCAATCCACGCTCCCGCACGGGGAGCGACGTTTGGTGTCTTCGTCCCAATGTAGATCATAGATTGGTTTCAATCCACGCTCCCGCACGGGGAGCGACTCTGACGGAGTTCGAGAGCGTCATGTACATGGGGTTTCAATCCACGCTCCCGCACGGGGAGCGACGTATTTCAGCCGCAGTATGGAGGCACGCAAGGAGAGTTTCAATCCACGCTCCCGCACGGGGAGCGACGTTCACGTGGTTCATGGGAGTAGCTCCGGGTTGGCGTTTCAATCCACGCTCCCGCACGGGGAGCGACAGTCAGCCAGTTCTATGGAATCAGGTGTTTCTCGAAGTTTCAATCCACGCTCCCGCACGGGGAGCGACGCAGCCTTACAGCGCTGTTCAGCCGTTGCATGGGTGTTTCAATCCACGCTCCCGCACGGGGAGCGACCTGGCGGAGCCGTTCCTGGATTGTCTTAAGATCGGTTTCAATCCACGCTCCCGCACGGGGAGCGACTAAATCTGACTCGTACCTACGTTCCTTTGGAGAAGGTTTCAATCCACGCTCCCGCACGGGGAGCGACATCCTTGTATCGTTCTCACTTGGCTTTAACGCCGTTTCAATCCACGCTCCCGCACGGGGAGCGACTAAGTGGGTGACGATGTAATGGCGATCATACCGCTGTTTCAATCCACGCTCCCGCACGGGGAGCGACCGCAACATGCGATAAGCAGCGCACGCTCACGGAGGTTTCAATCCACGCTCCCGCACGGGGAGCGACGTGCTCGAAGCGGAGACACGGCGCAGAGCCGGTGTTTCAATCCACGCTCCCGCACGGGGAGCGACTTGATTGTAGAGGTTTGTAAGGTTGATAGTATTGAGTTTCAATCCACGCTCCCGCACGGGGAGCGACACTCATCACTGATATCTATTGGCGTGCCTTCTGAAGGTTTCAATCCACGCTCCCGCACGGGGAGCGACGGGTAACGCGCTGATCGCGGCTCTGCACGGTAAGACCGTTTCAATCCACGCTCCCGCACGGGGAGCGACGGGTAACGCGCTGATCGCGGCTCTGCACGGTAAGACCGTTTCAATCCACGCTCCCGCACGGGGAGCGACGCCAGCGCTTGTCAGCGGACAGCAGACCGTAGCGTTTCAATCCACGCTCCCGCACGGGGAGCGACGGTAACTCCGTGCTCGCGGATGCAGTCGGGGTAACGTTTCAATCCACGCTCCCGCACGGGGAGCGACAAGCTATAACAATATAGATACCCGCATTCGCCAGTTTCAATCCACGCTCCCGCACGGGGAGCGACCAATCGTAAATTTATCATAACGGAGGTTTTACGTATGTTTCAATCCACGCTCCCGCACGGGGAGCGACCTTCCCAAGGAGCGACACTCTCAACGGTTGCGAGTTTCAATCCACGCTCCCGCACGGGGAGCGACTGGGTAATTTAACTCCGGGCGACTTGCGCGCAGGGTTTCAATCCACGCTCCCGCACGGGGAGCGACCTTTCCCGGCGTAGTGAAGTGGTCCGGCACGGAGCGGTTTCAATCCACGCTCCCGCACGGGGAGCGACGGACGAGCTATGTCATTTAAAACGTCTCATGGCACGTTTCAATCCACGCTCCCGCACGGGGAGCGACACCGGCCACCGCCGATCCGCGCCGTGAACGTATACGTTTCAATCCACGCTCCCGCACGGGGAGCGACGCGATTCGGTTCGTGCTGAATGTTCCCGTCTTCAGTTTCAATCCACGCTCCCGCACGGGGAGCGACCAGCAGAAGATAAAAAACAGTTTGAACAAATGGCAGTTTCAATCCACGCTCCCGCACGGGGAGCGACCTGCATAGATGATGCCTTTTTCTTCGGAGAGGTGTTTCAATCCACGCTCCCGCACGGGGAGCGACACATAATTTGCGAGTGATCCGCAATCAGCCGGAGTTTCAATCCACGCTCCCGCACGGGGAGCGACCCCCTTGAATCGGTGGATTCTATCGACGGCAAAACTGTTTCAATCCACGCTCCCGCACGGGGAGCGACTGAAAGAAGATCATGTCCAAAAGAATGCCGGAGTGTTTCAATCCACGCTCCCGCACGGGGAGCGACGTTGGTACGGCCCCAGGCTACCCACAACGTTATTGTTTCAATCCACGCTCCCGCACGGGGAGCGACCAATGTGCAATATTATGTGCCTGGTCAGTCAGTGGTTTCAATCCACGCTCCCGCACGGGGAGCGACAACAGGGGAGGTGACCGGCCATGACACAAGTAAAGGTTTCAATCCACGCTCCCGCACGGGGAGCGACGTTTTATCTCTGCATCGAGACGACCGAAATACTAAGCGTTTCAATCCACGCTCCCGCACGGGGAGCGACCAGGAGCTTGTCAGCAGCGTCACAAAAGGATCAATCGTTTCAATCCACGCTCCCGCACGGGGAGCGACCTGCAGATGGTCAAGGCCACCGTGAGCGTTCCTAAGTTTCAATCCACGCTCCCGCACGGGGAGCGACGTTTGAGAAAGGAGATAACCAATGACACTCACAAGGGTTTCAATCCACGCTCCCGCACGGGGAGCGACAGGCCGAAGGATGTACCATATAGATCAGTAACAGCGTTTCAATCCACGCTCCCGCACGGGGAGCGACACTGGAATTTACTTGACTACTGCAACACTACAAATGTTTCAATCCACGCTCCCGCACGGGGAGCGACTGGCCTTGAAATTAATAGTATCTCTAGATAATGGTTTCAATCCACGCTCCCGCACGGGGAGCGACAGGAAGAGAGCTTGAGATCCTTCAATGCATAGATCAGTTTCAATCCACGCTCCCGCACGGGGAGCGACATTCAATCGGCTAAAGGTGGGATAAAGATGTATGTTTCAATCCACGCTCCCGCACGGGGAGCGACAGGTACTCAAAAATCCCTTGTCCCATAAGGGATAAGATCCCAAAAAGTGCGAACCTCTTAATAAAGATCATTTTTTCTTTTCTGAAATCACATACAATGAGGTAAACTACTTATCCCGCAAGAAGCGCGAACCTCCCAGGGTTTTCATGTGCACTTGGGGTTCGCACTTTTGCTTGTTCACTAGATTAAGAGAAACCCTTCCGGATCATAACTCTCTTTGGCTCCGATGTGTTCTACTTTTCTTTTCCAATTGGCTCCGAGGGCATAATAGCGTATACTGTCTTTATTCTTATCCATTTCTGTTTCTAATTTTTGCTTGAGCTGTTTATATTGCACCGGATCTACAACGCATTCAAACACAGAATTCTGCACTCGCTGACCGTAATTTTGACAGTGTTTGGCGATCCGGCGCAGCCTTCTGCGCCCCTCTGGAGTCGTAGTTTCAACATCATAAGTGATTAATACCATCATACAATTCTGCTCCCCTTCCTACTTAAATAAATATGGTGGATAATCGTTAAGATCCCCCCTGATATACCTCGCCAGGAGCAAAGATTGAACGTAGGGAAGCAATCCCAATGATATATTTTCATTCAGATAGGGGTGTTTGATTTCATCCTGCTTTCTTTTCTGCCAGGCGGTCAGCACTTCCTTTCGCCCATCCTCTGACAGCAGAACTGCACCATTCTCTTTGATTATGAATGCTTTCGACGTTATTTGTTTACGATTGATTAGTGACAAAGCTAGACGGTCCGCCATATATGCCCGCAATTCCTCCATCAAATCAAGTGCCAGTCCAGGGCGGCCGGGACGGTCACGGTGAAGGAATCCTACAGCAGGATCTAGCCCCACAGTCTCCAGTGCCGATTGCACATCAACACGCAACAATGTGTATAGGAAGGAGAGGAGCGCATTAATCCTGTCCCGGGGAGGACGACGATTGCGTGTAGCCATATGAAAAGCTTTTTTTTCGATCAGAATCAACTCATTCATCGCACTAAAATACAGCTTGGCCGCTTCCCCTTCCACACCTCGGAGTTGATCACCGTTACTAACCCTTGATGTACTTGCTGCCAATCGTTTCAGCGCAGCTGAGATACTCATTAACAACTCGTTATCTACCTTTTCTCCGTGATCCCTGAGCGCCCGATTGATAACACTTCTGGAATTTATGATTTTTGCCTGGATGAATCGTTTGGCCACATGAACGGCTTCCTGTCCGTCAGCATAACGATACTGCTTGCGGCGGAGCAGTACATTTCCAGAAGTTTTCCCCTGAATTCGAGCTTTGAATCCCCCATGTTCATTTAAAAAGGATAATCCAACTCCCCGCTCCGCGCATAAATGAAGTAGTCCTGGGCTTGCACCGGTATAACCAAAAGTCACGATTCCTTCAAGATTATGAACAGGAATACGAAACTTCTCTTTTTGACTGGTTTGAACCACCACATTTTCTCCGTCTCTGGCTAAGTAACTATCAGGAGAAGTGATATATAGCGTATTCAATAGTTTTCTCACTGTATCACCTACTCCTCTAGAAATGTATCCATGTAACGTTCAACATTGGTTCTTTTCATCTTTGGCAAGCAGATGTCGTAGAGTGAACAGGATAAACAAGCTTTGGAATACTGAGGTGCTGGAGTGATGCCGTTAGCAAAACAGGCTCGCATTTCCCTGAGATAAAATCCCACACGTTCCCTCAACTGCCCGGTAAAAACAACTTCCTGTCTCCTTTCCTGTTGACCATAAAAAAGAGAGCCCTCTTCAACTTCAACCTCCAGCATCTCTTCAAGACACATCGCTTGTGCACACAATTGCACTTCATCCCAGTCATCACTCTTAGGTTTACCGCGTTTATATTCCACCGGATAAGGTTTCCAGCGACCTTTCCTTCCAGGTAAATTAGTGGCAAGACCGGGACGATCCACTTCCTCTTCGGCATGAAATTCAACAACGTCGGATATACCGCTAATTCCAAGATGATGAGATACCAGAGGCATTGCCCGTGAGATTAGAATCTTCCCTCTAGTTTCACGAAGCGCCGGATTATCTGCTTTGCGATGTAAAAGATCCCCCTCATAAGTGCGCACATTGTCCAGCCACTGCTGCTCCATATGGATAAGTGCCCACTGACGCGGACAAAAGGCAAAATGCTGAATACCTGACAACATTAAATACTCATCTTCATGATAAGGACTCAGCGCTATCTCCATTATTTTTCAATCAAAGTCACACCTTCGGGCAACTGGCCTCCGTCTATCGTAATGTGGTAGTCTGTATATTCTCTCGCAGGTACACCTGGCACACTCTCTACATGAATACGTTCAAAGAGTTTATGGGCAGGAGCATTTCCCAGCACTGAGTTGTGTTCAAAAACAATCAGTTTACGGAGCGCCATCTGTCCCCGAGAAGCGGAGCGATCATACTCGAACATATTCTCAATGGCAGTCCACAGTAATTCCAGGTCTTCTGAGGTGAAATTCGTTTGCTGAGCCAGATGACCTGACACATATCCATCCATACGATAAAGTGCATAGGGGATAATATGCTTACGTCCCATTTCCCGATCCTTATCCGCCCCCTCTTGAGTAACGGCTTGACGAGTGATTGTTAACTCCTGGGAAAATACAGGGTCAATGCTACGTGCAAACGTAAACTGAACGGGTCCACGAACTTGTCCACAATTGATTTTAGTAGTCATAACAGCTCCAAATGTTCGTACGTCGAAAAAGTTATCGCACATCCAGCGGGTCAATTTATAGCTTTCTGCTTTATCTGCAGGTTTCAATTCTTTAAGCTTATCCGTATCCTCTTCACGCAAAGCGCGGTAAGCCTGACGATGCTGCTCGTTCAGTACAGCTCCTTCAGATACATAAATATGATGGCCTTCCTGGCCGCCTTTTACGACCTCTACATAATTACGGATCTTACGCTTCAGGCATACATCCGTAACAATACCATGCCCTGTCTCCGGATCAATTCTCGGCATATTCCCAGCATCTGGGTCTCCATTGGGATTACCATTCTTCACATCAAAAAAGATCGTAAATTCACAGCGGTTAATAGGCTTACTCATTATTCATCCTCACCTTTCTCTTCCTGAACTGATGTGCTTACGGAATCCGCCTCAGAACTTCCTTGTCTAGAGGTGACGGTATGCTGTGCCTGATGGTAATAACCAAGAATAAACAATCCTTGTTCTTGTAGATTTAAATGAGTAGGAAACTTTGGAACCCCGGAAAGCACCTCTCCGATCTCCCGATCTCTGTACTTTCCGAATTTAGCTTTAGGATTAGAAATATGCGCTTGAGCTAAACGAATTAAATTAGGGAATACCGCTAGCGGTGTAGTGGATGCCGAAGAGAAGTAACGGTCTTTTATAGTCGTATTTAATTTGCCATAGCCGCCTGAAGCTTCGATCTGCGCACGTTCGAGTACTGCAAATAGTCTTCCAAGCCGATAGGCTACAGGCTGTGCCTCTTCATTCTCATTGAGTTCCATCGTCAATGCTCCTTTCAAAGCATCATTGTTATTAATCCGCGCATAGCGCAGTAAGTAAGCTTTAATGACTGAAGACCGAATCCAAGCACTGCCAGCACTTTCGCCGTAAGGAGATATTCTCCCGTCTACTCGGACTCGTCCGATAATTGCCGCATAAACTGAATACGGATAAGCATTGCCCTGTAGCACAGAACGGAACCAGGCTCCGGCCATTGCTGCAGTGGCGGTTTTCATTTTGGAAGAATCCATATTAGCATGAACCGTCTCCCGCATTACTCTGAATAGACTTGGCAAAGCCGGCAGCTTGTCACCCGGACGGCTCATAGCCATGTCTGCAGTATGTTGAGCCAATTGAATGAATAGCGAGCCGAAACTCCCCTGCCAATAATAGCGGACCGCCAGTCTCGCCACATTTGGCGAGAGTCCTAGTACGGTGAACGGTGTTTGCGCTGCAGGCAGCATATCTTCCGTAACTGTCATTCCACTACGTACACGGAGAAGTAAATCCTGAATTTGCCGAGTCACCCCAGAGTCTTCTTTAATTTGATCCCCTGGAGCATCGTCAAAGAATCCACCGAACATCCCCTCCTGTACTGCCCAATCCATATCCTGGCCCGGCTTGCGATCCGCCCAGAATACAACTGTCATATCTCCTACGCCCCGCATTCGGTTCTCTCGGGAAGCAAGAAGGTGGTTGAGCGCCTTGGCATATCCCGCTGAAGCTTCCTCGCTCACTGGCGCGTTATAACTTTGCTCTTTGCCGTAAGACAGGAGAGCCGGAAAATTAAAGGAGACCAGATTGGCTCCGACGGACTGTGCATCGGCTACACCCTTAATTTTGATCTCATGTGTACGGGCAATCGGACGATTGGCTTCACCGGAGATCAGGCAGGTTCCATAAACCGCCCCCTCCTTGTCTTCCCTCCGGGAATCAGCCCAGATACGCATGACCTCTTCGGACTGGTGTACACTGTATGAGCTTCCCTGTAGTTTGAATACGAAATTATTATCTGTACCGGACAGTACGTTGTTTACCATGACCTGGAAGGATTCATCTCCTTCAGGTTCTTCGGGATTCCAGCGTTCAAAAAAGCGGAGTACCGCCTTACCGTCTGGACTTTCACAGTTCTGAAGCAGTGTTCGGTGCAACTCCCGACTGGCTTCAAATTTCCTCAGCGATGATGTACGTATACCACTCTTATCTATAAGGCCAAGTACATATTCAGCCTTATCGGACAGAAAGTACGGTTTCACTCCACTGGATCGTGCACCATGCTCAGGAACGTTCATCGGTACAGGCACCGGACGTTTGCCTGTAGCATCACGGATATCCAGAATACGGAGAGGTTGTCCCTCTTCTGAAAGCTCCAGTACGAACGATACCTTGTCCGTGCTATAGCCAGGTGGTGCAATTCCTGAATTGGGGTCTTGGGAGAGCTTTAAATAACGCCCGTAAAGTGATTGAGTAATCATCTCAATGTTCCCCCTTGCTTAAATCCGGCACTTCAATAACTCCATCGTTCATAATGGCGCGGAAAAACTTCGCCTCCATATTTGCCTTGTAATCGAGATCCCAGAGCATCCACTGCAGATCGCGTTCCCCCGTCATTACATAGTCAGAAGACGGCAACGTTCCCACGCTCTCAACCAGCTTAAAATGTGCCGGAAACTCCCGACAGCCGAAATAAGGTTGCTGAAACATCTGTCCCAAACGGGCCCGCCGAAGAAAAATATTGTAGTGCTTCTCCGGTGAGTCTGCAGCGCCTGCTTCCGAAGTCATCTCAAAGTGGGCTTCAATAATGTAACCGACGTTCTTCAGCATTAAAGTCATACGCTGCTGCCGTTCCTCTGTGACAATCTGGCGTATAGTGCTGGTCTTGCCAGCCATCGCTGATTTCACAGTTGCCGCAGATAATTTAGACTCCGTCTCATTCCGGCGGATGGATTCGAATTTAATTTCTTTCAGCACATGGATTCGATCCACCACCCAGCGAATAGCCGGTTTCCAGTGGATCGATTCCAGAATACCTCGTGCCGCAGAAGGCGTAATGACATCATAACTAACCCTTTCCGCCTTCATTTCCGGACGCGTAAAACACGCATAATCTCCCCAGACATGCAGCTTCACACCATAACCCATATACTCCACACCCCCTTGCGTTTAATTAAAAAATATAAATCTCCTTTGCTGCACACTCCGCAGAATAAGGCTTGATCCCCGTGTGCGAACTATACCATGTTCCAGATCGTTCCAGTACTCTGATCCCTTCACGAATCTCTCGCAGTTCCCCGGCACGTTGATAAGCCGAGTACTCATAAATATAGAGCTGCACCGTGTATGGCTGGAGCTGACGCAGCAGTTCTCTGCTCAACTGGGGAGCATGACGTATACGCTCTAGAAGGAGCGAGAACGCTGTTTTATCATCGTCTACTCCCTTCGCCTGTTCTTCGTCGGTCTTATAAGGAACTATGACTGGCTCCATCTGCTCATCAATCATGCGAAACTCCCGGCCAATCTCAGCAAAGGGAAATTCAAGCTTCCTGCCCTCACTTTCAATCTTCGCTATAATCTCCTTGCTGTCCGTGGAATCTGTGCTGCTGATATGCTGGTAATATGACAGTTCAACAAAGTAATTCTCAACTGCTGTTAAGGATAACGGATCAATTCCTTTTTCCATGCTGCTCGTCAAGATGGTTCTAGCCAGAGTACCTGTTAAGTTCATCCAACCGTCAGGTAATCCTCTTTCCGTCTCAAACACATGTACCTTCCCTCGCAGCAGTCTTCCGTTTCGATTACAGCGCCCAGCAGCTTGAGCAATTGAATCGAGCCCTGCTAATTCGCGGTAGATTTCAGGAAAATCCACATCGACTCCCGCTTCAATTAATTGCGTGCTTACAAGCAGACAAGGCATTGTTGATTCAAGACGTGTACGGACCACCCTCAAAATATCCATTCTATGCATTGGACACATTCTCGCGCTTAGATGGTACAGCCCTTCCGTGGAATCCTCTGATGAATGGTTTTTCGATTGCTGCAGTACCTCGAACAGATTACGAGCTGTTTTTCGAGTATTCACAATACATAATGCCTGAGACAGGCCATTTATTTCTCCGGCCAGCATTTCGAGACTCATGATCCCCCGGTTAGATACTTCTACCCGCTCAAACTGCTTAAAGCGTAGTTCCGGTTGAGTCACAATTTCACGAATAGCAACTTTCGATGTAGCTTGTCCTGTATTAAGTATCGTTGCGGCCGGGGGTTGTGTTGCAGTACACATGACCACCGTGCAGCCATAATTTCGCACTAGCTCCTCAAGCGCATACATACAAGGCCCGAAAAATCCACCGTTCATCATCTGCGCCTCGTCCAAAACGATAATGCTGTTCGCCAAATTATGTATCTTTCGGGTCTTGGAGCGTTTGTTGGAAAAAAGCGATTCAAAAAATTGAACATTGGTCGTCACAATGACCGGCATATCCCAATTTTCTTCAGACAGTCTTCTCAAATCACGGAGCTTGCGCAGTTTCTTCGCTTTGTCTATCTCTTCCTCTGCCTCTTCTACCTCCTGCTGTACGTTAGAATGATGCTCAAGCACAACTTCTTCTCCCAACACCTCACGAAAAATCGCAGCATTTTGTTCGATTATTGAAGTGTACGGAATTACATACACAATGCGCCGCAGAGTTGCATGCTGAACCGCGTGTTTCAAAGCAAAACCCAGAGAGACCAAAGTCTTACCGCTGCCGGTAGGGAGGGTTAGCGAGAATAGACCCTGTGTGAGTCCTGCCCTTTCCATACACTCTCTAAATATTTCTGCGCGGTTATAATCTACTGGTTCACGGGGTGTAGAGAAGCGTGCCTTCATATAAGCGTGAAAACGTTGAAGCAGCACAGCGAAGTCAGCCTTCACACCTCTCAAACTCGCTTGACTCTGGTTAGAAAAGACCTCAGTATTTAGCGAATCTGCATCGACCAAGCATGAAAAGAGCATGCGTGCAAGAAAAGACATTTGAAAAGATGGAGAAATGCCAGGCTGTAATGCGAACTGTGTAGGAATTTCCGGTATTTTCATTTCGTTGAAAGCAGCCTTATAATCCAAGGGATCTTTACTCAGTCTGCGTGTGAGACACGAATCCGCCCCGGATTTCGTTCCGTAATCAGGCAATCCGCTGTGATGTCCGGCAATAACATATGCCAAAATAGTAGCCATTGGATGTCTGGGCCATGCCTTCATGAGTTCCCTGGCACCCGCTGTAGCATGATCTACACGTTTCGTTGAACCTTCCAACCGGTGCTGAAATTCCTCTGCGTATTTCCCAAGGTCATGCATGAACCCTGCGATATAGCCCCATTTTTCCATTCTGAATTGCAAGGAGAACTCCGCTGTTAATTCTGCGACCTCTTTTAAGTGCGTCAACAATAACTGCCAATCCTTCTTATCCGCAGATTCTGTGCTATGCGCGTAGTACATTTTTCACTCCTTTCTAAGTACGAGGAACTACTCTCTTTATAAATACTCCAATAATCTCCAATATCCTTGCTTTATTTCCCAAAATTATAATCGTTTTGCTGAATATTTTGTAAAATGGTGTCCAAAACATCGCAGGCTTACCGGTTCGAAGCTAATCAAAAGGGGGTGTATTTTTATGGTTGTAACTGAGAGGTGTATGGTCGTTAATGAACTAGGTATGGTTGATTTAAGGAGGGGAGGTTTAGAGAACTGACCTCTACGAATTTGAGACTGTAGCATAGTACAAATATCTTTGGATTTTTTAGTGATTGTTGTTTGCAAGACATTAAAGTGATGGCAAATTTGATGTACGTCAATACAAGGAGAACATTGTTCATCAAATAGATTATTAATAGTCGCTAACGCATGAACAATGGCACCGCTCCAATTCTTTAATCTGCCTGTTGTAAAAGGGACTCTCCTTTTTCGGCTGAGTGTTTCTGTCATATCAATCGCTATTTTCTCATACGGCTGATCAAGATGTTCAATGCAAAAGTTTCAAATTGAGTTGATCAGTTGGGCCTTGATTAGCAGAATTTTCGGATCTTTCAATGGCTAACCCCCTTATATTTAATTTCTTGTGATTTGAAGTTAAATAAATATAAACTCACTTTAAGCTTTACTCTTCAAAAAAATGTAAAATAAATCACAATTATGGTTTTTCTAGTTTTTTTATTGATTCACTCAGCTTGCAACCATCCAGCACTGCATATTCTATTGGAGAAGTAAGTTCGTCGCTCTTTGCATGGGCGCGTGGATTGAAATTTGTGATTTGATGTTGGCCATAAAAGAAGAAGCTGTCCTTTGGCACTAAACCTTAGGACAGCTTCTTATTTTATTTCTAGTGCTTAATCTTTCTGCTCTACAGTGGTCGAAGGATGGGCTAAGGGATAATGACGAAAATGTGATTCAGTTATTACGGTAGTAATCCACACTCCGAACAGGGTGTGACCGTTGCCGGGCTATGGTCTGCTGTGCCTCTACGTATCAATCCACACTCCTGTACGGGGAGTGACATCGTAAAACAGCCAAGTTTAACAGCTAAATAGGGTTTCAATCTATACTCCCGTACGGGGAGTGACACCATCGGCACACGATCGGTCAGATCGCAGATCAGTTTCAATCCACGCTCCCGTACGGGGAGTGACGCCATAGAGGACCGCAGAGCGGAAATCGCAACATTGTTTCAATCCACACTCCCGCACGGGGAGTGACGATGTCAGGTAAGTTTTCTTTGATTCCTTGGTATAGTTTCAATCCACGCTCCCGCACGGGAAGCGACTTCGACAAGTACTTTTGACTGACCAGTTAATACGCTGTTTCAATCCACGCTCCCGCTCGGGGAGCGACGGGCGCGGCGGTTGATGGCTACTCCCGTACTCATAGTTTCAATCCACGCTCCCGCACGGGGAGCGACGCTATTTGTCTGGTGCATTAGCTCCACTACAGTCGTTTCAATCCACGCTCCCGCACGGGGAGCGACGCTATTTGTCTGGTGCATTAGCTCCACTACAGTCGTTTCAATCCACGCTCCCGCACGGGGAGCGACTTGGCGTAAAGTCAATGAGTATTACGCGAACAATGTTTCAATCCACGCTCCCGCACGGGGAGCGACGTTAGTTCCTGATCTATCATATCTATTAATTTACGTGTTTCAATCCACGCTCCCGCACGGGGAGCGACTGCCCCTTGATTCGACCACTAGCAGTTTTCGAGAGTTTCAATCCACGCTCCCGCACGGGGAGCGACGTCATAGCGATATCTTTTTCCATCTTTGTAAGTCTGTTTCAATCCACGCTCCCGCACAGGGAGCGACTTTTATAATTTGGTTTAGGTATCGTAGTTCGTAAGTTTCAATCCACGCTCCCGCACGGGGAGCGACTGGACTAGATGGTGGTGTTACTGGCGCATTGCTCGTTTCAATCCACGCTCCCGCACGGGGAGCGACGCGATGATGATCGCGGATAACGTCCGCAAATACACGTTTCAATCCACGCTCCCGCACGGGGAGCGACCCTAAACCATCGTTACCTTCAGACGAGGAGATGAAAGTTTCAATCCACGCTCCCGCACGGGGAGCGACAAATACGAGTTTAACGTCGATCTACAATAACGCAGAGTTTCAATCCACGCTCCCGCACGGGGAGCGACTAGCTCGTTATGGAGTTCAGTTAAAGTCGTTATAAGTTTCAATCCACGCTCCCGCACGGGGAGCGACTATCTGTGGAGAAGCAGCTGCACGAACAGTACATAGTTTCAATCCACGCTCCCGCACGGGGAGCGACCTGAGCAAGCGCGAGGTAACGGAGATTGCGTTTGCGTTTCAATCCACGCTCCCGCAGGGGGAGCGACAAAACATACCATGGTGAGAAGATAAGGGGTATATGGTTTCAATCCACGCTCCCGCACGGGGAGCGACCAGGCAGCCGCTTAATTGACGTTAACTTGCGCATGTTTCAATCCACGCTCCCGCACGGGGAGCGACGGTAACAATTCCGCATGATGTGGCGGACGCGATGTTTCAATCCACGCTCCCGCACGGGGAGCGACACTGGCGTTCTCTCGAAATACGCAGCTTTCTCCGGAGTTTCAATCCACGCTCCCGCACGGGGAGCGACGAGACATCAGCAGTGGTTGGACCGCCAGTTACAAGAGTTTCAATCCACGCTCCCGCACGGGGAGCGACGGTAAACATCGCCGCTGACAAGCCAGTTGACCGTGTTTCAATCCACGCTCCCGCACGGGGAGCGACTATGCTGCCGCTGTCTCCACAAGCCGGGCATGTAAGTTTCAATCCACGCTCCCGCACGGGGAGCGACAAGCACTGGACGTACAACAACTTTGGACAGTGCTTGTTTCAATCCACGCTCCCGCACGGGGAGCGACGATAAACCAACTGAAAATGAAACGGATACAACTGTTTCAATCCACGCTCCCGCACGGGGAGCGACAGCGACGGTGCTACAAGAGAGCTACGCCCACGGAAGAACAGTTTCAATCCACGCTCCCGCACGGGGAGCGACAGCGACAGGTAGCCCGCAATCCCTTATTTCGTAAGGGCTCAAAGCGGTAAAAGTGCGAACCTCTTAAAACCAAAGATTATTTTAATGATACATTCTCTAAAAGTCTTCAAATCCCCTCTACAGTAAATGGTGCGAACCTCCTAAGGATTTCGTGTGAGCTTCCGGTTCGCGCTAGATTATCAAACTTACAAGCTAAATACAAAAAGAATGACCTCAGGTTGCTATAGAGATCATTCTTTTATATAAAAATGTTATTCTATTCTCCCGTCCCAATAATCCCCTTCTCCTTTTCAAATTGTTCTATGTGTTGTTCAATCAAATATTCGATCTGCATAGCAATAGACCGCTTATTCTTATCTGCGATATATTTAATTTTGTTGAAATTGTCATCCTTCAAGCGTAATGTAAACACTCTTTTATCAGTTGCCATATGTTTTGTACTCCCTAAAAGTGATGTCATTATTGTATCATTGTGGAATACAAGCTTATAGATTCACATTGACATCTAAGTGATGTCACTATATAATTTGATTTATACATTAATTTTATTTTTCTCATCGGGGGAACATCCATGGTAAATCTGGAGCAAGCCTTTGAACAGTTTCTTTCAATACGAATGGAGTATACAGCTCATTCAATATTATCAAATTCAAATGAGTACAAGCAATTAATAGTAGAATGTAACCAGCTATTTAATGAGTTAATTTCTTTTCTCCCCCAAGATTATAAACAGCTTCTCCAAAATTATGATACAAGCACCACATTGCTTCAAGGTATTGCAGAAACATTAATGTATAAGCAAGGTTTAAAAGATGGTATTCATCTCAATAAACTTTTGTTCGATGAGTAGTCACGGTAATTACACTAAGTTCCTTCCTATTTAATTTTTGTATCCCATTAACCGCACTTATTAGATGTCCATACTTGCCATTTTTTTTAAAATACCTTAGAAGCCTTTTAATATCCTCCGATTCAATACTTTGTTTAGCAACGATTTCAGCACGGTACTCACTACTCCCATTGATTCTATGCAATTTATATTTAACCTTACATCGTCCTAATTTGTCTTTATGTACGTATAATTCGAACTCCCCGGGTGACATAGCCTCAAGTTTACTTACTGTTTCTTGATTTCCTTGTTCCAAGTTGCTTGTAGCACTAAGAAAATCCATAAATTTTTTCATATCCAACCAAACTGAAGAGTTCACCACAACATTACCAAAAGATTTAACAGTAATTTTGAATGAAATGCTTTGACTATAAACCTGTACAATCTCTTTGTATGTGAACCCTAAAAATTGGTTGTGTTGCTTTATAAGATGGCTATGTTCGCCTTCAATTATAAAAATCATGTTGGGTATGTATCCTATTTCATGGACAAGGCGGATTGTCGAAGGGCTCATCTGGATCGTATTCTCCGTCTCAAATTCATAGTGAAAGCAAATCCAAGGCATTCCTTCAAAAACAAAAAGTTCGCGAGGCTTTATTGAGAGATGATATTGTTCTTATTACTTCCCCCATGAGTAGCATAACCGTTTTATCCCAAACCATAAATTCAGCTTCGGTATAAAGAAACCAAGGCATTACATTAACCTATGTAAAGATTTAAGACTTTGTGATTTTAATTCACGCTCCGCACGGGGAGCGACATGAAATTAATGCATAACACTAATATAAGAAATTTCAATTCACGCTACAAAATAGGGAGCGATAGCGATTTTCGACCAAAAGAAGGATGAGATCCCTTTTTACAAGTCAGAAAACTACTTAAATGATAAGGCTAATGCATTCAAAATCCACACAAATAATGCAAATAAACTTGGTGCGAAGAACCCGGGGATTTCATGGGCGCTATACACTCGCACCAAAAACATAGGCTCATCTACTATACCCAGGCTAGAAAAATCCCACATCACGATCATATGCTGGTATACATTTCATTCTACGCCATCCTGCCACATGCAAACAATCTCTTTCCCACTAACACCTACCCTTGCAGTGCTTTGCGCACGCTCAGAATATATCTGGCCTGGTCAAGCGGGTTCACGCCCCGGCGGATGCGCTCGGCCCTAACATCCGGGGGGCATTCCTCGTAGCCGGCAAAAAAAGAAGTGAACGTACTCCGCCCCTTCGTGTAGGAGCTTAGGCTGACGGGATATTCGAGCGACGTTGCCAGCGGCAGCCGTCCTTCGATAATCATCCGTTCACCCTGGAGAACCGGAGGCTCAAACGTGCCGCGCATCTGCACGAGATCGTTCATGACGCGGCCACCGTTCTCTTCGGGAACGACGATGCGGACCTGGAGAACCGGTTCCAGCAGCCTGGTGCCGGTCCGGTTCAGCCCATCCATAATAGCCATGGGCGTTGCCACCGCAAAATCCAGCGGATGGGTATGCCACACATGATGCTGCCCCTCGGTCAGCGTCACCTTCAGGTCGGTAACCTCCCAGCCGTAGAGTCCCTGCATCAGCGCCTCCGGGACACGGCGGGCCGTTTCATTCTGATACTGCGGCAGCAGATCGGAGCTGCGGACAAGCGATTCATATTGAAGACCGCTGCCCGGCAGCCCCGGTTCAATCTTGAACCGCAGGATAGCCCAGCACGGCTTCGGCATCAGGTAGGCGACATAACCTTCACCCGCCTGGCTTGGAGTTTCCTTGTAGATGACGGACGGCTGGCCGAAGGTGACCTTCAGGCCGTAACGGCTTTCCAGCACACTGTCCAGAATTTCCAGTTGAATCGGACCCATAACCTTGATGTGCAGCTCCCGCTCATCCTGCAGCCACTGGGTATCGAGCAGCGGATCTTCATCAGCCAGCTCCTGAAATGCCCCGATGACTTGATGCTCATCTATATCGGCCTCCCAGTGCACCCGCACCGTCAGCAGCGGTACCGCCAGCTTCGCTTCCTGCGGAATAGCATCCGGGAGACCCAGCACATCGCCGATTCTGACCCCGGTCAGCCCGTAGACTACGGCGATATCCCCGGCCTCCAGCGTGCCGACATCCTCCGTCCGTCCGCCCTCCACCTTACGGATCTGCGTCACCTTGCCCTGAACCTCCTGCGAGTAATTCATCACTGTGTCCCGGTTGCGGATGGTGCCTTGGTAGAGACGGACGAAGGCCATACGGCCCATGCTTTTGTCACGCTGAATGTTGTACACAATGCCGGACACCGGCAATTCCGGATTTCCCCCGGCACGGGGAAAATAATCGGTCATCGCGTCCAGCAGCTGCGTAATGCCAAGACCTTTGGCAGCTACACCGTAGACGAGCGGGAACATCGTACCCGAAGCTGTTTTGGCGATCAGCTGTTTTTTCCAGTCTTCCATAGCAAGCGGAGCACCCGACATATATACCTCCAGCAACGCCTCGTCCCGCTCAGCCAGTGCTTCCAGCAGCTCCGTCCGCGCCGCAGGGCCGGCCCCATCTGCCCATAAGTCCACAGCTCCGGCATAATCCTGCTCTTGACCGAGAGCCTGCTGAACCGGAAGGATATCACCGGATAGATACGTTCGCGCCTGGGCCAGCACAGCTTCGGGATCTGCGCCGACCCGGTCCATTTTGTTCATGAAAATCAGCGTCGGAATCCCCAGCTTGCGCAGCGCATTCCAGATCATCTCGCTCTGGGCCTGTACGCCTTCAACCGCAGACAGAATAAGCACTGCACAGTCCATCACCCGCAGGCTTCGCTCCACCTCGGACAGGAAATCGACATGCCCCGGTGTGTCGACCAGATTCACCTGCACACCCCGCCATTCGAACGACGCCAAGGCTGCACGCACGGAAATCCCCCGCTGGCGCTCTACCTCCATGGAATCGGTTACAGCTGTTCCGCTATCTACACTCCCCACCGCCTTAATGCGGCCGCTCTCATAGAGCATATGCTCGGTAGTTGTTGTCTTCCCCGCATCGACATGGGCAAAAACCCCCACATTAATCCGTTCGATCCCCTGCTGCTGAATCATCTATGTTCTCCATTCTCAAGTTCCTCTGATATAACGCTATCATCCCTAAGTGTACAGCGAAGTGGCGCTTTTGTTCAATCCTGAACCGGCGGGTCCACTTTCGATTCAACAGGCTGGTTCATACCGGAGGCATAGGGTATTAGTTACTGAAGCATGCTAGCAATCATTGAAGATGCAATACCTGGAGATCATATCGGTAAAAGTGATTGATTGGGAGAAAGTAAGATCCACGCTACGGCAGATCAGGAGGATGAATTTCATTTATTTGGAGTGTGCCTGCAACATTTCTCGCATTTCTGCCATCTAAGAGGATAAGAGGTGAGGCATAATGAACAAACAAACTTTCCAGATGAGCGCGAAAAAAATGACTATTGCGTGCGGCATCCTGGCGGCAAGCGTGTCTTTTGGAGCATCTGCTTTTGCTTTTTCCGATTTAAAAGGAGATCCCGCTGAATCCAAAATCAACGCACTGCATCACAAAGGAGTTGTGAATGGAGTGACAACGGACAGATTTGCGCCAAAATCGAAGGTTACCTTTGCCCAAGGCATCCAGTTTATCGTAAATGGCCTGCAGTTGTCCCCGCAAACCGGCAGCAGTACAGTTACGGCTAGTACTTACTTTGACAAAGTAAAAGATAAGGCTTGGTATGCCTCAGCTTTTCTGATTGCGAAGCAAAACGGCCTAACCCTGGACCCCACGGTTGATCCGAACGCCGCGATGACCCGCGTCCAGTTCGCCCATTTGCTGACTCAGGCTTTGCAGAGCAAAGGGAATTTTCCGGTCACAATGATGTATGCCGATATCTCAGATGGCGGCAAGCTGTCTAATGCAGAAATGAATAGCCTGCAGATTCTGGTGAATACCCATCTGGTGACATTAGATAAGAACAATACTTTCCGTCCCAACGATGCCGTGACCCGTTCGGAAGCCGCTGTCTGGATCTATGACGCTGCTGAGTTTGCCCGAACGGTAATTGCTCCGGATGACGGTACTGCGGCTCCTTCCCAGATGATGTATGAAGGCTCGGTAACCCTGGAAAAAGCCGGTGATGGCGTGAACAAGGCCACGATAACCGTGAGCGATCTGCCCAACCCTGGGTATGGGCTGACCATTAACCGGATTGAATTCGGCAAGGACAAAACGGCTGTCATCTATTTCAGCATCACCAAACCGGCACCAGGCAGAATGTACCCGATGGTTATCTCGAAGGGCACTGCAGTAACCTATCTGCCGGAAGGCTATACTGCAACTGCCCAGTCGCTGACCGCTAATCCTTTCTCCTCCGGCTCCAGCGCAAGGTAAGCTGTTACTCAGAACATATGCCCGGTTCGCTGGCTCGACAGCAGTAGGCTGAATAAGCTTCAAAAGTCCGCATTCCCTTCATCAGGGAAATGCGGACTTTTTATATTACACTCGTGGGGAATTATTCCTGCGGGCTTACTTCCGATGAGCTGGTATAATTCCCTCCATTTTCACAGACGTATTCTGCCTTCTTCCCTTCAGGGTGTCCATTGATCATGGACAATGCCTACCAGCGCGTGATCCTGTCCGATCTTCTCGAAGACCAGGCGCAGGCTGCGCCAGTCCATCCCTTCATTTGCCGGATCAACGCCGGCAATGTAATATTCGACGAAGTCGTATTTATCCTTAGGATAAACTTCGTTAATATTATTCAGTGTCGTTCCCTGCCCCAACCCTTTGTTGAGCGCGGTTTTGGCATCATTCAGGAAGTCGGCGTCATATACAAACCGCTTGAAGTATTCCGCGAAGGTCAGCTTCATAATCTCCCCGGACCCGGCGAATTCACGCCATACATACGGCTTGGGGTCCTTCATCAGACCCTTCAGCTTATCCCGGGTAAATACCAGATCAGTTGCTGTATCGACATAAGCGTAAGGTGAGAAACGGACACCTTTGTCCGGGTGTGCCCAGGACGCAAGGGTCTCCATATCGCCTGCCTTTAATGCTCTTAGTACCGTAGTGGCTGCTTCCTCAGCGGTTGGCGGCATTCCTTCCTCCGGAGCAGCCGAAGCCTGTGGCTGCTGACTTTCTGCCGGTTCCGAAGGGAGCGGTGATGCGGTCGGCGATACGGTCGGTGATGCAGTCGGTGATGCAGTCGGCGATGGGGATACCTGAGTCTGCTCCGGTGCCAGTGTAGCTTTCGGCTCGGCTTCAGGCGCTGCATTGCACCCTGCTAGAACCAGCAGAACAGCGGCCAGCGCTGAACGCCCAACTATTTTCATAGTATTCATGAAATCCCTCCTAATGTTATTCCCCTTCTTTTTATTAAGACGTACGCAGATGGATTATGTTGCAAGTGGCAGGTCTGTCCGTATGATCAAGTGCCCCTGACAAATGCAGAAAAAGTCAGCTATACTTTCCCTGAAGAAAATAAATTCTCCAGAGCCTCTGCTTATGCTATTCGCTTAGTTTCAGAATTCTCGCAATATTCTCACAGGTCCGCTCTACGTTCTGCGGCCCCGCGGCCAGCAGCTTCTCCAGCCCGCTGGCCCCGGGAACAATGCCGAAGATCGCGGTAAAACCCTCCTCATACAGGGACTCAATGCCCTCGCCAATGTAACCGGCAATAGCAATGACTTGTATGCCTCTGGCTTTGGCAGTGCGGGCGACACCGTAGGGTGTCTTTCCAAACTTCGTCTGGAAGTCAATGCCCCCTTCCCCTGTGAACACAATATCGGCACCCGCCAGCTTGTCCTTCAAACCGGTATATTCTATAACAATTTCGATCCCCTTTTGGAGTACCGCTTGGGTAAAGATCATCAGCCCCGCCCCCAATCCTCCGGCAGCACCTGCTCCCGGCAGATCACATACATCCTTGTGAAGCTGTCGCTTCACAATCGCAGCATAATGGGCCAGATTCGCGTCCAGCTTCTGTACCCTCTCCGGGTCAGCTCCCTTTTGCGGGCCAAATACCCGGGAAGCGCCCTGCTCCCCGCAGAGCGGATTCGTCACATCACACGCTACAATCAATTGTACGTGCTGCAGGCGTTCGTCCAGCGCTGTAATATCTATACTTGCCAGTCTTCCCAGACTGCCACCCCCGCGGGGAAGCTCTGCTCCCGACTCATCCAGGAATCTGGCCCCGAGCGCCTCAGCCATGCCTGTACCGCCGTCATTCGTCGCACTGCCTCCGATACCGATAATGATTTTGCGGATGCCCCGGTCCAGACACTCCCGGATCAACTCCCCGGTACCGTAAGTAGTGGTGATCATAGGATTCCGGGTTTCCTGCGACACCAGATGTATACCACTCGCGGAGGCCATTTCAATCGCCGCAGTCTGTCCTCCGCCAAGAATTCCATATTGGGCGATAACCTTCTGGCCGAGAGGTCCAGTGACCTCTTTATAATGGATTTCCCCGCCCGAAGCATCGACCAGTGACTGTACGGTACCTTCCCCGCCGTCAGCCATCGGCACATGAATGTAATGAGCAGCCGGATAGATCTTCCGGAGCCCCTTTTCCATTGCGACACATACTTCCTTGGCGCTCATGCTCTCTTTGAAGGAGTCCGGTGCCAGTACAAATGTTTTCTCTTTCTCTCCCATATCCTCACCTCATGCCATATATTAAAATCTGTGCCTTTTAAAAAGAAACGGATAATAACGTTGCCACATACCCGCCGTCTGAATCAGGCTGACGATCTGGACGGACAAGTCGGAAGCGGCAATCAGTCCGGCAATCCCGCCGGCACCGATCAGGATCAGCACCGTCGCTGTCATTTTATTCAGACCGGAGGAGGTGTACACCAGAATTCGGTCCCCTGACCCATGGCCAGCAGACCAATGATTCCGGCAATCGGCAGAATGTACAGCGCAGCAACCTTAATGCTGGACAGCACGTCAATACCCGTAATCGAACCGATAGGAGATCATCAGCAGGATGACCGCAACGAGCGGTGCCACGACAGCCTTACGAAGAGGCGGATATTTGGAGTTGTCTGCTTCGTTGTACACTGCTTCCTCATCCAGCACCTTTACACCTTTATTTTTCAGAAGCGATGCTACAATAACGGTTACGATCAGGCCGCAGACTGCCGGAATGAAGCCAGCCAGCAGCACATGGCTCAGATCCAGGCCGAACCCCCGTGCAGCGGCAATCGTATTGGGATTGGGCGAGAGGATGTTCCCTACCGACAAAGCAATCGGTGCCACTATCAGTTCAGCTACAGGTATAAATACACCCGCCGCTGTAATGATCATCGTCGCCAAGGCAAGAGCAAGAATGGCCTTGCTGCCGCCAAATTTTTTCACGATGGCCTGCGCTATCATCTCTGCCGCCCCAGATTCCATCATCCCCCCTGCCAGCACCCCACCAGCAAGCACGCGAAGTATTGTACCCATCGCACTTTGTATACCGCTTACAAGTACAGGCTGCCCTATATAAAAAAATATTGATGATCGGACAAATGTATTGTGCAGTTGACCAAAAGAAAACCTCTAGTAAGTCACAGTCAATAGCTGTGATTACAGGAGGTTCTGATCCATAGTGAAATATATCGCGCTATATACTGCTGCCAGCCGGTGATCCTTATAGCTCTATGTAATATCTGGTTTCTTCGCTCTCCGTATGAAAACCAACAGAATGATAAAGAGCCTGGGCGGAATGGTTGTCCGTTCCGGTAACTAGTGAGGCGGTTTCAAGCCCATGCCCCTGCAAATATATCAAGGCTTCGCTCAATAAAAATCGGGCTATACCGCGTCTTCTCCAGGTCTCCCTGACAAACACATCCTCAACAACGCCACCCTCGTCTTCTTGCCAGACCATTACACTGCCAACAATCGTTCCTGCTTCGCGTGCAATGATGGCGGTCCACAGCGGATGACTGCGATATTCGCCAAGCCGTTTTGCTCCAATTGGAGCATCCGGCCACACTTCAGCTTCCAGCTGCATATACTGTTCCTGCTCCTCAGGGGTCTCCATATGCCATTGTATGAAGTCCACACTTTCAGGGAGCGGCAGCTCCGCAACAGGCTCATTCAAGTCACGTTTCAGACTATATAAGCTGTGTAAATACTGATACCCCTGCTGCTGCTGAAAATAACGGTGGTAGCTCTCTTCCGCCAAGTAGTTCCCCACACACAGTATAGTTCCATGACTGTCCGGCAGCGTCGCTTTGATCTCACGGGCCCGAGCCAGCAGGCGCTTATACACAGAATTCAGCAGTTCCACATCCTCTTCCCTACCCGGGAAAGCCTTCAGATTAAGGAAAATCTTGTGCTTGCTCTCCGTCTCACATTCAGGTGCAATGATATTGAATACGGCAACCTGCCCTTTGGCGACCATCTGTTGTCCTTCAAAAGCGCAAAACACATTCGAATAGTTCTCTTCTTCGCCTACCCACCAAAAAATCACAGGATCACCTGCGGTCACCGCCTGATAAAATTCACCCAGTCCCGGCATGTCCTCCTGCTTAAAATTCCGAATCACGAGTTCATTCAATAATGTCTCCACCTTTTCCTATATTATTCCAAATAATATCATGATGGAAAATAGTGCGGCTAGCTAATAAATGAATATATCTATTCAGTACTATTCAGTACCTTAAGCCAATAAGAGTTACAATGTGCAGCTTATATTATTGTAGTAGTTCCCGAAGGAACGCTTCCGTTTTGACAAGGAATCCACTCCCCTAACGGGTGAATCCAGCATCTCATTGCCGCAGGTAACGGCATTGCTCCCCAATCAAGGGTATTCCTACCTCTCATTTTGCCGGCTAGCCCGTTTACGGCGGGATCAGAGGTATTTCCTCTTAGGCCATCAAAAATAATATTGAATCACTTTATCGACTTGGTTGTTTATTCTATTTCGTTTCCTCCGGTCTGTTTCTTCACGTTTATCCCTCTCACTTTTCAATCGGAGTGATCCACCATTTTTTTCACAGTATAATTTCCTCTACAACAAAAAAGCCATCTGCTTCGACTTCCGATGCAGATGGCTGGCTTAATATTTTACTTCGCGCCTCCGGCATTATCACGCGGCGGGCGCATAGTCAGGCTGACACGGCCTTTCTTCAGGTCGACACCCATCACCCATACGGTAACGTTGTCTCCCACGGAGACCACGTCCATCGGATGCTTCACAAAGCTCCCGCTTAGCTGGGAAATATGCACCAGCCCGTCGTTCTTGATGCCGATATCGACAAAGGCGCCGAAATCAATTACGTTGCGTACCGTTCCCTGCATCTCCATACCGGGAACCAGGTCCTCGATCTTCAGCACATCCGTGCGGAAGATCGGCAGCGGCAGCTCCTCACGCGGATCGCGGCCCGGACGCTGCAGGCTTTCCAGGATGTCACGCAGTGTAGGCACGCCGACTTCCAGCTTCACGGCCAGCTCAGCGGCATCCTGTGCCTCAAGCTGTGAGGCGACTTCCTTGCTGCCGAGCGAGGATACATCCAGCCCCAGCTCCCGGAACAGACGGTCCACCACCGGATAGGATTCCGGGTGGATAGGCGTCCGGTCCAGCGTGTTGTCGCCGCCGGGAATGCGCAGGAAACCGATGCACTGCTCGTAGGATTTGGCCCCCAGGCGCGGGACCTTCTGCAGCTGCTTGCGCGTGGTGAACTTGCCGTTCTCCTCGCGGAACTTCACAATATTCTTGGCAATGGTCGCATTGACCCCGGCGACATAGGACAGCAGGGAAGCGGAGGCCGTGTTCACGTCAACACCGACATGGTTAACCGCCGATTCTACAACACCTTTAAGACTCTCCTCCAGATGCTTCTGGGAAACGTCATGCTGGTACTGCCCAACACCGATCGCCTTCGGATCGATCTTCACCAGTTCCGCGAGCGGGTCCTGCACGCGGCGGGCGATGGAGGCGGCGCTGCGCTCCGCCACATCCAGATCAGGGAACTCCTCCTGCGCCAGCTTGGAGGCAGAATACACACTGGCTCCGGCCTCATTGACAATGAGGTACGCCAGCCCAGGATCGCCGATCTCTGCGATGACCTCGGCGGTGAACTGCTCCGTCTCCCGCGAGCCGGTGCCGTTGCCGATCACTATAAGCTGTATGCCATATTTGGCAATCAGCTCTTTGAACTTCGCCGCCGCCTCTTTCTTCTTGTTGTTCGGCGGCGTTGGATAGGTGACCGCCACCTCCAGCAGCTTGCCGGTGTCGTCCACCACGGCCAGCTTGCAGCCGGTGCGGTAGGCCGGGTCGACGCCAAGAACGCTTCGACCCTTCACCGGCGGCTGCAGCAGCAGGCTGCGCAGATTTCCGGAGAAGATGGAAATCGCTTGCGTTTCACCTTTTTCCGTCATCTCCCCGCGCACCTCGCGCTCCACGGAAGGTGCAATCAGCCGCTTGTAGGCGTCCTCGGTCACGGCTTCCAGCAGGTCTTTGACCGGGGACGGCCCCTTAATCAGCTTCCGCTGGATAAAAGCATGAATCTTGTCGGCAGTCACCTCGATGCCGACTTTCAGCACGTTCTCCCGCTCGCCGCGGTTGATGGCGAGAATGCGGTGCGGCGGCATTTTATGTACCGGTTCACGGTAATTATAGTAATTCTCGTAGACACTCTCCTGCTCTGCATCCTTCGCTTCCGAGACCAGCACACCTTGGCTGGCTGTATACTGGCGGACCCAGGAACGGATCGCGGGATCGTCGGCAATGTTCTCCGCGATGATGTCCATCGCACCTTGAAGCGCCAGCTCGGCGCTTTCCACACCTTTGTCCACATCTATATATTTCGCGGCTTCCTCCAGCGGGTTGCCCTGACGGTGCTGCTCCATGACCCAGTCTGCCAGCGGTTCCAGCCCTTTTTCCTTAGCCACACTTGCTCTTGTCTTACGCTTCTGCTTGAACGGACGGTACAAATCCTCCACTTCCTGCAGCTTGACCGCCTTCATAATCTGCTGATGCAGCTCTGGTGTCAGCTTACCCTGCTCCTCGATGCTGCGGAGTACATCCTTCTTGCGGTCCCCCAGATTGCGCAGATAGCCCAGCCGCTCTTCAATATCACGCAGCACGTTCTCGTCCAGCTCGCCGGTCATTTCCTTACGGTAGCGGGCGATAAAAGGAATCGTATTCCCCTCATCCAGCAGCCCTACCGTCGTCCGCACCTGCTTCACACTGATGCCAAGCTCCTTGGCAATCGCCTGTGTGATCGTTTCCTGCTCCTGGCGGGCCAGCGCTTCTTCAGCCGCCAGACCCCCTTGATTTGTATCCACTGTCAATGAAATCCCTCTTTCCGTACACGGTCTGTGTTCATATGATCTCTACCTGAAATAGTATCACAGATTAGCTCCGCGCCAAAATCCGGGAGCAGCAGCAGACCATTACTTCACTTGCCGGCCGGGGCGGCTCATCCGTTTTCGTGAACCGAGCGACAGCACAAAACAGAGCACGAGTACAAGCGCAGCCACAGCGTATGGAAAGTTAATATCCAGGTCAAACAGGACGCCTGCGACAATAGGTCCGGCAATATTCCCGAGACTTGTATAGGCAGAATTCATGCCCATCACGAAGCCCTGCTGTGATTCCACGGCCATTTTGGAGAGCTGTGTGCCGACAGCAGGACGCAGAATATCCATGGCAAGAAACACAATGAAGGTCACAGCGACGATCGCCCAATAGCCCTTTACAAATAAGGTCAAAAGGATAAATAATCCAGCAGCAAGCAGAGAGGCCGAAATGACCTTATTTTCGCCAAAACGGTTCAAAATCCAGCTGAATGCCGTAACCTGAATCACAGCTCCCGAAATCGAGCCAAAGGTCAGGACAAAGGCGATATCCTTGGGCGTGAACCCAAATTTGTGATCCACAAACAATCCGAATACCGTCTCATAATTAGCAAGCCCGAAGGAAAGCACGAAAACGATCAGCAAGCCGAAAAAGTAGGGTTCCCGGTAGGAACGCACCAGTTGGGAGATAAGGCGGTCTTTACTCCCCTCCTTGGACCCGGCTGCGGCAAGCTGCTCCCGGGAACGGGACTCCGGCAGTACAAAGAAGGTCACCACGCCAACGAATGCTGCAGCACCCGCAGCCGCGAAGAAAGGCACACGAATGCCAAGCTCAGCCAGATAGCCCCCCAGACCCGGTCCAATGATAAACCCGGTAGTAATGGCAGCATTAATCAGTCCCATGCCTTTAGCCCGTTCCTCCATAGAGGTCGTATCCGCTACATAGGCCATGACCGCAGGCATAATCAGGGCTGCTCCGGCACCTCCCAGCATTCTCGACACAAACAGCAGCCAGCTTGATTCGGCAAGACCAAACAACAGCTCCGACACTGCAAAGACAACCAATCCGCAGACAATGATTTTTTTGCGCCCCACTCTATCGGACAGTCCGCCGGCCCAAGGGGAGAGAATCAGCTGGGTCAGTGAGAAGGCGGCCACCAGCAATCCAACTACACTGCCTCCAATGTGCAGCTCATTCATGTAAGTAGGCATAATTGGAACAACCAGACCAATCCCTGTAAAGGCCAGGAATATATTCAGCATCAGGAGCAGCATCGCGCCCCGGTTTCTAAGTAATAATTTCATTTGAAGTAACCTCCGTATTCCCAGAACACAATGTTCATATCTTCGGTGTTCCCGTTAGTTATTAATATATTCCGCACAAGACCGACCACCCGGTCTAATTACACATGATAAGAAAATCACCCAACGGGTACATACCGCGTGGTAATTTAACTCTTTCCGCCATATTGCCCGTTCGCGGCGATTTCAAAGGTACATGTACCTCTAATCTTGCCATATTGGAAATTTGCCACGTTCCCTTACCGCGCACGTATACCCTGCAGCAGCAGCGCTATCGCTTCCCGGTAAAATTTCATGATATCATTCGGCGCATGGACAACGGCCATGATCTCGCTAACTCTGCCGACACCCTCCAGCAGTCCGCTCACAACGATTACATAATTGTCCAGATCGCCTTTGACCAGATATCCAGAGTCCATCCCCTCTTGCAGAAGATTGCGGCAGGCTTCTGAGCCGGACTCGTAGAGCCGTGCAAGACGCTCTTGAACCTCATTGGAAAGGGCACGGGATCTGGCATATTCCTCAAGTGCCCGGATCAGCGGGTTCTGGTAATCGTTCGCATAATGCTCACCAAGTGCATAGAACCGCTCTTCGAAACCGCTGATGCTGCTCTTCTTCTGTGTCCACTGGAGCAGCCATTGCTCTGTATCATCTTCCACAATGTACAGGAACAGCTCATCCTTGCTGGGAAAATGATGATACAGGCTCCCTTTGCTGACCTTGGCCGCTGAACACACCTCGTTCATGGTTACCGCTCCGTATCCTTTTTGCACAAACAGCTGTGCTGCCTTCTGCACTATGCGTTTCTTTGTCTCTTCTCCGTCAGAACGTCCTTTAATCCTGACCACCTCCTTCTAGACCGACCGTACGGTCTAATTATAGCACAGGGTTTTCTCAAAGTGAAATAGACACCGTCTGCCCGGCATAGCGTTCATATAGAGTTAAAAAAGACGCACCGGGTTATCCCGAGTGCGCCTTTCCATACATTATCGTGCGATCTATAGTCTGCCTGATTCAAAAATCAATCAGTCCCAGGCTGATTTGCAGCGAATCGTCCACCAGTTTCATCGTTTCATCATCCAGGTGGGTGATCTTATCGGTTAAGCGTTGTTTGTCAATTGTCCGAACCTGCTCCAGCAATATGACGGAATCCCGGTCAAAGCCGTGAGCAGCCGCATCAATTTCTACATGCGTCGGCAGTTTAGCCTTCTGAATCTGGGCAGTGATGGCTGCCACTATGACTGTCGGGCTGAAGCGATTGCCAATATCGTTCTGAATGACCAGTACCGGCCGTACTCCGCCTTGTTCTGAACCCACCACCGGCGAAAGGTCGGCAAAAAAAACGTCGCCGCGTTTAACGATCAATATCTACACCCCGCTTACTAAGCGGCCAAGAGTACTGTCTGCATCTTCCTCCGCGAGAAACGCCTCGCACGCCATGGTCAAATTGATTTTAGCCATTTCCATATAGCCACGCTGCATCGAATCGCGTATGGTCCGTTTCCTCCGTTCGCTTAGATACAGCTTCATGGCCTGCCTGATCAATTCACTCCGGTTGGAGTTCTCCAATTGGACGATCCCATCCACTTCCTGCAAGAGATGATCGGGCAAGCTGATCATGATTCTTTTGGTGTTCTGCAAATTGGCCACCTTCTCTTCCACCCCCACAAACCTTCTGCCCTTGTGTTCCAGTGTTACAATATACAAGGAATTTTATACAAGGAATATATGCCGCCAGTATATCAAGTATGCTGCATTCCATTATAAACTACAATTGGCGGTTCGTATAGACCATAAGTCATACTAGTCTACACGGCATAATCCTTCTATTCAGTTCCTGCATGAGTAGCACGGCAATGACATTAGGTCTGCAGCAAGGGGTTGACCAGGTTCGGAGCAGTGCCTTCGCGTACATACACACGCGGCACCCGGTGGGCCAGCATACAGATTACCTCGTAGTGAATCGTTCCAAGATGGAGTGCCAGTTCATCCGCCGTAATGGACACGGCGCCCTGGCGGCCGATGAGAACAACCTCTTCGCCAGCTTTGATTTGTTCCGCTTCTTCAGCGAAAGATTTGAGCGTTACCATACACTGGTCCATGCAGATCGTTCCGACGACAGGAACGCGGCGTCCTCGTATTAGCACCTCCGCTTTGCCTGTTAGCATGCGGGAATATCCGTCAGCGTACCCCACAGGAAGCGTTGCAATGATCTCTTCGCTGTCTGTGAAATACCGGGTGCCGTAGCTGATTCCCCAATCCGGCGGCAAGGTCTTTACATATACCGCCTGCGTTTTCAGCGTCATTACCGGGTGTAAAGCCACAAGCTCGTGGTTCACCTCTGTGGAGGGATAGAGACCGTACAAGCTTATGCCTACACGCACCATGTTTCGGGATAGAAGAGGTGTATCAATGGCCGTAGCGCTATTGCCCGTATGTATGATCGGGATGTGAATGTTTCTGTCCCGAAGCGTTTCGGCCACGCTCATGAACCGTCGGTGCTGCAACAGTGTATAGCTTTTGTCTTCTTCGTCTGCTTTGGCAAAATGTGTGAACATTCCCTCCAGCTCCGCCTGCGCTACAGAATGCACTTCAGCGATGAACTCAGGCGCGTCAGCCGGTAAAAGCCCCAGCCTTCCCATCCCGCTGTCAATCTTGATGTGCACCTTCAGCCGGTGCTCCGGTAGGTCAGGAAGCTGTCTTACCGCCTCAAGCACCTCCGGTGTGAACAGTGTTACGGTTACATGGTTCTTCCAGGCAACGGCTATTCCTTCCGGTGAGGTGTAGCCGAGTACGAGAATAGGAAGTAGTATTCCCGCTTCACGCAGCTCCAATGCCTCATCCAGAAAAGCTACACTTACATAGTCCGCTCCGAGCCGTTCCAGCTCCCGGGTCACTTCCACAGCCCCATGGCCGTACGCATTACCTTTGACGCATCCCATGAATTTGGTCTCCACTGGAAGAACCTTACGGAAGGCCTCATAATTGGTACGCAGATCATCGAGATTAATCTCGGCTACTGTAGGTCGATAGCTTGCTTGCACTTCAGGGTCACCTTCTAACATTGTAGTAAAACATCTCCTGCAGCATCTCATTGATTTAAGTCTTACTGTCAATGGTAATGCTAATGGAAGGCGGCTGTCAATGTAAGCGGGAACTATCTTTTTGCAGAACTACCACCGGGCCTGTCCTCGTCAAGAAGATAAAAAAAACGGACACTGCATGTAGAGGAATGACTCCCACAATACGCAGTATCCGCCTACTGATATTTACTTACCCGTTTGTTCCTCCATAGAAGCGGCGATTTGCATCATTTCGTTAACCGGGAGATTTGCGCTGGTAATCCGGTACTCCACACCATCACTCATCCAGGTAAGTGTCTGCTGTTCGTCACCGCTGAGGAGACCTACCGTGAAGCCCAAATCAATCACACTACCCGGAGCGAGCGAGACGGCACGGTCCAGCGGACGCGATTCCATAATCGTATACTGGTAGGTCCCGTCATAACGGATCAGTACAGAATGATCTTTACTGTCCTCAATTTTGTTGGAGTCCTTAAGCTTCACACCGGCAGGAATATAGCCTGGTTCAATGATTCCGAAATCACCGAGCTCAGCGGTTACCGGCTTCTCTGACGGTTTACTGTTCTCCGGTGCAGTCACCGGGTTGCCGTTCTCGTCAACTTCCGCCAGCGTGCTTTCGGATGCTTTGCCGGTGGCCATATTCTTTTGCATATCAAAAGAATCCTTCGTGAATTCCGGATCGAACTTGAAGCTGTCGAACTTCACATTCACCACAACCTTGGCTTCGGAGTCAGAGACCTGCACCTGCTTAGGCTCATAGGTCTTCTTGGCTAGCCAGATCTTCTGGCGGACCAGTGCGCTGCTCTGATAATTGGCCGCTACCTCGAACACGTAGTTGTCTCCGTCCTCCACAAACTGGCGGTTGTTATCGGAGACAATTCCCCGGACCAGTGTTTGATACAGATAGACCTGACCTTGATTGTCCGGCCAGTCGCTCTGGAAGCGGAAGCTTTTGCCAAGGCTAGGTGTCAGTACGAATACGCCCTCATCATTGCGCAGCACGATTTGCGTCACATCCTTCTGGACGTTCGACAGGCTGATCCGGTAGTAGGAAGGATTCTTGTACCAGACCTCCACCTTATACTCCTGTGGCTGCTCGCCGGTGTACAGCGTCATTGTGCCTGAACCCTGGTAAGCCCCCTGCTTGCTCTCCAATTTATCAGACACATTGTTCAAATCCTTGACCACGGAAGCGGCATCCTTCTTCCCGCACCCCGCAAGCACCAGGGTCACGCTCATAATGATAGCGAGTACCCATGTTATCCGGCGCATGACATCATCCCCTTAACCTGTTTTGAAAAGCATTGATTAGTACATGTCTATGAGGGACTTGCCTGCAATATGCAGACGGGCATGACAAGCAGGAAGGATATTCACGGGTGGCCGCCCGGCCGCACCAAAAAGCCCGTGCAGGTGCACGGACTTGCTGAACTGATGTGTCATTTGAACGGAATGAGCTGATCGTTATAGACGGTGAAAAACCTGCCCTGGCTGAAGAAAATATCATCACAATAGATTGCCGGCTGTTCTCCAACTTTGAGCGGGTAAGCGAATGAATACAGCGTTTTGTAGCTTTTCCGGTCCAGCACGGTAAGCGCAGTTTTCGTCTCAATTCTGCTATCGGACGTAATAGAGATGTACTTGTCATCCAGCCGTAATCTGTAGGCTATTCCTTTGACAGGTATGGGAGCAAGCGGGGTATGATTCAGCTGTTCGCCGCTGCCATTCAGTACATAGAACCCTTTATTATTGGCGAATAAGAGTTTGCCGTCCACGACATATAGTCTGTTTGTTGTCGGATCAATTCCCTTTGTCCATTTCACTTTTCCGTCTGTTCCTATAGCAGCCAGCAGCGTCAAGCTCTCGGATTTCTTTATTTTGAGGATATATATATCATTGTTAAGCTTGAGCGCTTGCTCTACTGTACTGTTCGCGTTTAGCGGATAGCTTATTTTTTTCTTGAGATTCCAGTCCAGGACGTCAAAAGATGCCTCGATATGCTGCGAATTATATTTGAGCGTCAATATTTCATTCAAGGCGACCCCGCTAAGAAAATGGGAAGGCTGCATTTTTTCCCTTTCGAAACTTTTACTCCAGGCCACTGTACCGTTCAGATTCACTGCGTAGACCGAGGAGTTGTCATGCACAAACAATTTATTGTTGATCAGACTGTCAATCTCAAGCGGTCTGGGAAAGATAACCTCCCAATTCATTGTCCCCTTGGGACTAATGGAATAGAGAAATGTTTCATTAGAGAATTGCTTCAGCCCCGCGCCAACTAGACTATACAAATTACCTGCCTTGTCAAAAAAAGCACGATCACCGAACTTGAATCCCCCATAAATCGGAAGCTCCCACTCCACCTTATTCGTCTTGGGATTGATTGTCACGACATACTCCTGAAGCATCTGCCCCTTGGTATTACGCGGATTCTTGCTCAAAAGCGGCTCCTTGAAGTACAAGAGTCCGTTCGCCGTTCCCAAGTACTTATATCCATAAGTAGAAACAGGGAAGTTAATCGGGTCTTGCTGCTCTAGTTGCGGCTCCGTACCGGTACCGGGATTCACTGCTTCTGCAGCAGCAGGCATAGGACTCAGCAATACAAGTACAGACATCAGCATAATTAGTAGACTTGGAATCCTTTTCATAACTACTCTCCTCAGATCAGCCGCGCGATCTTCTCAATCTCTACGGCAGATGCGGCCATTTGCTGCATGGAGGCGGTAATTTCCTCCGTCGCTGCCGCCTGACGTTCGCTTTGAGCCATACAATCCATCAGCGTTGCATCCATCTCGTTAATGTTCTTCTTGATCATCTGCAGGATGCCGGCGATATCCTTCGCAGACGATGCGCTGGATACGGACATCTTCCGGATCTCCTGCGCGACAATGCCGAATCCACGCCCATGCTCAGCCGCATGTGCAGCCTCGATAGCGGCATTAAGGCCCAGCAGGTTGGAGTTATCCGCCACTTTCCGGATGAAATCCAGAATCTCATCTGTCTTGTGAAGCTCCTCTACAACCCTCTGGCCCAGCACCTTCAGATCGCTTACGGTGTTGGCTAATTCAGAGGCTGTCCCGGCAATCTCCTCCGAAGTGGAACTGATCTCTTCCGAAGTCACCGCCAGTGAGTTCGCCGCATAGCTCAGGGTCTCCTGATTGCTGAGGCTGATTCCTATCGTGAACACGCCCGCAACCGCCCCGTTCTTGTCCTTAATCGGGATGGAGGAGGATTTGAAAGGCCATCCGTAGATTTCCTTCGGTATGTTTGCACTGGCGGCTTCCCCTGTTTCCAGCGCTAACCGTAATCCTCCGCTTTGCGGAACCGGAGTGCCTTCTTGTATCCGGATATCCAGCTCCTTCCCTGGAAGATAATAGATGAACTTTTCCACATCCGCCAACGCGAACATTACATCAAGTGGAAATAGTTGCTGCACCAGCGGTAATGATATTTTCAAAGATTCTAGCAATTGCCCGATGTCTGTTTCACTTTGGTTTTCCATGCCTGTAACAGCTCCTACGATAACATTTTTGATTATTATAGCACATGAAAAACTATAGCAATATTAGATATCTTACCCTGAAGACCACAGAGCTGGTTTCATATTATCCTCTATGCGGAGAACCAAATATTCTTATATTTCTATCATTTTTTTTACACAAATACTTGCTACAACTAGGTTACAGTAACCAACGATTTATCCAGAAAAGCAGAAAGGGAGAATGTAAGATTTTCTCATTCAATTAACGCGATTTTATTACCGATAATGTAACGTAGCCATTTACAGATTACTTTAAAAACAGAGGAGAATGAACATATGGGGAACGTAAACAAAGCAACCAAAAAAATAGGGAACATTTCTTTAAAGGTAAAGCTTCCCTTCTTATTAAGCCTGCTGGTGGCGGTCGTTCTCTTGGCGACTTCGGTAACAGTATATCTATTCTCATCGGATTTGCTGCTCCGGAAAAGTAAGGATGAAATCAACGCAAACGGCGATCGTATAGGGGAGGGATTGTGGACGGCCATGCAGTTGCAGGAGCAGACTTCTTATGTCATTTCTGTTCATAATACTTTTAAAGAACTATTGAAGCTTAGAGCAGAAGGCTCTATTCCAGACAAAGAGTTCTTTTCATCGAAAAACCCGTATTTTGACAAAGCTAATACAATACTGATGGATAGTATAAAAGGAACACGGGGAACAGATGCCATGCTGGTTCTGGATACTAATGGAACTATTGTTGCCGGCACAAAACCTGACACGATTAGCCAGTCCAGATCCGACCGGGAATACTTTACTGAAGCGCTAAAAGGAGCCCCATTCATCAGTGATGCGATTACGTCTAAAAGCAGTAAAAAGCTAATCATAGCTTTTGCCCAGCCTATCAAAGACTTGGACGGCAAGGTATTAGGTGTGTTCGCCATGACCGAGGACAGCAGCTTCTTCACCGATAAATTGGGTAAAATCAGAATTAATGACCAAGGGACTATAGTTATTTCGAGCCGGAGCGGAATTATCCTGTACAACTCAAAGAATCCCTCCCAAACCGGGCAAAGCATTGGCGATAACCCCGGGACCAAAGCCTTCCTGGAGGATCGGGCAGCCGGAGAGATAAAGGCTAGTTCTACCGAAACGGAAGATAGTTATATCCGATTGAGCAAAATTCCGGGGGCGGATCTGATGATTACTGTATCCGATCCCCTCGACGACATTCAACAGCCTATACGCGATATGTTCCTCAAAATGTTGATCGTAACTGTTTTAGCCCTGATCATAGCCATTGGTTTCGGATTAATATTATCCCGCTGGATAACCAAACCCATTATCACATTGTCCAGACTGTTCAAACAGTTGGCTACAGGCGACTTAACCGTGGCAGCTAACGGCCGGTATGACAGTGAGTTCAAGGACTTGGCAGATAGCTTCAATGGCATGGTCCGGCAAAATAAAGAGCTCATCACCAATATGAACCATTCGATTGCAGTACTCAATACAAGCACCAATGAGCTTGAGGAGACCTCCAAGCAGACTGCTCGTTCGATTAATGAAACCTCCGTAACCTCAATGGGAATTGCCCAGGCGATGGAGCTTCAGTCCAATGACACTGAACATATCGTCGATAAGTTCTCTGGATTCAGCAAGAAAGTGGCTGTGATGAACGATAATGCGCAATCGGTCAGACAGAGAGCTGAAGAAATCGTCGAAGTCTTCCATATTAGCAATCAGGTTGTCGAGGGTCTGATCCAGATCAGTGACAAGAATGAGCAGGAGGTCCAGAAAATCTCTGCCATCACCGTTAAGCTTCAGGACAGCTCCAACAGCATCAGCAATATCACAGGAGCCATCAACCAGATTGCCACTCAAACCAATCTGCTCGCGCTAAATGCATCGATTGAAGCCGCAAGAGCCGGAGAGCATGGCAGAGGCTTTGCAGTAGTGGCTTCCGAGATCCGCAAGCTCGCTGAGCAGAGCTCGAAGCAATCGAACGATATCTATGAGATCATCCAACAAAACCTTGCCTTCGTAGCAGAAAACAATCATAGCGTGATTGAAATCAACAATATTTCCTCTGAGCAGGATGAGCTTGTAGGGCAAACCCAAAAAGCATTCCAGACCATTCTGGAGAAAGTCACAGACATAACGGTTCAAATTAAAACCATGGCTGATGAAATGACTCAAATGCAAAAGGACAAGGATGACGTTCTCGATTCGGCTCAAAGTCTCTCAGCTACCGGAGAAGAAGTCTCGGCATCGGTACAGGAAGTTACAGCTACTATGATGGAACAATCCCATACCGTTGAACAGCTGGCAGAGATGGTGGGAACGATTGACCAGCTCACAAAGAACCTGGCAGAAGCAGCCTCTAAATTCCGGGTAGAGTAAACCCGGGCAAGCAGAGCTTCTCTAAATCAGAGACCCACAAGAAGGCCCCTTTGAACAAGGTGATCTTCTTGTGGGTCTTTTGTTGGAAGGACGTAGTCTGGAAGCCGCTGTAATTTCTTCCACGCTGGCTAATTGTTCCCCAGCAGAAGCCGAGACACTCTTGATCTGTTCGTTGATTTTCTCCGATTTCTTTGGAGCTTTCGCCTAAGGTACTTATGACCGTCGATACATCAACCACATAGACGTTATTCTCGTCTCCATTGACGAGATAGCTGTCTATTTGGCGCTCTCCATAAAAAAGAGACTGATCTCTAGCACTGGCTTGATCCAGCTTAGAGAGCAGTCCTTTATAACAACACCTGTATTGTCCTTGTTAACTTATGCTTGTTTTTTTTCCGTCAAGTAGTACAAGAAGGCCAGGACCGGCAGCGCCAGCCCGATCAGTGTGGTTAATCCCCAGCCGCCATAGGCATAGGACCAGCCCCCGAGCGAGGAGCCAATAGCTCCGCCTATGAAGAAAATCGCCATAAACAATCCGTTCAAGCGTCCTCTCGCTTCGCTGCCAAGGGAATATATCGCCCGCTGCCCAAGCACCAGATTCCCCGATACCCCCATATCCAATATAATCGCTCCAACCACCAGCAGTCCCAGCGTTACTTTGGAATCACCCTGAAACAGGTAAGCCAGCAGAAAGGCAGCGGCCGCAAGTCCAAAAGCAAGACCAGTCAACGGCCTTGTCCATCCCCTGTCAGCCCATCTTCCTGCAATTGGAGCAGCAACCGCACCCGCCACACCCGCCAGAGCAAACAAAGCGATCCCTTGTTGAGTCAGGTGATAGGTATCAGCCAGCCGCAATGAAACGGTCGTCCAGAAGAGGCTGAAGGTTCCGAAAAGACTGGCTTGATACATCGCCCGGCGCCGCAGCACAGGTGTATTCTTCAAAAGCGTACCCAGGGAACGGATCAGTCCGCCGTAGTTCATTGAAGGTACAGGCTGGCGCTCTGGAAGAACACGGGATAACAGAATCGTCAATAGAGTGATCACTACAGCAGATATGGCAAAGATCGCATGCCAGCCCCAGAGGCCGGAGATGAAGCTGGCCAGCGGACGGGCAAACATAATCCCCAGCAGCAGCCCGCTCATCACATTTCCCACGACCCGGCCGCGGTGTTCTTCAGTTGCCAGATAGGAAGCATACGGTACCAGAATTTGAGCAGCTACAGAGCCGAGGCCAATAAATAGTGAGGCGCCCAGAAACAAAGATGCATTCGAAGCGAAGGCGGCCGCAACCAGAGCAACCACCACTACGGTAAGGGAGATCACGGTTAGACGGCGGTTTTCAATAATATCGCTAAGAGGCACTACGAACAGCAGACCAATAACATAACCAATCTGGGTTAGTGTCACAATCAGACCAGCAGCTCCTGATGAGAGATGAGTAGCTTCGCTGATCGGTCCGACCAGCGTTTGGGCATAATACAGATTGGCTACAATCAGCCCGCAGGATGCCGCCAGCAGAAAAGTGATCCAACCGGGGACTGCCTTACTTCCCTGTCCTTCTTGTGCATGTTTCACGTTCAACGCTCGAGTTGCCTGCTTTACCTGGTTCATGTGAATACCACCCTCCATTTAAATACTAAACGTATAGTTCATTAATTATGTTTTTATAATATACTGAACGTATAGTTTTGTAAATAGGCAATTAAAAGTTTTGTCTGTAAACTTATTCATTTGATTCATCCTTAGTCGGGCTGGCTAACTTCATGTATCCTTTTGTATAATGAACGTATAGTTTCCCCAAGTGAACCGGAATATGGCTAGGGTATATTGAAATCAGGAGGATTGGATTATGGATAAAAAAAGAGGACGGCCGCGCAACAACGAGGCTGAGGCTTCCATTCTTGCCGCATCCTATGATTTGCTGCTGGAGGCGGGGTTTGGCGCGGTAACTGTTGAGAAAATTGCGGAACGGGCGAAAGTCAGCAAAGCGACAATCTATAAATGGTGGCCCAATAAAGCGGCCGTGGTGCTTGATGGATATCTGTCCGCGGCATCTGCCAGGCTTCCCGTGCCGGACACGGGCTCCGTACAGGAGGATATTCGAATTCATGCGACGAATCTGGCTGTTTTTCTATGCAGCCGTGAGGGAAGGGTTATTACCGAGTTGATTGGAGAGGCGCAATTCGATGCAGGCCTGGCTGAGGCTAACCGAACCAGATTCTTTGCACCACGCCGCCAGGAAGCCAGGGAGCTGCTGGAGCGTGGAGTAGCCCGGGGTGAACTTAAAAAGGATTTGGATGTGAATTACAGTATTGATCTTATGTATGGACCGATATTCTACCGTCTGCTGATTACAGGGGACATGCTGAATGGGGAATTTGTAGAAAAGCTGCTGGCGTTAGCCTTCGAGGGGATTCGCGCGTAGTGATTCTTTGTCTTCTCTTGTATATTCATTAATTAATTCATCCAGCTTCATGGATTGCTTAATTACTTTCGGATGCAGCAGTCCATAGGTTGTTTCGATCTCATTCAGCTTCCTGCGCTCCGCTTCGATGCGCTGCTGAATGGCTTCCAGCTTCTTCATATACATAACCTCCCTTAGGTATTTTAGAGGGTTATGTGAAATTATAGGATGTAAGGCAAAATGCAGCATTGAATGAAAAACCGCCGGAATGCAAGGTTATACCTTCCGGCGGTTTTTGCTGTGCTATGGATTTACGGCGAGGGTGCCGCCTCTAGCCGGGCAGCCTTAAGCCTATTACTGGATTGGCTTGAGCATGATACCCAGCTTCTTCAGATAAGGGTTCAGCTCCTCGGTCAACCGGGACTGATTGTTCAGGTCAGCCTTGGTAAACCGTTCCGGATGAGTACTGCCATCCGGGTCCGTTGCTTTGGCATTAAGGAGGTTAAATTCACTGATTAATTGCTGGAACTTGGCCAGCTCTTTACCGCTGAAGGTCTGCTTCGCCTTGGCAAGCTGCTGTTCCCAGAACGTATCGGAGTCCATCTGCTTCAGCGGTTGCTGCGGTGCCCCGGTATTTACCAATTTGCTGAAATAGGGCTCAAGCTCTGCCGCCAGCTTGTGATACCGCTCCTGATCCGCAGCACTCAGCTTCTCGGGATGAAGTACTCCTGCCGCATCGGTAATCTGCAGATTGAAGCCGCCAATCTCATGCAGCAAACGGGTCAGACTTTGGAAATCCTCCTTACTCAGGCTCTGCTTCGCCTGCTGGAGCTTGGCTTCAAGCTGGTCATACTGCTCAAGGGTGCCGCCGTTTTGAATATAGTTGTCCTGTGAACCATATACGGAATCAGCCAAGTAATTGTATCCGGCATAGACTCCGGTCGGGATGATCAGCGATGCCGCTATTATCGTAGCTACGAGCCATTTCTTCATGCGTCTGCCCCCTTGTCCGGGTGAAATCCCATTCAGAATCTTCCCCTTCAGTTCCGGTGGGGCGCTCCAGCCTTCGGTTTCTGCTTGCAGCGTCCGCCGCAGGTTCTCTTCAAGACTCATGCATCTCCTCCACCTTCCCTATTCTAATGGTGTCAGCCTTTTGTTTCCGGCGCAGCTTCTGCAATGCAGCATGAATGCGGGATTTGACAGTCCCCAGCGGAATGCCGAGGATTGCTGCGGCCTCTTCCTGGGAATATTCCTGCAAATAGTGCAGAACAATGACCTGCCTCAGCTTGTATGGCAGACTGTTCACCTTATCCATGAGCATATGGCTGGACAGCCTGTCTATGACTTCACCGGCAAAATCAGCATCCGGGATTGAGGCAGTGTGCTCCGCTTTCTTTGTGATCCGGAGCTGTCTCCAGCCTTTCCTCCGATAAGCTTGAACCTGCCGCATCACCAGTCCCATCAGCCAAGGCTTAAACGCCCGGGTCCCATCATACTGCTCCAGCGAGCGGTGCAGCTCGAGATAGATATCCTGCACCACATCGTCCGCATCGGAAGGCTCGGAAACGAGGAAACGCACAGTCCGGTAGACATCGCGAACAGTCGCTTCATACAACTCCCCATAGGCTTCACGGCTGCCGGCCAGCGTGCGCGCTATGAGCTGCGAGTATTCGGTTTGCTCTTCCATCTGTCTTCCCCTCCTTCAGGCTTACACTATGTATTGGAAGGAAACGCTCAGATCGTTCGATTTATTTTTAGGATTCATTATACGGGACCACAACTGAAAACAAATAGGACCCTCCATAAATGGAAGGCCCGACTGCTCTCGTGTATGCCTATTTTCAGGTGATCCATTCGGAAGTTATCACAGCTTAATCTTCTCCAGTAAAGCAAGCAGCTGCTGTTTCTCCTCCGGTACAAACTCCGTATAGACTGCATCAAGAAGCGTTACTGATATTTCTTCGAAGATGGGCTGGAGCTCCCGGCCTTTAGGTGTAAGCGACAGGCGATGTATCCGTCCATCCAACGGGTCTTGTTCCCGTTTCACATAATCAAACCGTACTAATTTGTCAACCAATGCCGTTATCGTAGACTTGTCCTTGTCGATTGAGCAGGATAACTGGTTCATCGTAATGTTTTCCCGGGCAAACAGCTGAAACAAAATATCCCCGTGTGAAGGGGCAATTCCATGAATATTATGTTTTTTGAGCTCCCGTTCAATGAACTTGTTCCCGCGCCGGTGAATTCGGCCGATGGCCGCCAAGATATTATTCTCATTCATTCTCCCATGGTAAGTTTATACAAAAAAAGTGTCAAGCCCCTCCTGTATCCGGCACACCCAAGCGCGAATCCATCGTATCCTTTGCTGCCCACCGCCCAAACGTAACAGTCCTGACTTCTTATTGTTAACGGATCGTGGCCCCCGGGCGGATCATTTACAGTATAATTGAATAGATTGGAACTTTTAGACTCTGGAGGTTATTCTGTGAAAAAAATACTGACCGCTTCCGCCCTCGCCCTGCTAATTGCCGGATGTGCGGCAGCTCCAACTATAGATTCAATATCCGCCGCCGCACCACTCACCCTGTCTGTAGACGGCCAACCTGTTCTGCCCAAGCTTCATCCGTTTCATTCCGGGGAGATCCTGTATGTTCCCGCAAGAGTGCTGCTGGAATATTATCCGGTTGAATTGAAATGGGATAATACACGTAAAAAGCTCACCCTAACCGATAACAGCTCCCGTACGATTCTTTCACCCGGCCGTTCAGCCATGCAGGTTCAATATACGCAGACTGACGGCGGTTATGAAGACAGCCTTGAAGGGCCTGTCCTTCTGAAGGAGGGGCATGTGTATATTTCTGCTGGTGCGGTGTCTTCATTAACTGGGGCCGAAGCCAAGCTAACAGCCTCTGGTAGTGCAGTATCCATTACGTCTGGAGATGTCAGTACATCCGTGCGGGTTCCCGCTGAACCATTGGCGGTCGCAGCTGGCACTTCCGGCAAGGTCAAGCTGTATGCGGCCCGGAAGGATGGCAGTACCTATAAAGGGTTTATCCTCGAGGTGAATGGCAGAAAGCACAGTTTCAAATGGGAAGCTCCCAGACTTGGGTCTTACCCTCCGGTGCTTTACTATGCCGATGTGGATAACGACGGAAAACCGGAAGCTACAGTGGTATTCAGCCTTGGCACAGGAACCGGAATTTCCCTGGAGGGGGTCCATGTGGTCAAGCCGGAAGAGTGGAAGGAGCTTGCGGTACCGGCAGCAGAAAAGGTTGCTTCGGCAGCTGTCACCTCCAAGATCTTGCTCGACAATGGCGATGTTGTGGTCCGGCTTGAGCTTGCCGGCCCTGCTCCATCGAAGGTGACCTTGAGGCTTCCCGGCCGTGCCGGGGATGGCGGTCTGAACCATTTTGGCACACAGGTTGGGATCGGGGCAGTTACTCATTATCAAGTGGCAAATGGTAAGCTGAAGGCAGAAACCAGTGTAAATGCTGGAATTGAGGAGAGTATGGGGACATTGATGCTGGATTACAAAGCAGGCAGTGGAGGATTGAACCTGGACTCGATCCGTTTTGAACCCTACGATACTACGAAGCAGTATGTGGAAAAGGAGCAGTGAACCAATGATTGATGCCCATATTCACCTTGAGCAATATACAGATTCAGAACTGGAAACCATGCTGCATGGGCTTCCGGAGCATAACCTCCACTCGCTGGTTGCCGTCTCAATGAATCTGGACTCCTGCATCCGCACACAGGATATCGCTACGCGGTATCCGGGCCGGGTGAAACCGGCCTACGGTTTCCATCCCGAGCAGCCGGTACCGGCGGAAGAAGAGCTAGCCGCGCTAATACTGTGGATCAGTCAGCACGCGGAAAATATGGTGGCTATAGGCGAGATCGGGCTTCCCTACTATTCAAGAGCGGAAGCGCTGGAGCGCGGTGAAGCTTTCGAAGTGGAGCCTTATATGCGGCTTCTGGATGAGCAGCTTGCTCTGGCTGCCCGGCTGGACAAGCCGGTAATCCTGCATGCCGTCTATGAGGATGCCGTGACCGCCTGTGATTTGCTGGAGAAGCACGGCATCACGAGAGCTCATTTTCATTGGTTCAAGGGTCCGGAAGAAGCGGTTCTTCGCATGATTGAACGGGGTTACCACATCTCCTTCACACCGGATATTGTATATGAGCCGGAGATTCAGGCACTCGCACGGCGCTATCCGCCGGGGCTGGTCATGGCCGAGACGGATGGTCCTTGGTTGTTCGAAGGCCCTTTTGCCGGACATCCTACCCATCCGGCAATGGTTCATGACGTTGCAGCAGCCTGGGCAACGCTCCATGGATATTCCGCCGATCAGGCGAAGGCGATGCTGACCGCCAATACGGCACGCTTTTATCAGCTGTAGCCTTGGCGGCTCAATGGCCCCCCTTCGACGTTCTCATCAAACCGTCAACAAGATTCATGACAAAATAAAGTCTTCATTCAGCAGCCGCTGCTCCCGCTTCATTTAGACATAAACCAGCGTCCGGGGCAAGGTAGTGGTTGCTGCTGATATTCGTTGAACGGCTTCACAAATTCAGGGAACTGCACTTCAGTCGTTAAGGGGCAGTCTCTCCACATGAGTCAGTAGTCCGTCTATAATTTCCATACAGTAAATATCCGGCTTGGTGGTCTGCATCAAAAAATCCAACCCATATTCTCCGGCAAACTCATTCATCATCAGCGTCATCACCATGCCGTGAGTACCGATAACAATCCGCTCGTCCGGGTGATTCCGCAGAATCGCCTTCAGCGCCTTTACGGCCCGGTCTTTACAGACCCGATTGGACTCTCCGCCACCCTCCAATACAAAATCCGGCTCCTCGAACATCCGCTCCAGATATGGATATAGTTCCGGGTCCTGCAGCGTACGGTCGTCAACCGTCCAGCATTTTTCTTTTAAATCCTCAATCCTATGGACTTCTTGGCCTAGTACCTTAGCCAGTCCGGCAATTGTATCCACTGCTCTGACATAGGGACTGCTGTATAGCGTATGTATGCCTTCGTTCAGCAACCGTTCCGTTACTCTACGCGCATCCTTCTCACCCTGAGGGGACAATACGCGAGATCTTTCATTGCCCGAGGTTTTGAGCGAATCTCCATGCCGAACCATATAAATGTAAGTTGTCATTGGACCCTCCTGTAAATGAGATATGTTAAGAACTATGCTCCACTGCTGTCTGTCCCCGCTCCGGCTTGGCCTCAGGCCAAAGTAACCGGCCAAAGAGGATACCGGCGAGCCCGAGCAGCACTTGAACGACGCCAAAATCCAAGAAGATACGGCCAGGCCCGGCCATTTGGACCAGTAGCCCTCCCAGCAGAGGCGCCGCAATCATCACCACCCCGAGGATGGTGCTCTGAATGCCGAAGATACGGCCGGTCATGTGGGGCGGGGTTTCTTTTTGCAGGCAGTAATTGAAGGTCACGAAAAAGGTTCCATTCCCAATCCCCAGTACGAAGCCGAACAACAACACCCAAAGCGCAGAAGCGCCCGGCTGTAGTAGTCCGAGACCCCCAACCGATCCGCCGATCAGCACATAACCCGTACCCAGTCTCAGACCATAACGTGTTCCCGGTTTCAACTTACCCAGAAGCAGAATGACAGCTACGGCACCTACGCCGGAGGCGGCCACCATCCAGCCCAGCAGGGATTCATTCACCGGTGAGATCACCCGGAACAGGCTGGTGAACTGGAAATCAATGATCTGAATCGCCAGAGCGCCGGCAAGTCCAAATAACATCGTATGCAGCAGCAGGCGGCTGCGCAGCATAAAGCTCCAGCCCTCTTTCCACATCATACCCATTGGAACTCTCTCCGCCTGCGTCTGTGCAGCCGGGAGTTCACCTTCTGTAGGGATGTTTTTGACCGAGAGGAGAAGCAAATAGGAGCCTACCCGAAATACGGCATTCAGCAAAATACACCAATGCGGACTGAGCAGCGTAAGCGCAACACCGCCAAGCAGGGGACCGGCGATTTTGGAGCCCTGGTTCACGATACCGTTCAGAGAGGTGGCCTGAAGCAGCTGATCCTCTCTGACAATACTGCGGGTCATGGACTGCTGAGCCGGAACGTTCAGCGTGGAAATCGAAGATCGCAGCACCAGCAGCGGCAGCAGCCACACCATACCGGGTGCGAACAACACCAGTACGGTCAGGATCGCGGTAAGCAGATCGCACATGCGCATCAGCTTCAGCTTGTTCAGGCGGTCGGCAGCGACCCCGGCCACAGAGCCGAGCAGAACGCTTGGCAGCGCCATGGCTACCGGAATCAGTGCCAGCATTAGCGGACTGGCCTGCCAGCGGTAGCCGACGAGAACCTGAATCGCCAGTGTATCGAACCAGTCACCAAAAGTTGCTGTGGCGAAAGCGCTGTACACGCGCATGTATACTTTGTTGTGCAGCAGGCTGTTCCCCTGCTTCAGAGAAGTTTCCATCTGTCATTCCTCCAGGTTACATTTAGAATCATGGAACAGGATCATTCATGATCTAACTGTAACGGGGAATTGTCAGAGAATAATCAGAGGGATTTGAGCAATTGCTGCATCAGGTGCTCCAAAGGCTTCTCCATCCGGTTTAACCCGGATTGCTCCAGCTCCAGCGCGAACAAGTCTTCATATTTACGCTGCAGTTTTTTGGAGGGCGGGAACATACGGCAGAAATGGACAATCCGGTATAATGCGTAGAGCCTCAGCGGAACGAATTCTGACATCTCCAGTACCTGCAAGCCCTCATCCAGCAGATTCTCAGATTCCTGCCAATGTTCCAGCCGTAAGCTCCAAAGTCCCTTTACCACTTTATAGCTACCAATCTCCCGTAGAAAGGGCTTCTCCTGAAGGACAGCTGCAATCGCTTCGTCCACCCGGTTAAGCTTGTCATCCCCGGTTCCCGCCACGAGATGCACAAAAAGTTCCGTAATCAAGGTCACGGGAATGAAATTTTCATAACCAAGCTCAGCAATGACCTGATATGAATGTTCCAAACGCTCCACGGCCCGCTCCGGTTGTCCCGCAAGAGTGAACAAGTCCAGAATCGTGAGGATTTCCAGCTCCAGCTGATATTCAGGGTACAGCAGCTGCCGTTCAATGATCTGCTCGCAATACGCAAGTCTCTCCTTGGGATCACCAGAGAAAAAGTGGTACAGCAGCAAATAAAACAGCCGGTCCTTGAGCGGAACTTCTTCCGTGTGCAACAGCCAATCCAAATCTCCCTGTACAAAGTGAATGACCATCGAATATTCCGGGTCCAGCTCAAACCCAAGAATGTCCTGCTGGCGCGCCAATGTCAGCATGGATTTGCCTTGGCCGTATACATGAAACTTGGAGAATACACCGCGCATGGTTTCGCGCAGCTCCAAATCATTCGTTGTGGGATTGATCATTACGCCGGCTGGAGTTCCCGGCAGAGTCAGACTGTACCCGAACCCCCGGACAGTCCGAATGCCCAGGCCGCTCAGGACGGCCAGCTTTTTGCGCAGCCGGTAGATATGGTCATCCACTGTCCGTTCTACCGGGTACTCCAATGGCCATACATGATCCAGCAGCTGCTCCCGGCTGAACGTACGCCCACGGTTGCGGTACAGAAATTGCAGAAGAGCGAATTCCTTGGGCAGCAGCGTGATCGTAATCCCGCCTGCTGTGACGGTGTATTCGCTCCCGTCTAATTCAAGTTGCATAGCCGAACCTCTTTTCCAAGGATAAGTCCATGGAGGTATTATAGCTTATCCGGCCATATTGTTAATCGAATCCTGTTCAGAAAATACAGAAATATGATCCACCGTGCTGGAAGCGTCTGGAATGATGAACTTGAGATCGTATTGCTTGCCTGCCTGGTAAATGTAGATTTTATCGCTGCCATTGACCGTGGTATGATCCGGTGTGCCGAGCACTGCTTCAATCTGCTTCAGTGTCAGCTTCTGCAGATCGGCAGCACTGGAACGGACGTCAAAGATCTTGCTGCCCTTATTGAAGCCGAAGACCACATGCTTCTTACTGTATGTTGAATAGATGCCTTTACCCGCCGACTCCTTCGTATCGGGCTCGCCCCAGGCCGCTTCCACCTCGTCAATTAACCCGGTGTGTGCAGCATATTCCACACCTGGTACTTTGCCTTGCTGTGCCAGCTGTAAAAGCTCTTCAAGCAGCTTGCTGCTGTCCTCTGGTGAAGAGGCTGATTCGCTGCCTCCGCCTGCAGCATTTGGCGAAGCCGCAGACGGTACTTTCGACGGTTCTGTGGAAGGCGCAGGCGAGCTGCTTGCCTCCGGTTGTGAAATTGCCGTAGCTTCCGGGGTGGCGTTAGCTGCGTCATTATTGGAGGAGCTGCAGGCGGAAAGCCCCAATATACCAGTTAGTATTAGGATTCCGGCTGTTGCTTTGAATGAAGTGTTCATGCAGTATCATCTCCTTGGGTTGTCTGTTCTCTCTGAGATCAATCTGTTCATTCTGACGGGTGACAATCCGTAAAGGTTGCAGCGGTGGGTATTGCCGGATGACCCAGTGGAAACGGCTTTGCCGTCCTTGATTTATAGCAAGAAACATATATTCAGGAAAAAAAAGCGCCTCCCGGCTGCTGGGCAGCTCGGGAGGCGCAAGGTGATTTTATCTAGATCAAATTGGACTTTTGCAGCAATCTTTGGATCATAGCAGCAACCTCGGCTCTTGTAACATAAGCTTGAGGAGACAACTGGGAGGCACTGCGTCCGGAGACGATACCTGCCTGAATACTATCCGCAGCACTGTTCACTGCCCACTGCGAGACAATGCCGGCATCCTTGAACGGGCTTAACAGCTCAGTTGCGGTTTGAGCCGGAAGTTTGTCTTTCAATGCGGTGATCTTCATCGCCTTAGCTATGATGGTCATCGCTTGCTCCCGGGTAATCTTGTCTGCCGGACGGAAGCTGCCGTCTTCGAATCCAGTGATTAGATTGTATGCATAGGCGGTTTGGACCACACTACTGTACCAAGCCCCTGCCTTCACATCCGTAAATGGAGCTGTGCTGTTTTCCAGCTTCAGTCCAAGTCCGCGTACGATGATTGCAGCGAATTCAGCGCGTGTGATATCCGCATCGGGAGTAAATATCCCCTCTTCTGTACCGTCAATGATCTTCCGTGAACCCATGTTATTGACGATATCTTTAGCCCAGTGTCCGGCCATATCCTTGAATTCCAGTGGATTCCAGATAATGGAATAGGTACTGTTGGTTAAGCTGTTCACCTTGGCAAAATACTTTTGGTCAATCGTTGTGACCTTAGTAGGTACGTGTCTCACCGATCCATCCGGCTCAACCACGATGGCTGTTGTAATCTTCTTCGGATCCACACCCTCCGGAAGAGCCATTTCCCGTTCTACATAGGCGTTAAATTTGGAGATTTCAATGGTTTTACCATCATACTCTGCCCGCACCACAAAATTGAGCGGAGGTGCAACTAACGTGAATCCGCCTTGAACAGCCGAATTCCCTACTATTCTTAATGTATCCGCTGCAGGAGTAGCAATTTCAATTTTGATTTTAATATCCTCAAGAGCAACTGTAGTTCCGAGCTGACTTGAGATTGCATCAATATTGATTTGCCCAGCAGGCAGGGTATAGGTTGCCGTTCCACTCTTCAACTCTAATACCGCTTGCTTATTCTCCATATTCTTAATCATTTGACCATTCAACTCGCCAATAACAATATCCGATTTCAGGTTTACCGGAATTGTAATTACAGCACCCTGCCCTTCCACCGCGAGTTTCTCTTCCAGCTTGACCTGATCAATGGCTACGGTCAAGGCCGTCTGTCCATTTACTGTGGCAGTGGATACTGTTCCGGCGCTCTCCACCTTGCCATTTACAAGAATGTCAAAACCGGTGGGGGCTGGTGCCGCTGTTGGTATTGACATTGATGTTGGTGTTGGTGTTGGCGTTGGTGTTGGTGTTGGTACAGCAGGCGAAGGGTCTCCCCCTCCGCTGGATGGAGCGATTGGCATTACGGCATTCGATAAGGCTGAGGCCGTGCTGCTGCCTGCGCTGTTGACCGCTTTTACCGTAAAAGTATAAGTCGTTCCATTGGTAAGTCCCGTGACTGTAATGGGACTTGCAGTTCCATTAGCTACAATATTCCCCGGCGAGGAGGTAATCTCATACCCTGTAATCGGGCTGCCTCCGTTTGTCTCAGGCGCCGTGAAGGAAATGATCGCTTGCCCATTACCGGATACTGCTGTTACATTGGCCGGAGCCCCTGGAACTGTTTTTGGAGTGGCGCTCCGTTCGTTGGAGGCCGCACTATCACCTTCCGCATTGGTTGCTTTGACCACAAAATAATAGGTCGTTCCATTTAATAGATTCACCGCATTATAGCCGTAGACTGAACCGCTGACGGTATCGACTTCACTGCCATATGCCGAATCAGCCAGTCTTTGGAAAATCTTGTACCCTGATGCACCCTCTACCGGCGTCCAGATCAACTGCACCTGAGCATTACCGAAAACTGCGGATTGCAGTAAAGGTACACCGGGAACAGGAACCGTTGTATCGGTTACTGTAATTTCTAAATTCTGAACTGCGCCTGCGCTAAATCTGAAGGTTAAGTTCGTTGTACCTGTAGCCATAGCAGCAAGGTATTCCTTGGCAATCGTTACCGTACTACCGGACAGCGTGTAATCCGTTCCCAAAGTAAGGTTGGCTATCCCGTTGGAGATTCCGGTGAACGTATTGCCATTCAGAGTCAGTTCAACGGCCAGATCGGCCTGTTGGGTCTGTTTTTTGTCAAAAGCGGCACTGACCGGACTAATTATGCTGTTCGGTGCTGCCATGATCGTATAAGCTTCGCTCATTACCGCACTGTCTGTCATCCCCGCCTTCACGGCGATGGCCTTAATCGTCACCGCGCCCGTCACCGGGATCGCGCCGCTATACACCGCGCTGGCACTGGTCGGCGTGCTGCCATCCAGCGTATAGTAAATCGCTGCTCCGCTGGTGGCGGTGCTCAGCGCCACTGTCGTGCCTGACGCTACTGCGCCTCCCGCCGGATTGGCGGATGGTGCAGCCGCTTGCGCCATGATCGTGTAAGCTTCGCCCATTACCGCACTGTCCGTCATCCCCGCCTTCACGGCGATGGCCTTAATCGTCACCGCGCCCGTCACCGGGATCGCGCCGCTATATACCGCGCTGGCACTGGTTGGCGTGCTGCCGTCCAGCGTGTAGTGGATCGCTGCTCCGCTGGTGGCGGTGCTCAGCGCCACTGTCGTGCCTGACGCTACTGCGCCTCCCGCCGGATTGGCGGATGGTGCAGCCGCTTGCGCCATGATCGTGTACGCTTCGCTCATTACCGCGCTGTCCGTCATCCCCGCTTTCACGGCGATGGCCTTAATCGTCACCGCGCCCGTCACCGGGATCGCGCCGCTATATACGGCACTTGCACTGGTCGGCGTGCTGCCATCCAGCGTGTAGTGGATCGCTGCTCCGCTAGTTGTGGTGCTCAGCGCCACTGTCGTGCCTGACGCTACTGCGCCTCCCGCCGGATTGGCGGATGGTGCAGCCGCTTGTGCCATAATCGTGTAAGCTTCGCTCATTACCGCACTGTCCGTCATCCCCGCTTTCACGGCGATGGCCTTAATCGTCACCGCGCCCGTCACCGGGATCGCCCCGCTATACACCGCACTTGCACTAGTCGGCGTACTGCCGTCCAGCGTGTAGTGGATTGCTGCTCCGCTAGTGGCAGTGCTCAACGCCACTGTCGTGCCTGACGCTACTGCGCCTCCCGCCGGACTGGCGGATGGTGCAGCCGCTTGCGCCATGATCGTGTAAGCTTCGCTCATTACCGCGCTGTCCGTCATCCCCGCCTTCACGGCGATGGCCTTAATCGTCACCGCGCCCGTCACCGGGATCGCCCCGCTATATACCGCGCTGGCACTGGTCGGCGTGCTGCCGTCCAGCGTATAGTGGATCGCCGCTCCACTCGTTGTGGTGCTCAGCGCCACTGTCGTGCCTGACGCTACTGCGCCTCCCGCCGGATTGGCGGATGGTGCAGCCGCTTGTGCCATAATCGTGTAAGCTTCGCTCATTACCGCGCTGTCCGTCATCCCCGCCTTCACGGCGATGGCCTTAATTGTCACCGCGCCCGTCACCGGGATCGCGCCGCTATATACCGCGCTAGCACTGGTTGGCGTGCTGCCGTCCAGCGTGTAGTGGATCGCTGCTCCGCTAGTTGTGGTGCTCAGCGCCACTGTCGTGCCTGACGCTACTGCGCCTCCCGCCGGATTGGCGGATGGTGCAGCCGCTTGTGCCATAATCGTGTAAGCTTCGCTCATTACCGCACTGTCTGTCATCCCCGCCTTCACGGCGATGGCCTTAATCGTCACCGCGCCCGTCACCGGGATCGCGCCGCTATACACCGCGCTGGCACTGGTCGGCGTGCTGCCATCCAGCGTATAGTAAATCGCTGCTCCGCTGGTGGCGGTGCTCAGCGCCACTGTCGTTCCTGACGCTACTGCGCCTCCCGCCGGATTGGCGGATGGTGCAGCCGCTTGCGCCATAATCGTGTAAGCTTCGCTCATTACCGCACTGTCTGTCATCCCCGCTTTCACGGCGATGGCCTTAATCGTCACCGCGCCCGTCACCGGGATCGCGCCGCTATATACCGCACTGGCACTGGTCGGCGTGCTGCCGTCCAGCGTGTAGTGGATCGCTGCTCCGCTAGTGGTGGTGCTCAGCGCCACTGTCGTTCCTGACGCTACTGCGCCTCCCGCCGGATTGGCGGATGGTGCAGCCGCTTGCGCCATAATCGTGTAAGCTTCGCTCATTACCGCACTGTCTGTCATCCCCGCTTTCACGGCGATGGCCTTAATCGTCACCGCACCCGTCACCGGGATCGCGCCGCTATATACCGCGCTGGCACTGGTCGGCGTGCTGCCGTCCAGCGTGTAGTGGATTGCTGCTCCGCTAGTGGCAGTGCTCAACGCCACTGTCGTTCCTGACGCTACTGCGCCTCCCGCCGGATTGGCGGATGGTGCAGCCGCTTGCGCCATAATCGTATAAGCTTCGCTCATTACCGCGCTGTCCGTCATCCCCGCTTTCACGGCGATGGCCTTAATCGTCACCGCGCCCGTCACCGGGATCGCGCCGCTATATACCGCGCTGGCACTGGTCGGCGTACTGCCGTCCAGCGTGTAGTGGATCGCTGCTCCGCTGGTGGCGGTGCTCAGCGCCACTGTCGTGCCTGACGCTACTGCGCCTCCGACTGGGCTTGCTGCCGGAGCACCTACCTGCGCCATGGTTCCCGTTGTCGTCATAACCAACTGTGAGTTCCCGGAGAGAACCACTCTGCCATTCGCCTCCATCAGCGAATAGATTGCATTCGGATCAATGGAGGACAAGTCCACACCGGCATCCTGCCAGGTCGAACCGTGATCATCCGTGAAATATACCACCGGAACATTGTTACTGCCATAAGCCAGCATGTAGAGGTTGTTGCCCTTTTGCCCCATCATAGCTGAGGTTGAGTAAAAGGTGGACAAACCCGTCATTGTTGGTGAGCTCCAAGAGGTGAGATCATCACTGGTACGTGAGAACACCTCATACGTGCTAGAGTTATAACCAGTCAGAACATATTTGCTTCCGTCATACAGAACATTACTCAGGACATCCGTCTGGTTAGGATAAGCTCCTGAACGATTCGTCCAAGTCTCCCCATCCGCCGAAGTCCAAATGCTGGATGCATCTATATTACCTTGGTTATCATAGCCGTACCCCAAAGCAATAAATTGATTATTCGTATATGCAATGGAATACACCGCATCTATCGATTGCGCAGGCAGGGTAGGCTCATGCCAGGTGATACCGTCCGCCGACGTTTTTATTTTGGGAGCTCCCGCACTTGAACCGACCGCAACGAATTTCCCATTCCCAAAAGCAATGTCCGTTATAGCTGTCGAATCATTCAAGCTGCTTTGCAGCGTCCAGGCAGATCCGTCCGTCGAGGTAGCCAGCGTAGTGCTTGTCTGATTGGCCTCGCCAATCGCCACATAGGTGTTATTACCGTATGCCGCCGCCGAGAATCCGGCCACCCTTGAGGACAGTGTTACCTGGTTCCAGTTCGCAAGGTCAGCCGAGTTCCAGATCGCCCCGTCGCTGCCCATTTTCCCAACAGCAATATACTGTGATCCGCTGCCATGAACAATCTCAGTAAAAGCGCCTCCCCATTTATAGCGCCAATCCACCCCATCTGAGGAAACCATCATTCCTTCATTGCCCAAGCGAAAATATTTCCCGTTCAGAAAACGCGGGTTCTGCGTAACAAAATAATTTTTGAACGGCTGCATGGTCCATGTGGTTCCGTTCGTCGATGTGTACACTGCTCCATAGTTTGGAGATTCATAACCGAACAAGTAGACCTTCGTACCATCATAAAACCCGTTAAACATCTGATTGTTGTATTGTGAGGCATTCTGCTTAAAAGGAAGTCCCATCAGCGTATACGTGGAGAGATCCGTAGAGGTCCAGAGATAGGCATTAGGATCTGAAATATAGTAACGGCCGTTCATCCAGGACAGCATGTTGGTACCAGAGGATGCTCCTGCCGCGGTAGACGGCTGCGTCCAGGTCCAGGTGGAGCCGTTAATCGTAGAGTAGATTTTTCCGTTTGATACCCCTACGGCCAATTTGGTGCCGCTATTCCCTACAGTCACTCTGGTTACGTATGCCGTGGGGTCAATCCCTGTAGGAACGAGAGAAGTCCAACTGATCCCGTCCGCTGAGGTAAGCAGCTTCCCTTGTGTTGTCGCGTAGAAAGCACTGTTCCCATTAAAAGTGAGAAATTCAACACCCGAAATGCCAAATGTGACATTGGAGGTGCGCTGGGTCCAGTTGTTGCCGTCCGGCGAGGTCAGAATAACCCCTTCACTTCCCGTAACAACAAATAATCCGTTTCCATAAGCTGCCCCGTTAAAAGTAAAAGAATCGGGAGCCGCCACTCCTGCATAGTTAATGTCAGCTTTGGTTTTCACATTCACCCAGGTTTCCGCATCTGTCGATTTGATAATGGCCCCGTAGTAGCCGACTGCGATATACACATTGTTGCCGTAGGCCATACCAGTCATTGCATTTGAAGGCAAGCTGGTATAGCTGGAGGTTGTAAAACTGTCTGGCGCCGGACCCGCAGCATACAGATGTACCGGGCGTAAGCAGAAGAACACTGCCATTCCAAGCAAAAGCACACCAAATAGTGAATAACTCGACCTTTTGGTCCTTATTTTCATAATCGCTGCCTCCAATAATTTAATCGTTCTAAGATGAATGGGCATATAGGCTTTATGGGTTCCATAATTCGACAGCAAGTGGTACAAATCCTTTAATTTTTATATTGAAAAATGATAATAACGAATATTTATTTTATTTTGTTGAATTCTTCCGCAACACTAGCTGCAATTGGATTAAAACAGTAAAGGGATAGAACTCAGCAGCGGACTGCCGGTTCTATCCCTTTTGCAACATATCAACTTATCTTGTCTGGCTTAAGACTATCCATCGCCGACTTATCAACCACGTACGTTCCCGCCATCAGATCATGTATGGCCCGGTTATTCTTGATGAATGCGACGCATAGGCAGTCCACTATAATCACAAAGCCAAAAAATGCATTCAAACCAATCACAAGCGGAAGCCATTCCCCGGCATGAGTGGAAATCGACAGGGTTTTGTACGCACTCAAACTTGCAATGACCGCCAAAAATGAGTTCAGAATATAGAAGCTATCCCGGATCAATGCCTGCTTCACCGAGGGCAGCTGTCCGTCCGCATTTATAATTCGGACCTTCAGGAGCAGCTTTCCGGGCGTCCCGCCATATTTGACCACCATATAAATATTAAATGCGCACAGCAGCGCAAACTGGATAAACAATGGTATCCCCGAATGATAATGTTCTGTCGCCCAGACGAAGAACTTATTCACAACATAGGCCGGAAGAAGAAGCACCAGAACATCTACAATACTGATCAGCACTCTTTTCCAAAATCCTGTGAAGTCCCCTGGAACCAGCTCTTCTTCCACCCTTCGATCCATGTTGTACCTCCAGTGTTAAGATCTGTACGCAGCCAAAATATCCTTTCCTACCTGCTTCGCTTCTTCCAGTGTACTTGCCGGACCTGAAATACTCCCCTCACCGTTCTTAAGGTTATAGCGCTTATCGAGATCGGTCAGCGTAATCCAGAACCGGTCCAGCTTCTTCGCTGCAGAAATCACCCCGGTTGTACGTGTAGAGTGATCGGTATCCCATGCCGTCATAACTCCCAGATAATAACCTCCGTTATCCTTCAGCTTTATCTTATAGGTCAAGTCCTGGTCTACAGTAAGAGTTCCGTTCAATGTACTTTTGGAGAACAGAAAGACACCCCGGGCAACCTTTCCTTTAAAGTGGATAGTCGTGCTTTTGATCATGCCGGCTTCATTCGAATAAATAACACTTCCGTATTCCCGCTCCACCTGCTGCGGCCTCATCCAAAGATAGAGCAGCGCAAGTATAATTAGCGTCAGCCCCATTCTTAACCATACTTTTTTATTCATTGTTCCCCCTAGCTTGCTATTCTGGTCTATTGCTTCTGAACTTTAAATGTGAACGTCCATGTGGCCGTGTTGCCGGAATAGCGCCCCCGGTTTTCGACAACGGTCACCTCTATGGCTTTGCTGATGGTTTTGGTTATTGCTGAGGCTTTGACAGAAGCGGTAGCCGTGGCGGATTCCGGAATTTTATCCTGCTCTTCCGCATACGCCTTCAGTTGAACACTTTCTGTGGATTTCAGGTCCAGAACCACGGATGAGCCCTCACTAATCTCTTTATCGTTAATATATGCCGTGGTATACCACTCATTACCCACATGATTGTTTTCAGTCAGTTCCGCACTGACTAAGGTTACTTTAACCTTGATGCTTTTGGATGCCGCCGAAGTGGACTGTACCGGTATGGCCATACTGAACAGGAGCAGCAGCAGTACCATGATTCTGATTCCCTTATTACGCATTTGAGAGTGCCTCCCTCATATTTTAGCTGTATGATTTATACATTTCGCCAAAATATGCCATAACCCTCCAACGCATCTGTATTTTTTTGGTTTTTCTGCTATCTCGTCACCGCAGGGTGGAACGGGCAGTTATTGCCGCTCATGGATGGTCCGTCGCAGCTGCACAATCTCGGTCATCAGCTCGCGGTCCTCTTCCACCGTCTCTCTGGTTTCACTGTGCATCAGTTGGGCCAGGCGCAGCTTCATCAGTTGCAGTTCTCCTTCTTGTGATTGCTCTTCCGGTGTAAGCACCCGGCTCCGGTCCTTGGACGAATATTCCTCATAGGTACCCGTGAACTGACGGGGGTTCCCTCCACGCTCCAGTACAAGCAGCCGGTTGGCCACTTTAGCATGCAAATACCGGTCATGCGAGACGATAACCAGCCCGCCGGGATAAGAAGCCAGTGCTTCTTCCACCCGCTCCCGGGTATCGATATCCAAATAGTTGGTCGGCTCATCCAGCACAAGCAGATTGGCACGGCCAAAATACAGCCGCAGGAAGGCAACACGGCATTTCTCACCAAGGCTTAGATCACCGATCCGCTTAAATACATCCTCCCGGGGGAACAAGAAGCAGCCCAGAATGGTCCGCGCCTCCGTCTGCGTCATGCCGGGAAGCTCCAGCAAGCTGTCCAGTAGGGTGGATGACAGGGGCAGATCATCCAGTTCCTGGGCAAAATAACCCACCCGCGTGCGGGGATGCATACGCAATTCGCCACCGTCAGGCTCCAGCAGACCAGCAATCAGCTTCAGCAGCGTGGATTTGCCGGCACCGTTCGGTCCAAGAACAGCAAGACGGTCCCCGCGCCGTAAAGTTAGATTGAAATTTTCCAGCAGCGCAGGAACGCCGCCGTAAGCATAATGAATACCGCTCATCTCAAGTAGCGAATCTCCCCGGAAAACTTCACCTTCCAGCTTCATGCTTAGCTGGGATATGGCACGCGGCAGTTCCACCCGGTTCTGCTCCAGGCGTTCCAGACTCGCTTCCTTGGCATGGAGCCGGGAGACGTTCTTCTTCGCTTGGGCGCGCCGGAAATCGTTCTGGCCGGCGGCAAGGTGGGCCTGCTGGAACCATTCTGCATAACGGCGGATGCTCGCCAGCAGCTTTTCCCTCTCCAGCTCCTGCTTTTTGTACTGCACCGCCAGCGTTCGTGACTCTATCTCCTTCTGCTCCCGGTACTTCGTATATCCTCCCGGATATCGCCGGCAGTCCTGCGGGCTCAGCTCCAGCACTGTCGTTGCCGTCCGGTCAATGAATCTGCGGTCATGGGAAACGTAGAATACCGTCCCAGGATAATTCCGTACCCACTCCTCCAGCCAGACCATGGTCTCCTCATCCAGATGGTTCGTCGGCTCATCCAGGATCAGCAGCTTCGGCTGACGGGCCAGCAGCGCGGCTAGTTGAACCCTGGTCTTCTGCCCCCCGCTGAGCTGGCGGTATGGCAGGGTCCACACCTCATGATTCAGCATCAGCTGGCTAAGGCTTTGTTCTGCCTTGGCCTCCCAGCCATACCCGTCCAATTGCAGATAACGTTCATATACTTCACCGTATTCGGCCACAAGCGCTTCATCGCTGCCGCCAGTCTCTTGGAGCATACGGCCCATCTGCTCCAGCCTGCGCTTAAGGTCATCCACTTCCGGCGAACCGGACAGAACATACTCCAGCGCGCTGACATCTGGCCCAATCTCCAGCTCTTGATCTAGTACTCCCCGTTCCTCAGGGGGCAGACCGTGATAAACGTTGCCCTCCTCGAAGGTGTAACGTCCGAGGAGACCCTGCAGCAGCGTCGTCTTGCCGATCCCGTTGCGTCCGAAGAGCAGCACACGTTCTCTCTCGGCAATTTCAAAAGAGACATCTGCGAACAGGGGAATCCCGTTCCATTCTTTACGTATATGTTTAACCTTGATTATGGTCATATCCATTCCTCCGCTTCCGTAAAAATACAAAAAAACCGCAGCCAGCGGCCTGCGGCAGAGCATGTATGAAGGAGGAGGATGCCATGAAACAACGCTGCAGATATATTGCTCCCTTGTTTCATCGCAAGGCGAACCGTATATTTATCAGCTGCGTTCATCTGTAGCAAGCATCATAAGGTCCCCGATCGACACACGTATCCCCTGACCGTACACCCCGAGCAGCAACGGCTGCGCCGTCCTTACCTGCTTTATTCCAAAGGGTGTCCCGTGGCTTGTGCATAAGCACATCCCTAGTTCATGGTCTTTTGAGAAGGAAACGTGTTAGTTATTCATCGCTTCGGTGAACCTCCGTAATTGTCCGAAATGTGATACTTCTTACAGCATATGCAACTCCACAAGCATAAACAAGGTCAAGAACCTTTATATTTAAAGTTTCCCATTCTGTTATTACATCATTAGCGGGACAGCAAACGGCAGCAGGATCAGCAGCAGTGAGAGACTAGTTAGGCTAAACGTCAGATTGCGTCCCAGCCTCTGATTTTTGTCTGATTTGAACCAGCCTTTGAACTGCCAATAATTGCGGTAGAGCACAAAAAACAAAATGAGATTCCCCGCAGCAGCGCTCCCGGGGTAGATCGTCCAGCCGTACATCAGCTTAAAGAGGCCATATTCCAAGCCGCCCAGTAACCCTAGAGTCAATAGCAGCAACAGACACATCCGCAATATTTCCAGCACAAAGGTTGCCAGCTTACTCATCATACATCACCTCTCCACTTGAGTAGGAACTCCTCCTGCGGCTTCGGCCAAATGGATATTAGAGCTGCTCCAGCGCAGGATCTCCTGATTATTTTGGACAATTATCCGCTTGTGGGCATATTCTTCGGTCCGTTCCATCATTCTGGGCATATCCACCCGTTCATATTTCCTGTTCCATTCAAACAGCATCTCATACAGGTTCTTCTCTCTATAACTTCAATATATATCCTGAAACTCCTGCCCGTTCGAAGCTGCTGTACATAGAGTGGGTTACAAAAAAACACAGCAGGCCTCTGCCCGCTGCGGTCCGGGGATACTATGAAGCTGATCCGTCCTAGAAAGTGACTGTGGCTTCCTGCTTGCTCCACTTGAACGAAAGACCGAACAACTCTGTCAGGCTGCCAAGCGGCAGATAGAGACGGTTATTCACATTTTTGGACGCTATCATAGATAGGGTTTGGCCCTGTACCACGGCTTGTGTGGTCAGCGGTTTATGTGTCACCGTACGTTTTCCTATGGTGATCTCCAGCGCACCGGTTCCAGCTTGCGGCTTCAGCGTACCTCCCAGCAAGGCCACTGTTTCTCTCAACGGAACAAAAACACGCGAATTCTCCAGGATAAGGTCATCCTTAAGCTTCAGCGGTTTACCATTAATGATGAAGGTTCCTGCAAAGGCGGTAACCCCGAGGGAATAGCCGTTATTGGCAGCAATGCTGTCCAGGCTGAGTGATGATGAAATGATCACCACTTTTGTATTCTTGGCAATTTGCGGAAACAGCCAGTGGATGTCTTCATTATGCATACGGATGCACCCGGCACTGACATATTTGCCGATGGACGACTCGTTATTATTGCCATGAATGGCGTACGTTGTTCCCTTTGTGCCGTTCACTTCGAGTCCCAGCCAGCGGTCCCCAAGCGGATTCGCAGGATCTCCTCCGGGAATGTGCTCCTTATAATAAGGCCTGTTTTTGATCTTGACGACAATTTTGAAGCTGCCCTCTGGAGTGAGGCTTTTGCTTTTGCCTGTGGCAACCGGAAACGTCCGGACCAGCTTGCCGCCACTGAAATAGCCTAGCGTATTCGTCTTTTTGTTCACAATAATCAGCTCTGAGGACAATGCAGCCGATGCCGTTGACGCTCCCGGGAAGCTTAATGTTAACAAAAGCACAAATACAAGCGGTAATGTAATACTCCGTTTCAGTGAGAAATAGAAGGATAATTTGTAACGTGAAGCATCTAAATTCTTAAATTTCCAAAAAGCCTTTGGTCTAGCAAATAAACCATGCAGATTCATGCTGCCCCTCCTCCAGGTTATGGGTGATTATGGATACTGTTTTCTAGATAGACGAAAGGAGGCCACAAAAGTTGCTATGCAGCCTGTACCTTTCTTTTGAGCCCGTCCTTCCGGCAGCGAAGGAGTAATTGAGGGAATTGTAGCCGTCCGCTCAAGCAAATCAAGCACATGAATATTCAGTACTTTTCTCAGAGATAATAAGAACGCATGACCAAACCGAAATGCCAAGGAGGCAAAATATTTTGAATTCCAACATTTCCAGCCAGATCAACCAATGTGAGCAAATTATTCAGCAGCTGGTCTCCCAAACACAACAAGCCAGCCAAAACTATCAACAGCTTCTTCAACAGGAACAGCAAAATGCTGCCAAGCTGGAAGAATTGGCAGACCGTGAACGTAAAGCCAGTCAAATGATTCAGCAGGCCCTGCAGGGTCACCAAACGGCTGTACAACAGCTGCAGCATGTATCCCAACTGGTTAGACAGATGGAACAGAACTCCCAGATTTCCAGCTTCAGCACTGGAATCGGCACAGGGGCTCAAGGATTCAACCCATCTTATAGCCCGGTCTTCCATTCTTCCATGAACCAACAGCCATCACAGGTGCCACATATCCCAATGATGCCTTCCTTCAATTCGCAGCAAATGCATTCGCCAATGTCTCCAAATCAATCCTTTGGTTCATCCATGAATCAGGGCCGCAGCTTCCAGTAATCAACAGCACTTCAATTTCAAAAGGGTTCCTCAGCAGCCTCTCTGTGGCTGACGGGGAACCCTTTCTGTTGTCCGGCTGGCAAGCAGACCGAACCCGTTACTGCTGAATGTTGCATTCATACCACCAGCCGTCCCCGCTTCTCGGCGAGCGTAATCGTCGCTTCCACGCCGGAGTTGAACGCCAGAAAGTCATTTTCGACCCCATCGCTGAAGATGACCCCGTCCTCCGGCATCTGTGAGGTAATCTTCAGCGGGGCCTGGCTGCCGATCTCTCCGAAGACCAGGTCAGCGGAAGTCGTTCGGCTGGGAAAAGGCTCCCGAACCGTAAAGTACAGGTTCGGGTAATCCCAAGGCAGCCGCTCTCCCATCGCGGTGTATACCTCATCCGCTCCGGTTACCGGATGTCCGCCTCTTCCTGCAGCCGGGGCTGTGCGTGCTCCGCTTGCCTTTTGCAGCTGCGCCGCGCTGTGAACAATCCCCGCTGCTCCGGCGAGCACGCTTTTGAGCCAGCCGGTGGAGCCCATGCCGGTGGAGACGATAATCCCGCTGGAGGACTGCTGCTCGGTGACACCGTTCAGCTCCAGCTGATAGCGGGCGGACACATGGGTCTTGCGGCCAATGAACAGATCATTGACGCCGTACAGGCTCTGTCCGTCGTTGAGCTGCGCTTTGGCAAGCGTGACCTCACGCACCTGCCGCTGCCCCCGGAACACCTCCGGCACCAAATGCCGGAGATCCTTGACGGTGAACGGCAGCAACACACCGTCCCAGCGCTGCGGATCGGGATTGACCCCGATCAGCGGCTGCTCGTGAAGGTATTTTAGCGTGTTGGCCACAAGTCCATCCTGTCCCAGCACCACTACGGTATCTTGCTCCCCAAAAATGAAGTTCGGTACATGCTGGCGTTCCAGCAGCTGCACCCGGCCCACCGCGCCCAGCTCGATCACTGCGGTCTCCACCGCCTTGCGATAATAAAAGTCCTCGCTGATATAATCGCTGAAATCCGCTCCCAAGCGTTCAATATAGAACTGCGCCTGCTGAATCGTATTGTAGCGGACCACCAGTTCTTCGAGCCGGGTTTTTCGCTGGATCAGGATGATCTTGTTCTCCGAGCTTCGGGTCCCGCTCATCGTCCCCCGCCTCCTCTTGCAACATTCCCGCCGTTTCCGGCCGAACCGCCCATCAGTCCCTGAAGCAGATCCGGCGAAATGTTCAGCTGCCCAATCTTGCCTGCATTCTCCGCCAGCTCCTGGAAGGCAATTGCAATCAGCTTATCCGGCTTCATGCCTACATTGGTCAGGGCCTGCAGTACACCAGGCGCTACGCCCTGCAGCGAATTCATCACCGCCGACAGCTCATAGGCTTTGGCATCTGCTTCAGCCCGCTGGTTGGCTACGGTCAGCCCGATCAGCTCCTGCTTCTTCTCTTCAAGCGCGGTATCGAAGCTGAGCTGCTCCTCCTTCATCGCATTCTGCTTCTGCTTCACCGACCGCTCGGCGTCCAGCTGGGTTTCACGGATCTGTTTTTTCTTCGTCTCGACAGCAATTTCCGTATTCAGCTCATTCTCCTTCACGCGGCGCTCCTGCTCAATGGAAGCATTGCGGCGCTCATAGAGCGCATTGTCCGCACTCCGGAGAATCTCTTCCCGGGCTTGTGCTTCCAGAGCGCGCAGCGTTTCCTTATTCGGGACAATGGCCAGAATCGACAGACCCATCAGCTCGATGCCCAGCTTCTCAATCTCCTCATTCCGTCCAATCTCCTGGGTAATGGTCTTTGCCAGACGTTCACTGGACTTAATCGCTTCGCGCAGCGGCAGCTGCTCCAGCTGCTTCTTCGTCAGCACCTTGGCGATATGGATCACACGCTGCGCGAGCTTGCTCGGATCGTCCGAGAGATACGTATTTTTACGCAAATTGTAGGTGTAATTAAGAATCTGTGTAGTCTTGCGGTAGTCGACAATCCGGTAGGTCAGCTGCCCCTGTACGGTCACTGTCTGGTAATCATTCGTAATTTCCTCGAACATGAACGGAACATCAATCGAGGATACCGGAACCACAACAACCGAGGTCGTAGGCGCATAATAATGAAAAGAAAGCCCCACTCCCTCACGCACTACCTTGCCGTTCTTCACCTTAAGCACATAGTCACTGGGCTGGAATTTCACGAATCTGAATCCGAACATAGGGATTACCTCCTGTTAACTTTTTTGTTATTAACATTTTGTTATTAACATTTTGTTATTAACAACATTTTAGCACAGGTAGTTGATATTATCAAGTTGTTAATATCATAATTATAGCGGCCGGTCTCCCTTCAGTGAATTCAGAATCCTGCGTACCGACTGAACCCGCACCGGGTCTACCGGCTTCAGCGGATCTCCGTCTTCCCTTACTGCAGAGCCAAAATGCACCCGGCTTACTCCTGTCTGTGTGATGAACTCACTGAGACCATCGGCGGTTAAGCCACAACCCGCAAGGATGGAGACGGAAGAAACAGAAGATAGCTGCTCAAGAAGTGCAATCTGCCCTTTCCCCTCGGGCGCCGTATTCCGTCCTCCGGAAGTCAGAATATCCGTAATCTGAGGGTAGCGCGACAATATCTCCAATGCTGCAAGCTGATTCTCTGCCTCGTCAAAAGCCCGGTGAAACGTAACTTCCATCCCGTCCGCAGCCTGCAGCAGCCGCTTAAGCAGTTCTTCGTCAACTGTCCGGTCAGGACGGAGCATTCCCATGACAAGGGATAATCCGCCTATAGCTGCAATGTGACGGATATCCCGCAGCATCGTCTGCGCATCGGGCTCATCATACCGGAAAGAACGTGCATGCGGGCGCACCATCACCCTTACCGGGAGATTGACGGCTTCCCGCACACCTTCAATCAATCCCAGACTTGGAGTCAGCCCGCCCTCCCGGATGCCGGTAATCAGCTCTATCCGGTCCGCCCCGTTCTTTTCAGCTATAACCGCATCACTCACCGTCGTTGCAATAACTTCCAGTAGCATGTTATATATCCTCTCCTTGCAGCAGCAGTTAAAATTGAATACTTCCATCTTATCGTTATAATGAATTTCATACGATATTTTTTAGGCGGAGGGAATGAACAACGGATGAACCATGAAATTACCATCACACAGCTTGAAGAGTTACAACCGGAGACCCTGCAGCAACTGAACAAACTGATTATAGATGTCGTAGAAGATGGTGCTTCTATCGGATTCCTGCCTCCGCTTGGGGCAGAGGAGGCAGGAACCTATTGGCAGGGGGTCCTGGCCCCTGGCATTCTGATCTGGGTCGCGATGGAGGGTGAAAGTATTGTTGGCACGGTGCAGCTGCACCCAGTCATCAAGCCGAACGCCCCGCACCGGGCGGAGATCGCCAAGCTGATGGTGCATCCGGAGCACCGCCGCAAAGGCATTGCCCGCCTGCTGATGGATTCCGCAGAGCAGGCAGCTGCGGCAAATGGCCGGACATTGTTGGTGCTGGACACACGTGAGGGTGATCCTTCCAACCTGCTCTACCAATCACGCGGATTTGTGGAAGCAGGCAAAATCCCGGATTATGTAATTTCCGGTGATGGAGAAATGTCCGCCACGGTGATTTATTATAAGCATCAGTAGGGCAAGGGTGGGCAAGCGAAGAAAAAGCCATCACTGCCTGCACAATAAGCAGGCCGGTGATGGCTTTTGAACATTTTACTTATACAGCTCTTATTCCCCTACGCCCACCACATATCGAGCGGTTGCTCGCGGATCAGGATGGACTGCAGGTTGGTCACTGCGCGGTGAAAGCCTTCATCCACAGACATCAGCGGATCTTCATGCTCAATGCTTACCACATAATCATAGCCATAGGTGCGCAGCGCGCTCATGATATCGGACCATTCGGACAGGCTGTGCCCACAGCCGACTGAACGGAAGGTCCATGCCCGGGTTTGCACATCGCCGTATGGCTGCATATCTGTCAGACCATACATATTAATATTGTCCTGATCCAGGTATGTGTCCTTGGCATGGAAATGGTGAATCGCTCCGGCCTTGCCGAGAATTTTGATCGCACCCACTGGCTCAATGCCCTGCCACCACAAATGACTCGGGTCCAGATTCGCACCAATCGCCGGTCCCGTTGCTTCTCTCAGCTTGAGAATCGTATACGGAGTATGGCACAGGAAGCCGCCGTGCAGCTCGATGCCAATCTTTACACCATGTTCTTCCGCAAGCTGGGCGATCTCTTTCCAGTAAGGAATTAGCTTGTGCTCCCATTGCCAGGTTAGAATATCGCTGTACACCGTAGGCCAAGGGGTGACCGGCCAGTTCGGTGCTTTGGCCTCGTCGCTGTCCCCGGCTGTGCCCGAGAAGGTATTGACCACGGCAACGCCCATCAGTGAAGCGAGCTTGATCGACTTGCGCAGGATTTCATCGCCTTGGCGCGCTTCTTCTTTATCCGGTGAGATCGGGTTGTTATGGCAGCTGAAGGCGCTGATCATAATGCCGCGTTTCGTGAACTTTTCCAAATAAGCCTTACGGGCCGCTTCGCTCGCCAGCAGCTCATCCGTAGGACAATGCGGATTGCCGGGATTGCCCCCGGAACCGATCTCGACGGCATTCAGGCCGGCGGCAGCGATTTTATCCAGCATCTCATCCAGGCTCAGACTTCCAAATACGGGATCAAATACTCCTAATTTCATCTAGATTCCCACCTTTTCTTTGATTGGCTCCAGCGCCTCGGAATGTCCGTACACAGGATAGCCGCGCTTGGTTGGCGCACACCAGTTCACGCCGTTGATAATGACCTGTTGAATCTCTTTGTTGTAATAGGTCGGATACGATTCATGTCCGGGCTGAAAATAAAAAATCTTCCCGTTGCCGCGCCGGTACGTCGATCCGCTCGGAAATACGTTTCCGCCTTCGAACCAGCCGACAAAAATCAGCGACTCCGGTGCCGGAACATCAAAGTGCGCTCCATACATCTCTTCCTGCTCCAGATCAATATACTCACCTATACCTTCGGCAATCGGATGGCTCGGGTCCATGACCCACAGGCGTTCCTTTTCCCCGGCTTCGCGCCATTTCAGATCACAGCTAGTTCCCATCAGCTTCATGAAGATTTTGGACATATGCCCTGAATGCAGCACTACCAGCCCCATTCCCTGAAGCACACGCTGATGAACACGGTTCACGACCTCATCGCTCACTTCCTGATGGGCCACATGCCCCCACCATACCAGCACATCGGTGTTATTCAGCACTTCCTCTGTCAAGCCGTGCTCCGGCTCATCCAGCGTTGCCGTCGCTGTATCTAGTCCGGCTCCGCTGAGGAAGGAAGCTAACTGGGCATGAATGCCCTGCGGGTAGACCTGCCGGATGCGCTCTTCCTCACGTTCATGACGATATTCATTCCATACGGTTACTCTGGTCACTATGAACACACTCCTGGCTCTCATGTCGTTGATAGTATTCGGGATTTTCTCTGTTTAGTCGAAAAATACGGGCATTCCCGTCTCCGACGATTTGTAAATGGCCTCCAAAATGCGGGTAACCACCAGCGCCTGCTCCGGCTTCACGACCGGCTCCGTGTCATTCACAATGCTGTCGATCCACTGCTTGGCTTCAGCTACCGCAGGATCATCCCCAGCGCCGTCGTAGAAATCCACACCGGCCGCATCCAGGCCAATATGCTTCTCATATGTTTTGCCGTATTCTTCTCCGTTGATGCGCAGCCCCTTCTCCATATCGGCTCCGCCTTCTGTACCGCAGAGCACGGTTTTGGCTTCACCCACATCTAGGGTATTCAGCGCCCAACTGGCTTCAAGGACAATGGTCGCTCCGTTCTCCATGGTAATGAACCCGATAGCAGAGTCTTCAACAGTGAATTTCTCCGGGTCCCATGGCCCCCAGGCATTCGCGGCGTTCTTACGGCCGGACAGCTTGTGATAAGCATTGCCCACGGCATATTTAGGCTTGTAATTGTCCATCATCCACAGGGTAAGGTCGAGGGCATGGGTCCCGATGTCGATCAGCGGTCCGCCGCCTTGCGCCTCCTCATCCAGAAATACTCCCCAAGTCGGCACCGCGCGCCGGCGGATCGCCTTGGCTTTGGCATAATAGATTTCTCCAAGTCCGTTATTCTCACATACGGTATGCAGGTAAGCCGAATCCGGTCTAAAGCGGTTCTGGTACCCGATCGTCAGCTTTTGGCCAGTCCGCTTAGAAGCATCAATCATCGCCTGCGCTTCCGCAGTTGTCTTGGCCATAGGCTTCTCGCACATCACATGTTTGCCGGCTTCCATGGCAGCGATGGAAATTTCCGCATGGGAAATGTTCGGTGTGCACACATGAATCACATTTATACTTGCATCCTTAAGCAGCTCTTTATAATCGGTGTAGACCGCAGCGCTTTCATTACCGAACTCCGCTTTTGCCTTCTCGGCTCGTTCAGGCACGATATCGCAGAAGGCTACCATCATGGCTCCCTCCACTTTTTGCAATGCGGGCATATGTTTGCCGTTCGCGATTCCGCCGCAGCCGATAATTCCTATTTTCAATGTCATTCAGGCCTAACCTCCACTGGTTTTAATATCTCTATCATACAAATCCACCCCGGCGCTTTCTTCCTGCATTCTTGCTGAATTATTCCTGAATATTGTCTTATGGTATTTCAACGGAGATATTCCGGTTGCATCCTTGAAAAAATGATGAAAGGTCTTCACGCTTCCAAACCCCGCGGCTTCGGCCACAGCAGACATGGGCAAGTCCTCGTTTAACAGAATCCACTTCGCTTTGTTCAGCCGGTATTCATTCAGGAAAGCAACAAAGGTCATCCCTGTATTACGCTTGAACAGCTTGGTGAAATAATACGGGCTGAAGCCCATGTAACGGGCCACCTCGTTCAGGGAAATCGCCTTTTGATAATGCTGCTCCACATAGGCAAAAATCCGCTCCAGGCGCTCAAGCGTTTCCCGGGACTGTGTCAGCGTATCCTCGGAGAACTTAGGCTCCCGCTTGACTCTGCTTTTCGGAATCTCCCGCAAAATAACGGTCAACAGCTCGAACATCCTCGCTTTGATCATATAGGCATAGCCTTCCCGCCGCTGGGTATCTTCCTCGTAGATGCTCTCAATCAGGGGAATGATCCGGGCAGCCGCCCCCTCCGGCCATGACTGGCTTGAGTGCTCCATCTCCGTAAACAAATCCCGCAGGGAATAGCCGCTGCCTCCCAGGGCAGCAACTTCCTGAAACAAATTCAGGTCGAACTGGATCACCACCCGCTCACTTTCGGGCGAAGCGAGAAAATAATGCACGTCCCCGCCGTTAATGAACTGAATTTCGCCCTGTTCCATACGGATTGGGGTATCATTAATTCCCAGATTTAGTCTTCCTTTAGTAACATAGATGATTTCGATTTCCTTATGCCAATGCGGATAACAGAGTTCATCCCCTCCACAAATCAGACTACGAAAGGGAAAATGCTTATCCACATCCGGAAGTTCCAGATATATACTCATGAGTGCGGCTCCTTGTCCGTATGATCCACTGAAGGTAACATATGATATCTATACTTATACCATCTATAGTTATATAGTTGGATAGGGTTCATTATTAATATCGTCCTCCAAAGAAAATTCATGATTCACAGACATTAGAGTAAACGTTTACTTTATCGTAGACTCCTCTTATTTCTTTGTCAATCGCTGTTCTATTCTCTATAAAGATTCCGGGGTCTGCCAGACTGCTTTAAATTTTTTGTAGAATCTTCCCGTTGACAAAAATATATCTTGCCTTTATATTTCAGGTAATCGTAAGCGTTTACGTTATACCTTAAATCCGAATGAAACAGAAAACTGAGGAACTGCCTTATGAATCCTACGATCAAAGATGTCGCCCAGAAAGCAAATGTATCCATTGCCACAGTGTCCCGTGTGCTGAATAACCTGACTGGCTACTCGGACAAAACAAAGCAGAAGGTGAATCAGGCGATCAAAGAGCTTGGGTACCAGCCCAATGCTATCGCCCGCGGTCTCATCAACAAGCGGACACAGACTATCGGTGTGATGTTTCCTAATGTTTCCAGCGCCTTCTCTTCAGATCTGCTCCACGGGATTGACGAATTCGCCCATGACAGCAATTACAGTGTAGTCGTCTGCAACACAGATAATGATGGCAAGCGGACAATGAAGTATTTGCAGCTGCTGCGCGAAAAACAGGTAGATGGCATCATTTTTTCCAGTGAGGTGCTGAATAAAGAGTACTATGAGGTGCTGGAGAGCATGAAGATACCGGTTGTTCTTGTCTCCTCGAAGACGGATTTTGCCAAGGTGCCCTATGTGAAGGTAGATGATTACCAGGCGGTCTATGACGCGATTCAATATCTGATCTCCAAAGGCCACCGTAAAATCGCCATGATCAGCGGAACCAAAAGCGATCCCATCGCCGGGACTCCCAGAGTGCAGGGCTACCGCAAAGCGCTGGAAGCGAGCGGAATTGCTTTTGACAGCAGCCGTCTTGTGTATGGAGACTTTTCATTCGAGAGCGGTGGCAGGGCAATGGAATCCATATTACGCAAAGCGGGAGAGGCTACCGCAGTCTTTGCAGCCAGTGATGAGATGGCCATTGGCGCTCTCTCCGCAGCCCTGAAACACGGTCTGAACGTTCCCGAGGATATCTCGATCATGGGATATGATGATCTCAAACTGGCGCAGATGGTTACACCTCCGCTAACGACAGTCCGGCAGCCGCTGTACGAAATGGGAAAGATCGCCTCCGAGAAGCTGATCCGGATGATCGAAACCGGGGACATTGCCACAAACAAGATCATTGCTCATTCGATTGTGGAAAGACAAACGGTAAGAACACTTACCTAAGTCTTTTATCAATAAAACGTAAACGTTTACCCTAAAGGTCCCGATTATTGACTATTTTTCCGGAAGCACCCGTATTCACAACTGGAAAATCCAGTAATCACAGGTAGTTAATCTTGGGATAGTTTGGTTGGGACGTAGAGTAAACGTTTACTCCAATGGCAGTAGACTGCTAAATTTAGTACTCAGGGGGATTCCATCCATGAAAAAAACAATGAAACCCGTAACAGTAAGCCTGCTGGCTATGTCACTGCTCAGCGCCTGCGGCAATAATAGCGGAAGCAACGCTGCTACCGCTGATGGAGGGAACGCCGCTTCCGGTGACAAGGTCAAGATTGAGTTCTTCCAGAACAAGACGGAAGCCAAAGCCACCTTCGACAAGCTGGTCGCCCAATTCAACGCCGCGAACCCTAACATCGTTGTCTCGCAGATCAACCCGCCGGATGCCGAAACGGTGCTGAAGACCCGCGCTGCTAAACAGGATCTTCCCGATGTCATCGGCCTTGGCGCCACCGACACTTACAAGACCCTCTCCGCCAGCGGACTATTCGAGGACTTTACCGGTGATCCGCTGGTCTCCTCTATCCAGCCCGCTTATGTCAAAATGCTCAATGACCTTACGGGGTCAAGCGAACTGAACGGTATTCCGTTCTCTGCCAATGCCAGCGGTGTCATCTATAACAAAGCGATGTTCAAGGAAGCTGGCGTTGCCGTGCCAACGACTTGGGATGAATTCATCGCTGCAGCCCAGAAGTTCAAAGACAGCGGCAAGTATGCCTTCTACCTGACGCTGAAGGATTCCTGGACCTCACTTACCCCCTTCAACTCCCTGGAGCCAAGCATTCTCGGCACTGATTACTTCAAGAAGCGCACCGAAGGCAGCGTGACCTTCACGGACAGCTTCCGGGAAATCGCCGAGAAGCAGCTGAAGCTGACAGAATTTGCCCAGAAGGACATTTTCGGCAAGGGCTACAATGACGGCAATACGGCGTTCGCCAAGGGTGAATCTGCGATGTATCTGCAAGGGGTATGGGCAATCCCTGAAATCATGAAGGCTAATCCATCTCTTGAGTTGGGCGTATTCCCATTCCCGGCCACCAATGATCCCACAAAAAACAAGGTCATTTCCGGTGTGGATACCCTGCTGACGATCTCCAAGGACAGCAAGCATAAGGAAGAAGCGAAGAAATTCGTCGAATTCCTCCTTCAGCCACAGAACGTAACGGCATACATCACCGAGCAAAAAGCATTCCCGGCGGTGAAGGGTGTGACTCAGGATGACCCTGCCATGGACGGCTTCAAGGAAGCATTCACCTCCGGCAAGCTGGCCGATTTTGCCGACCATTACATCCCTGGGGCGATGAAGGTCGATACGATTATTCAAAGCTTCCTTAACAAAAAAGACATCGACGCATACCTGAAGCAGCTCGATACAGAATGGGATAAGGTAGCTAACCGGAAATAAGATTGCCAATCCATAGCATGAACTACAAGCATCAGGAGAACAGGGGCGGCAAGCCCCTGCTTCTGCGCTTTTTTCTAAGGAGGATTAACTGATGGCCAAACGGCAAGTCGCTTTTTACCTGATGACTATACCAGCACTGCTGCTGTTCTTCGCCTTTCATACGTTTCCGGCGCTGCAGGGCATTTATTATGCGTTCACGAACTGGGATGGTTTCAGCAACAGCTTTGATTATGTGGGGTTCAAGAATTTCATTAATATTTTCAAAGACGAGAATGTACTGAACTCTTATCTTTTCACCTTCAAATACGCCATCGCTACAACTGTTCTCATCAATATTATCAGCCTGCTGATCGCACTGGGACTGAATGCCAAGATAAAGGCCAAAAACTTTTTCCGCGGCGTATATTTCCTTCCCAATATCCTCAGCGTGCTGATTGTCGGCTTTATCTTCAACTACCTGTTCTCCAATGTGTTTCCGGTGTGGGGCCAGAAGCTGGGAAGTGATTTTCTCTCGCAGAACATCCTCGGCAACTCCGATTGGGCCTGGATTGGAATCGTCATTGTTGCGGTCTGGCAGGGCATCGCTTATAACACCATTCTGTATCTGGCCGGATTGCAGACGATTCCCCACGATCTTTATGAAGCTTCCAATCTGGACGGCGCCAGCCGCTGGCGGGAATTCTGGAGCATTACCTTTCCGCTGCTTGCTTCCTTTTTCACGATCAATATGGTGCTGGCGATGAAAGGCGGATTGATGGTTTTCGACCAGATCATCGCCCTAACAGGCGGGGGTCCCGGCCGTTCTACGCAATCCATCGCCCTTTTGATTTACACCGGCGGCTTCCAGGGCGGAGAATTCGCATACCAGTCGGCGAACGCCGTGATTTATTTTATCGTCATCGTCGTCATCTCCGCCCTTCAGCTTAAATTCCTGCAGAAACGGGAGATGGACCTATGATCAAAAAATCGACGAATTGGCCGGTTACGGTAATTATCGCGCTGTGTTCCCTGCTGATCCTCTTTCCGCTGTACATGACGGTCGCCATCGCACTCAAAAATCCCGAGGAAATGGCCCGCTCCATTTTCTCCCTGCCAACCGGGCTGCATTTCGAGAATTTCGCGAACGCCATCAAGGCGACGAATTTTTTCAACGCCCTGGGCAACAGTGCCAAAATTACTGTGACAGCGGTTGTATTTATTCTGCTCACGAATTCTATGGTCGCCTACGCCATTGCCCGAAATATGAATAAGCGCTTCTTCAAAACGCTCTACTTCTATTTCATCAGCGCTATGTTCATTCCGTTTCAGATCATTATGCTGCCGGTGGTCAAAGTCACTACCGACCTGCATATGAACAATATTCCCGGGCTGATTATTTTGTACATCGTCTATGGCCTTGCTTTTAATGTCTTTGTGTATGTCGGTTATATCCGCTCCATTCCGTATGAGCTGGAGGAAGCGGCTACAGTGGACGGGGCCTCGACCTGGGGAACCTTCTGGCGGATTATTTTCCCGCTGCTGGCTCCTGTCAATGCGACCATCGGCATCTTGGCCTGCCTATCCACCTGGAATGACTTCATGCTGCCGCTGATTCTCTTGGGCAACCAGGATTCCTATACGCTGCCGCTTGTGCAGTATGTCTTCCAGGGCCAATTCAGCACCGATTTCAACCTGGCTTTCGCCTCGTATCTGCTGGCTTTATCCCCTATGATAGTTATTTATCTGTTCGCACAGAAATGGATTATCGGCGGCCTTACCCAAGGCTCCATTAAGTAAATTTACGTACCGCAAGTTCATATAGAGACAGGAGTGCAGAACCATGAACAAGCAATGGTGGAAAGAAAGTGTAGTCTACCAAATTTACCCCCGCAGCTTTCAAGACAGCAATGGAGACGGCATCGGTGATCTTCAAGGGATAATATCCCGGCTTGATTATTTGGAGCTACTAGGCATCAACGTGGTCTGGCTGTGTCCGGTATACCAGTCACCCAATGACGATAACGGCTATGATATCAGCAATTATCAGAGTATTATGAATGAATTCGGCACACTCGCTGACTGGGAGGAGCTGCTTGCCGGGCTTCATGCCCGCGGTATGAAGCTGATTATGGATCTGGTGGTCAACCATTCCTCGGATGAGCATGCCTGGTTCGCTGAATCACGCCAATCCCCGGACAGCCCTTACCGGGACTATTACATCTGGCGCGCGGGCAAGGACGGGCATGAGCCTAACAATTGGGGCTCCTTCTTCAGCGGCCCGGCCTGGGAATATGATGCGCAGACCGGCGAATATTTCCTGCACCTGTTCTCCCGGAAGCAGCCAGACCTGAATTGGGACAATCCGAAGCTGCGGCAGGAAATCTACGATATGATGACCTGGTGGCTCGATAAAGGCATCGACGGGTTCCGTATGGACGTAATCAACCTGATCTCCAAGGTTCCAGAGCTTCCCAATGTGGTGAAAGACCAGGAGGACGGCGAACGGACCTATCATTTTGGCGGTGAATATTTCGTAAACGGTCCGAGCGTGCATGAATACATCCAGGAAATGAACCGGGAGGTCCTATCCAAATACGACATCATGACTGTCGGTGAAGCCATCGGCGTCACCCCCGAGGAAGCGGCGCTATATGTCGGCGAAGACCGGAATGAGCTTCATATGCTGTTCCACTTCGAACTGATGGAGGTTGATTCCGGGCCGGGTGGCAAATGGGATGTGCAGCCATGGAAGCTGGCGGACATCAAGTCTATCTTCTCCAAATGGCAAACCGCGCTGCATGGCAAGGGCTGGAATAGCCTTTACCTGAACAATCATGACCAGCCGCGCATGCTGTCCCGCTTCGGAGATGATAAGCACTATCCGAAGGAGTCGGCCAAAATGCTGGCTACGCTGCTGCACACACTCCAAGGCACGCCTTACATCTACCAGGGCGAAGAAATCGGCATGACCAACGTCAAATTCGACTCTATCAGCGACTATAAGGATATTGAAATCCTGAATATGTATAAGGAATACCGGGCTGCGGGGCATGCGGAGGAAGAAATTATGAACTCCATTTATGTCAAAGGCCGCGACAATGGGCGTACCCCGATGCAGTGGAGCGCTGAACCGCAGGCCGGATTCACCACCGGCACACCTTGGCTGGCCGTGAATCCAAACTATACGGAAATTAACGCCGAGCAGGCTCTGGCTGACCCCGATTCGATTTTCCATTACTATAAAAAGCTGATTGAGCTGCGGAAAAGCCATGACATATTTGTGTACGGGGATTATGCGATCCTGGCCGAGGAGCATGAGCAGGTATATGCCTATCTCCGGACACTTGGAGAAGAGCGGCTGCTCGTCATGCTGAACTTCTTCGGCCGGCCTGCCGCCTTCGAGCTTCCTGCCTGTGTGATCTTTGAGGAGAAGACACTGGTTATCGCCAACTACGGAGTACAGCCGGAGGAGGATATCCGTTCTCTAACGCTGCGCCCTTACGAGGCCAGGGTGTATAGGCTGAGATAGTGCTTTTGCACGTATGGTTCTAATTCCGTGCAAAAAAGAAGGAGCCTCCTGCTCAATGTCATTAAAAGTTAAAGCGTAGAGCCAAAAATCATGAAAAAGAGCAGGTTATCGAAAAGATAGCCCGCTCTTTTTTTGCACAAAAAAGAAGAATAAGACTTGAAAAGCAAATAAAAATGTGTGGCGAAGCCCCTTGAAACAACGAGAAGGTACGCCAATGAATGAGTACGCGAATGCGCTAAAAGAAACGCTGACATCCCTCATACGAGAAATGTCAACCGAACCCGCACCTTTTGTTAAAAACCCAGAAAACGATTTTACCCGAAAGAAAAAGCTGCCCTTTGAAACGGTTATGCACCTCCTGATTTCTCACCCAAGAGATATTCGCAAAAATGATCCTGTACAATTTCGCTGAAATGACGACCTCGCACGTAGTCATTTCCCAAACGGATAAACGCCACCCTTACCAAGTCAACTTCACGGTTGCCGTTCATGTTTGTAGACATTTCCTGCGCTCACGGGACGATGAACCCCCGCCCGATGTCGAAGCACTGATTCGAAAAAACATAAGCGGATATTTTATCGCTTTGTTTGTTGTACGCTTTTTTCCTTGTTTGCACAAAAAACAAACGGCACAGGGCTTTTCCCCATGCCGTTTTGGATTCCATTTTATGGCGAGTCTTATCTTTGAGCTTATCTTAATGACATCGGCCTACCGGCTCCTCAGATTGTGCTATTAATAATTATACGTGCAGTACCAGCAATCAAAGCTTAATCTTCAAAACCACTTTCCGCACCGCTTCGCGTTTCCCCGCCTCAATCCCCGTCATATGCCCGTCCTGCGGATAGCAGACCACTAGCGCTCCCGGTCCTGCGGTTACTGTGGATTTCACTTCACCTGTGAAGAAAATCGCATCCTTTTCTGCGCTGTAATCGTCCCGCACCTCAAGGTGTTCGATAGCGGCGTAGCCGATCCGCTCCGTGCCTTCCAGAATATAATGCAGGTCCAGGTTCACTCTGTGCGCTTCCCAGAAGCACTCCCCGGCATCCTTGGTTTCATATTCATTAATGAAATAAAACATTTCATCGTCCACATCATGGCGTCCAGCCGCCTGTCCGGCAAAGTTGGTATCGCGCAGGAACTGCAGCCCTCTCTGAATCTTCTCTCCGTAAGCCGCCTCATTCTCCAGCAAATGTCCCAATGTATCCACAATCATCGCCGATATCCCCCTGTAATCTCTAGTTTGTTCCACCTTGCCGAATAGAAAAATAATATAGTATCCGCAGAAGCACAGTCTATGTATTTGTTCACGGCCCTTGAGCATATCTATTACTATTGGAGGCATACGCTTCCAAAGTAAGTTTTGCACGAAGAGGATTCACGGGAGTAACGCTCACAAAACTTGGCATATGCTTCCGAAGTAAGTTTTGCACGAAGAGAATTCACAGGAGTAACGCTCACAAAACTTTTAGGAGGCGGCCTAATGCTCTATTTCCTGATGTACATGTTCGCCGTATTGGGTATTTCATTGCTGCTCACAGCAGCAGTGCTGCAAATCAAACGATCTCACCCGTCGTCCACCCGGAACATGTCGGCCTATGGCTTAGCATCCTTCAATTCCAAATTTCACGAGCAATATATCACCCCGGATAAATCCCATATCATCGCTCTGGATGAAGAAGGTAGACATATGGCGGTCGGCATCTATGATCCCTTCAGCCCAGAAGGCACAGCACCAGCGATGTTCCTGTATGAACATATTCTGGGATCGGAAATTGTAGAAAATGCACTAACACTCGCCAAAGTCAGCAAAACCAGCCGCATTACGACCAGTGCGGTCAGACGGACTCCGGGCATAGTCGCCCATTCAAGCACAATCGAAACCAATCCTGGTACTGAAACTGCCGAAGAAATCAATGAACTCACTCTAAAAATCTATCTCGACAGCGCGGATACTCCGGTGCTTTCCATTCCGTTCCTTCCGGGACCGTCCCCGGCCAAAAAATCCGATTCCGCATACTCCCAAGCCTTCTCTGAGGCTCAACAGGTTCATGAAATGCTCCGCGGCATTCTGTCGGCTTGACTACCGGGCTGCCGGTGTGAAGCTCTCCAGGGTCCGGCCCTTGGTCAGCTTATCCAAGATATTCAGCAAAAAACGCTCCGCGAGGCTGCCCTTCAATATGGCATCGGCGGCCTCCTCCAGCGGGAACCACTGGGCGTGGTCCAGCTCCGCGCTCATTCTGCTCAAATCCTCCGTATCCGCAATGCTAATGAAATTGAGCATCAATGTACTGGAAGGGGCAAAATATTCGCTGCGCATATATTCATATGCGATGATGTCCAACCCTGCCTCCTCTTTCACCTCACGGATCAGCGTTTCTTCCGCGTTCTCGCCTTTGTTCACATAACCTGCCAGCAGGATGAAGACGGGACGGTTATACTGCTGAATCAGCAGTATTTTGTCCAGCCCCCGGTTTAGAACTGCCGTACTCATTGCTGTACTAAAGACCGGGAACCGAAACACCCCGCAAGCCTCGCAAAAAGGAACCTCTCCCTCCCCGTTGCATTCCTGCATCACCAGCTCTGTTCCGCATTCCACACAATATTTCACAGCCATCTCTTCTTTCTATGATTGTTATGATTACATAATCGAACTTAAGATTCGTCACACAGAATAATGATTACAGGCGGAACCAGGTGGAATTTCTCCACTTTAACCCTTAGCAACCAGCTACCCAGAACCCTTAAGTGGAATGTATCCACTTACATTGATGAAAACTGCCCAAATCCACCGCTTTTTCTTGATTTAGGTTCACTTTTTCCACCTATTTCCGATTTTCACACCTAGGTTGCTGAATTAGTGTACCTTTTTCCACTTCATTCCTTAGGACAACGCGTCAGACTGCTCATTGTGGAATCTCTCTCTGTCCATCCCGAGACCGCCCCTTCCCGCTTATTGAACATAAAGTTTATTTTAAGCCATTCCAATAGAACACACCATGCAAAAAATGTCCTTTGACCCGTAACAACGCGGGCAGCAGGCATGCTGATGATACTCGGGCATGGTTCAAGTGCTCCATTCTCATGATATTTTCCAAAAAATCAGCTTCATAAATTTAGCCTTACTACTTGTTTCTGTTCCATTAACGTCATCCCAATGTTAAAATTTCCAAATCAGCGCCCTTTCGCTACCCGGGGACAGGGTTTCATGCTGTAATGTGGAATATGAAATAAGGAAGCCCGCACCTGCTGCGGCAGAAGTACACTAACACTAATGAGACGGAGGAACTGAACGACATGAACAAGACGATTAATTTTGCACACCGTGGTGCATCCGCGGTCTGCCCGGAGAATACGATGGCGGCTTTCCGCAAGGGACTGGAGCTGGGTGCAACCGGCATCGAAACCGATGTTCAGATGACCTTGGACGGAGGCCTGGTCCTCATTCATGACGAGGATCTAAGCCGTACTACGAACCGCAGCGGATTGGTGAAGGATAAAACTTTGAGTGAAGTACTTGAGGCGGACGCTGGTTCATGGTTTGGAGCTGCATTCGCAGGAGAACGTATTCCCGCTCTTGAAGAGCTGCTGGATTTGGTGCACGGACGTGACACAATCCTCAATATTGAGCTGAAAAACGGCATGTTCCTCTACCCCGGCATGGAGGAAAAGGTCATTGCCGCCGTGCGGGAATACGGCGTGAGTGAGCGCGTGGTGCTGTCCAGCTTCAACCACTATTCTCTTGCGTACTGCAAGTCGCTGGCACCCGATATCCGCACGGGTATTTTGTATGGAGAAGGCTTATACCGGCCTTGGGATTATGCGGCTTCCCTGCAGGCGGATGCGCTGCATGCCTATCACTTTGCTGTACTGCCTGAGTTTGTTGCGGAGGCGTCGGAGCATGGAATTGTCTATCATCCATGGACTGTAAATGATCCGGAGCGGATGAAGTACCTGATCGATGCCGGTGTCGCGGGGATTATTACCGATGTTCCCGATGTCCTCGCAGGACTGATGGCGTCCAAGGGAGTGTGACCGTGAAAAAAGTCTGGCTGCTTGGCTTCGGTTTCTTCAGCATCAGCATCACATGGAGCTTATACAACGCGTTTGTCCCTTTTTTCCTGGAGAAATATGTGCATAGCGTCGCCCTGATCAGCTTCATGATGACCATCGATAACTATTTTGCGCTGTTTCTGCAGCCGTGGATCGGTAACCGCAGTGACCGGACGACGTCCCGTTTCGGGCGGAGAATGCCCTATTTGATGTTCGGCATGCCGCTGGCTGCCGTGCTGACCATGCTGATTCCGTTCCACACCGGACTGTTCACTCTCCTGCTGTTCATGATGATGATGAATCTGGCCATGAGCCTGTATCGTTCGCCGACCGTCGCGCTGATGCCGGATATTACGCCGGAGCCTCAGCGCACCAAGGCCAACGGGCTGATCAACTTCATGGGCGGAGTAGGGTCCATTCTGGCTTTTGGCGCAGGGTCCTTTCTCTATGATGTAAGCCCTGTGCTGCCATTTGTGGTGGCCGGTCTGATCACGCTGATGTGTCTGTACATCGTGTCGAGGTTTATTCGGGAGGATCGGGATGGGGTCATTGGACCCGCAGTGAATGCCGCGGCCAATCCAGGCGCTGAGCGTAATTCCCAAGTGACAGGCAGAAGCGGCCCTATGGACAGGCCAGCACGCATCTCCCTCACCAAACAGCTGGACCGGACAACGTTCTGGCTGCTGGCGGCGATTTTTTTCTGGTTCGTGGCTTATCAGGGGGTCGAGACGTTGTTTACCTTGTATGGCAAACATCATCTGGGGCTTAGTGAGCAAGCCGCTTCGTTCTCGCTCACGTTCTTTTCGCTTGCTTTTGTGATCTTTGCGATTCCCAGCGGCTGGCTGGGCGGACGGTTCGGGAAGAAAAACATCATTATTCTGGGTGTATGCGGACTGATGGCGGTATTTGCTCTCGTGGGGTTTGCGGAAAATGTGCTGCTGCTGCGTGGTCTGCTGCTGCTAGGCGGGATGTTCTGGGCTTGTATCAATATCAATTCCTACCCCTATGTGGTCGCTACAGGAGACGAAGAAAGTATCGGCACGCGGACGGGAATCTACTATTTGGTCTCATCACTCGCCGCCATTACATCTCCGCCCCTGCTGGGGCTGCTGATTGATCTTACGGATTACTCCATCCTGTTCTATGCTGCCACCGTTAGTATGGCATTCGCCCTGGTGTGCCTGCTGATGATGAAGGGGCGTGTAAAAGCAGTGAACGCTGTTCGCTCTAATCAAGCGTAATCAGAAAACAAACCCGGCAGGTAACACCAGCTTACGCCCGCATGGAGCTTCGCTTATGATCAAGCCCATTGGGACTGGTTACACCGCTGTGGAGCAGGCTCACCGATTGGCCAGCCGGTTTGGCAGGATTGGTATTCTCTTCCTTATACACGGAGTAGCGGCCACTCCCGAGCTGCTTGGCATTATACATGGCCGAATCGGCCTCTTTTAGCAGCTTCTGGCGGTCGATCTTCCCATGGCTCATGGTGATGCCGATGCTGGCTGAAACAAACAGCTCATGTTTCTCCAGTCTATAATTCCGGGTCGTCTTCTCCAGAATCCGTAACGCCAGCTGCTCCGCTTCTTTGCGGCCGCAGCGCTTGGCGATAATCACAAATTCATCCCCGCCGATGCGGAAAATATGCCGTTTGCCTTTGCTTGAGAATTGGCTCAGTGTGGTACCGACCGCCTGAAGCAGTAAATCGCCCACATGATGCCCCAGCGTATCGTTGATGGATTTGAAACGGTTGAGATCCAGAAACAGTACCGCGAGCTGTTCATTAGGTTTGCAATGATCCCAGAAGTGATCCATGCCGTTCTTGTTCAGGAGACTGGTCAATGAATCGCGGTAAGCCAGTTCCTTCAGCTGTTCCCGCTCAGCAAGCAGCATACGCAGCCGGGAGAACAGGTAGAGCATTCCCGTCAGCGTCAGAACATACAGTGTAAGCGGAAGAACGAATCCGTCTTTACCGGAAGCGAATCCAGCGCCCTGGAGGGACTTCAAGCCCAGCAGGTGCATGGCGCTCATTCCGGCACCCGCAATAAAGATTATTAAGACCGCGCGGACTGCGCGGTTTTTTTGATTTCTGCCGCTGAATTTCCGGGACAGATAGAACATGCTATAGACAGACAATGCTGCTATGAGCACCGAGGATACGGCCAGCATATAATTTCGGGCTTCCATGGTCCAATTGCACTCCTTTTGCATGTGAATAATTTCGCACTTTGAAGCTTTACAGTACAATAATACACTGAAGATGAACGGAACACCACCATGAATCATTCTGAAATAAAGCAGGCGATATGCATGATATATTTATTATCGGCAGGAAGAACTTCTTCCTGCATGGGATCATTTGGAAGCCTGTGCTGCAGACTGGCGCATTAAAAAATCCGTCCCCGACAGGACGGATCGACAGGACGGGTGCCCCCGCAGGATCAACTACTATGACCGCTCAGCATCAATATGCGAAACACAGTTGTACAAGGCACAAGTCCAACCGTTGCCGTCCTTGACGACATGAGTGATTGAGGTGTTCTTTAGCAATACGGTTACATCAAGTCCGGGAACCAGTCTTCTCAGCGTGCTGCGCAAAATAGCACCGTGGCTGACCACGAGGATCTTGTTGCCGGGATGCCGTGCCGCAATGTCTTCGATGGCCCTGCTGCCTCTCTCCTGGCCGGACTCGTCGCTCTCCAGCTCCATATCGATGCTCTTCCATCCGCTGCCCCACCGCTCCACTCGTTCGTCCTCTGTAGTGCCCTCAATCAGACCGCCGTTCATCTCCCGAATGCCCGGGACCAGCCCTGTGACCGGAATACCGAGCCGCTCCGAGATCACCTCTGCTGTCTGCACCGCTCTGAGCAGGTCGCTTGAATAGAGGTAATCCCACTCTTCTCCGCGAAGACGCTCAGCTATGGCCGCTGCCTGGCGCAGTCCTTCCTCATCGAGCGGATTATCGGTATGACCCTGAATCCGGCCTTCTTTATTCCACAGTGTGCTGCCATGCCGAATCAAGCCAATAGTTGTCATTATACTTACCGCCTTTATTCAATATGAATGGTCGAATGCCATCTGTAGATTATAAACCATCGCTCCGGCAGATGCATATTGGCGCCCCCAGAATATGGTAGGTAACATTGAATATAGCGAGTGGAAATAATTGACGGAACCGCTACCCGGATATATGATATTATGGGTCTGTTTACCACATTCCAGCATCCGTACCCTATAATTCAAAAGGAGATTACTGTTTACAATGAAAAAGTTGTCCGTTCTATCGCTCGCTCTCATCTTCATGCTCTCTGCACTAACCTCTGTACCCGCCAGCGCTGCCGCTGCTGCGGCGCCCAAAACCACCATCTATGTCGACAAGGATAACCACTCCTACATCCCGCTACGGTTCCTGAACGGTTTTGCCGGTATTCAGGCAGGAGTCGGCGGCCAAACCGGGAAGCAAATTACCGTTTCTAGAGACGGGAACTCCGTAGTTCTGGCATCCGGCCAGACAGCAGCCTCTGTTAATGGCAAGTCCGTTACGCTGAGTGAGCGGCCTTTCAGCAGTAATGGGACAACCTATGTGCCTTTGTCCCTCATCAGCCAAACCCTGGGTATTCAGCTGGCGTGGAGCAAAACCGCCGCTTCCCTTACATTAGCTGCAGGCGATGACACTGCCACGCTGCCTGTATTATCCGGCGCGCTGATTTCAGCAGGCTCTCCGGCAGTTGTAAGTTCTAAACACACTTACAAGGTAGGCGGGAGATCCTTTACCGTACAAATGGTAACCGTGTCCCTGCTGCATCCTGCTCTCAAACTCGATGTTGTCCTTGCGGGCAACACCATAGGCAGAACAGAAGCGCTAGGCAGCATTGCCAAGCGCAGCGGAGCAGTTGCCGCTATTAACGGCACGTATTTTAATGCCTATACAGACGGGGCCTACAAAGTTCCTTATGGATATATTATCAGCGGCGGGAAAATGCTCAAGAACAGCCCGGCAGACAAGCGGACCGTATTCGCTTATGACAACAACCTTCTGGCAGAGCTGATCCCGGGCAGCGAATTCATGGATCACTTTAATTCCGGAGCTGTTACAGGTGCGATCCAGGCCGGTCCAAGGTTGCTTATAGATGGCAAAGTGGCCCTGAATGTGGCCGGGGAAGGCTTCCGGGATCCAAAAATATTAACGGGCGGCGGCTCCCGCAGCGCACTGGGACTGACCAAAGACCATAAGCTGATTCTGCTGACCTCCGGCGGGGCAACCATCCCCCAGCTGGCCCATATCATGAAGCAGGCTGGGGCATACCAGGCGATGAATCTGGATGGCGGCGCCTCCAGCGGCCTATATTATGGCGGCAAATATTTGACTACCCCAGGACGGCTGATCAGCAATGCGCTGGTGGTCAAAACCAGATAATGGCTGCCGGTAATCCGGATTCGTAGTTCTTTTCATCCCACAAACCTCCAGGCAACCGGCTTTGCCAATATCTTCAGACAAAAGCTCCGTTCACAGCCATTTCGGCTATGGACGGAGCTTTTGTTGTATGCAAGCCTTAGAGACCATTCTCTCATGCAGGCAGAATAAGGAATTGAAGACCGGGGATAATAACGCCAAAGAATCCAGATTCCAGCAGAACCGAGGTGTTATGATGGCAAACAAACAGAAGCCGGCCCGCAAGAATGCCAGTGTTCCCTCAGAGAACTCCGTGCCTGCCCCGCTTCCTCTTGATCCTTCACTCGAGGTGAACTTGCAGGAGCTTGGCAAGCGGATCGGCCAAAGCTCGGATGTCGTCTTCCGCAGATTCACCAACGAGTCTTTAAGCTCACTAGCGCTGGCTTTTGTATATATTGACGGCCTGGTTAACGCCGACGTGGTCAATCAGACTGTGCTTCAGCCCTTGCTGGAAACGGTCACACTAAAGAGCGAATCCATCACCGCCACAGATGCCTTCAGGATGATCAAGGATCAAATCCTGCCCATTGGGGGCGTCAAAGAAGGTAAAACGCTGGAAGCGCTCCTGTCCATGCTCTTCGATGGCTATACTCTAATTCTGTTCGATGGACTCCAGATGGCACTGGCCGCCGATACTTCGGGCTGGGAGAAACGCAGCGTCAATGAGCCGACCTCGCAGGGCGTCATCCGTGGTCCCAAGGAGGGCTTCACCGAAAGCCTGCGGACAGGCACCTCCATGCTGCGGCGCAGACTCAAAACCTCTGATCTGCGTATCGAAGAGTATAAAATCGGCCAGCGCACCCAGACCGGAGTAGCTCTGGTCTATCTGGATGGCATCGCAAGTGAGCAGGTGCTGAAAGAAGTCCGCCGCCGCCTGAATGCAATCCATACAGACAGCATTCTGGAGAGCAACTATATTGAAGAGTTCATCCAGGACGGCGGCCTGACACCCTTTCCGACCATCCAGAACACGGAGCGTCCGGACGCGATGGCCGGAGGCATTCTGGAAGGGCAAATCGGAATCATCATTGACGGCACACCTTTTGCACTTCTTGCACCATCTACGTTTTTCAACTTTTTCCAGTCCAGTGAGGACTACTATCAGCGTTATGATATTTCTTCCTTTCTGCGGCTGATCCGCTATGGGGCTTTTTTTGTATCCATGCTGCTGCCAGCACTCTATATTGCCGTTACCACCTTTCATCAGGAAATGCTTCCGACCACCCTGCTGGTCAGCCTCGCCGCCCAGCGGGAAGGGGTCCCGCTGCCGGCGCTGGCGGAGGCGCTGCTTATGGAGCTGACCTTCGATGTGCTGCGCGAAGCCGGGGTACGCATGCCGCGCACCATCGGCCCGGCGATATCCATTGTCGGCGCACTGGTGCTGGGGCAGGCTGCCGTTCAGGCCGGACTCGTCTCCGCCGCTATGGTTATTGTGGTTTCTTTTACGGCGATCTCCAACTTTGTGATTCCTTCACTGGCCATCGCTAACTCCATCCGGCTCATCCGTTTTGTGATGATGTTTATCGCCGCGACACTGGGACTCTTTGGCATCATGTCCTTTCTGATGGTACTGCTGATTCACATGGCCGGATTACGCTCGTTTGGTGTGCCGTACCTGTCACCAGTTGCACCGATGGTTCCTCGTTATCTTAAGGATATCTTAATCCGTGTTCCTCTCTGGAGCATGACGATGCGCCCCAAGACCAACCTTGGCAAGGAAACACGCAGACAAGGCCCGGATCAGAAGCCTAAGCCGGCGGAAGGCAAGAATAGCCAAGAGTCCGGGCAGCCCAAACCACAAGGGGAGGACCCCGCATGAATGGAAAAGTCGGCACTACTCAGGCAGCCATGCTGATTGTCAATACAATTCTGCCAACAGCCACCGTCGTACTGCCTGTGATCATCAGTAACTATGCGGAACAGGATGCGCCGCTGGCCATTTTGCTGTCCACTTTCTTCGGTCTCCTTATCGCAGCCCTGGTCGGCAGTACCGTCAGCCGCATCAACGGCGCTCCATTTCTCACATGGGTCGGCGAGAAAAGCTCGCCTGTTATCGGTACGGTCCTTGGCCTCTTGATGCTGCAGTTTTACCTGGATAATACCTCGACCATACTGCGTGAATTCGTCAATTTCCTGAAGGACAACGTGCTGGTCAATACGCCAATTTCGATATTGTGCACACTGATCCTGCTCATTACTATCTATATGGTAAGACAAGGACTGGAGGCCATTGCACGGGTAAACAGTCTTGTGATATTGCTCTTTGTATTTTTCGTGCCGCTGTATCTGTTCGGACTGTCCAATGAAATGAATGTGCACCAGTTGTTACCCATGTTTGATCATTCTCTGGCCGAGCTGACGCTCGCCAGTATTACTCCAACCACATGGATGTCCGAGGTTGCGGTGCTGCTGTTCCTGGCACCATATCTGAAAGATCCGAAGCGGGCCCGGATCATAGGCTGGAGTGGCCTGATTGTTGTTGCCTTAATCATGATGTTTTCTTTGATTACAACGCTCATGGTCTTTGGCCCTGATTTTATCAAACTCAGTACTTATCCCGGATTCACAGCAGCCAGTATTGTACATCTCGGAAGATTTATCGAGAAGCTCGATATTCTTTTTATTTCCTACTGGGTGATGTCCATTTACCTGAAGTTTTCAATCTTCCTGTTTGCTACCGTAGAGTGCTTTAAGCAAACCTTCAGGGTAGGCAGCAGCCGGCCGTTCATCGGTGCCCTGGGTCTGCTCATCCTGCTCGAGTGTCTGTATACCTGGCAGAGCACAGAGAAATTAAACCTCTATAACAAGGAAGGACGATTTCTCGTCTTCTTCCTCTTCAATGTACTCGTTCCTTTGGGGGCGATTGGACTGGACCGGTTCAAGAAGGGCAAACCTAAACAGAAAGGATGGGAAACTTGAATATTCACAAAAAAATTCTCATTCCCCTCCTGTGCCTTCCCCTCTTATCCACTCTGCTGACCGGCTGCTGGGATGCCCGGGAACTGAGTGAGCTTGGCATTACATCCGGGTCTGCATATGACTGGGAGAATAACCAGTGGAAGGCCACCTACCAGGTCATCAACCCCTCGTCAGGATCCAGCGGTATGGGGGGCAGTACAGGCGGAAGCACCAGCTCGCCTCCGTTTGTGACTTTTACAGTCAAGGGAAGGACGATTATGGAAGCGATTGAAAAAACCAACCTGACAAGCACACGTGAAATGTTCTTCTCCCATTCACGGATTACCGTGCTGGGAGAAAGTGTCGCCAAACATGGTATTAACCAATTAATTGATATGTTCCTGCGCAAGCAGGATGCCCGGGAAACCGTCTATGTATTTATTACCAAGGGAGAAGCCGGCAATATTCTGGATCAGCTCATGCAGTTGTCCAAAAACCAGGGGGCTGGCGTCCAGCTGATGATCGAACAGGAATCCCGGCTGATCTCCTATTACCCAGGCGTACAGATGTTCGAACTGGCAATGGCCTTATCCTCCGAATCAGGCAGCGCTGTCCTTCCGGAGATCCTGCTTACCGGGACGGAGATTATGGACGAAACGACAGAAACCGGACGTACTGATCTCAAGACCCGGCTGGCCCTGGGGAGGCTGGGTGTGCTGAAGGGAGATCAGCTGATGGGCTGGTTAAGTCAAAAGCAAGCATTCGGCTTGTCCTTCATGACAGACAAGATTAAGACAGCGACCATAGCCTTCTCTTCGAAGCCCAAATCCGGCGACAAGCCGGATGCCTCTTATATCCTCCAAAAATCCAAAACCATCGTCCATCCCAAGTGGGAGCAGGACCATTACGTGATAGATATAGATATCAAAGGGAGCGGTGTATTATCCGAAGTTGGCAGCGTTATGGATTTGAACGATCGAACTTCGATTACAGAAATGGAACATTCTATTGAACAGCAGGTGCTGGAGCTGGTGAACAATTCCTGGAAGGAGATCAGAACGCTGGGGGCCGATGTTACAGGCTTCGCGGTCAGAATACACCGAAGTGACCGCAAACGCTTCAAGCAGATCAAGAAGGCCAAGAACTGGGACAGCACGTTCCAGGAGATTGAAATCCGGCCCCATGTTTCGATGAAAATTGAGCGGACAGGGCTCAGCAATAAATCCTTCGAATCTGTTCACGAGAAATAAAGGAGCATATCTATGAATATAGCTGTAATTCTGGGGCTCTATGTCCTCGTGTTCTGGCGGGGATGCACCATGCTGAAGGGAAAGAGGCGTAAGCTGAATAGGCTGTGGTACGGCTGTATATTGATTTACTGTGCCTATGTTAATATTAGCGGCTTTACCAGAACTCCGCATCTAAGTGTGTCTAGCCTGTATATAGCTTTCTTTCAGCCGGCGGGCAGAGCAATGATCAAATGGTTAGGAGGTTGATTCCGTCATGCAAAAAAAGGAACAGGTGTCTGCCCTGCAAATCTCGTTCATGATCATGCTGTTTGAGATCGGCAGCACGCCACTGTTTCTGCTTGGCGGCAAGGCCAAGCAGGACTCCTGGCTCGCTATGTGTACCGGCTCGATGGCCGGCTTTATTCTGCTTATGCTTCTGATGTGGATTCAGCAAAGTTCGCTGGGCACAGACCTTATCGGCATGCTTAAGATCCATTTCGGACGTTACGCAGGTTCTGTGATTGGCGGAATTTACAGCCTGTATTTCGCTTACCAGTCGATGCGCAATGTCCGTGACCTGGGGGAACTGACGGCGCTTACCATGCTGCCAAGATCACCGATGTCCATTACGATGCTGATTTTTGTCGGGATTTCCATTTACGCTATTTGGAAAGGGGCCGAGGTTGTCTTCCGCCTGCCGGAGGTCCTGCTGCCGATGGTGCTGTTCTTCTATGCCTTGCTTGTTCTGTTGTTCGGGATCATGGGTTCCCTGGATTTCAACCGTCTAGGCCCGGTCTTCGAGAACGGATTTAAGCCGATTGCTGACGCCGCACTGCCGGACATTGTCTCCTTCCCCTTCGGGCAGATGATTGTATTCCTGATGCTATGGTCCTTATGGGACAAGCCGGGGGTTCCCGTAAAAAACACTGTGGTGGCCTATCTCCTGATCAGTATATTCCTGATTTTCATGAACGCACTGAATGTAGCTGTCCTCGGGCCCACGGTCGCAGGAATCAGCCAGCTTCCCTTTTTAAAATCGGTACGCACCTTGTCCAGTCTGAAATTCATCGAACGCCTCGATATTCTGGTTACCGTCCAGCTCTTCGTTGGCCTGCTGATCAAGATGATGCTGTTCTTCTTCTGTTCTGTGAAGGCAGTAGCGGAGCTGACCGGAAAACCGGCTAAATGGTGGGTATTCCCCGTAGGCGCGGTTATTTATGGCGCTTCTTTCCTGGAGAGGGACTACACGCAGCACATTGCTATCGGCCTGGGACCAAGTCTGAGGATCGATCCAGTGTTCCAGGTGGCAATCCCTCTGCTGCTGGCCCTTTCCATCCTGCTGCGCAGCAGATTTGCGCGTTCTTCATCTTAGAATGTCGCAGCAGTGCAGACACTGGTAGTGATTCGTCCGGTCCTGTATCAGATCATTATCCGGTAGGTCATTGTGCCAGTTGGACGGCGGGCTGTTCTACAGGTACACTGGCTATAATGAATAAGCCAATGTACAAGGAGGTTCCGGACTCATGTCCAAAGCCGATTACATGTTGTCCATTCTATGGATGCTGCAGCAGCGCAAGAGAACTGCTGCAGAGCTGGCCGAAGAGCTGGAGCTGAGTGTCCGCTCGGTCTACCGCTATATTGACGCCCTCTGCGCCAGCGGTGTCCCCGTAATCGCAGATGCCGGTCCGGGAGGCGGTTATAGTCTCCCGGAGCACTTCAGCTCAGCTCCGCTGTTCTTCGACGCCGGGGAACGGCGGGCGCTTGTCCAGGCCTCATCCTTCGCACGGGGAAGCGGATATCCTTATGAGCAGGCGCTGGATGGAGCGATTGCCAAGCTTAAGCGTTACAGCAATGCCGAACAGCTGTCGCACATGGAGCGCCACGAGAGCGGTCTGGAGACACTCCATTCACCGGCAGCTCCGCTTGCGCAGCTGCTGGAAGAGCTTGAGATTTGTACAGCGGACAGGCTGATGCTGGAGATGGATTACCGCAAGGGCAACGGGTCTCCCCCTTCCTCCCGCAGTATTGATCCCTACGGACTGGTGCTGTGGAAAGGCCAATGGTACCTGACCGGCTTCTGCCATAAGCGTCAGGAAATCCGCAGCTTCCGGGTAGACCGGATCACGGGCCTGCGGAGGACGGGGGAAACCTTTCTGCGCCCCGCCAGCTTCTCGGCGCGTGAGTTCCTGCTTCAGAGCCTTCTGCCCGGATATAACGATCCGGCAAAACTGACTGCAGTTGTCATAACAGCCGCAGAAGGGGTACTAAATGATCTTTGCAGCCATTGGCTGTTCGGTCATACGCTGGAGCAGCGCAGTGCAGATACAGCGAAATTCCTGCTGGATGAAGCCACCCTGTACAGCTACGCTCCTTACTTTCTGCTGCCTTATGGCAAAGCGCTAACCATCCTTGAGCCTGCAGCTCTGAAGCAGAAGCTCGCCGCGGTGACCGCGGATCTTGCGGCATATTATTCTGCATAATGTCTTTCTTAGGATCACTGACCATATCTGTCAGTGATCCTTATGTATAGTAGAGACAGGACTAGGGTTTAAAAATATCCTTTCAAGGAGGAACAATTGAAATGAACGAATTGAAATATGAATTTTATATTGCCGGCACCCCGGCTCAGGTGTGGGACACACTGGTTTCGCCGGGGCAGGTCAAGCAAATCTATTACGGCAGCGTAATCCGCTCCAGCTTCAAGCCAGGAGAACTGCTGGAATACGTGGGTCCCGGAGACGGGGGTGACGAGACAGTACATGTATACGGAACGGTGCTGGAATACGTCCCGGAGAAGACCTTAAGCTTCACTCACAAGGTTGGCCCCTCCTATCTCAAGGACCGGGAAAACTACGAATCCCGTATCTCCTGGCAGCTGGAAGCGGTAGGCGGCTGCACCCGGCTGACATTAATTCACGATGAATGGCATCCGGACGACCCTTCTTATGCAGCCAGCGACAGCGCGTGGTGGCATATTCTGAGCAATATCAAAACCCTGGCCGAGACCGGCCACACTCTGGATTTTGGCAGCTTTTAGTAGCATCCCGAACTAACCTCTCACTTTCCGAACGATGCATATGGACAACTTCACCCCGGCAGCCGAATCAAGGTTTTCTACCTTAGATTCGGCTGTTTCCCGTTTCGGCGGCTGAATCAAAAGAAATGTAATTATGTATTATTTATTTTTCCCTAGGGAAACTTTTTTGTTGCAGGGACAAATTTATTTACGTATACTACTATTGTGGCACACTACAAGAATCTATCCCTAGTGCACAATATGTACTAATTTCTATATGAAGGAAGGGGAATTTATGGCTGGAGCACTTATTCCATTGTCTAAAGCGGTGAATGGCAGCAAACTCGTGATTAGCGGCATCGAAGTGCAGGGGGTGCTGCGGAGAAGGCTGCTAGATCTCGGATTTGTCGTCGGCAACACGGTAGAAGTGCTGCGGCGCAGCCCTCTGGGCGACCCTACGGCATTCCGCTTGAGTAATACAACGATTGCGCTGCGGCGCGAAGAAAGTGAATTAATCTACGGAACTTTGATTGGAGGTGGAGGCGAATGAATCCGTTTACTGTAGCTTTTGCGGGTAACCCCAATACGGGAAAAAGCACGCTTTTCAATCTTCTGACCGGACTGCGTCAGCACACCGGCAACTGGGCGGGCAAAACCGTCATTACGGCCGAAGGCGAATTCACCCACAAAAACCACACTTACCGCGCAGTCGATCTTCCGGGCACCTATTCGCTGTACTCCAATTCCGCCGACGAAGAGGCGGCCAGGGATTACATCATTTTCGAGGAACCGGATGTAACGCTCGTAGTTCTGGACGCCACTTCGCTTGAACGCAATCTCAACCTCGCGCTGCAGGTGCTGGAGATTACCGGGCGGGCCGTGATCTGCATCAACCTGATCGATGAAGCCCGCAGACTGGGTATCGTCATCAATGTGAAGGCGATCTCGAAGCAGCTTGGGGTTCCGGTTGTGGCCATCTCCGCCAGGAGCAAAATCGGCATTGATGCTCTTCTGGATCAGATCGAGCGTGTCGCCACTGGCGCTTTTACGGCACAGCCGCTTCGCATCAGCTATAGTGACGAAATTGAACAGGGCATCGCTGAGCTGATCCCCATGGTCGAACAGGCCATTGGCACAAGATATCCGGCGCGCTGGATTGCCCTCCGGCTGTTAGACGGTGATGACAGCCTGATCACTTCGCTTAAGGCCCATATGGGGCGCACAAATATTTCTGCAGCAAAGGAGGTTGTGGGTCATGGAGTCACCGCATGTCATTAAGGGAACGGACGCCATGGATTCCCTGCTGCCCTTCGCGAAGAAGCTGGCTGACAAAGGGGCCATCCGCGACGAAATTGTCAGTGGAATCTACGGGGTGTCGGCCGGTATTTGCCGTGACTCTGTGACCTACAAGGACCAGCAGAAACTCGCCAGCACCTATAAGCTGGATCAGATCGTCACCTCCAAAATCTGGGGTTTCCCTATTATGCTCGCCGCCCTCGGCCTCGTGTTCTGGATTACAATTGCAGGTGCCAACTATCCTTCAGGATGGCTCGCTTCCTTTTTCGGCTGGATTGAAGGCTATCTGACGGCAGGTTTTGAGGCGTTGAACGCACCGGCCTGGCTGCATGGCGTTCTCGTGCTTGGACTATACCGCGGAACCTCCTGGGTGATCAGTGTCATGCTGCCGCCCATGATGATTTTCTTCCCGGTGTTTGCCCTGCTGGAGAATTTCGGCTATCTTCCGCGCGTGGCATTCAATATGGACCGGCTGTTCAAAAAATCCGGCGGCCACGGCAAACAGGCCCTGACCATGTCGATGGGCTTTGGCTGCAATGCTGCTGCCATTCTCTCCACCCGCATTATCGAGTCCCCCCGGGAACGGATGCTGGCCATCCTGACCAATAACTTCGTGCCCTGCAACGGACGCTGGCCGACACTGATTATGCTCTCTTCTCTGTTCATGGTCGGAGGCGCTGCAGCAGGCGCACTGCACACATTATCAACTGCACTGGTGTTAATGGGCATTGTCCTGGTTGGAATCATTGTTACCTTGAGCGTCTCCTGGGTCATGTCAAAGACTGCGCTGCGCGGAGTACCCACTCACTACACACTGGAGCTTCCGCCATACCGCCGTCCGCAAATTTGGAAAACCATATTGATCTCCTCCAAAGAAAAATCCCTGAACGTGCTAGCCCGGGCAATCGTCGTCGCTGCACCGGCGGGAATCGTCACCTGGATTCTGGGCAATCTGATGGTCGGAGGAGACAGTGTACTTAACCACATGGCTGCTTTTTTTGATCCTTTTGCGAATTTGCTGGGTCTGGATGGCTTCATTATTATGGCGTTCATCCTTGGACTTCCAGCCAATGAAATCGTGCTGCCGATCCTGCTTATGGGATATATGTCCTCAGGCGCGATGGTCGATATCGATGGCCTCAGCGGCATCAAGGATATTTTCCTGAGCCATGGCTGGACTTGGCTAACCGCGCTCAATATGATGTTGTTCTCTCTGCTTCACTATCCATGCGGCACCACGCTAATCAATATTTATAAAGAAACCCGCAGTATGAAATGGGCCGTGCTCTCTGCGGTCATCCCGCTCGGAATCGCTATTGCGGTAACCTTCGCCGTTGCCCAGGCCGCCCGGTTGTTCGGCTGGGTGTGATGCAGAAAACTATAGAAGTAAAAAACGCAAAAAACTCCTTCACAGCCGAAACCGTGAAGGAGTTGGTGCCTGAAATGATTAAATCAATGGCTTACTTGGCAGCCTTAGCAGCAGCTACAATAGCTTTCAGGTAGCCTTGGGTATCTACAAGAGTAGCTCCGCTTACAGCGTCAACCATTTGCTCTTTGCTCTTTGCAGCCAGTGTAGCTTCCAGCGACTTGATTGTTTTGCCCGTTGCATATTTCTCAATGGCAGCCATGTTCTTGTCATAAGAAACCGTAGATTTGGCTTCTTCTTTCATATGTTCGCTATAATATTTGGCATTGGCTTTCTTGGAAGCCAGGACCATTGCTGGATCTTTGTAGTTCTGTCCGAAGTCCTTGTCCGAGTTAGGCACTCCCGTTGCCACATCGGAGCCCAGGAATTGATAATCGTCCAGTGAAGCGGCTACGATCACACCATTTTGGACTACGGCAACTGCCACAGTGAAGCATTTCGTGCCATGAGCGGCAGCTTCTACCCGGCCAACCTTAAGAGGTGCGCTTGCAGCAGAAGAGACATTGTTCAGAGCGCCACTGTTCCCTACGCCTACAACAGCCAAGGAGATACCGGCTACCAGCAATAATTTTGTTACCTTTTTCACAACCATTCCCCCAGTCCTATGATTAAAACGCTTACAATCTATATTTATCAATTTCTAGCAATTCCGTCAGTTACAAATGTTACTAGAAAAATGTAAATACATGGAACCAAATCCAAACGCAGCGGATAGGTTTCTTAGCTCAAACATAACAATCTTTATATATAGAAAAAGCCAGCCGAAAGTCCGGCCAGCTTATCTATTACAAAGGCACTAGCTCCCTCTGACGTTCTATTTCTTCGCTTTAAAACCATAGGCTTGCATCATCTTCTCGAACACGGCTGTGTTCTCAAAAACTCCCGTAAAGAGCTGGGCGTTTTTCCCCATTGCTGTAACCGGAATATCCACCGCCGTATGGCCGGAGGTTGTCCAGTCCACTACAAAGCTTTGCTTGGAATTGGCGATAGCGAACGGACCGTCTTCTTTGGAGATGCCATCTCCAGTTTCATCCTCTGCATCGACTGCTTCGATGGAAAGTCCTCCGGTTTCATGGTCAGCCAGCACCAGCACCAGCGTGTCTGGATTCTTTTTGGCAAAATCCTTAGCCACCTGCACAGATGCATCCAGAGCCTGGCCGGATTTAATCGTCATCTTGGCATTGTTTCTGTGGGCAAATTCATCCGTACCTTCTTCCTCTACCATCAGGAAAAAGCCTTTTTTGTTAGCGGACAGGGTGTCAATCGCTTTCTGGGTCATTTCCGGCAGGGAGACTACAGGGTTGTAGATATCCCCTTTGCCTTCCTCATTCTGCTGAAACATCTCCTCATTGGCGAACAGTCCGAGCAGCTTGCCGTTCTTGGCCTGCTTCAAGCCGTCTTTGGTCGATACATAGTTGTAACCCAGCTGTTTCGCTTTGGTGACCAGATTGCCCTGGCTTCCTTTGCTCTTCTCCGAAGGATCTTCAGCCGGAGCATCCGGGAACTTGCCTGCTTCGCCAGCCGGATACCAGAAATCCTCACCGCCGCCGAGCAGAACGTCCACTTTGCTCTTAGTCAAGAGCTGCAGTGCAATGTCGCTTTGTTTCGAGCGGTCTTCCACGTGAGCGCCAAAAGCTGCGCCCGTAGCATCCGTAATTTGGCTGGTGGTTACTACACCTGTGGACATACCGGCATCTTTGGCGTATTCTGCTATGGTTTTAACCGATTTTTTGTTGGCATCCATGCCGATGGCGCCATTATATGTCTTCACCCCGCTGGCATATGCTGTAGCGGATGCAGCTGAATCTGTAACCGGTACGGTAGAGCTCGTATGTACCAGCCCTGCGTAGGGCATATCATCCATAGCCAATTTGCCATTTTCGCCTACGGTCGCCAGCCGTATCGCATTACGCGCTGCTGTCCCCATGCCGTCGCCGACAAAAAGAATGACATTCTTCGTTTTTGCGGAAGCCGCAGCTGCCGGTTTGGCAGACTGTGCAGCCACTACACTCGTAGCCAAAAGCGCCCCTGCTGCAGTTACAGTTAATGCAGTCTTGAATCTATTCTTTTTCTGAGAATTCATATATACCCTCCTTAAGGTTAATTACTACCTCATACTAGAGCAATTATATTAAGGGGATATTTCATGAACGCCCGATTAATGTAAAACAACACAAGAACTATGCATTTTTTGTAAAATTTCTTTATTCTCCTGCGGAACCCGGATACTCTTTCATGAGCACGTAGTCACCTCTTTTGCAGCCCAAGCGCAAGCGCCGCCAGACGGCGTATACCTTCGCGCAGCACACCTCCGCTGGCAAAGGAGTAGCTCAGCCGCAGCCAGGACTTCATCTCTCCCAGCGGATCAAGAATTTCACCGGGGACAAAGGAGATGGACTGCTCCATAGAACGCTCAAACAGCTCAGGCACGGAAATAGACTCCGGCAGCTTCACCCACAGATTAAGCCCGCCCTGCGGGGTTGTCCATTCCCATCCGGTAGCGGCAAGCTCCTCCTCCACAATCTCCTTATGCACCTGGAGTGCGATCCGCAGCTTCCCGAGATGCTGCTGCAGGCGCGGCGAGGTGTAGTAGTGCAGAAAGATTTTCTGATTCAAAATCGGCGTGCCGTTGTCCGCCAGCGATTTGGCGGTAATCAGCTGTTCCATGAACGGGTACCGGCACCCAACTGCGCAGATCCGCAAGCCTGGGGCGACATATTTGCTGAAGCTGCTGATGTAGATTACCCAGCCTTCCGAATCATACGCAAAAAACGGCGGCGGCGGCTCCTCCGTGAAATACATGTCGCGGAACGGATCATCCTCCACGAGCAGACAGCGGTAGCGCTCCGCCAGCTCAACCAGTAGCTTGCGCTGCCGCGCCGGAACCGTATAGCCGGTGGGATTGTGATGTGTCGGATTCATATAGAACATCCTTGGCCGGTGCCTGCGCATCAGTTCCTCGACCTGCTGTAGATCATAACCCTCCGGAGTAATCTCCACCGGTACCAGCCGGGCTCCCAGACGCCGGAAAATATCCATCGCCGCGCTATACGTCGGCCGCTCCACCAGCACCGCATCCATCGGCCCCAGCACAACGCCCGCGATCAGATTAATCGCCTGCTGAGCACCCGAAGTTACCAGCAGTTCACCCGGTGACAACTGCAGCTTGTGCTTCTCCCGGAAATGGCGGCTAAGTATATCCCGCAGTTCCTCGTCTCCCTGGACTGAAGAGTACGTTCCCATGACCTTCGGATAGAGATCGAACACTTTTTTGACGTATTCGGACAGGAACAGGTTGGGCAGCAGTCCAGGATCAATCAGCGCCTGTGAGAACTGGTAACTGACCGGTATCCGCTGAATATCGGACATCGGGTTCGCCAGCATATAGGCGGATACCGCCGCACCCTCTGCCGCTTCTTCCGCCAAACTGCTGACCGGTGACATATAATAGCCGGATTTGTCTTTTACATATACCTTGCCGTCTTCCGTCAGCTCTCTGTAGGCCTTGAATACCGTAAGCCTGTGAACCTTCAGCTCCTCAGCCAGCAGCCGGATCGACGGCAGCTTGTCATGCGCCTTCCATTCTCCGCGCTCCATCCGGTTGTACATGTATTGATACACCTGGCGAAACAATGGGGAGTTCTGCTCTGCTCCTGCCGCCTTTTTCATCAGTCTGCCGCTCCTTTACCAGATGACTCTGCCAATAGCTAAGTCCATAACCACCTGTAGTTAACTTCTCTTGGCCTTATTGTACAATATTCCGCCTCCTATCTGTTCTATTGTCTGCAATCTGTTCTGTCCAGTTTCCGGTATGATGAATCGAACACTTGAGCCAACTGCCACACTACCATCACAAAGGGGAACTGAAACATGATTATGCTTGCTTACTCGCTCGTCTGTCTGATCTTCGGCACGACCTTCCTGGCTATAAAAATCGGCGTGGACGCCGGTACACCTCCGTTCTTCTCGGCGGGTTTGCGTTTTTTCGTTGCAGGTGCTGTACTCTTCCTCTTTATGGCCTGGAAAGGCAAAGCCAGCTTCGCCCTGCTCCTGCGCAAAGAGATGTTGTTCACCGGCGCTGCACTAACCTTCGGAACCTTTTCCGCACTGTACTGGGCCGAGCAATATGTCTCCTCAGGGCTTGCCGCTGTGCTGTCCGCAACCGGTCCGATGATGATTCTGCTGATGCAGACCGCTGTTCTCCGGCAAAAAGCGCCTTCCTATTCGCTGATCGGCTGCATTATCGGCTTCGCTGGCGTACTGCTGCTTGTGCTACCCAGCCTCGCCATTGATGTTTCTCCCCTGTGGGTCACCGGTTGCGCTGTGGTGCTGATCGGAGAAATCTGCTACGCGGCGGGAGCCATCTACTCCAAAAAAGTAACCAGCACCTTCTCCGGCGAATCGCCCGTTGCCCTGAATGCAGCGCAGATGATGTACGGCGGCGCGCTGCTGTTCCTCCTGTCCCTGTTCACGGAAAAAGTACATCCTGAGGTGCTGCTGTCCTTCCATACAGCCGGTTCTCTGCTCTACCTGACCGTAATCGGCTCCATGGTCGGCCATACGCTGTTCTACTGGCTGGTGGCGAAAACCAATCCTGTCTTTCCGTCCACCTGGCTGTATATCTCCCCGCCGATCGCGGTCGGTGTAGGCTTCCTCTTCTACGGAGAATCGGTAACCTGGATCACCCTCATCGGCGTATTCACCATCATCGCCGGCACTGTGCTCGTAAATGCAGGTGCGCTTAAGCAACTGCTGTTCAAGCCGAAGCGCAGCACCCCGCTGGTGCAGCCAGTGGCAGGAGAGGCTTATCCGCGGAAGCGGATTCTGTAAGAGCGGCCGGCCCAGGGTGGCGTAAGCCGCTGTGCCAGGTGGGCCGGGGCGGGCAGAGCGGGCCGGGTGCGTTACTGAGCGGGAGTCGCGGCACACGGCGGAGAACGGCACGCCGGCCGGGACAGGCCGGGGACGGCGCGGACAATGACGTTTCTGAGTCCGCAACATTTAGTCCATCTGCATTGGAACGGTAGCTGAATAAACGAGAGATATGGAGGGACTAACCAGTACTCATATCTCTCATGAACTCAACGCTTGCACATGCTCCCCTAACTTAACTTCCAATAGTGCCAACACACATGGCTAACTTGAGCATGGATAACAACCCTTGCGAAATCGCCTTGAACAACAATGTACTCTTCAAGGAAGAGCCCGAAATACTGAAGTTCACGTTCTATATCTCTAGAATATCTTCTGCCGAAAATATATATGACGTATTATATATTGCATTAATGATCATTATTGCGTATTATATAAGCAAGTTAAGGGCTTAATACTCTAATAGGACGTAAGAATGGAAGGGGGAATCGATTATTGGTGCTCCTTTTCTGTTAAGGAACACCTGAATGTATCCGGAAAGTGGAGGGAACCTGTGATCGAACTGACATCCCGTCAACTGCAAATTATTGAAATCGTCAAAAAAAGAGCACCTATCACCGCCGAGCAAATTGCGGAGCATCTCAACCTCAGCAAGCCGACGATCCGCTCGGATTTGTCCGTACTTGTCATGCTGGAGTACATTGACGCGAAACCCAAGGTAGGTTATTTTCCCGGCAAAAAAACCTCGCAGCGCCTCAGCGGCAGCTATCTGCTGAAAGAAACCAAGGTCAAGGATATTCAGAGCATCCCGATTATTATCCGCGAGACGACAACGATTCAGGATGCTGTAGTCACACTGTTTCTGCAGGATGTCGGCACGCTGATTATCTGCGACGGGGACGGCAAGCTGACCGGGGTGGCCTCGCGCAAGGATTTCTTGAAGGTTACGCTGGGCAATCCCGGAGCAGTGTCCATGCCCGTGAGCATGGTAATGACCCGCCAGCCCAAGGTCGTGACCGTTTCTCCCGCGGATACGGTGCTTGATGCCGCACAAAAAATGATTTTTCACGAGGTGGACAGTTTGCCGGTGGTCATCCCCGGTATTGTAGAAGAAAGCGGCCCGAAACTCGACGTTGTCGGACGGCTGACGAAAACTTCTATTGTCAAACTACTCCTCGATCTAGAAGCCAAAGGATAACGGGAGGAATCAAAAGCGCATGGAGCCATCCTCACATTTCATAACGATATGCTCAGATTCTATAGGGGATACAGCGGAGGCTGTCGTGCAGGCTGTTATCCACCAATTCCAGAATCAGCGTGTCACGATCAGAAGATACGGCAACGTAAGACATGAAGACGAGCTCAGGAAGCTGATGGAGGAGACCGCTCAGCTTCAGGGCTTTGTCGCCTACACGCTGGTCCAACCGGAGCTGCGGGAGATGATCCGTGAAGAAGCGGTGCGCCTCGACCTGCGGATTGTAGATATCATGGGCCCGATGATGCAAGCCTTCATTGATACCTTTGATGATGCGCCCCAGGCCCGGCCCGGGCTGCTTCACCAGCTCGACGAGGATTACTTCCGCCGGATCGAGGCGATTGAATTCACCGTGGCCTGTGACGACGGGCGCGATCTTGGCGCGATGCTAAAGGCGGATATTGTACTGCTGGGCATGTCACGCACCTCCAAAACCCCGCTCAGTATCTTTCTTGCTCACCGGGGCAAAAAGGTCGTGAACTACCCGATCGTTCCCGAAATCGGCCCGCCGCAGCAGCTGATGAGCCTGCCGCCGAACCGGCTCATCGGGCTTACGATGAAGCCCGAGTATATGCTGAAGATCCGCTCCGAACGTCTGAAGCAGCTTGGACTTCCGGCAGGTTCGCAATATGCCAGCCTGGAGCGCATTACTGAAGAGATGGAATACGCTGCCTTGCTGTTCGGCAAGCTGGGCTGTCCTGTTATTGATATTACAAACAAGGCGATTGAAGAAACAGCAGGTATTATTATGGGTTATATTACCGATTCTCCGTAAGCTTTGCTGATTCAGGCCTGAACCAATACAAATATTATACTGGAGGGAAATCATATGGAACGCGAATTGGCACTGGAAATTGTACGGGTAACTGAATTGGGCGCTTTATCCTCAGCCCGCTGGATCGGAAGAGGCGATAAAAATGCTGCGGATGATGCGGCTACAACCGCCATCCGTTCCATGTTTGATTCTGTCTCCATTGATGGGACTGTGGTCATTGGGGAGGGTGAGATGGACGAAGCTCCGATGCTCTACATCGGCGAGCAGGTCGGGAACCGTACCGGTCCCTCCGTTGATGTAGCCGTAGATCCTCTGGAAGGCACGGAGGTAGTAGCCTGCGGGCTTCACAATGCCCAATCCGTGATTGCCATCGCCGACCGGGGCAGCCTGCTGCATGCGCCTGACATCTATATGGAGAAGCTGGCCTGCGGTCCCGAGCTCGCCGGCAGGCTCAGCCTGGAAGATCCGGCCGAAGTCACATTGCGCAAAGCCAGCCTCATCACCGGCAAAGCGCTCTCCGAGCTGACGGTAATGGTCCTTGACCGCAAGCGGCACGAGAAGCTGATCGCCACCCTGCGCGGGCTGGGCGTGCGCGTCAAGCTGATCGGCCACGGCGATGTCGCTGGAGCTATCGCGGCAGCACTGCCGGACAGCGATGTCGATCTGTACATGGGCTCCGGCGGAGCACCGGAAGGCGTGCTGGCTGCTGCCGCACTGAAATGCCTCGGCGGAGAGCTGCAAGGCAAGCTGCTGCCGGACGGTCCCTTCGAGCTGCAGCGCTGCCTCTTAATGGGTATTGAGAACCCGACACGCGTGCTCTCGATGGAGGATATGGTGGGTACGGGAGATGTCATCTTCGCGGCGACCGGTGTAACCTCCGGCGAATTCCTTAACGGAGTCCGCTTCATCGGCAAGGAGCGTGCCGAGACCCATTCCGTCATTATGCGGGCACAGAGCCGCACCATCCGTTATATCCGCAGCATACACTTCCTGCCTGGCAAGGATATTCCGCAGGTGGCTATCAGCCGGCAAAATGCGGCTCTCATCTAATTGATGTCGACTAGTACAGCGTAGCTGAAAAATCCCAGCAATTCACTAGCTCCTAAAATGTGTAAGAGATAGTAAGAAGAAAACTCTTATAAAGGGGTGCACGCTTAGCCTCATTCCCGGCTTTGACGTGGCAACCGGCCAGATTGTGGCGTCGTCGATGGGGCCGACCCGGAAGGGAAGCACCTCTGTGCCTAAATGATGGTTTGTTTCAGCTGTGATGTACTAGCCTGTCTGGAGGATGGTATAGAGGGGATTGACTACGGGGATTTATGCTCAGAGGTAGAGATAATTAGACCCTCTGAGCATACAGTGAAAAACCCCAAAAATCGGCGGCAGCAGCGGAGGAGGAGCGTCAAAGATGCCTAACCATACCTCCGTCGCTCCACGGTGATACAGGTCTTCTAGGACCTCACGCCAACCGTTTGAACTCTCATGGCCTGCCACGTAAAATCCGAGTATCTCCCGATGGCCGAGCTGGTTAATCCCTATGACGAGATTGATGACCTCCCTCTGCACTGTTAATTCGTCTCTGTTAAAAGAAGTTTAGAATACTTGTACAACTTCTTTAATCTCATCGATTTCCTCAAGAATTGCGCGTTCAATAGCAACCTTTAGCGTAATCGTAGCACTTGGGCAACCGTTGCAAGCTCCCAAAAATCTTAATTTGGCTATACCGTTCTCAACCTCGACGAGTTCAGCGTCTCCACCGTCACGCAGTAAGAAAGGACGTAGTTTGAGAAGCACTTCCGATACTTCATCGAATAAAATTCCATTCTCCTCCATTATGCCAGCTCCTCTCATTGTTTTCCCAACAGTCAATTTAAGCCTTTTTCACCTAGATAGTCTGAGTGATCCTTTGCTTTTTGCCTAAGAATGGCCTCTTGATCTGAAAGTTCCCTTATAGCCGTATACACAGAATCTAAAGGTATCATCACACCACAACTTGCACTCAATCCTGACAGCATGTTGAAGTAGAACTGAAGTTTCCGTATCTCTCGGGTAATTTGAGCTAGTTCTGTATTGTCCGAATTCTTTTTCTTCATTACTAACACCTCGTACTTCCTTAATGAATCAACCGATGCTTCCTTCCATTTCAAATTGAATCAGGCGATTCATTTCAACGGCATATTCCATCGGCAATTCTTTGGTAAACGGCTCAATAAAGCCCATTACAATCATTTGTGTGGCATCTTGTTCTGTAAGCCCGCGGCTCATTAAGTAAAACAATTGTTCCTCGGACACTTTGGATACTGTTGCCTCATGCTCCAAAGTAATCTGATCGTTTTTAACTTCATTGTACGGAATCGTATCTGAGGTTGACTGGTTATCCAAAATCAACGTATCACACTTAATATTGGACTTGGACCCTGCAGAATTGCGGCTGAAGCTCGACAATCCCCTGTAGTTTACTTTGCCGCCCTGCTTGCTGATGGATTTGGATATAATCGTAGATGTTGTCTCGGGAGCAAGGTGAATTACCTTCGCGCCGGCATCTTGATGCTGATCTTTACCGGCTACGGCAATAGACAGGATGGACCCCTTGGCTCCCCTTCCTTTCAAGATTACAGCCGGATACTTCATGGTTACCTTAGAGCCGATGTTGCCGTCCACCCATTCCATTGTGGCATTTTCCTCTGCCACAGCCCTTTGGGTTACCAGGTTGTAGATATTAGGAGCCCAATTCTGGATGGTCGTGTAACGGACACGGGAATCTTTGCGGCAGATAATTTCAATCACTCCGCTATGCAGAGAACTGGTACTATAAATAGGCGCTGTGCATCCTTCAACATAATGGATAAAACTACCCTCTTCGGCAATAATTAATGTCCGCTCGAATTGTCCCATATTTTCAGAATTAATCCGGAAGTATCCTTGGATCGGAACCTCACACTGCACACCTCTCGGGATGTATACAAAGCTGCCGCCTGACCAAACCGCGCTGTTAAGCGCAGCAAATTTATTGTCGGAGGGCGGGATGATCGTTCCAAAATGTTGCTTGAACACTTCAGGATATTGCTTTAAAGCAGTATCTGTATCAAGGAAAACAACGCCCTGATCCTCCAGTTCCTTCCCCATACTGTGATAGACTACTTCCGACTCGTATTGAGCGGATACGCCCGCCAGAAACTTTTGCTCCGCTTCAGGAATCCCCAGCTTGTCAAAGGTTGCTTTAATCTCGGAGGGAACCTCCTCCCAGGTCTTTCCCTGTTTCTCAGAAGGGCGAACGTAATATTGGATGTTATCAAGATTTAGTCCGGACAGATCTGCTCCCCACTTGGGCATCGGCATTTTGTAGAATTGCTTCAAAGCTTTCAGCCGAAAATCGAGCATCCACTCCGGCTCTTCCTTGATCCGGGAAATTTCTCGGACAATCTCTTCAGTCAGACCTTTTCCAGATTGGAAAATAGACTGGTGCTCATCGCGAAACCCATATTTATATTCACCCATATCCGGCGCTTTTTTAGCCATTAGTATCGCTCCTTTTAACCTTCATAAGACTCACTTTGATTGGCTCTGATTGCCTATGATCTGCCAAGCTTTTTCTCCACTACATCCTGCAGGCGGCTACGCACTCCCTCCAGCGGAATCTCCGAAATGACAGGAGCGAGGAATCCGAAAATAACAAGATATTCGGATTCACTCCGTGAGATCCCGCGCGACATCAGATAATAGATTTGTTCCGCATTTACTTGCCCCACGGATGCAGCATGACCGGCGGTTACATCATCCTCATCAATCAGCAGGATCGGATTAGCATCACCGCGCGCATTTGGACTTAACATCAGTACACGTTCTGTTTGCTGACCATCACAATGGGTTGCACCTTTTTCAATTTTTGTAATCCCGTTGATAATGGCCATAGCTTCTTCACGCATTACTGCGCGTGTGATCATTTGGCTCACCGAGCTTCTGCCAAAATGCTGGGCTTGTGTAGTACAACTCAATTTCTGGTCCCCAGAGCCTATCGCAATCACCTTAGCGTCAGAGATGGACCCGTTGCCCTGGAGTAATGTCTTGGTATCACTGGCGGTATAGCCATTATTCATCTCGCCGACAATCCATTCTATACCGCCATCCGCAAGCACAACCGCACGCCGCTGGGTGAAGTCCGTTGTTGCTGCAGCAAGCTGATGAACAGAAGCGACCTGCACCTTGGAGCCTGCCCCTGCAAACACCTCTACCACACCATTATGCAAAACCTTGATATCATCTCTTCCCGATATACAATGATCCACATAGCTGATCTTGCTGTTGTTACCAGTCACAATCAAGATGTGAGGAGCAAAAAGTGCCCCGCTCGTATCGCTATAAAAGATCGCTTGAATGGGAACTTCAACCTCTATACCGTCTGGGACATATAGAAAAACGCCACTACTCCATAAGGCACTGTGCACAGCAGACAATCTGTGCTCTTCCGGCTTCACAGCCTGAAAGAGATAACGTTGAACCAACTCCTCATGCTCTTTTGCCGCAGTATGCAGGTCCGTTAAAATTACTCCCTGGGCGGCTAAATCAGCCGACAATTCTGTGTACACTACATCCGAATTGATCTGAACGATGAGTCCGCCTTCCACCGGAGAGGCAACCAAACCTCGAACAACCTCCGGCGCATCTTCCAAACCTGACCACGCATTCTCAGCTTTGTAATCACCACTTTCGTAGATATCCCATTTTTCAAGCTTGATTTTCTCCACTTTAGGCAGCCCCAACGTCCCTGCCAGCTCGAGTGCCCGAATCCGGTGTTCAAGCAACCAACGAGGTTCATCCTTAGCACTTGACCAAGCGCATAAAGCGTTCGCATTCATTGAAATTTTTGCTTGTATACCCACTTGCTTTTCCTCCTCTTCAGCTTTCATACTTCCCCGCCTACCGTCTCATCCGTAATCCCAAGCTCCTCTTTTACCCAATCGTACCCTTCTGCCTCTAAACGGTGTGCAAGCTCCGGGCCGCCAGATTTGACAATCCGGCCTTGCATCATGACATGCACAAAATCCGGGGTAATATAGTTCAGCAGGCGCTGATAATGGGTAATGATGATAAATCCTCTGTCTGGACTGCGCAGCTCATTTACACCATTGGCTACAATACGCAGTGCATCAATATCAAGCCCGGAATCTACTTCATCCAAAATCACAAACTTGGGTTCAAGCAGCATCATTTGCAAAATCTCATTCCGCTTTTTTTCACCGCCCGAAAATCCCTCATTCAAATAACGATGCGCGAATTCCGGGTTCATCTCTAGCCCCTTCATTTTGTTCTCCAATTCACGGATGAAACGGATTAATGATATCTCCTGGCCTTCTTCACGCCGTGCATTGATGGCACTTCTGAGAAAGTCCGAGTTCGTTACGCCGGCAATTTCACTTGGGTATTGCATAGCGAGGAACAAGCCTGCCCGGGCACGCTCATCGACCTCCATCTCCAGAAGGTCTTCATCGTCCAATGTCACCTTGCCGCCGGTAACCTCATATTTTGGATGGCCCATTAACGCAGAAGCCAACGTACTTTTCCCCGTCCCGTTAGGCCCCATAATCGCATGAATCTCTCCGCCCTGAATCTCCAGTGTGAGCCCTTTTAAAATTTCTTTCCCTTCAATCTTGGATCTTAATTCCTCAATCTTTAATGTCGTCATTTATCGTAAACTTCCCTTCGGAGTATTCTTCGGCACGCGCCACCAAATCACTCATAAATTTTCCAATAGTCTGCAGTTCAGCCTCTGTATAGGATTCCATGAATTGGTAAAACCTTTCTTCTTTTTCTTTGTGCAGCTCTTTATGCAAATGATAAACGTGTCTTCCCTTATCCGTTAAACTAAAGTAAATCTCCTTACGATTGTTGTTCAGTTGACTTCTCATAATGAAGCCCATTTCCAGCAGCTTTGAACTAATTTTAGTAATGCCAGCTTTGGACAACCCCATCTTCTCCACAATCCCGGTATGATTGATCGGTTCATAATCACCAATGCAATCAATAACGTGTACACTAGTAATATTGTTGGAGAGCATGTCAATCTGGTACTTTCTGGCCTGCTGCCGAAACGAGTTAAATTCTTGTTCGGTATACAACTCGTTCAGATGCAGCATTCTTATATATAGCTCGTAAAGATGACCTTTAAAATGATTTTGAAACTCCAATTTCGCAATCTCCCCTCTCTTGTAGTAGTTGCAGACCAAGGTGCAGTGTCAGCAATAGATTGCAATTCTTTTTTGTTCATATGTGAACAAAACTATATTAACATAACTGATAATGATTATCAATATCAATTATGTTCAGTATGATGCAATTCTGGAGACGCTTTTCATTGGTTCGTTGTCATTGTCATCAGCTTCATTCTGCGTTCCGATCAGTTGGGTCTCATCTCCATTATCCGGGATTTATCCGTTTCGCTCCGGTGTAACGAAGCAACAAGTCGTAAATCGTTGCGATTGCCTATGAAGAGGAAGAGGCGACCGGCCAGATTGTGGTCATCTGGACGAACCTCTCGATCAAAAGGGAAAGCATGGCATTCTGGCCACCAAAACCAGCCGTGCACGATTTTTAGCAGATTCCAGCCACCACATTCGGTTTGTGTATACGCCTAAACACTGTTCATGGCTAAACGAAATTGAGATCTGGTTTAGTATTCTGGTCCCATCACAATCCGTTGATTCACTCCATACAAGAAGGGTATCCCATGGTCCGGCTGGACCTGAGATACCCTTCTTGTATGGAAAATATATTAAGTCATACACCACTATACCTGTTAACTTACACTTTACCGGTTCGTATTCTGCCTGTTGGAAGCATTCAGCTCATCTTGGCGGAGATGGCGCTGCCTGCGTTCTTCCTCTTCTCTGTTTCGCTCTGAATTCATCGTGTCCAGCCCAGTATCCTCGCGTCCCTCCAGACCAGAGCCGTTGAATGCGGCATCTACAGTGTCACTGACTGAATAACGGGCGCTGGCCGCAGCCTCACTTTCAGGAATCGCTTCATCTACATAACGGTCGGAATTGGCGGAGTTATGATTGCGGAGCACGGAATATACATCATTGGCCCGGGAGCTGTCCGCATCCACCATGACAAGAATCCGGCCCTCGTCCACATAGTTGTCGTAGCTCTGTGCTTCATCCTCCGGTATGCCGAGTCCAATCAGTCCGCCGACAAGTCCGCCAGTTCCCGCTCCCACCGCAGCTCCCGCCAGCGTAGCCGCAATGGGTCCCGCCGCAAGAATAGGGCCAATCCCTGGAATCGCCAGTGCTCCGATACCTGCCAGAAGTCCGGTCACACCTCCCAGCACACCGCCGGTTGCCGCCCCTGAAGCCATTCCCTCAGGCGCTTTGGTACCCGTTTCATTATTGATAGTTTCGACATCCTGTTTGTTCCGTGCAATCACTGAGATATCCTCTGTCATAAATCCGCGGCCTTTTAACTCCTCAATAGCCTGCGAAGCCTCATGTTCGGTATAAAATACACCTACAATTTTCTTATTCATAACGATTCCCTCCTGATAGCATGTTTTGGGTGTCCATTGATGATGCAGCTTGTTTCACACCTCTTACTTAACCAAACAGCCGGTGCCGAAACTGTAGAATATCCCTTTTCACGCTGAATCCACAAAACAATTTATGAAACAGGAAATCATTCGGGAAATAGAAAACTAGACACATTTTCATCAAATTTATAGAATTCGGGTTAGATAATCTAACGTGAATATCCTGGTTTCAGGGCATTTGTTAAGCCTTTGGGAACTTTGACCGTTACCCGATTACAGATGATGCAAAAGGGTCTATACTCCTCGTAAGATAGGGTCAACTATTTTCACACAACCAAGGAGGCGTAGGATGAATATGCGACTCAAGGTGCTGAAGAAGCACCTGCTCTTCTGCTGCAGCGAGCACTGCAATAATCAGGATGTGGAAGAGGTCATGCAGGAATTCAAGGAACAGCTCGTGGAAAAAGGGATTAACAAAACCGTCAAAATCAACAAAACCAGCTGTCTCGGCCTTTGCGGCAACGGGCCTTTTGTTATCGTCTATCCCGACGGCATCTGGTATTACAATGTGACTACGGATGATGTGGCGCGTATTGTAGAGGAGCATCTCGTGAACGGCGAGCCGGTCGAAGAACTGGTAATGCTCAAAATGGAAGCCTGATTCCGGTTCACACCGGGCTGGCTGTTTTTCCGTCATCCGGTACAGCAAGCTGTGCCCCGCTATGCCTCCCCATTCTAAATCCTGGAAGTCCCGCCCTCAGCCTGGGGTCTGGGACTTTTTGCGGTTGATCTGCCACGAACGATCTATTGTATAATGAAGTGTATATCCATCCCGGAGCCATCCCATACCGAAAAGAGGCTGAAGCATGGCCATATTCAAATATAATTCAGAGCGCCCCTTCCGGGGCAATCCCGATCTGCATCTTCATTATTGGGGACGTGAGCAGTGTGCTCCCGGACATAGCGTTGGCCCCGGCGTGCGCAACCTGTACAAAATCCATTTCATTCACGAAGGAACCGGCAAAGTCACTGTAGGAGAAGAAACCCACATTTTGCAGCCTGGACAAGCCTTCCTGACTTATCCTCATATTGTCACTCATTATGCGGCGGACATAGATCATCCCTGGACATATTCATGGGTTGCTTTTACGGGAGAAGAGATTGGATATCTGCTGTCCAAAACCTCTCTCACGCCCGAGCACCCCATCTTTCCGATGGATGAATCACTGATGCCCGTACTCTATGACCGGCTTAGCGCTGCGGCTGACCACACGGGTAGTCTCGATTTAGCGCTTAAAGCGATTATGTATGAGTTCTTTGGCCTGCTGCTGCGCACGGTTCCTGCGGCGGCGGACATTTTCCCGGTTCCACGCCAAAAGAGTATTTACGTTGAGCAATGTCTCCACTATCTACATGCCCATTACTGTGAAAATGTTACCGTGGAGATGATGTCCTCCTCCCTGAAGCTGGACCGCAAATATTTATCCGCGTTGTTCAAAAAGACCGTCGGCCTGCCGCCGCAACAGTACCTGCTCAATTTCCGTATCGCCAAAGCGTGTGAGCTTTTAACGGATACGAATTGTACGATTGGTGAAATCTCGCGGTCTGTCGGCTACCAGGACCCGCTGCTTTTTTCGCGTATGTTCAAGAAGGTTAAGGGCTGCTCGCCCAAGGAGTACCGCATCCGTCATGCCGATAATGACATTGTTCTATAAACTTCTTCCTTGCTGACATACGTTTGTCTCCGTGCATCCGCTACAATAAGAGCGTGACCGGGATCGGCTGAAACAAATGCTTACGTGTGATTATTCTTGGTGATTCCAATGGTTTTATTTCGGCAAAAATGAGGGCAAGCCGCCTCTCCTCTATCACACGATGATTACGCTTACAAGTCTTAAGCGAATGCTTAAGAAGTTAGTTTTGTACGGAGTAACACGATGATGCTTTGGCTTACAAAACTTAAGCTTATGCTTACGATGCTAGTTTGTTCGAAGTAAATGCAGGAAGTAACGCTCACAAATTCTGAGGAGGTAAAAAAATGTACAATGCAAGTCCTGAACGTTATGCAAATATGAAGTACAACCGTACCGGCCGCAGCGGCCTGCTTCTCCCGGCGATCTCACTTGGGCTGTGGCATAATTTTGGCGGCAATGATGTGTTCGAGAACGGCCGGGCCATGATCAGACGGGCCTTTGATCTAGGCATTACCCACTTCGACCTCGCCAATAACTACGGTCCGCCTGCCGGATCGGCTGAAGAGACCTTCGGGCAGATTCTGCACAAAGATTTCGCCGTCTACCGCGACGAGATGATCATCTCCAGCAAAGCAGGCTATTACATGTGGCCGGGCCCTTATGGCGAATGGGGCTCGAAGAAATATCTTGTCTCCAGTCTCGATCAGAGCTTGAAACGGATGGGACTGGATTATGTGGATATTTTCTACCATCACCGCCCGGACCCGAATACACCACTGGAAGAAACAATGGCGGCGCTGGATCTGCTTGTGCGTCAAGGTAAAGCGCTGTATGTCGGTATCTCCAATTACAAGGCTGACGAAGCGCGGGAAGCGGCTCAGATTCTCCGCCGTCTCGGCACGCCTTGCCTGATCCACCAGCCGAATTACTCCATGATGTCGCGCTGGATTGAAGAGGGGCTGCAGGATGTGCTGGCTGAGGAAGGCATCGGCACCATCGCCTTCTCTCCGCTGCAAAAAGGTATCCTTACCGACCGCTACCTCAAAGGAATCACACCGGATTCCCGCGCAGCCGGACCGAGCGTGTTCCTCTCAGAGAAGGAAATCACTGCAGAGGTGATCAGCAAGGTCAGCCAGCTGAACGATCTGGCTGCTGCACGCGGACAGAAAATGTCGCAGTTGGCCCTGTCATGGGTGCTGCGCGGCGGCAAAGTGACCTCGGCTCTGATCGGCGCAAGCAAGGTAAGCCAGATCGAGGATGCCGTAGCCTCCCTGAACGCACCTGAGCTCAGCGCGGAAGAGCTGGAGCAAATCGAGAGTATTTTGCGGGGATAAGCTGAACGCATACACACACAAAGACGGCAATAGTGACCGCACAGCTGGCAGGCTGCGGCGGCGCTCTATTGCCGTCTTTTGCTGTGGGAATGCTATAATGTACACAAAAAACAACACAGAAAGGGAAGCAAATGAACAAGAACCGTTTAGGAAATTCCGATTTATACGTAAGTGCTATGGGACTCGGCTGCATGTCCCTGGGGACCGACGAAGCCACGGCGATTCCGATTATTCATGAGGCGCTTGAGCTAGGCGTTAACTTTCTGGATACTGCCGACCTCTATGATAGCGGACGGAATGAAGAAATTATCGGGCAGGCGCTGCGTCAACGCCGGGCAGACGTTATCCTCGCTACCAAAGTCGGCAACCGCAGAGTCCCCGGTCAGGAAGGCTGGACCTGGGACCCTTCCAAAGCTTATATAAAGTCGGCAGTAAAAGAGAGTCTGCACAGACTGCAGACGGATTATATCGACCTGTACCAGCTACATGGCGGTACGCTCGAAGATCCGATTCACGAGACCATTGAAGCCTTCGAGGAGCTGAAACAGGAAGGACTGATCCGCTATTACGGCATCTCCTCCATCCGCCCGAATGTGATCAGGGAATACGTCTCCCGTTCCAATATTGTCAGTGTCATGAGCCAGTACAGCATCCTGGACCGGCGGCCTGAAGAAGAGGTTCTGCCCCTGCTGGAACGGCAAGGCATTAGTCTCATTGCCCGGGGACCGCTGGCAAGCGGCATATTAACCGAACATGGTGCTAGTAAAGCCAACCGGGAGTATCTTGGCTACGATAGCGAGGAACTGGTAGGGCTGCATGAACATCTGCTGAAGCAGAGCGGCGGCTACCGTACCCTGACCGAGACAGCGCTGAATTATCCGCTTGCAAATCCGGCAGTTGCCGCTATCATTCCGGGCGCGAGCAGCCTGGAGCAGCTGCGGCTGAATGCGGCAGCGGCCACAGCCGCTCCGCTCTCTCCCGCAGAGCTGGCCGCTGTCCAGGCTGCCAGCAAGTGCAACCGGTATGTGCAGCACCGCTAAGAACATGTATGACGAAGAGGCTGTCCCTGTAACTGTTAGGTCATAACAGTTCAGGAACAGCCTCTTTTCATAATACATGATTTGCTGGTTCTACAGCTTGGAGATCAATTGAACCGCTTCGGCCCGGGTCGCATTCTGAAGAGGCTGGAACTTGTTGCCGCTCCGGCCCTGAATCAGACCCAGCTCATGAGCATAAGCCACATATGGCCGGGCCCACTTTGAAATGGAGCTGTAGTCGGCAAAAGCACTAGAAGGTTCTACCGTACTCAGTGACTTATTATTTTTATAGAGATAAGATTTGATCAGCATGGCTGTCATCTCCTGCCGGGAAATAAGCTTGTCCGGTGCAAATGCCGAACCGGAGATTCCCGTTACGATACCGGCCGCAGAAGCTGCAGCAACCTCATCCGCATACCATTTGGCCGCTCCAACATCACTGAAGCTGCTTGCATTGCCTGCCTTCAGATTCAGCTTGCGGGCAATAAATGCAGCAAATTCGGCCCGTGTCACCTTTTGATTAGGGGAGAAGTGCAGATCACTTGTCCCTGTCACCACCTGCTGAGCCACCATTGCTTGAATGGCACCGGATGCCCAATGAGTAGCGGAAACGTCACTGAACAATTTACTGTATTGCAGCACAGCGTATTTGCTGAAATGACTGGTCTGAACACTCAGATAGCCGCTCTCCAGTTGTCCTGCTGTGTACTGCAGTCCGCCTTGTGCATCGAAATAATAAACACCTGAGAGCGGGGTATTCACGCCTTCGTTAACCTTCAATTTCAACGTGACCGGAAAATTGAGCTCAGACATCTTCGTTTCTTTGCCATCTGCCGTTATGAGCGATAAGCCAAAATCATAAGCCGCACCAGCGGAGGAAATTGCAGTATTCGCCGATTTACCGGTAGTTCCGCTTGTTGCCTTGGCAATATCATCACTGCTAAGCGGAGTAAAGGAGACGGAAATCTTCGCATCCTTTAGCTGCTCTGCTGGCACAGAAGCCTTAAGCTTCTCCAGATCACCACCTGGAATTTCAATAGACAGATTATCTTTGGAGACAACCAGAGCATTGTCTTTGTTGATTGCTTCAGAGCTTGCAGGCAACAGGAGCTGCTTAATATCGCTGGCTACAGGTACAGTTACCTTCCCGTTCTCACTTTTGAGTGCTATGTCTAAGGCCTTCGTGACTCCAGCCAGGTCGACTACACTGATAAGAGATTTAACCGCTACCACCGCAGGGACAGATGAGCTTGGTCCTGAGGCCCCGCCTCCTCCTGCTGCACTACCTCCGCCTCCGCCTGGTGTACTTCCTCCTCCTGACGTCCCCCCTCCAGAAGCCTGAGGCACTGGAAAAATGTAAGCTTGCAGCGAGCGATTGCCCACTTTGTCTACAGCTGCTACATTAACATGATAAATCTTACCATTGGTTAAACCGTTAATAGTGAAGTTTGTTCGCTTAATAGGTTCTGTCAGCAGACTGCCATCCAGCCAGACCAGGTAACCTTCTAGATCATCTTCCTTATTGCTGTCCCAGGTTACATACAGACTTCCGTTGCCAGATGCCTTCAATCCTGTAGGCTTAGCAGGTGCGAATGGATCGCCGGTTACGATGCCCTTCTGACGGTATTCATAGACAAAAGCATCGGCTTCGCCATTTTTGTAGGCATTGGTATAAAGATAAGCACTTCCATATTGAGAGTTAACATTGGGTAAGCTGATCTCATGACCCGAAGCTGAAGAGGTCAGTTTCAAAATATATTGTTCGTCTGTTTTTAGTGGAACTGGAAAAATAAATTTAAAATAATTATTATTATTATAGAGGTTGCTTACTGGAAAAACAGCTCCATCTTTGTTGACTAATTCAAAATCTGAAGCGCTCAATTCTGAATGGTTTATTGTATACGGGCTATAAAGAGAATCCGAAGAAGCATCAGATAAAATCAAACTCAAATCTTCCCATGTATCTGGCTGGTCTACAGCGTTTTCTGATACAACAAATGATACCAGCATGTCATTTGGTTGAAGCGCGTAACCGGGTTTCTTTCCATTAAAGAGGAAGTTCACTTCCTTCATTAACCCACGGACACGCATTGTATAGGTAGGTGAAAAATCCGATTCCCGGCCGAATACGTCTACTGCAGACACTTTGAAATGATTCAAAGAATGTTCGGGAAGATTTTTGATTTTGAATGTGTTAGCCTTAGTAATTCCGATGAATTGGTCATTGTTATAAAACTTGTAATATGAAATTGAATACCTGTCAAAGGCTTGCCAATAAACACTGATATCGCTAGACTTATCGGTTTGATTGGACCAGCTCGTACTATAAATCACCGGGGCCACTGGAGCATCCCCGAACGAATACACATTCCCCGTTACACTCGCGTCATACATCGTTGTATCGCCCGCAACAACTTTAGCATAGCCGGGTACCAGACCTTGAGCAATCGTACCGTTTACCTTAGACCAGTAAGCCTTGGCACTATCTGAGTAATATACCTCACCAAGCACCGATGAAGGTACTTGAACCTTGCTGCCATTCGAATGAATCAGATCCATTGCAATGTCTTTCTGATCGGAGTAGATCACTCCCGAAATCTCTCCGGTAGATGCATCGTAATATACTTTCAGCATACTGGCCGCATAGGTCAGTACGGGTGCGCTTAACGCCAGCAGCATGAGGACTGCCAGTGAAGCGCTGATTTTGCGTAAAATGTTGTTCAGAATAATTCCCCCCAGGTGGATGTGTAGGATTCGGAAATCCTTCCCCATAATACGAGGAATTCCAACATATTACAACGTATTATTTAACTTATATTCCATTATTGTCCTCAATTATCTGCCTGCTTCACCATCTCTTTATAGCTCCTGTTCTCCGGGATCATATCCGAAGCCGTTCGCATTTCCTCCAATGCTTTTTGCATATAGGATTCATCACCCTGGGACCGGGCTATAGCAGAATAAAGAGCAGCTAATTCGTAATGAGTCTCATGGGACCACGGAAGCTGTGCAGCAGCGGCAATCAGTGATCGTTCCGCCCTTTCCCAATCCTGCCTAGCTATCGCTGACTTCCCGTTGGCAAGACTGGTATAGCCTACTGTCAGCCACGAAAAGAAAAATATAGCAATTACTGCGGGCAGAGCGAGAGCTGCAGCTCTGAAACGCGGCAGAGGAATTTCTTGTCCGGGCCCGCCTTCGGCCTCTGCTCCGGTGAGCAGCATAATGAACAACCCGAACACCAGCGGATAAGCCAGATCGATATCAAAAGCAAGATGGGCGCAGAACAGGATAATGGCCAGCATAGAGCCCCAGCCTTCTTTTCCCCTGCGCAGCCCCGCGCGTATAGAGAAGATAATCATACCTATAAAACTCAGAGCTCCAAAAACCCCCGTATCCAGAGCAACCTGCAAATACTGCTGATGCACATATTTCACATATACGGAAGGATACAGCACTGCCCATCCGCTGCCACCCACACCCAGCAGCCAGTGCTTCAGCCATAGATGAAAGGCATCGCTCCAATAGATGCGGCGCAGGGCAAATTCGGGAGCATCCCATGCTATCTCACGAAACGCCGCGCCGCCATTACGCGCAGCAAAGGCTAAGACCACCGCCAACAAGACTGAAGCCGCCATCGTTCCCAGCATGGATACTTTTTGCGCATCCCGGTTCAGGAATACATAAATGACTGCCCCGATGACCGCCAGAACCAGTACCGCTCTGGAGCCGGTCCATAGCAAGCCGCCAATCTGGATTACACAAGCGAGCCAATAGCGTTTATGACCTGAGAGCTTGTAAGCACCCCAGCCTGCCGCAACTCCTGCCGCCAATATGACGGCAAAGCTGTTCGCATAACCAAGCGTCGATTCCAGCCTGCCTTCGCGGAACAGCCCAAAGGCCAGTCCCCACAGTGTCAGTGCTGTTCCACACCAGGCCCAGGCTGACCAGATCCGGTCCCGCAGCTCCCGGGACAACCCGGCAAACAGCAGCGATAGCGGGAGCAGGGAGGAGATTTTGCCCGCTTCCAGCAGAGCTTGTTCAACATCCACCGCCCAAATGGCAGACAACCAGTACAGTAAGGTAAGTATCAGCAGAAAAAAATGCACCGGCAGCAGCTTGATCCGGTCGGTGCGCAGAATGTAAACCAGTACCGCTGTAAATAACAGAGCATCTAACGCCAAAAAAGAACGGGTATGAAAGTATCCCGCTCCGAGCGCTCCGGCAATCATATACACGAGCAAAGTATAATAAGACATTTTTTCCGCAGGTTTGTTGTTTGGTATATTTTTCTTCATAGTAAGGAAGTTTTCGACAAGGTCTGACGGAATTCCTCCTAGGACCTCACCCAAAAACTTGAGTAATATACACCATCGCCAACAGGCCAAAGATAAACGAATACGTCGAGGGGCGTTCGTACCCATGTCCGTGGCTCTCCGGAATCAACTCCTTATAGACGATAAAGAGCATCGCTCCAGCGGCAAAAGCCAACCCGTACCCCACCACGTTCTGCATATAGCTGGCTGTAAAATATCCGATCACCGCCGACACCATCTCCATGAGGCCGGTTAAGGCGGCCATAATCATTGCTTTGCGCCGGGTCGCCTGGGAATTCAGCAAAAACACTGCCAGAATCAGACCCTCCGGCATATTCTGTGCTCCGATGGCTATCGCCACCATGGGACCGAGGCTCGGCTGCTCACTCGCATAGCTGAAGCCCGTGCTGAGACCTTCGGGAATATTATGAATAAACAGTGCGATCAGCACCAGCAGTGCTTTGGAATCCATGTTAGTGAAGCCGGGCTTGTTCTCCACATCAATATGCGGAATATTATTCTCGATCAGATCGAGCAGCAGTACACCTGTAATCAGACCCAGGGTTAACGCAAGGATTCCCGATTCCTTGATCGCCTGCGGCATTAACCCAAAGGTAGATGCAGATACCATGATCCCGGCAGTGAAGGCGACCAGCACATCCTTCCACAGCTCGGACAATCTTCGGACGAACAGAATGGGAACCACCCCAAGTACAGTAGCCATAGCCGATAAAAAGCTGCCAAGCAGCGCAGTTTGCAAGTCTTCAACCCCTTTTGTGGACAGGACTCCTAGACCCAGCATATGCTTCCGGCAGGCACAGTTATGTCTGTAATTTCCATTTATATTCTACAGCTCGGGCACTAGCGGCAAAAACATCAGATCTTCATCCTGGTAGTCAACCCCGAGCTTCATCGCCCTCGGCTCTGTGCCATAGCGGATAAACCCCAGAGATTCGTATAGCCGTTTGGCGGACAGGTTGGTGGAGGTTAAGGTCAGATTAAGGATTTCCAGACCCGGTACCTGCTTGGCCCGCTTGATCAGTTCCAGCATCAAGACCCGCCCTACCCCCTGCTTACGCGCACACGGATCGACGTATACGGAATATACATGGGCTTTGTGACGGATCTTCGGTCTGCTCTCGCGGAAAAGGGTTACAATACCCACCAGCTTTTCCTCAGCAATGAACGCTCCAAGGGTAAAATTATCATCCGAGGGTTCCAGCCTGATCCGGGTGGTGACCATGGAGATTTTGGACTCCGACTCATAGGAGCTGAGAAAAGCCTCCGGACTCTGCAGCAGCGACTGCAGCCGGAGCTCGCGGTAAATCTCCGCATCGGCGGATGTCAGTATTCTTATGTACAAGGGTATACCTCCTGACCCGATTGTTAATATTTCGACTCTGCCTGCTAACATTATACCGGTTTCCCCTGTATTCTGGCCTTAGATATTTCTACTTACATTGAATGGGCAGATCGCCTGGACAATTGACAAAATTACTGAACTTAGGTATATTTACTTTTGTGAAATTCGATTTTGCAAAATATAATTTAAACACAAATATTAAGATATTGAAAGGAGCTTCATGATGTCCGAGTCCAATTCTGCTTTTGGTCAAGCTCTTGTGAAATCATTAATTGGCGAACGGGGACATATTCCGATTGCCAGAGCCTTGCCGGATATTACACCGGAGCTTGCCGGACAACGTACGGGAGGAATTCCGTACAGCATTTATCAATTAATGAAACATATGAGCTATTGGCAGGATTTCATGCTGACCTTCCTGGAGGGGGGCAAACCGCAAGCGCCAGGAAGTGTAATGGATAGCTGGCCTGAGGAGGAAGCCCCGGGGGATGAGGCAGAATGGCAGGACACCGTGAGGCATTTGCTGCAAGGCGTGGAGAAGGCGGTTGATTTTGCCCGGACTGTACAACTGGACGAACCGCTCCCCGGTTTTCCTGGGGAGACCAAGGGCGGAATTTTACGTAATATCGCCTCTCATAATTCCTACCATCTAGGAGAAATTGTTCTGCTTCGCCGTCTACACGGGGCCTGGCCGCCACCTGGCGGAGGCTATCCCGCCTAATCTAATACAAAAGAGGGAATTAAGATGATGATTTTGAGTACTATACTTGTGGCGCTCGTAGCGCTGGAGCATGTGTATATTTTAACCTTGGAGATGTTTATGTGGACTACCCCCAGAGCGCAGAAGGCGTTCGGGACCACCAAGGAGTTCGCGCAGGATACCAAGTCGCTCGCAGCCAACCAAGGTCTGTATAATGGTTTTCTCGCCGCCGGTCTGGCCTGGGGCTTGTTTCATCCGAACGACACGTTCGGATTTCAGCTTCAACTGTTTTTTCTAATCTGTGTCGGAGTTGCAGCGGTCTATGGCGGCATGACCGCCAAGAAATCCATTCTGTTAGTCCAGGGCCTTCCGGCCTTTCTGGCTATTATCGCCCTTCTTCTGGCGAATCTGTAAATCCGGTTTTTGATGATCAGCTTGTATAACTGGCGCCGATGCTGCATCGGGGTCAGTTTTTTTGCTGGAAAAGTAAGCTATAATAAGTCATACTTACGCCGCCGGAGGTTCATGACTACGGTTAGCCAGCACATCGCCTTGCTTGAGGACGAGTTCAATATCCAATTGATCGACAGAAACTGAGCTAATGACCATCACCGACTTTGTGGCAATCGGAAATGAAGTATCGGGCAATCATGTAATCTATGAACCTATCACCGATGAAGAAAATTACGCCATATTTGACGCACTATGTGTTCCAAGAACAACCGAGGGTGAATTTAAAAAGGGCTCAGAGGCCCCCTTCTCATCTGAGGGGATGGTAACCTTTGGCGAAGCGATCCGGTTAGGAAAGATGGATAATTATACGGCTGACTTCAAGATACTGACGGGGCAGGATGCAATGACCGTGAAGTACATGTTCGAACATGCGGATGACTTCCAGGTTGGGGAACGACATTCGAAGGATAATTAATAGATAGGGGGTGTCCATAAGCTGAAATAGCTTGGAACACCCCCTTGCAATTATTGTATAGCTATATAAATCTGCAATTCTGTATTGGCCGGATCGAAATCTCTGGCATCATAAAGCTCGAAATCGCCCGTATAGGTCCTTACTTCCTTAGATTCCTTGAAATAGGCCCATATCTCATGCCACGTCTCAGCCACTACTTCATATACAGGTCCCTTTCTCGTTGTAAATACCATGTATTTACTTTCAGGGACGACCGCAACTACATGATTAGTGTTTCCTAAGGCCGTGTCACTGCTTAATTCGTGCCCTATAACAACCGTATAAGCTCCGTTTGCATCGCTCTCATAATCCGTATACAGGGCGTAAATATAATGTGGATTTTTAATACCAGCTGCGGAACCGAGATTGCTCTGAAAGTAAGTTTCCCATAGTTTAGCCAATTGCCCATCCGGTCCGGCCTCCGCTTCGTTCGTTGTACGTACAGCTACTCCAGTCAGTATTAGCTTTGGCTTGTGAATTGTAATAGTGCTCATGCCTCACTCTCCTCTTGAACTAAATTATACAAGGAGAAAGTAGACAGCTTACTGTCATGTTTAATTTATATTCACAATGACGCCATTATCCTCCAGGTTTTGGATGACCTGCTTTGCTTGCTCATTCAGCGGGTTGTTTGCCAAAGATACTTCCTTTAAATTCGGCATCGTCTCGAGCACTTCAAGTTCCTGAATGAGGTTATCGTCCAGATAAAGGTGCTCCAAGGTTGGATGATTTTTTAACGGCGTCAAATCTTGAATTTGATTTCCGCTCAGGATAAGCCATTCTAACTTCAAATCCTGAAGGGGACTTAGATCTGTTACTTGATTGTTACTGGCAAGAAGATCAGTCAGCTCATGTAAATTCTTGAGCGGCACTAGACTTTTGAACTTGTTGTCGTCAACCACCAGTTTTTGCAGAGAACTTAACCCGGAAAGCGGTAAAAGATCAGTAATCTGATTCCCGTCAACAGCCAGGAACGTCAGTTTTTTCAGCTTGCCGAGGGGTGTGATATTCTTTATTTTTTGGCCGGGCAGAAATAAGTCCTGCAGGTTAGCAGCATATTCAAGTCCCTGCAAACTGACGATTTTATTCTTGGACTCCATAGGATACAAAGACTTCAATTTCTGCAAATCAGCGGCCTTCACCTCTTTATTAGCTGGCAGCTTCAATTCCGCTCGAATGGCTTTCGCCAAAGCAGGGTCCGTAATAACAGAGGCAGCCCAAATGGATGTTGCCGGTAAGAATACAAAAACCAAACAAAACACGATGATATTTTTCACTAATTTAGCAGGCATTTAGATTCTCCTTTTTCGCAACTTGAATAGTTGTCATCCTTTCTTTTATCGGATTTTTCTTGAAAACTATTCACCTTGGAGAGCATCTATTTCGGCTTCATAATGGCAAGCCTTCCTCTAATTTACTCAAAGCTTCATCTAACAATGTCGCAAAATCGGCATCAGGATTCTCCGCATAGTACAGCATCACCGAGATATTGACACCAATAATTGCACCAGCAAAAGTGCGCACCGCTAAGTCTTCCGGGTTACGGCCTACTCGTTTAGCTATTAATTCCATGATCAACTGCATCATTTGGGTCATGTTATTTAGACTCGCAGCCCTCAGCTCCGGGACCTTCATAATAAGCTCGTTACGTTCACGCACCGTAGTCAGCTCATCTGTGGACATATCCTTAATTCCAGAAAGCATAGCGTTACGTATTGCTTGGAGCGGACTTAGATTAGAAGGCTGGTCTTCAAAAGCAGCAACAAAGAGAGGATCATAGTTATCGATAAGCAATACATCCTCTTTTGTAGCCTCTACAACCTCTTATATTCGGCGATCATCCGCTTATTCTTGTCATCCAACCGGAAACCGATCCCCCGGAAATTAATGACGGCTCCGCTCATGTTCTCCGATAGGGACACAATATCCTCATAGGTAGCGACATTGCCGCCCCATACCGTTTTATCATAACCTTTTTCAAACTCAAGCCAATCTGTGAACACCGGCAGCCAAGGTTCTTCCCCCTCCACGCCAAGGGATGCAAATTGAAGGTACGTTCCTTGCTTCAACGTCTTCATGCCCTGTTCATCAGGGGGTGACGGCTCTTCTTCCTTAAGCTGCATCGGCACCAAAAACTTCGCCTGAACGAGTTCATCCAGCATCCGGGCTTCTGCCGCCTGAAGAAACTGATTCTTGCCTTCATACTGCTGCCGGGAATACATCGCCTGAAAAAAACAAAGCATCGCATGCTGCAGCTCCGGATTGCTTACGGGAATATTGATCTCCGGCGTTCCGCTCCAATCGGGCGGCGGCAATAGATCGTCTCTGCTGATCACGATCGTATTTTGCCCGTTATCAATAAGAAGGTTGCGGATGCCAAGGAGATGAAGCTCAGCGAGCATCCTGCGGATCTCCTCCCGGCTGATCTTTCTCATTTCCAGCTCAATGAGCTGCTGCAGGTAATAATCCGCCGCATTGGCTGAGAATGCTTCCTCAGAGAATACCCATACCTGGTCATTACCATCGATGTATGGATAATTGGTATGGACATCGTACGCCATATACAACGCTTCGGCATTTAAGATGGTTCGTTTCAATGAGTCTAAGAGCGTCTTGGCATCAAAGTGCCCCGTCTCAAAAGCTCCGCTTTCCTTAGAATACCGAGCAGATTGAATCATAGAGATCAGATCCTGAATCGTAAGTCCGCTGCTTGCTTCCATTGTTATTGGAGAAATAAATAGAACTTCTCCTGCTGCTTTATCTTTCTGTTCCTCGCTCATCACCAAGCCTCCATTCTATCAAGGGTTAGTCTTTTTATACTTTGCTCCCCGCCTGCCATCCTCAGGTAATCATTTTAAACCTTCCTTACGGCTTTTCTCTCCGGTAAATGTCGATACTCTTATAACCTTCACCTAGAATCTTCTTCATTTCTGCTCTTCGCTTTGCTCTAGTCCCTTCTTGTACGGCACTATATACATAACGGGCCCAGTCCTTCCGGTAACCGGGAGTAAGCGATTGGTACAACTTCAGCGCCTCCGGACTATCCTGCAAGTCATTTTCCACAGCAGGAACCATAGATGTATAATCATCCACCCGCTGACTTGGCTTGGAGGACGCCTCATTCTTCTTCCGTGTCTCCTCTTTGAAACCAACAACGGTAAACACGTCGTTTAGCCCCACCATACGTGCAAACTTCAGGCTGCTTGCCCCAATATATCCGTCCTCATCCGCTCCCACCCCTTCAAACAGGCTGTCCCTATGAATATAGGTGGAATAGACCTTATTTCCCTTTTTGGGGTAAGCAGCGTACAAATAGCCGCCCTTATCTAAATAGTTAAGATCAATCACTTTATTGATGAGATCCTGCAGCGCTTCCATATTAAGCACATAAGCAAAAATGAGATCATAACAGTTGTCCGTCAGCTCAGTATCAAAAGCTATTAACCCCGATAGACTATCCTCATCTTCGGGCCTGTTCAATATGGCAACCTTTTTGAATTTGTGTAAGTTTAATTTGTCTGCGATTGTTTTAGACATGTAAGGACCTCCGTTAATGGTTATCTGTTCCCCATAATAAATCAAAGCAGCCCCCAAAACCACCGAATTGTGGGATTGAGGGCTGCTTTGACTTAATGGATTGTCGGTTTTGCACTGATTATTTTATTGCTCTGCTCCCTCTTCCTGCTATTCACCGAATACAGAACATATAACAGAATGAACCATAGAGGCGTAAACAATAATGCCGGACGTGTTTCTCTAGCGATCAGCATTATAATGAGTATCGCAGCAAACAAAGCGAGGACAACAACATTAACCGCCGGCGTTAACGGTGCTTTGAATTTGGATTTCAAATGTAAGTCTGGCCGGGTCTTCTTATATTTGATGTGACATACGAGAACAACACCCCACACCCAGATAAAACAAATGGCACTTATGGTGGTTACGATTCCAAAGGCCTGCTCCGGAATGAGCTTGCTCAGTAGAGCACCGGCAGATATGACCAGCGTAGAAATGAATAACGAGTTCCCGGGTACATGATTTTTATTCAGTTTGGCAAAATGAACAGAGGCCTGATTCTTCCGGCTCAAATTATAAAGAATCCGGCTTGTCGAGAACATCCCGCTGTTGCATGCAGAAGCGGCTGAAGTTAATACGACGAAATTGATAATCCCTGCGGCGATTGGAATCCCTACTAGACTAAAGGTTTTCACAAAAGGACTTTCTGCCGGACTGAGTTCCGTCCATGGATTAATGCATAGCAGGACGAACAATGCGCCAACGTAGAAGAAAAGAATCCGCAGAGGTATTTTGTTGATCGCTGATGGGATGTTTTTCTCCGGATCTGCTGTTTCCGCTGCCGATACCCCCACTAATTCCACACCAACATAAGCAAATACAACCATTTGGAAGGAAAATAAAAAGCCTTTTACACCGTTCGGAAACACGCCTCCGTGTTCCCAAAGATTCCGGACCGTTACCGATCCTGCATCCGTTTTGAGCCCCATAATCAGGAAGATGACACCTATGCCGATTAAAGCAAGAATCGTGATGACTTTGATTAGAGCAAACCAGAATTCAAGTTCACCGAAGTTTTTGACAGTCAGTAAATTAAGTCCTAACAAAATGATCAGGCAGACGACAGCAGGCACCCAATGCGGAATATTAAACCAATACTGCACATATACGCCTACTGCAATCACATCAGCCATAGCCGTCATGACCCAGCAGAACCAATAGGTCCAACCCGTGATGAATGCCACCCGGGGGCCAAGATAGTCTTCGGCAATATCTGTAAATGACTGGTATCCCGCGTTAGACAACAGAAGCTCTCCCAGCGCTCTCATCACGAAAAACACAGCGATGCCCACGATTAGATAGGTAATCATGATGGAGGGCCCCGCCTGCTGAATCGCCTTGCCCGATCCCAGGAATAATCCTGTACCAATAGTGCCTCCGATGGCAATCAGTTGAACATGCCGGTTGGCCAGCTCTCTTTTTAATTCTGTTTGCGCCATTCCTAGTTCCCCCTTATGAATACAATACATTGATGCCAATAAAAAAAGAGACTGGATGTCATCCAATCTCCCGGGTTATAAGAATATGAAAAAATACCTGTCCTGCTGCTGTCAGCATGACAAATACATTCCGTACTCTTCTGTCCTTTTGCCTGAGATTGTGAACCCTTCGGCGCCACGGAATTCCCGTGGTCTCTCCAGAAGCTGCTCCTGCTATAGTGTGATCCATAGCAATCATAGCTTGCGAATTATGAAGTTAATGTACCATGCGTTTCTGATATTCTAACATATTACTTGCAATGGGAGTATCAGATCAGTGATAAAAGTCTCAAGCCAATTACTTCCATATCTCTTCGGCAATCTCTTTAATATAAACAAGCTTATTACATCGCTGCTCCTCTGTCAGGTGATTGCCTCCTAGTCATTAGCTTAGCTTGCGAACTGCACCTCGGAGAAATGATCCGTAACGTGCATGGTGAAATACCGGTCATACTCCTCCTTGCTTAGATCTCCGAAGATCAGGTGGGGAGCTAACTTCCCCTCGTAGGCTTGAAATGCATCAATTGCCCTGAGCAGAAGTCCGATTCCCTCTTTGACAGTTCCCTGCTTTTCAAGCTTCGCCGCACCTGGTACATGTGCCGTTAAATCATGCTTCATATGGCCCTGCTTCAAAAATTTCCGGATCACGATGCGGCCGATGGTTTTTCTCACAATCCTGGGCTTCAGCTGCGGATAACCTGTCATAGAATATTCGATGGTCTGGGCGCAATGGGCAAGAATCTCATAGAGCGGCCATTGTTTGGTTGGGATAACGTCATACCCCACCATGATCAGCAGTTCTTTCTTCACATCATCCAGTGATGCAAATTGCACATTATTCATCTTTTTCTCCCCCTTATCGTGGTTCCTCATGTATTAACGCATAATCTTTCTGACCCACTTGACCTTGTCGCCATAAGGCGGAAATAAGAAAGGGATATCCAGCTTTGTGCTCTTGGTCAATACGCTTTTGGTATGGGAGAACAGCTCGAAGCTGTATTTCCCGTGATATGCACCGATCCCGGCGTTTCCTACTCCCCCAAATGGCAGGTGGTGATTGGCAACATGGCTGATCGTATCATTCACACACCCACCGCCGAAGGAGACGCGTGAGAGTACTTTCTCCTCCACCTGCCGTTGTTCGGTGAACAAGTACAGTGCCAACGGTTTGGGACGGGCGTTCACCATTTCAATCGCCTCCTCCACTTGACGGAAGCCCATAATGGGCAAAATCGGCCCAAAGAGTTCATCCTGCATCGCAGGGTCCGACCAAGAGGTTGCGGCAAGCAGCGTTGGCTCGATGTAGAGCTCATCTCTGATTGTTCTCCCGCCCGACAGCACGCTATTCGGCTCCGCTTCCAGAATTGCGGCCAAGCGGTCAAATTGGCGTTCATTGACGATTCGGCCATAATCCGGACTTACTCTGGCGTCCGGTCCGAAGAAGCCTGCCACCACCGTCTTCATCCGGACAATCAATTCCTCCCGAATCTCTTCATGGGCAAGTACATAGTCCGGGGCAATGCATGTCTGTCCCGCGTTCATCATCTTCCCCCAAATAATCCGTTTGGCCGCAACGTCGAGGTTTGCAGTCCGCTCAACGATAGCCGGACTTTTGCCCCCAAGCTCAAGCGTAACGGGCACAAGGTGATCTGCAGCAGCTTTCATGACGATCTTGCCGACCGGTACGCTTCCTGTAAAAAAGATGTAGTCAAAGGGAGCGTGAATCAGCGCCGAGGTGGTCTCCTTCTCCCCTTCAATCACCCTAATATACGTCTCATCAAAAGTTTCACTGATCAGTTTCTTAACGGCAGCAGTAACTGCAGGAGTATTCTCGGAGGGTTTTAAGACCGCGCTGTTCCCTGCCGCAATGGCTCCGATCAGCGGTTCAATCAGCAGCTGGAACGGATAATTATAGGGTCCGATGATAAGAACAGTTCCGTAGGGCTCTCTATACTGGTAACTCTTAGATACAGCAAGATAGAAGGGTGTTCTTACCCTTTGCGGCTTCATCCACCGCTTCAAATGCTTGCTCATGTAGCGGATGCTGTCCAGCGTATAACCAATCTCTGTCGAATAAGCCTCAAATTCACTTTTGTGCAGGTCCTGATACAACGCCGCCAGTAACAGCTGCTCGTTCCGTTTGATCGCATCCGACAGCTTCCCCAGCTGCTCCAGACGAAACTCCACGCTTCGTGTATAACCGCTATGGAATTTCTGGCGATGCTCCTGCAGGATTTCATTGACCTGCTCTGAGTTCCACTGCTTCATATTTCCTGCTCCTCTTTCTATGAAATAGGTCTAGAGACAATCCCGCTCTAAGGCAACTAGAAGCCTTCTTAACAGGTCCACCGATTCCTGCATGGACAACTCATAATATCGCTGGGTCCCCACTTGCTCGACTTTGATGACTCCCGCATTTTTGAGCAATTTCAGATGATGGGAAACTGCCGGCCGTGACAAGGACAACTTCCCGGTAATTTCATTGACCGTCATCCTGCCATCCTCCGATAGATGGAGCAGAATATCCTGACGGTGCGGATCACTTAATACTTGAAGAATTGGAAGGCTTTCGCGAAAAATCTGCAATGCCTGCTTTCCCATGCTGGTGCCTCCCCGTTTATAGAGTCTAAATGTTTAAACATTTAAACCAATGGTATAGACTCATACTATACTTTTCTTGTTTAATAATCAAGTGCGGCTACTGATCTCGACAGGAACGATCGCATCGGCGTCACCATGAGAATAAGCGTTGGCAATTACATTTTCTCAAGGTCCACACGGAAATCGGTATAGCTAAATGCCGAGATGCAATCAAGCGTGCCTTTCGGCGAAGCAAAAGCCGCAATATCGCGATTGTATAAACGGACACCGTATTCTTTGCTCCCCCTTCCAGTGGAAAATATAGTTAATATTTATAACGCTGAGAATATAACAATCAATATCCTTACTGTAAATCCCTCCTAAAAAACAGATCTTTAGCCTCTCACTTCTCAATCTAGCTACGTTGCGGATCAAATGGCCGAAGCCGATATATAACCTGGGAATATGAAGCTGCGCAAGCCGATTGCGTTAAGTCCCTTTACCACCGGTTGACCGCATGTTCCGCAAAGGCCACGAGATCCTTAACCTCGATCACCGTACCGTCGTCTAAAACGGCCTTCCCGTTAAACTTCCCGAAAATCTGGTGGCAATGCGTATCGACAATTTTCAGTTTCATTTCCGTGTACCGATCATAGATCGGCTTGAACTCCATTTCGAATCGCCCATCTTCGCTGATGAAGGTTTTCCTGGCCATGTAACCACCGCCTCCTTGCAGATCAAAGTGAACTTGGCCGATCTTATGCGCTTCGCCGTCATAGAACAAGATGTTCTCCGTGGCGGCAGATGTGTTACCGAAGCCATAGCCGATGTTAAAGCCGAACCGTTTGCCGAAGGCATAACCGCTGCCGCTTCCCCAGAACCACTCGTGGCTGAACGGCCATACCCCCCGGCCCCAATCGAGAAGCCCGAAAGCGGTATCGGCTTCGAAGCGATATTCCTGCTCCCCTATTCGGGCAAAACCGTTAGCAGGCATACAATTGATTTTATGATTGTAATAGAAAAAACGACTATCCTCATCAAATGGCGTTGCCATCACAATCGAGGTAGAATCAGGCTGGATTAGCCGAATATCGATGTCGATCGGTAACTGCTTGCCGTTGCCAGCGGACTTGCAAATAAGCCGGCGCTCTCCGTCCACCACTTGAAACTGCATGAGGAAGCCTTTTTTCTGATACGTCAGATCGCCTTGCTCGGCCGTTGCCGGCATATTCAAACGCCCGAATGGCAATATAAGCATGTTCGATATATCGTACCGTTTACCGGTCTCAAACTCGAAGAGCTTCACGGATACATCGCCGGCGTAGGAGACATGCCCTATCGTCATCTGCAAGCCATACTGATCGTTCGACACTTGATAGAAGTCCCATTCCTTCACTCGCCAGGGTGGTGCCTTGATTGCGTCCCGATTGAAGGTAAGCACGGCTTGGGTCGAGTAACCGCGCTGCAGCAAAACGCCGTCGCTGCCAAGCACAGGACCGGGCGTATGAATTCGATTTTGCATAAGTAAACCCCTCCAGACTTGAGTTGCCAAACCATGATACGCTCATAAGCGCCTCTAACTAATGAGAGCGTTTGCAGACTATGAATTACGCTTGTCTTACACGCGGTAAGATCGTTCAGGAAAGGCGGCCCAGACCTAGACAGAGACCCGGGATATCTATTTCATTTAGAGATTAGATATTTGCTTTTATAAATTCATACGTCATCTCAGCAACTCTTTGATTACCAGCTTCTGAAAAACCGTGACCTTCTCCAGGAAATACTTCAATTCTAGCATGAGGGTATATCAATGATGCCTTCTTCCCATATTCAAGTGACACAATATCATCCTGATCCCCATGAAAAATCAAAACATTTTTATCGAATTGGCCAATATGGTCAAATACATCATATTCATGAATGGATTCAAAAAACACTCTCCCCAATTGAACTTCCCATAGCTCATATGCATCAGGAATGCTCTCCATTGTTGGAAACTTTTTATTCCAGTCAGCTACAATACACAGCGCTGGAAATAGTAATAAGAGTCCTTTAATATCTTTTATATACTCATCAGCTACTAATGCAGATACTAATCCTCCCTGGCTTCCTCCAAATAAAAAGATATTATCAGGATCAACATTCTCCCAAGTTTTTATGTTCTCAACGACAGCGCATAGATCTTCCTTTTCTGTAAATATAGACATTTCATTGGTCCTAAGGTCACTCTTTGAGTTTACGGAGCCTCCACAAAAGTCGAAACAATAGGCGCCCACACCATTCTTTGCTAAATAGTCACTATTCATAGCGAAGTCTTCATTTTTTCCATTAAAACCATGGCTGAAGATCACAACGGGACACTTTTTCTTATTAGGCATGTAAGAGACACCAAAAACTTCTCTCCCATGATGTTTAATCTTTACCGTTTCTTTTTGAAAACTGTTCATATTTAACCCTCCATGACATAGAACTTTTCCACAACGCTTTGTAACTTTGATACCCTCTTTCAAATATTCTGCATGGCCTACAATTTCACCTTTGCTTGTGGTACGGTTTCACCAACCTTGCGTTATCCCGGCTTGACTTCGATACCCGGCGCTTTTGCATCCCTCATCTGAACTCCCTTGACTTAAGTTAATGCCCCCTCCTTACCCTCTTTGTACAATGGAACCAGAATCAATTAGAGGGGGTTGTGTTAATGACTGCAGCAGTGGCACGAACTGGGGGAATTTCACTACTTGTGATGGCGGTGGCCGCCGCATTTTCGTATGGATATGTTCATGGAAGTCTTGTGGTGGAGGGAGATCCAGCCGCTACCTTCGGCAACCTTCAAGCTTCTCCCCTGCTATTCAGGGCTGAAATTCTGGGATGGGTGCTGATATTAGCCTGCGACATTGCAGCCGCATGGGCATTATATACGGTTCTGCAACCTGTGCAGCACGCACTGTCCCTGCTGGGCGCATGGCTGCGCCTGTCTTATACCGCGGTATTGGGGGTTGCTGTCTCCAGCCTGGTTGTCGTCTCGCTTCTTACAGAAGACAGCAGGAGTCAGGCACTGATCGGCTTCACACCGCAGGAGCTGCAGGCGGAGATGATGCTTTTTCTTCACGCTTTTGAAGCAGTGTGGTCGGTCGGCTTGATTCTGTTTGGGGGGCATTTGCTCATAGTGGGCCTGCTGGCCTTCCAATCGGGGAATATCCCGAAGATTATTAGTGTTCTGTTGCTGCTGGCTGGGGCAGGTTATATCTTGCTCCATCTGAGCAGCACACTCGTTCCTGAGTATGAAGAATTTATAAAAGTAGTCAAATGGGTATTTATGCTGCCGATGACAGCGGGAGAGCTGGGCCTTGGCCTATGGCTGCTGTTCAGAGTCCCGGCTCCGCGGGTTCGCGGTGAATCCGCTTCTTGATCCGGCTCAGTGATTCCGGCGTTATTCCGAGATAACTCGCCAGCTGATGCTGGGGGACACGGCTGATCAGTTCGGGTCTTTTGTGAAGGAGAGCCTTCAGGCGGTCTTCGGGAGAAGAGGCAATAAAAGCGGCGAATTCCTCCTGCATCTGACCGAAGCTCTGTTCAAGCATCTGACGGGTCATAGTCTCGAGCTGTGTATGTTTGGTGTACATCGCCTTCTCAGTGTCCAGCGGGCCGACAACTAATGTACAGTCCTCCAGACAGGTCAGGGTGTACTCCGACGTTTTATCCGGCTTATGCGCATTGAAGATGGAGATTGCCTGCTCCTCTGTATAGAAGTTGGAGGTAATGTCCCGGCCCATAACGTCAACTGCATGCTGCCGCACGCATCCCTTCAGGACAAAATAGCAATAGCCGGGAACCTCTCCCTGCCTCAGCAGAACGGTTCCCTTGCTGTATTCCTCGACAAGGATTTCGTCCAGAATCGCTTGCTGCTCTTCATTACTTAAAGAAGTCAGCCGGGTCATATATTGGAGTAAAAGATGCTTCATATTCCAGCCGTCCCCTCTTTTTATCACTAATCACCCTTGCGTTAATTACTACGATCATCTTAACAGCTCCAGATACCGCTCCAGACCATTCGCCTCCAGCTCTTCCTTCGGGATGAACCGGAGCGCGGCAGAGTTAACCCGGTAGTGCTGCTTCGCCGGCTCCGGCCCATCGAAGAACAAATGACCCAGATAGGCTCCGCTCAGCCTGCTGCGCAGTGCCGTCCGGACCTCACCGCCGCTATAGTCAGCTTCACGCCATATCAGCCCTTCGGCAATCGGACCAGTGAAGCTGGGCCAGCCGGTGGCGGAATCAAATTTGTCCGCCGAGCTAAACAGCGGGTCGCCGCTGATCACATCCACATAAACGCCGTCACGGAATTCGTTCCAATACTCATTCTCATACGGCGGCTCTATCGCCTTATGCTGAGTGACCTCATATTGCAGCCGGGTGAGCTGGCTCTTCAGGCGTTTTTGATCCTCACGGCTGTTCCAGTGCTGCTCCAGGAATTCGTCCCGGCCCGAGCCCTTCAAATAGAGCTTATAATCCAAGGGATGGGTTTTATAATAATTCTGATGCATAGCCTCAGCCGTGTAAAATGGAGCAGCGGGAAGAATCTCCGTCACAATCGGGTCCTTGAATCTTTTACTCGCCTGGAGCGCCGTCCTGGACGCCTCCGCCTTTTTCCGCTGTTCATCATTATGCACAAAGATTGCCGTCCGGTAGGAATATCCCCGGTCCATGAATTGCCCGCCCTTGTCCGTCGGATTAATCAGCTGCCAATAAATGTCCAGCAGCCGCTCATACGGAAACACAGCCGGCTCAAATGTTATCTGCACAGCCTCCACATGCCCCGTCGTTTCCGTACCCACTTCCTCATAAGTCGGATTAACCGTGTGACCACCCGTATACCCGGATACCAGTGAGACAATGCCCGGCAGCTCGTCAAAGGGCTTGATCATACACCAAAAGCAGCCTCCTGCAAAGGTGGCAAGCTCCGTTCCGTTCTTTTCGTTCAAGCGGCACACCTTCTATCGCGAATTTTCCCTATTATATATGAATATCTCTTTTTTCCAAAGACAGCAGTGCGGCTGTTAGACAAACAATGATTACAATGACCGGAGTCAGCACCGCACGAACGTAATCACTTGTACCCGTCAAGAGAATGACTTGTGAGTTCTCTACATACATCCCGGAGAATTTCATAATCTGCGTCATTAGAGCATGATCGGACAGTAGCCGAAGGAATGCCGAAGACGTTCCCTGAAGGTAACCCGTAAGCAGAAAATTTCCGAACACGAAGAAAAGAGTTGCTACTATGGCGGAAGCCGCTTTTCGTATCATCACTCCCAGCATCATCACAACAGCGGAATAAGCTGCCAGATACAGGATGTTTAACCCGACAGCCCGCATAGCGGTACTAATATCCTCAGCGGTTGTCTCATGACCGACGGGTGAGCCGGTAATCAGCGCCGCAGACAGATACACGATTAGAAATAATCCAAAAAATTGAAGCAGCCACCACAGAATGACCACCACCCCTAGCAGATATTTCCCTAGAATATACCCCTGTCTGCTCTGCCCCAAAGCGATAATATTCTGTACCGAGCCATATTCAAACCCTTCCGTGATAAAAAAACATATGAACATCGGAATGATGAAATAGAGGAATATGGAGAAAGACACCGCCGTCCGCAACGGCTCTATGGGACTGCTTAATGCATATCCTCCTATTCTGCCAAGGGCCACGGCCAGCCCAAGACTGGCGAGCGCAAACAACACCGTAATGCTCTTAAACGCCACATCTTTCCGCAAAAAATAAACCTCCGCCCTCAGGAAATCCTTCATCGTTCTCCGCCTCCAATCAAATCCATATAATAATGCTCCAGATTTGGCGCAGACATATTGAACCCTTCCACAGGAATTCCTTCCTGCAAAAACACAGCCATCAGCCGCTCCAGATCCACGCTGGCTTTGGGAATCCGCAACTCTCCAGGGGCATTGACGGTAATGTCTGCGATTTGGAGCCTTTGCTTAAGTAGTGCAGCGGCACTTTCCGCATTCGGAGTGGAAATACAGAGCAGGGTCTGGGCGGATCGCAGCAAATCAGCGGCAGAAATCTCTTTGAGGAGCCGTCCTTTATGGATAAATCCATATTGGGTCGCAAGCAGTTGCAGCTCACTGAGAATATGGCTGGAGATCAATACAGTTACGCCCTGTTCCTTCACGAGCCGCTCCAGAATATGTCTCATATCCACAATACCTGCAGGATCAAGTCCGTTAATGGGCTCATCCAGTACAAGCAGCTGCGGACTTCCCAGAAGAGCAATGGCCAATCCGAGACGTTGCCGCATACCTAGCGAATAGTCCGAGGCTTTTTTATTTCCGGCATCCGTTAAGGCCACAGCCTGCAGCACTTCATCAATTCGTTGGGGGTTCCTGATGCCTAGAACATGGCAATAAAACTTCAAATTCTCTTCAGCACTCATATGCGGATACAGGGCCGGCATTTCAATCAGAAACCCAACCCCCCGCCTAGCCACACGCAACTCCTTTTTCCCACGCTGTCCGAAAAGGGTAATCTCGCCGCCCGTCGGCTGCACGAGGCCGCCAATGATTTTCATCAACGTTGTTTTTCCCGCACCATTCTCGCCGACGAATCCGTAGATATCCCCTGCCATAATCGTCATATCCAGCCCCTGCAGGACGAAGCCTGAGCTGTATCGTTTGGTTACATCCTTTGCCTCAAAAACCGCTAATTTCAACCGGAACACTCCTTTATCGATTTATCTAGATAATCATCTGGAATGACCATAACATGTGCGGTTCGCCCTCATCTTCTGCCTGTTCATTTTACGAGAGTTACTGTCGTATATAGGGAATAAATGTATAATAGAACGATACATATGGAAAGTGAGTGAACGTATGATCCATATCGCCATTTGTGACGATGATCCGCGCGCTGCGGGACTGGTGGAGAGACTGATTCTGGACAACCTAGAGCGTTTTTCCGAAAAGATAGAAGTTACTGTCTACTATTCGGGCGAACGGTTTGTTCAGGCTATGGAGTGCGGAAGCGTATTTGATATTATTTTTATGGACATTGAGATGCGGGGAATGGATGGCATTGCGGTAGGGCATGCGCTGCGTGCGGATGATGCCAATGATCCTGCACAGCTCATTTATATCTCCAGCTACGAGCAGTATCATCTGAAGCTGTTCGACGTGCAGCCTTCCGGTTTCATTAAAAAACCTGTCCTGACGGAGCCTTTCATGAACAAGTTGATCCCTGCTGTGCAAAAAGCGATCCGCATCCGCCAGCAGGGCAAGCAACATTTCCTGCCGGTACAGCAGAAAGGAAAAGAACTGCTGATTCCGTTCCGGGACATTCACTATCTGGAGAGCCGCATCCGGCGTATTTCCCTGATGACCAGGGACGGGGAGATCCAGTATTACGGCACTTTGGGCGAAGAAGCGCAGAAGCTGCCTGCCCGTTATTTTATCCGCATTCATCAGTCCTACATCGTTAACTTTTATAGTGTAAAGGAGATAAGCGCCCGAAAAATCGGGCTGATTACTGGCGATGAGCTTCCGGTCAGCGAGAAGAACAGCATTCCCGTGCGGAAGGCTTACTTAAGCTTTAGGGGGAGTCTTGCCTGAATACCATCCTGTGCGAGGAACTGCTATATCTGATCTCTTTCCTTCTGATCCCCGGTATTCTTCATTATTTCTTCAGCCGATGCTTTGTCTGCCGGATAGAACGGAGAAGCCGCCTAATCCTGCTCTACGTCCTGTATGCCGCCTGCCATATGCTCTTGCATTACAGTCCACTGGCGGATATCCTGATGATCACTGTGAACACCGGCCTAATCCTTCTGTTATCGCTGCTGTATGCAGGAGAGCGTAAATGGAAGGGGTATAGTGCGCTATTCATAGCTGCACTTCTTTTTCTCAACGATACAGTGATTCCCTTCGCCTTCTCAGACGTGGGTTATCTGGTAAACCTGGTCTTCTCCAAGCTGCTGATGCTCCTGCTCGTCTTCGTTTTGTTGCGGGTTACCAAAGGAGACGGAAGTGGTACTCTTGCCGGGTGGTACTGGTGCCTTCTGTTTCTGTGTCCGCTGCTGAGCATTACAACACTGCTCCAGCTGTCCAACAACCTGTTTTTTCGGAGCTACCCGCAGCTATTCCCGGTGATTCCCTCTTTGCTGCTGGCCATCAATCTGCTCATTTATGTCCTTAGTGACCGTATCATGCACGCCCAATCCGAGCGCAGCAAACGTCTCCTGCTCGAACAGCAAAACATCTATTATCTCAATCAATATCACATGATCCAGAGCATGCAGGAGGACAGCTTCAAGTTTCAGCACGATTTCAAGCATATCCTGCTGGGCTTGCGTGTAAAACTGGATTCCGGTGAACCAGACGCAACAGCTCAGGAGCTGGATACCCTGCTCGGCCGGCTCGAACCCGACGCTTACAGCTGCAATACCGGAAACCTGGTCGTTGACTCGATGCTAAATTACAAAATCCAGAATGCTGCCCGCCATGGTATTTCTTTCTTCCTGGAGCTGACCATCCCCCCACAACTTACGCTGGACACTGCAGCTCTTTGCGTGATTCTCGGCAACGCCCTGGATAATGCTATAGAGGCCTGCCAGGGAATAACAGAACCGGAGCCAGAGCGGCAGATCACCGTACATATGCATTATTTGAACGACAGCCTGTTTGTACGAATCCGCAACCCGTATGCCCATACCGTTCAGACCGGTCCTTTCGGCGATATCCGTTCGACGAAGGCCGATCACAGATCACATGGCATCGGGCTCAAAAATATCAAAAAAACCATAGAAGCTCTGAATGGCCTGCTGGATATTTCATATGAAGATGGTATCTTTCAGATCGAGTGGGTACTGTTTGGCATTGAAAGACCACATAGCGCTAGTGCCTTATGGAACCTGCAAGAGGTTGAACTTTAGCGTAAACGGGTACTGGAAAGCACGGCTTTATTTGCTTATCGTCCGATTACGTTCGCACAACAGGAGGCAATGCCCATGCATACAATTGAAACGAATACAGAAAGCTCAGGCAACAGGCTCAAAATCGCCTTAACCGGAGCGAGCGGATATATCGGACATAACCTGCTGGAGCAGCTGACTCTGGAATATGATGTGATCGCGTTATCCAGGCACGGAGACCAGAAGGAAGACAACAGCCATGTGGAATGGCGTTCCTGTGAGCTGTTCTCCATATCCTCTGCGGAAAAAGCATTACAAGGGGTTGACTATGCCATCTATCTGGTCCACTCCATGATGCCGACAGCGAAGCTGACACAGGCAAACTTCGCGGACATGGACGCGCACTAAGACCCACCCCATTGCACTGTCTGATGTCCTGCGGGCATTGACAGTAAGCATTGGGAGCACGGAACTGTACAACCGGGCCATTGATGTTGGCGGACCTGACAGCATGACCTGCAAAGAAATGATGATCCAGACGGCAGAGGTCATGCACAAGAAACGGAAATTAGTCGATATTCCGTTTCTGACTATTAACCTGTCGCGCCTCTGGGTTTCTCAGAAGGCTGGAATTCCTCCAGCTTCCCGGTTCACAGGAATGCATCATTGCGATTCATGATTATTTGCCCTCACTGCCCTGGTTTCTGTACAAATACACGCAGGCCAAAGCTCATTTATGGGTCATGTATGCTTTTGGGAGGCATTTAAAACGGATGTAAGTACCCTCGTTACTAACACTCATAAGCAAAGCCGTACTACAGGTCTTAAGACCTTACAGTACGGCTTTTTTTACAGGCAAATTAATCGGCGTAATCTACTCCCTTAATTCTCAAGCTCATCCAGTTCAGTTTCCAGTTCCGCAAGCTTGTTCATCGCTTCCTCCAGCGCTTCCTTATGTCCTGCAGCTTCGGCCCGCTTTATCACCTGCTTGGCTACTGCAATCTGCTGTTCCAGATAGAGAATATCGGAGGCATCTCCTGAGCTGCCCAACCTCTGCGAGTAGGTCATAACCATCATCCTTTCACCTATCTTCCTGCTGATCGTTCGTCTTGTACTCTATATAATAGAGGGTCTTGCAATCCCCGTATAGTACATTACTGGATTGACATGCCGCCTGGTACAAAAACCTATTGACTTGTAAATATATTGTCCCTATAATCAGTCTATGACTTTTCATGTAAGGAGATCTAACATGATTATTGTAGATGAAGTTTACCATAATGTTGTTTATCGTCTATCTGCAGAGGAAGTAAAAGACCTCATCGTACGCCTCAAGATCAAGAAAGAGGATGAAATCGAGGGGATTAAGGATAAAATCAACAAATATGAACAAAAAAGACGGGCCGAAGAGGCAATGTACCAATCGCTCTCCCCGATCCGCAAATGGTTTGCCGGACACCCGGCCAGCCATCACACAGCCGTAGAATATATCGTTCATGTAAAAGACCGGTTCAAACGAATAAACAGCATTAAAAGAGACATTCTAGAGCTAGATCAGGTTCTACTCCTTCTAGAAAACCATCCGGCAACGGAAGAGATCCCGCTCTCACCAGAGATCATACGTGAAATCAAAACCATTAGGGGTATGGAGGCACTATAGAAATGAATGTGACGCTGGAGTCGCTTGGCGGTGGAGTAGATACGATTTGGGTCGTATTGAGCGCCGCTATGATTTTGCTGATGGAGGGCGGTTTTGCCCTGCTGGAAGCCGGTTTTGTAAGGTATAAGAACAGTGTGAACATCATCATGAAAGTATTCGCCGATATCACCATAGGAACGCTGATTTTTTATATTTTCGGATTTGGGCTCATGTACGGTAAAGACGCCGGTGGTTTGGTGGGCACGAGCGGATTCCTGCTTGGCGGTGATCTCTCCAATCTCCATTTCACCATCTCGATTGATACCTTCTGGCTGTTCCAGGCGGCATTTACTATCGCTGTTATTTCCATCGTATCGGGTGCGGTTGCCGAACGGATCAACTTCCGCGCCTATCTGCTGTACGTCATATTAATGACCGGCCTGATCTATCCCCTGGGTGGGCATTGGGCCTGGGGCGGCGGCTGGCTGAACCAACTGGGCCTGCAGGACTTCGCAGGTTCAGCCGTCATACATGCCCTTGGAGGATTCTCGGCACTGGCGGCAGCAATCGTGATCGGCCCTAGAAAAGGCAAGTTTAATCAGGCCGGGAACAGTACGGTTGCCCTGCCAAGCAATCTGCCGTTAGCTTCAGTCGGAGCTTTCCTGCTCTGGTTCGGCTGGTTCGGCTTTAACGCAGGAAGCACCTTAAGTGCTACTGATGTCAGGATTGGACACATCGCAATTGCTACCATGCTCTCGGCAGCAGCAGGCGGCGGCATCACACTGATCTACACCTTATTCCGCTACCAGCGATCAGATGCACCCTCAGTGATCAACGGCTCCCTCGCCGGTCTGGTCGGTATTACTGCCGGCTGTGCGTTTGTGAGTGACGGTGCAGCTATCCTGATCGGCGCCGTCTCCGGTCTGCTCATGATGGCAGCTACCAACTGGCTGGAAGCCCGCCGCATAGATGACCCAGTGGGTGCCTTTCCGGTACATGCCGTATCTGGCGCTTGGGGGACCATAGCTGTAGGCTTGTTCGCCACCGATGGTGGACTGCTCTATGGCGGCGGCTGGCATCAGCTAGGGGTACAGACTCTTGGTCTGGTTACATTGGCTGCCTGGGGATTTGCAACTACCTGGTGTGGTCTGAAGCTGATCGGGAAGCTGGTCCATGTCCGTTCCAGCGAGGAAGAGGAAGACATCGGACTCGATATCAGTTATCACGGCATGATAGCCGTACATCGATCAGCTGAATTCATTGAGCTTGAAGATCATTATCTGGCGGAAGACGATAAATCTCTCCATTAAGGCCAGAAAGTAAATAGCCCCCCTACCGGGGACGTCTAATTAGGGAAAAGCCGTCGGAATTACCGGCGGCTTTTTTATGTATCAAGCTTATAGGACAAAATTTACTGCACATTTAATAGGTCTGGACCGAATGGAAACCATGTAAAATCTTCCTAAAGAAAAAGATTATAGCTGTCGATAATACTTAGGTACTACAAATATATGGAAAGGAAAAGGATATATTAAATTTATTGGGGTTTTATGTACATAGGAAATATCCATATAATAATTTAGGAGGATTAATTTTAATGACTATTTCGAAAAAAGTGTTTGTCTCTTCCATTTTGGTTACCGGATTACTATGTGGGGCGGTTGGGGTCTACGCTTCCAACGGGGTTTCCGTAGTCCAGGCTTACCTGAATAGTACTATTAAATTCACTGTAAATGGGGCTTCCTGGACACCTAAAGATGCTAATGGAAATAAAATTTCGCCTCTCGTCTACAATGGTTCTACCTACCTTCCCGCAAAGGCAGTAGGTGAAGCAATGAATGCGAATGTCCTATGGAACGGCAGCAGCAAAACAGTTGCCATTACAACCACGGGCGGTGACAATGCCGGAGAACCTTACAACGACGCTTCGCCAACTACAACTGCAACAACTACACCAGCAGTACCAGTACCAGTACCAGTACCAGTACCAGCACCAGCACCAGCACCAGCACCAGCACCAGCACCAGCACCAGCACCAGCACCAGCACCTCAGCAAAGTAACCTCCCAAATGGAGTGCTCTCGCTGCCTGCCAATCATGATCTCTCAGCTTCAAGTGAAAAATATAAACCCGTAGCGTTGGCTTTTATCCAAGCTTACGGAAATGCTTTAACCTCTGGATCAAACTCTGGCATTAATGCTTTGGTTGATAAATATGTGATTGATGATTTAAATGACTATGATATGGGCTACAAAAAAAGATCGAAGGACAGTATAGCCAAAGCAATTACCGCGGATATCAAACTCAATGATAGTGCGATTATTACGAAATATGCGGGTATTTTAAAGAATGCAACACTTAATGATGTTAAAATGGATTCAACCTGGACTGAAAAAGACGGAGACTATACTACGTTGTGCTATGAAATAGATTTGCCCGGTTTCTTCATATCTTCATTCAGTGTTTTTTTAAATTTTGAAGTGGACAAAAAGACGAATACTTATTTTCTTAAATCAGTCAATATGTAAACCACAAAAACAAATAAAAAAGAGGCTTCTCAAAAGTTCGGAGTACGAATATAAAACCTCTCATTGCTGATGCGTAAGACAACGAAACCCCCCCTGCTGGCGCAAGGGGGTTTTCGTTGTCTTACATCATACCGCCTGTACTACCACACTGTTTGCATGTGTTTTCGACAGGTTGCAGGATTGGAATCTATATCACTCTCACGCCAAATCACACTCCAATGTGTCTGTCGCTCACACAATTGATTCTGTGCATCAAACGAAAAATAATGATACTATGTATGATGGGTAAAAGACTTTGCTATAGATTATATCGTTTTTATATGTTGCAACAGGAGAAGATAACAGATGGAATCAAACTTTTGGATGGATCTACCAAAGCCGTTTTTTATATTAGCTCCAATGGAAGATGTCACAGATATTGTATTTCGTCAGGTCATTAGAGAAGCTGCAACACCTGACGTATTTTTCACGGAATTCACAAGTACAGAAAATTATTGTCACCCTGTTGGAAAAGAAAATGTAGGTGGCCGATTAATGTTCACAGATGATGAGCAACCGATTGTCGCTCATATTTGGGGCAATAAACCTGCACTTTTTGAACAGATGAGTATGGATATGAAAAAACTTGGTTTTCGTGGTATCGATATAAACATGGGATGCCCAGTACAAAACGCCGCATCCAGTGGAAAAGGGGCAGGATTAATACGCCATCCTGAAGTTGCAGCAGAAATTATTCAAGCAGCAAAAGCAGGTGGATTGCCGGTTAGTGTGAAAACAAGATTGGGTTACTCTAATATTGACGAGTGGCGCGATTGGTTAGGACATATATTGAAACAAGATATTGCGAATCTTTCCATTCACCTTCGTACAAAAAAAGAGAAGAGTAAAGTAGATGCACACTGGGAACTAATTCCTGATATAAAAAAATTACGCGATGAAATTGCTCCAAATACGTTGTTAACCATTAATGGAGATATTCCCGACCGCGCAACAGGATTACAATTAGTAGAACAATACGGCGTTGATGGTGTCATGATTGGCCGCGGCATTTTCACCAATCCGTTTGCTTTTGAGAAAGAATCTAAAGAACATAGCGCGAAGGATTTTCTCAATTTACTTCTTTTGCAGTTGGATCTTCACGATAAATATTCAACAGAAACCCTGCCACGTTCATTTAGACCACTTCTTCGCTATTTCAAAATCTATGTTCGTGAATTTAGAGGCGCAGGCGAACTAAGAGACCAACTAATGAATACCACATCAACTGACGAAGTGCGTCGTTTAGTACAACCTCTTTTAGATCAAGAGTTAGATTGAAGCACCTAAATAGAACTCCAGTTCCGATAACTTGTTTATCAAAAATAATGAGAGACCTCCCAAAAGTTCAATGAACTCTTGTAAGGTCTCTCATTTTTACACTATGAGGTCATGCAATGGTTGATCATCATCGAATTACTTCGATAATGACTTCATTACATCATGCCGCCCATACCGCCCATGCCGCCCATATCCGGCATACCGCCGCCTTTTTCAGGCTCTGGCTTGTCAGCGATAACCGCTTCGGTAGTCAGGAACATTGCAGCTACGGATGCTGCGTTCTGCAGCGCGTAACGGGTTACTTTGGCAGGGTCAACGATCCCTGCTTCGAACATGTTCACCCACTCATCGGTAGCAGCGTTGTAGCCGATACCTACAGCTTCTTTTTTCAAGCGGTCCACGATAACGGATCCTTCTTGACCAGCGTTAGTAGCGATAGTACGGACTGGCTCTTCGAGCGCGCGCAGCACGAGGTTAACGCCAGTTCTTTCGTCGCCTTCAGCTACAACAGCAGCTACAGCAGCATATACGTTTATAAGAGCTGTACCACCACCGGAAACGATACCTTCTTCAACCGCAGCGCGGGTTGCGTTCAGGGCGTCTTCGATGCGCAGTTTGCGCTCTTTCAATTCAGTTTCAGTTGCAGCGCCAACTTTGACAACGGCTACGCCGCCAGCCAATTTAGCCAGACGTTCTTGCAGTTTTTCTTTGTCGAACTCGGAAGTAGTTTCTTCCAGTTGGGAACGGATTTGGCTTACGCGTGCATTGATGTCCGCTTTGTCGCCACTGCCGTCTACGATAGTAGTGTTTTCTTTGGTTACACGTACTTGACGGGCATTACCCAGTTGTTCCACAGTAGTGCTCTTCAGGTCCAGACCGAGCTTCTCAGTGATCACTTGGCCGCCTGTCAGAGCAGCGATGTCCTGCAGCATAGCTTCACGACGGTCGCCGAAGCCAGGAGCTTTGACAGCTACAGCGTTGAAGGTTCCGCGCAGTTTGTTCACGATCAGCATGGCTTGAGCTTCGCCTTCGATATCTTCAGCGATGATTACCAGCGGACGTGCCTGCTGTACGATCTTTTCGAGCAATGGCAGGATTTCCTGTGTGCTGCTGATCTTTTTGTCGGTGATCAGGATGTACGGGTTCTCCAGAACAGCTTCCATTTTGTCCGTATCTGTAATCATGTACGGGGAAATGTAACCGCGGTCGAACTGCATGCCTTCTACCACTTCAAGCTCAGTAAGGAAGCCACGGGATTCTTCAACGGTGATAACACCGTCTTTGCCCACTTTTTCCATAGCTTCAGCAATCAGTTGGCCCACTTCGTCGTCAGCAGCGGAGATAGCAGCTACTTGTGCGATAGACTGGGAATCTTCAATTGGTTTTGCGATCTTTTGCAGCTCAGCTACAGCAGCTTTAACCGCTTTGTCGATACCTTTACGCATAACCATTGGGTTAGCGCCTGCAGTAACGTTCTTCAGACCTTCGCGGATCATGGCTTGAGCCAGAACGGTTGCAGTTGTAGTACCGTCACCGGCTACATCGTTAGTCTTGGTAGCTACTTCTTTGACGAGCTGTGCGCCCATGTTCTCAAAAGCATCTTCCAGTTCGATTTCCTTAGCGATAGTTACACCATCGTTAGTGATGAGCGGGCTGCCGAATTTCTTCTCCAGCACCACGTTGCGGCCTTTTGGTCCAAGTGTAACCTTTACAGCATTTGCCAAAGCATCAACCCCACGCAGCATTGCGCGGCGGGCATCTTCACTGAATTTAATTTCTTTTGCCATTGTGTTGTTAACCTCCTAAAAGTTTTGTGAGCTGTACTTCATCGTCTACACATCGTGCAAAACTTGCTTCGAAAGCATAGGCTTGTTTGGTAAGTATATTCGGTTATCACTTATGAAAGGCTATCCGATTAGTCGAGAATCGCGTGAATGTCGCTTTCCTTCATAATCAAATATTCTTTGCCTTCGTATTTAATTTCAGTTCCGGCATATTTCGAGAACAGCACGCGGTCGCCTTCCTTAACTTCCAGCGGCACACGTACTCCGTCTTTCAGGACACCGCTGCCTACAGCGATAATTGTACCTTCTTGCGGCTTCTCTTTGGAGGAGTCCGGAAGCACAATCCCGAAAGAAGTGGTTTGCTCTTGCTCGCTTGGTTCTACCAATACGCGTTCACCTAGTGGTTTGATCATGAAAAAATAGCCTCCTTTGAAATATGTTGTTTACCTTGAAAACATAACTGGGATACCGTGAAGCTTAGGCGTTTCAGCGGCAGTTATGAAAAATAGGATTCTCAGCGCGGCAGATACCGGCGATTTCCTTGTTTTTCATCAGCGTTAGCACTCAACCCTCTGTAGTGCTAACAACAATTTTTATGATACTCAACTTGAAGACGGATTTCAAGTCTTTTACGTAAAATCATCCAGCTTTTGCGGAAAAATATGGTCAGAGGGGTTGTCCGGCCCATACTCTCTTACATTCTATCCACCGGAGGGCAAAATATGCCACTTTTGTGAGGGGAGAATTCAGCCCAGACTATGGCCGTGCCCGGGTGCAGTTCCCTAGGTGCGGCCAAGTCCCCTACCTGGACTCCTCTTCCCTAACATATCTCGCTTCCAGCTCATCGTCCATGGCCAGTTGCTTGCGATAGACGAAGGCGGACAGGAACACGCTGAATTCATACAGGATCAGGAGGGGGATCGTCACGAGAAAGTCCGAAATGAAATCCGGCGGTGTGATGACCACAGCAATAAAGACGAGTGCAAAATAAGCGTACCGGCGCATTTTACGCAGACGCAGCGGATTAAGAATCCTCAGCTTGGTCAGGAACATGACCACAAGCGGGAGCTCGAACAGCAGCGCCAGCGGAATGACCAGACTGAATAAAAAGCTGAAATACTGGGCAATGCCGTAGGTCTCCTCCAGCCCCATGCTGCGGGTAATCGTAATGGTGAAGGACAGCGCCATCGGGAACACAATATAGTAGGCGAACGCGATGCCCAGAATAAAAAGGATAAAGACGTAAGGGACGTAGCGCAAAGCCGCACTCCGCTCCACCGGCCGGAGGCCTGGGCTGATAAATGCCCATAGCTGATAGACGATGAACGGCACAGACACGGCCAGCGATACAGCCATGGCGATTTTCATGTACATTCCGATGCCGTCCCAGAAGGAAAACGCATGTAGCACAAAACCTTGAGCCTGATCGGCGTGAATCAGATAGAGATAGATCGGTTTGGCCACGAATAACCCTGCAATCAGGCCGGCCACAAATACAATAAGCACATAGATAATCCGCTTGCGCAGTTCGGTTAAATGATCCACCACTGACATTTCTTCCGCTTCCTGAGACATGACTGACACCACCCGATGACTATGTATGAATAATAAGGGATTGAAGCCGCGATACTACACATCGCTTTCAGGCATCCGTTCCAGCTAGAAAGAGAAGGACCATTTATAGCGTGAAACATATTATTTCTTGTCTTTCAAAAAAAGAGCGCCGCCCAGTCTAAACAGCACTGAGAGAAACGCCCCTGCGTGAAAAATAGTATTATTCCGGCAGACGTCTGTCCTGCGGAAGTTCTGCTGCCATCGTCTGCGGGGCTGCCGCGGCCGGAGCTTCGCTTTTCTTCACAGGTTCCGGATCACTGATAATTTCCCGCGCCCCATCCTTAAACTCACGGAAGGTACGTCCGACGGCACGTCCCAGTTCAGGAAGCTTGTTAGGACCAAAGAGCAGCAGTGCCAGTATAACCAGTAAAATAATCCCGGGAGCACCAATACCACTTAGCATGTGTTATTCCTCCTTCTCATTCTGTCCGTTCATGATATTGTTAATATAAATTAATAATACCATAACTTATGTCACACATCCATCAGTGATCTCTGACGATTCTTGGTGACACGACCGGAGGAAAAAACATTATTGCCGGTATTGGCCAGTTACCATGAGCAACGCTTCCGGCAGCTGGTCCATAATTGCCGCCAGGTTCTCATGTACCCCCTTGGGCGTACCCGGCAGGTTCACGATTAGAGTTCTTCCACGTATGCCGCAAATTCCCCGGAACAGCATAACCGCCCGGTTCTTCTGCATGACCGTGCTCCGCATGGCTTCCGAGAGCCCGGGCACCTCCCGCTCAATGACACGCCGGGTCGCCTCAGGTGTAACATCACGAATCGCAAGATCGGTGCCACCGGTAGTCAGCACCAAATCGGCCTGGAAATAATCCGTTAATTCAATCAGAGCAGCAATAATCTCATCCTGTTCATCCGGTACGATCCGGTATTCAACGATCTCGCCACCTAGCTCCTCTTCCACCAGTTCCCGAATAACCTGGGCGCTCGTGTCTTCCCGTTCGCCTCTGGCCCCTTTATCGCTGGCCGTCAGGATTGCTGTTTTCCACGCCATAGGTTGTCCCTCCTTCTCACTATTCTATGTATAGACGGCCGCATTCACGGCCTTTAATCAGCGCTTTGACCTGCATCTTGCTGTTCTGTTTCCTCCAGCGCATAATCTCCGGTTTTGCCTCCACTCTTCTGTACCAGCAGTGTAGGTCCGATAATCATATCCTTCTGCAGCGCCTTGCACATATCGTATACGGTCAGCGCGGCTGCCGAAACGGCGGTCAGCGCTTCCATCTCGACTCCGGTCTTTCCTGTTGTCTTGACGGTTGCTTCTATATATAGCTGGTCTTCGTTGTTATCCCAGAAGCGGATATCAATACCGGTCAGCGGCAGCGGATGGCACATGGGAATCCAGTCTGCAGTTTTTTTGGCCGCCATGATTCCGGCAACCTGGGCAACGGCCAGTACATCGCCTTTGCCGATCCGGCCTGCCTTGATCGCTGTGAGCGTTCCGGGGGCCATCCCGACACTGCTGCGCGCAGCCGCTGTCCGTTTGGTAATCTCCTTGTCGCTCACATCCACCATGCGCGCTCTGCCCTGCTCATTGAAATGGCTTAACTCCATGGTTTATTCTCCTTCCGGCAGTGAATGATGCCATCTTCCGTAATCAGCATGTCCATAAAGGCATCATGATCATCCATTGGTACTTCAGGAACCAGTTGTTGGCTGAATGCCAAACCGATCCAAACCGGAGGCTTTCGAGCAAGCGTGGACCCCTGCTGCCAGGAAGCCCGCAACCGGTCATAATAACCTCTTCCATAGCCAAGACGTCCGCCCTGCCGGTCAAAAGCCAGCCCCGGTACAAAGACTACATCCGGAAGCCGGAGCGTTCCCTTCTCCTGCTCATTCCCTGTGCTGGCCAATGGCTCCAGAATACCGTAAGCTCCCGGTGCAAGCTCTTCCCAGGAGCTTACCGGATGAAAGCTTATCGTTTCGGCTTCAGACAAGACACGGGGCAACAGCACCTCCCGGCCATGTGCCCAAGCCTCCGCAATTAGCGCACGGCAGTCCAGCTCCGAACGGAATGGAACATAGGCGAGCAGTGAAGCGGCCTTTTCCTTTTGCAGCCACTCGTGTGCATATCTGCAGACCTGAGCGGACTTAAAGTCCCGTACGTCTGAAGCAATCCCATCACGGACTGCAGCTCGCTCTGCACGAAGATTCCGTTTGAGTCCGGCAAGCAGCGCACCGTTGCCTGTCATAGGCAGCCGCCTCCCTTTGGTTATATCCTAGCTTATCATAGTTTGTAAACTCAGTTTACCACTCTTCCCCCCGGTTCGCCAAGGTTGCACTTATTACACTGTTATAGGAACCGTCAGAGGTCTGAATTCCCTATCCTATGATGTAGCCATTGCCGGGGGAGAGATCACTTGCCCGGGAGAATACAGCTATGCCAAACCGCACCTCCCCTCGCGCAGCAATCGCTTTTCATGTAAACTATAGAATAAGGTTTTTATACAGCCCCGGCTTAGACGCCGTGGTGAAATATGCAAGGGTGGAGGTTTCATCGGTATGCTTCTTCAAGCGACAGGAATTACAAAATCATACGGAGTACAGAGCGTGCTGGACGGCATCAGCCTGCAGGTGAACGAGAAGGAACGGGTAGGCTTGGTCGGTGTGAACGGGGCCGGCAAGTCCACTTTCCTACAGATTCTCGCAGGTGAAATGTCCTTTGACAGCGGGCAGATTCATAAATCCAAGGAAACCACTATCGGTTACCTGGCCCAGAATAGCGGGCTGCAGTCCGACAAGACTATTCAAGAAGAGATGCTGGCCGTATTCGCCCCGCTGATCGAAGCGGAAGCGGAACTGCGGCAGTTGGAGGCAGATATTGCCGATCCGAAGCTGGCAGATGATCCAAAGCGTTATGAGGATCTGCTGGAACGTTACGCCAGACGCTCGGATTGGTTCAAGGATCATGGCGGCTATGAGATGAACACGCGCATCCGCAGTGTGCTGCATGGGATGGGCTTCGGGGAGTTCTCGCCTGATACGCCGATTGCCACGCTAAGCGGCGGTCAGAAAACCCGGCTGGCGCTGGCCCGCATTCTGCTTCAGGCTCCGGATCTGCTGATGCTGGATGAACCGACCAACCATCTCGACATCGAAACACTCACCTGGCTGGAGGATTATCTGCGCAGCTATGCCGGAGGCATTCTGGTCGTCTCCCATGACCGTTATTTTCTTGACCGCCTGGTGACTACAATCGTCGAGATCGAACGACACCAGTCCCGGAGATATACAGGCAACTATAGCCGCTATATGGATCTGAAAGCTGCAGAATATGAGATCCGGCTGAAGCAGTACGAGAAGCAGCAGGACGAGATTTCGCGGATGGAGGAATTCGTGCAGCGCAATATCGTGCGCGCCTCCACAACCAAACGGGCGCAGAGCCGGCGCAAAGCACTCGACAAGATGGACCGTATTGATAAGCCGCTTGGTGATTTGAAAAAAGCCAGTTTCTCCTTCGAACCAGACTTCATGTCCGGCAAAGAGGTGCTTCAAGTGCGGGATGTCGCAGTAGCTTTTAATAAAGATGCAGCGCCGCTGTTCCGGAACGCCTCTTTTGAGCTGCGCCGGGGTGAAACGGCAGCCTTGATTGGCCCGAATGGTATCGGTAAATCCACATTGCTGCAGTGTATGACCGGTACGCGTGAGCCCTCTGCAGGCACCGTCAATTGGGGAACCAAAGTAAAAATAGCTTACTATGATCAGGAACAGACACGGCTTAATCCGCGCAATACTGTGCTGGAAGAGCTGTGGAGCGAATACCCGATGCTGGAGGAGGCACGGATCCGCACCATTCTTGGTAATTTCCTCTTCAGCGGCGAAGATGTCCTGAAGAAGGTTGCCGCACTGAGCGGCGGTGAAAAAGCGCGTGTGGCGCTGTCCAAGCTCATGCTGCGCAGTGCCAATATGCTCATTCTCGATGAGCCTACCAACCATCTGGATCTGGTGAGCCGCGAGGTGCTGGAGTCGGCGCTGATTGATTTTGAAGGTACCCTGCTCTTCATCTCTCATGACCGTTATTTCCTGAACAAAATGGCCGAACGCGTACTGGAGCTTCATCCGGGCGGGATTGATCAATATTTGGGCAATTATGACGATTATATCGAGAAAAAGAAAGAGCTCGAAGCTATTGCCCTGGAAGAAGCGGAGCTGGCCTCTGCCAAGACCTCCAAAAACGCCAATACGGAGACTCAGGCAGCAGAAAAAGGCACTGCCCTTTCCTATGAAGCGGAAAAGCAGGCCAAACGGGAGGAACGGAACCGCCAGCGGCGGATTTCGGAACTCGAAGAGAACATTGCTGAGCTTGAGGAGACCATCGCCAGGATTGAGAATGAAATGACCAAACCCGAGGTTTTTCAGGATTATATGGCACTTCAAGAGCATGAAGGTGATTTGAAGCTCAAAAAAGAACAGCTTGGAAATTTATTTAGCGAATGGGAAAACCTTGCTGACGAATAATGTAAATACGTTAAATAAATATTTTTTAACCGTTCCCGATTTGTTCATAAATAGTTATCCACAAGACTATCCACAGTTTTCGTGTATAACTCATAGCACAAAAAGGCCCGTGTGGCCTTTTTTTATGCGTAAAATCGCGTTTTTCCTTGTCAAGGACTTTTTATCCACCGAACTATCCACATTATCCACAATCACCACAAGAAATCGCCTCTTAGTAAATCTGTATTTTCCGGGCAATAAAAAATGCTGTTATTGCTGATTTTACACGGTTTTTACACAATTCAGACAGAATATGTGGATAACGTTGTCCACAGCTTGACAAATGATTCTGCTGTTATCTATTTCTGATTTTTCCGTCAAAAATGCTTGGAATTCAGCAACTATATAAAAAAACGAGCCTCCTCCCGGGACTACGCCCGGGAAGATGACTCGTAGATTGTGTATGGTATTAAAGGCCGCTGCCGCCTGCTTGGAGATCACATGCGTCAGGCAAGCTACTCCGGAATCTGTACCGCTTCTTCCGGAAGCAGCTCCGTCTGCTGTTCGGAGGAGAGCAATGCCGAGTTACAAGCTGCGATATATGCTATCCCCGCCGCCATTACAATATCCTGATGAATAGCCGTTCCCCTAAATGTATTGCCATCCCATTCCACAAGGACCGCCGCCTCGGCTTGTGCGTTCTCCCCGCTGCCGAGGGAATGCAGCTCAAGTCCGGTAAAGTTAATCTCTTCGGCAATCCCCTGCCCAATCGCAGCAATGATGGCTTCCAGCGGCCCGTCGCCGGTGCTGGTATGCGACGTCTCCTCACCGCTTCTCAAATGCCGCACCGTAACAGCGGCTACGCGTCGCGGCGCGCTGCCGGCCAGCACCTGGACCTCGCCCAGCTCATAGACCTGTGCCTGCTGTCCGGTTGTGCTGCTGACCATCCGCAGCAGTTCGTCATCGCTGACAGCCTTTTGGCGGTCAGCCGTCTCCTTGAAGGATTCATACAGGGCGTCCAGCTCCCCGGGACTCAGGGCAATGCCATATTTTGCCGCACGGTCCTTGAGCGCATGCCTGCCGGAGTGCTTACCCAGAATGATCATGCTTCGCGGAATGCCCAGCCGCTCCGGGTCCATAATTTCATAGGTGCTCCGGTCCTTCAGCAGCCCATCCTGGTGAATCCCTGATTCATGCTGGAAGGCATTTCTGCCGACAACCGGTTTGTTGTAAGCAATCGGAAAATGCATCGCCCCGCTGATGATACGTGAGGTGTCATAGAGCTTTTCCAGCACAATTCCGGTTTCCGCACCCAGCACATCTCCCCGGGTCTCCAGCGCCATCACCAGCTCTTCCAGCGCACAGTTTCCGGTGCGCTCGCCCACACCGTTGACCGTTACCTCAATCTGCGTGGCCCCGCCGGCGATAGCGGCCAGACTATTGGCTACAGCAAGCCCCAAATCATTGTGGCAGTGAGCGCTGTAGCTCACGGTATCTCCGCCCCTGGCTCCAAGCCGGACCCGGCGGAACATCTCGCCATATTCCTGCGGCAGCGCGTAGCCTACCGTATCGGGGAGATTGATAATCGTCGCGCCTTCCTCAATAACAGCCTCCACCATTTCGATCAAATCATCGATACCCGTCCGCGCGGCATCCATAGCAGTGAATTCCACCACCTCGCAAAATTGCCTTGCATAAGCTGTCATCTCCCGGGCGGCGGCCACCACTTCAGCCCGGCTCTTGCGCAGCTGATGGCGAAGATGAATATCGGAGGAGGAGATGAACAGATGAATCCGCCGCCGCTCAGCATCCCTTGTCGCCCTGACCGCTGCATCAATGTCTCCTTTGACCGCACGGGCGAAGCCGCAGATTTCTACCCCTTGCACCTTCCGGGAGATCGTCTCCACGGCGGCAAAATCCCCCGGGCTGGATACCGGAAACCCCGGCTCCAGCACGTCCACGCCCAGCTCAGCCAGTTTATAGGCCAGAATAATCTTTTGTTCCGGAGTGAGGCTTGCACCGGGAGCCTGCTCACCGTCACGCAGCGTCGTGTCAAAAATCTGAATTCGTTTCTTTACCGGAATAATCATGGAAAACCTCCTGAAAGTTTTGTGTCCTCACCTAAAGTTTCTTGCAAGAGCCCCACGTCGACTTGCGGCTCTCCTGATATCCCGCCCACTGCTGCCGGCAGCAAGTATAGAGTAGCTGACTGCATATTTATGCGACAGCCTTCACTCTCAATTGCTTTTCCAGAATGGTGCTTTAGCCAGCAACCACCTGAATAACACAAAAAACCCGCCATCTCTATTAAAGAGACGGCGGGTCACCCCTCCGCGGTACCACTCTTTTTGACGCACAGCTTTCTTATGTTAGCAAAGCTTCAAGCTGCGTCCAGCTCTTCCCCACAGGATGCCTGCCAAGCCATAGTGGCTCTCAGCACTCCATGAAGGTCCTGTAACGGGGACATCCGTAGCGGCATATCATCTGCTGTTCCGCCGCTCTGCTCCCGGGCGAGATTCAATGCCTCCGGTGACTGCGTCGCACCAACCCGCAGCTCTCTGTTCACCGTCATCATCTACTACTCCCGTTCATCACATGTACTCTATATACGTTCCGTGCCAACCCACGCAAAAAAACCTGCCGTCTCATTCAAGAGACGACAGGCTGTTCACCTTCGCGGTACCACTCTTGTTGATATCCCGGTTCAGCCAGCGCTTTAGCTGATCCTCACGATATCCACTCTACGCCTTTGCAAGCACACCAGGAGCAATCACTTGTTCCATCCTTGCTGTGCAGGGCGACCCTCTTACGGAGGTAAACCGTAACGGTGTACGAAAGGTCCGGTAAACTTACGCACCGGTTGATGTCCCTATACAAGGAACCTCCTGCTTCCACCGTTCCGCTCCCGGACGAGTTCAGGTCTCCTTCGACTGCGTTGCACCTACCCGCAGCTCTCTAATCCCGGAGGTTCCTTACTGCTTCCATTCATCGCGTTTGTTCAAATTATGAATAATGATTGAACTGATTATACCCGCCAGCTCCAAAAGATGTCAATAGGCTCCTACCGACCATTTTTCCAGCGAGAACCCCGGATCGGCAACCATGTCCAGCGGCGTACTGCCGTCATGCCGCCATTTCACATAAGCCGCAGCACCGATCATAGCTGCATTATCGGTGCAGTACACCGGAGGCGGAATGATCAGCTCGATGCCCTCAGCTCCGCAGCGAGCCGTCAGCGCTTCGCGCAGGCCCTTGTTGGCCGCTACGCCTCCGCTTAGCAGGAGCTGCTGGGCTTGGTTTGCTTTTACAGCACGAACCGCCTTCTCCACAAGTACCTCGACCACTGACTCCTGGAAGCCTCGGGCAATACCGGCCACATCCGGCGTTAGCCCCTTCATCTTGCTCTGATTGACCACATTCAGCACCGCCGACTTCAGGCCGCTGAAGCTGAAATCATAGGAGCCCGGCTCCAGCCAGACACGCGGAAGCGGCACAGCTTCGGTTGCCTCGCGGGCCAAACGGTCCACATGGGGACCCCCGGGATAAGGAAACCCGAGTGCCCGTGCAACTTTGTCATAGGCTTCGCCCACGGCATCGTCGCGGGTACGGCCGATAATCCGGAACTCACCTTCCCGCTGCATGCTGACCAGTTCCGTATGTCCGCCGGATACGACAAGCGTCATGTTCGGATATCGCAGCTCTTTTACCAGCCGGTTGGCATAGATATGCCCGGCAATATGATGCGTGCCGATCAGCGGCTTGCCCCAGGCAAGCGCGAGGCTTTTGGCAGCTACAACACCGACCAGCAACGCCCCTACCAAACCCGGTCCCTGAGTAACCGCAACAGCCGTCAGCTGTTCCGGTTGTACGCCAGCCACCGCCAGCGCTTCCTCTATCACCAGTGTAATAACCTCCACGTGCTTGCGGGATGCCACTTCGGGCACGACGCCGCCGAACGCGCGGTGCGTTTCGATCTGGCTTGAGATGATGTTCGAGAGCACCTCGCTGCCGTCTTTTACCACCGCAACGGAAGTCTCATCGCAGCTGGTCTCAATAGCCAGTATTAGCACAGGCTGGACTTCACCCGTTTGTATCTTCATTTCAGGTCCACGCTTCCTTCCGTCATGCCTTGCTCCCCATACTCCGGCAGATCCGCCCACATGATCAGTGCATCCTCGCGATTATCCGAATAATAACCTTTGCGGGTACCTGCAGGACGGAAGCCCATTTTGCGGTACAAATTCTGGGCAACCTCATTCGAGACCCGGACCTCCAGTGTGATGGACTTCATGCCCAAAAAAGCAGCCGTCTTCATCAGCTCGTCCAGCAGTCTTTCTCCCCATTTACGTCCCCGGTACGCCTCAAGTAAGGCAATATTGGTGACATGCGCTTCGTCGACAATAGCCCACATTCCCGCATAACCAAGAATATGCCCGTTCAGCTCCATGACCATATATTTTGCAAAATGATTATGGGACAGCTCATTGCGGAAGGCTTCCTCCGTCCACGGCATCGTGAAGGCTTCCCGTTCAATAATCAGAACTTCGGGAATATCCTCAAGCTTCATCAGGCGGAACACAAGCTCCGTTCCCTGATCTTTTACCGGCTCCGACTCCATCATTATTGATTCAGGCTCCCTTCACTGCTCCGGCGCAGATTGGCTTCCGCTTCCGAAAGCTGAGTATAATTCGGGATTAGACTGTGCAGATCATCGCTTCCGGCTTGCAGGCGTTCTTCCCCTAAATAACCTGCCCAGCGGCCTTCCAGCTCATAGGGCACAGCCTGTACCCGTCCCAGCTCGCGCAGCAAAAAGGTCGTTTCTTCGCTGCCGTGCAGCTGCGTCTCTCCGACAAACCAAATCACGCGCGGCTTCATGCCTTCTGCCGCCGCCGCCTTCAGTCTGTCGGCCAGGTGCTGCACCCAGTCTGCCATAAGCCGGATAGCATCCGGTTCAAGCCTGCGGGGCGCCCGATCACCGTCCGCAACGAACAGTGCAGTGTAGGCTTGCCCTCGGCGCGCATCCAAGAGAGGAATGATCCAGTCCGGGCCTGTCCCGGACATTGGATTCCCTTCTGCCCCCTCCGGCTGCCCCAAAGCTGCCGCCAAACCGCCCCAAGCCAACGCCTGCAGGCTGGAAATACCGGCTACTGGCACTTTCCAGGCCCAGGCCAGTGTCTTGGCAGTTGTAACAGCGATGCGTGTTCCGGTATAAGAGCCGGGACCCAGGCCCACAGAGACTCCGCCAATCATGGCGGAAGTCGTACCGGTGGCCTGCAGTGCCTGCTCAATGATAGGCAGCAGGTGCACGGAATGGTTCCGTTCCCCGGAAGCATTCGTCTCGTGCAGCAGCTTGCCGTTTTCTGTTATTGCTACTCCGAGTACAGCCGTGGATGTATCCAGCGCCAAAAACCGCTTGCGCGGCTCTTCCATTTGATTCTTCATCTTTCATTACCCCACTTCTGGATCATAGCCCGGCATAATTCACCGTAAGGCTCCCCGCTTCCGGTCACCGTAATCAGCCGTTCCTCCGGCCCGTAAGTTTCCATCGCTATATGGAGATGCTGCGGTGGCATCAAATCCGAAATTATACTGCTCCATTCGACCAGGCTCACACCCTGCCCATAAAAATACTCATCCAGTCCCAGTTCATCCGCTTCCTGAAGCGAAATGCGGTATACATCCATATGATACAGCGGAAGGCGTCCCTGATACTCCTTGATGATCGTAAAAGTGGGGCTGCTGACGATCCCTTCCACGCCCAAATGACGTGCAAAGCTCTGCGAGAACGCCGTCTTCCCTGCACCCAAATCGCCGTCCAGCCCGATTACCGTGCCGGCAGTCACCAAGGCGGCCAGGTCAGTTGCCAGCAAATCTGTATCCGCCAGGCTATATGAACGGTAAGTGAACACCGTTTCAGCATTGTTGTTCAAGCTGCAACTACCACCTCTACGTATTAAAATACTCCAGCTTTCCAAGTAACAATACTTTCAATTATATCGGTATGATACTTCCACCGCAACAGCCGTCCTTCACTCTTTGCCCCAGTTCCCGCCTGCCAGCTCCATCCTCCGGTTAAGTACACACGTTACGGCAAAAAATAGCGCCGAACAAACACCGAGCAATATGGGACGCACCCTAGATCAACTCTTTTCATCATTTTCACAAGTTCAATATAGGGGTTTGGTTCAGCCTCCGTCAATAATAAAAAACCGATTGAACGGGTACTGCCCCCCTCAATCGGTTCATATTTACAATATCTCTGGGCCTAGCTGCCCTGCTCTTCCAAACGCTCCACGCCTACTGTATGCGTATTTGTCGGACGTGAGCCCACCTGCACTGTAGCCATCCCATTATCCGAATCCACATGTTCGATCCAGACCGGCTCTCCGTCCAGATGTACAGAGATCATATCCTCGGAAGCGTAAATTTCCTTTGCCCGCTGTATGTTCATTTTTGGGTCTCCTTAAATAGGTTATCATCCACCGCCGGCAGTTCGCCGATCGTCGCTTCCGCATCCAGCCGGTCGAAATTTTCGTGCAGCTCTTCGTCTTCCCCAGTCTCTACGATACTCTCCCAATCCACGGCTTCAGCCGGGATATCCTGCTCTGACAAAGCATCGATCCATCCGTTTCGTTCCTGATCCATTTCTGCTACCTCCAATTGAACGCAGGGTATCCTTCATGCCTGAGCTTATTTTTTCCCAACCGGCGCAAAAAATGCATCAGGCTAGAAAAAGACCTGCTGCCGCATACTAAGCCAAAGCACTTTGGATCAGGAGGGATCATCATGCATACTGTTTGGAAAGGGGCCATCAGCTTCGGGCTTGTCCATGTTCCGGTCAAAATGTTCTCCGCTACCGAGGACAAAGACATATCACTACGCTACATCCATAAGGAATGCGGCAGTCCGCTGTCCTATGTGCGCAAATGCCCTGTCTGCGACAAGGAAGTGGCTTGGGAGGAAATCGGCAAGGGCTACGAGTATGAGAAGGGGAAATTTGTCCTGTTTGACAAAGAAGAGCTGGATCAGCTGACAGAGGAGAGCAGCAAAAACATTACCATTTTGGATTTTGTGGACTTAACGGAGATCGACCCGATCTATTTTCAAAAAACATATTACCTCTCTCCAGACCAGGCGGGAGCTAACGCATATCGCCTATTGATGGAAGCCATGCGCCAGACCGGCAAGATCGGAATCGCCAAAATTTCCATCCGGTCCAAAAGCAGCCTCGCCGCCATCCGTGTGCTGGCTGATTGCCTGGCAATCGAAACTATATATTATCCCGATGAGGTTCGGCCGGTATCTCAGGTTCCAGGACTGCCGGAGCCCGGTATCGTAAGTGATAAGGAGCTGGATATGGCCAAGCTGCTGATTTCCCAGCTGTCCACCCCGTTTGAGCCGGGCAAATACACGGATGACTACCGCCAGCGGATGCTTGACCTGATTACCCATAAGATTGCCGGCGAGGAATTCCATATTGCTCCGGCCCGCCAGGAGAGCAATGTCATCGATCTGATGGCTGCACTTCAGGCCAGTATCGAGGCGGTACAGCATATTCCAACAGATCCGGGACCATCGCCCGCTGCCGCCAAGACGAAACCGCAAACTGGCGCAGCCGGCAGGAAAAAAACACCCACTGCCAAATCATCCAAAGTCCCAGCCGGTACTGCGGTCGTGAATGAGGCCACCGGTCCGATCCCGGTCATAGCGCCGCCCAAACCCAAACGGCGCACAGCCAAGAGCAAAGAAACCGGTGCTTAACCCATGAAGCTGCAGCCGGTAGTTCCTTTCGAACCTGTACTGGCATCACAACTGCCGGAGGGTGATCAGTGGATTGCGCAGATTAAGTGGGATGGTGTGCGTATGCTCTCCTATTACGATGGGAAAGCCGCTGAACTGATTAACCGGCGTGGCAACCGCCGTACCCTGCAGTACCCTGAAATCGCCGACCCCAGAGCTTACTGCAGGGCTGAATCGGTGATACTGGACGGTGAAGTCATCGCGCTCAGCGGCGGCAAACCGTCCTTTCATGAGGTCATGCGCCGTGACAGCCTGAAGAATGCCGCAGCCATCAAGGCTGTCCGCCCGCAGGTGCCCGTGCTCTATATGATATTTGATATTTTGTACTATGATGGCTTATGGCTTCTGGACCAGCCGCTGTCGAGCCGGCAGCAGACCTTAGGCCAAATCCTGCTTCCCCATCCCCATGTGCAGAACGTGCCCAGCTATACCCGCCCGTCTGAGCTTTTAGCTGCTGCACAGAACGGAAGCCTGGAAGGGATTGTGTGCAAGGACATTAACAGCACCTATGCACCCGGCGGAAAAGACGGTCGATGGCAAAAGCGTAAGATCATCTCCGACGTAACCGCCGTAGCTGGCGGTGTTACGTATAGGGATGGACTTGTGAATGCTCTGCTCTTTGGCCTTTATGACAGCGAAGACAAGCTGCATTATATCGGGCATGCCGGAGCAGGCCGGATGACCGTACAGGATTGGCGCAGCTTAACTGCACAGGTTGAGAAGCTTCGAACTTCAGACATGCCCTTCACCACTGTCCCGCAGCGGAGCAAGGGAGCCGTCTGGATTCAGCCCCAGCTGGTCTTCAAACTGCATTTCCTGGAGTGGAACCACTCGGGAACCCTGCGTCAACCTGTCATCCAAGCCCAATTGGACCTTCCCCCGCTGTCCTGCCGGTTGGAGCAGAAAGGATGACAATGCAAGATATTTCATATTTCCAAAGGAGGATGCCGGATGCCCAAGACTATCCGGGGTTCCATTACCATCGGAGGACAAGAAATCACCATAACGAACCCGGATAAGCTGTTGTGGCCGGAACGCGGCATTACCAAGCGAATTTACCTGGAAAAACTGGCGGCCCTTTCCCCTTATCTGCTGCAATACTGCCGGGACCGTCTCCTAACGGTGATCCGCTATCCGCACGGCGTGCCAGGCATGTCCTTTTATCAGAAGAATGCACCTGAGCCCCTGCCCGACTTTGTCCGTACAGCAACACATGACAACATCACTTATATCCTTCTTCAAGGGCTGCCGGAGCTGCTCTGGCTGGGCAATATGGCCGCCCTGGAGTTTCATCCTTCGCTTCATTACGCGGGAAGTGAGCTGCCCTGCGAATGGATGATTGACCTTGACCCGTCGCTTGAAGTCGAACCACGGATTATGGAAGCGACTGCAGTCGTAGGCGAGGTGCTCCAATCTCTGGGCATTGCCTCCGTCCCGAAGACCTCCGGTGCAACAGGCGTGCAGATTATTGTACCTATCCGCCCCGGAGTCACTTTTGACGGCCTTCGCCGGATCGGCCACTTTGTCGGTCGGTACGTGACGGAGAAACGTCCCGACCTGTTCACCCTGGAGCGGCTGAAGAAGCATCGGGGAGACAAAATTTATTTTGATTACCTTCAACATTATGGCGGCAAAACGCTTGCTGCACCTTATACGCCACGAGCCCGCCCGCTGGCTACCGTATCTACTCCTCTTCTGTGGGAAGAAGTTCGGCGGAATGTCTCGCCTGCTGATTTCCACCTGCAGAACATCGAGGAGCGCCTCAGCCGCATGGGTGATCTGATCGCCAAAGTGCCTGCACAGCCGGTGGAGGCTCTTATTTCCAAGCTCCCATAGTTTCTCCTCTCCAAAAAGCAATAAGCCCGCAAATGCCTTTTCAGGCTGCGGGCTTATCAGACGTCCATCTTACGGACGGAAGGTATTCTATATGAGAATGCGGCGATACTTGATACAGACGCCGAATTGATTACACTGTCGTTCGTAAATATACCTTCCTTCGGTTAGCGCTCCCGTTAATTACGGGCAAAGCTAATGGATTGATTTTTTCTTAAAGCGGCCGCCCTTAACATCATGGATATTGCCAATTGCGACAAAAGCTTCGGTATCCCAATCTTCAACAATAGCTTTAAGCTTCGCTTCTTCCAAGCGGGTAATCACTACAAAAATCACTTTCTTGTTATCTCCGGAGAAGCCGCCTTCCCCTTCCAGATAAGTAACACCACGTCCGAGTCGCTCGGTCAGCGCTTCTCCGATATCACGGAATTTATCGCTGATGATCCATACCGATTTCGATTGATCCAAACCCTCAAGCGTAACATCAATCACCTTAAAAGCAATGTAGTAAGCGATTAAAGAGAACATCGCATTGTTCCAGCCAAACACAAAGCCTGCACCGGATAGAATAAACAGGTTGAAGAACATGACTACTTCACCTACGGAGAATGGAAGCTTCTTCGAGACCAGAATAGCGATGATTTCTGTTCCATCCAGCGATCCTCCATACCGTACCACCAGGCCAACACCTACACCCAGAATAACGCCTCCAAACACTGCGGCAAGCAGCGGTTCACCCGTTAGCGGGGCTACAGGATGCAGCAGTTGAGTGCCAATGGACATCAGAACTACAGCAAACAGAGTGGATAAGGCAAAGGTTTTACCGATTTGCTTATAGCCGATTACAAGGAACGGCAGGTTAAGCAGAGTTAATATAATCCCCAGCGGGATATGGAAAATATGGGATATCATAATGGAAATACCGGTAATTCCGCCGTCAATCAATTGATTGGGAACGAGGAAAATCTCCAATGCCACAGACATCATCGCTGATCCAAGGACGATCATTACGATCCTTTGAACCAATTTGGCCCTCTTAAAGGCTTCTGATTTCTGAGGTTTCTTCTGTTCCCCATTCGTGAATAATTGCTGGCTTACAGTCATAGAACTCCCCCTGTTAAAAGTATAGTTACTTCTTATACCTTCATTATATCATAAAAGAGGGTCCTTTATGGCATAGAAAATGTTAGAACCTTCGAAAACTCAAGTTTCTATCGCTTAAACTGTCATAAAAGCGGTGATAACAGCTGACAAAGGTTTTCTATGCATTTGACAATTCCTCCTCTTCTCCGAAAGATTGCCGGCTCAATAAATTCACTATGCTCCAGATCCTGTTCAAAACCAGCAGCAAGCAGCGTAATCACCTCCGGACTAAGCATGACGGCTGTCAGCTCAAAGTTGGAGTAAAAGCTCCGCATATCCAGATTGGCACTCCCCACCGTCCCCAGGATATCATCGATAATCATAATTTTGGCATGCATGAACCCTTTCTGATACCGGTAGAATTTCACTCCGGCATCCTGCAGGTTTTCCAGGTAGGAGAGAGACGCATTGTACACCAGCCTGTTGTCCGGTTTGTCCGGAATGATGATCCGCACATCCACTCCAGCAAGCACCGCACTCTTGAGCGCCCGGCAGATCGTAGGATCGGGAATAAAATAAGGTGAGGTAATCCATATCCGCTCTTTCGCCGCTGTAATTGATGCGAAATACATCTCCTGTGAGGTATCCAGCGCCCCGTCCGGTCCACTGGCGACAACAAGAACGGCCTTTTCTTCCGCACAATCATGCGCCGGGAAAAAGCGGGGATGGCTCACTCCCTCACCTGCTGCCAGCCTCCAATCTTTCAGGAAAACATACTGCAGGCTGTAGACCGCATCCCCTTCCAGACGAAGATGGGTGTCCCGCCAATATCCCAGCTTGGGATTTCTCCCCAGATAATCATCCCCTACGTTCATGCCACCGGTGAACCCCACACGCCCATCGACAACAACGATTTTCCGGTGATTCCGGAAATTGAACCTGCGCTCCAGCAGGGAGTTTAATGGCGGCAGGAAGAAGTGAACCTCCACTCCGGCATTTCTCAGCCTTCCAATGAAGCCGCTGCCTAGCTTATGGCTGCCGAGTCCATCACAAAGCAGGCGGACCCTCACCCCCTGGCGCGCTTTGCGGATCATGACCTCCTGAAACTGCTTCCCGGTCTCATCATCACGAAAAATATAGAATTCCATATGGATATGCTCCCGCGCTGCTTCCATAGCTTCAAGCATAGAGTCGTAAGCTTCCTGTCCGTCAGCCAGTACTTGGCACTTGTTCCGGCCGGTGACCGGAATCTCTGACAGCCGGGAGAGCAGGAACAACAGTCCTTTATAGTCTGAGAAATGCGGATTCCCACTCTCTTCCGCATGTTTCACAAGCTTGACTATACCGGACACATGAGCACGGATCTCCCGAAATAACGAAATACACCTCTTCTCGAGCTTGCGATTCTGCCAATAATCCCGGCCAAAAAAATAATAGAACAACAGCCCGAGCGGCGGGCAGCAGAAGGTAACGAGCAACCAGGCCAACGCTCTTTGCGGGCGGCGGAATTCGAGCAGCAGGATTACAGCAATCTGCAGAATAAAAAGACATAGAATAAACGCCAATATTACCAATCTGTCACCCTCTTGAATGTTTTATAGTGAGTCCATTCTCATTCCAGCTGTCGCTGGCACCCGGCAATTTTGTACCTTCTGTTACCTTCATTCTCCCTCTTTGTTCCAGCAAACCGTTGTCATGTTCCCCACGGACATGGAATACATAGAGTAGTAGGACGATTCGGATGAGCCCTTAGAAATTAGGACTTCAGTGAATACAAGGCGGCTGCACGAGCCGCAGGAAAGGAGAAGCTATGAAGAATCAGCCCGATCATAACCGGATCACGCTGCTTGTTGTCCGTGAAGCCGGACGTCCGGTAAGGCAGCTTCAGCTATCCAAGCCACTCGCTCTTGCGCTGCCGGCCGCTGCCGCCCTTTCTCTGTCCAGTCTGGTCACTTCCATGCATTTTCATGCCTCCCGCTCCATTTCCGAGCTGGAAGCAGAAGCCGCGGCACTGTCCCTGACCAATCTTCGTATGGAAATGAAGGTTGCCGATAAAGATCAGGCCTTGCTGCAGCTTCGCAGTCAGGTTACTGAACTATCGGAGGAAGCAGACAGTATCAAAGACAAACTGAAAAGCGTAAGCGAGCTGGAGCAGCAGCTGCAGTCTCTGATTGACAAGGGAAGCAGTCCGGCTGCCAGCGGCAAGGGGGAATCCTCCTCCGCCAAAACATCCAGTACTGTAGATCCCTCTGCACCTGCAGCGGGTACAGAATTATCTCCTCCGGCAGAAACGCATTATTCTGGCGGGGCTTCTTTTACCGCTGTATCAGCTGCTGCCGCATCGCCGGACGGCACATTCACGCCACAGGTGGGCGGGGAATATATCGCTGTCTACGCGAACGATCCCCTGAAGCTGGTGCGGGAAACGAAGGATGACTATGAGGAAATCCGCAGCATGCTGGATGAAATGATGAGCAGGATCCCTGTGACGATTACAGAAGCCCAAAAGGCAAATACCGCTAAAGCTACTCTCCAGGCCAAAAAGGCTATTGCTGAAAAATCCAGGCTGGCACCTGCCGTCATCTGGCCTACGCAGTCCAAGGTCATTACTTCCAGCTTCGGTTACCGTTCCGACCCTTTCAACGGGACTTCAGCCTATCATTCCGGCATCGATATAGCAGGCAGTATCGGCGATCCCGTATATGCTGCCATGGATGGCGTGGTCACCACCGCCGAGCAAATGGGCGCACGAGGCAAATATATTATTATCAAACATGACAATGGGCTGGAGTCCTGGTACATGCATTTGAATGGAATGCTGGTCTCCCCGGGCACCAGGGTAAGCAAAGGCCAGAAGATCGGCTTGCTAGGCAATACCGGACGCAGCACGGGACCCCATCTTCATTTCCAGGTGGTCAAACAAAACAAACCGGTCAATCCTTTGGGTTATGTACAGCCTTAAGCAGGAAGAAAGTTAAGTACGACGTTATTCAGTGGAGTAATCCTAAATAAACACTCAGGAGGATGAACGCATGTGGAATAAAAACAAACAGCACACGCCGGTGAAATCCACCGACTCGCTGATCGGGCACGGGGGTATGCTGGAGGGCAAAGTCACTTGCGACACTAATTTACGGATTGAGGGCAACTTCAGCGGAGAAATCCACTGCCGGGGCACTGTCACCGTCGGTGAACAGGGAACCGTCCGTTCCACCATCAAAGCACAGGACATCATCATTGCGGGCAAGGTTTACGGCGATGTGGTTGCCGATCAGAGGCTAATGATGACGGGTACCGGACAGCTGCATGGGAATATTCTGGCTGGCACCTTAAGCATCATGGAGGGCAGCTTGCTGAATGGCTCCGTTACCATGGCCGAAGAGCCCGCCACAGAAAAAGCGGGCGGACTTCAGAAAAACGGTCATACGGACAAAGCCGGCAAACGCGGCTCCAAACAAGCAGAAACGGCTTAGCCGTCCCTATGAAATATTAATTCTTATTGTACAGAACAACCTTGAATCGGGCTGGTGCAGCAGCCCGATTTATGCAGCAACATCTCTTTTACGGAACACAATCCAGGACACCAGCATGAATAGAAGATAATAGACGGCTAGTACCGCGATGGCAAATCCCAACGTGACTCCACCCGGGCCTTTATCTGATAACAGATAACCATGCAGATCCATATGGGTGAAGATCAGATATTTAGCCCACTCATAACGCTCAGGGCTAAAGATGGCCACAAAAATATCCTTGGCAAACATAATGAACAGCGATAACCCGATCGCCAGTCCGCTTGCACGGAAGACACTGGACACCATAAAAGCCAGAGCAGCGGTCAGGAATAGCTCAGCATAGCTGCACAGAATGCCCAGGAATGTATATTCTGCTGGACTCCATGCCGACATAGAGGCTCCTCCAAGCCCGGAGGAAGAGGAGAAGATAAGCGCAGACACATATCCAAATACGATCAGTACACCCGTGCTCAGCAAGCTGAACAGGATTAGGGAGATGTACTTGGAGAGCAGTATTTTGGATCGGCTCCATGGGCGGATCAGCAGCAGCTTAATGGTCCCCCAGGAAAATTCGCCCGCAACGGAGTCGGAGGCGATCACAACTGTAAAAATCGTATTGAGGAAAAAAGCGATACTCACCGTCATTTGAAAGCTGTTCCACAGCTCTGTCGTGGAGGTATCACTGCTGGTAAAGTAGAACAGCGCCGGAAACAGCGCGCTCATCACAGCCAGAATAATGAGCATGATCCATGTACGTATACGACTGTAGATTTTAACGTTCTCATTATGTATGAGAGCCGCGAAATTACCCAATGCCTTCACCTCCGGTGATTTCCAGGAATTGATCCTCAAGTGAACGGGCCAGCACTTTAATGCCGTATACCTTGATCCCGCCTGTGACCAGCTTCGCATTCAATTCAGCGATAGCTTCACGGTCCGCTGCCACGGCAATTCCACCATCCTTCAGTACCCCGGTCCCCAGCAAGGTCAATGCCGCTTCAGGATCACTAACCTCAAACAGCGTCTCACCGACGGGCAGAACCTCCGTGCCTACAGCCTTAAGCTGTTTCACGTCAATCAGCTTGCCATTCTGGATAATTGCCACTGTATCGCACATCAGCTCCATCTCAGACAGCAAATGGCTGGAGACAAATACCGTTGTACCTTCCTCCTGGCATAATCGGCGCAGATAGTCGCGCAGCTCGCGAATTCCCTGTGGATCAAGCCCGTTCGTCGGCTCATCCAGGATCAGCAGCTTGGGACGGTGAAGCAGCGCCTGGGCTACACCCAGCCGCTGGCGCATTCCCAGTGAATAGGTCTTCACCTTGTCGTGTATCCTCTGTCCCAACCCTACCAGCTCTACAACCTCTTGGATCCGCTTCTTGTCCACACCTGGCACCATCCGCGCATATTGGCGCAGATTCTGGTATCCGCTGAGGAATTTGTACATCTCAGGGTTCTCCACGATCGCCCCAATATTCGCAACCGCTTCTTCAAAATGATCCTTGATGCTGCGGCCGCAAATCAGGATATCTCCGCGGCTGATCGAGATCAGTCCGACCATCATACGAATGGTAGTTGTTTTACCGGCACCATTCGGCCCGAGAAATCCGAAGATTTGTCCGGGCGGGATATCGAGCGTCAAGTCGCTAACCAACGTCTTGTTGCCCATTTTTTTGGTTACACCCATTAAACTGGCTACGGGCTTCACCACTTCTGCCGTGTTCGGCATGGTCTCACTTCCTTTCGTCGGTGTATATAAAATGAGCTTGAGTTTCCAATTGAGGTGCATGCGGCTGAAATCCGTGAACTGATAATGCTTCCGAAGCGAGCTTTCCTTTGGAAAGCTTTTAGGCGGTCGCATTCGCTCCTCCAGTTCCAATCTTCCCACCGTTACTTTCACCTTCATTTTTTCACAATTCATTTTATATGGGTTTTATTCTACCACAACTTCCCTTTTTCCTGAAAAGCGGAAAAAAATGCAGCAATAGTAAAAGGGACAACCTCCCTCCGGTTAAGGAGGGGATGTTGTCCCTTGGTTTATCTTTTATTCGAGAGTGGTTAGCATTTAGCCGCCAACACGGGCAAGCTCACGCATATTCGCTTCAAATGCAGCCATCAGGGCAGCTTCGCCGGTCAGACCGGTCTGTTCCACCTTGCGGATCTGCTCCATCATCCGCTTATAGTCCTTCGGAATGACACGGGCAAATTTCGGCAGGGCCTCATCCCATGTATCCAGGATGCGTTGTCCGGCATTACTGCCTGTAAGCTCGGTATGGCGGTTAATCAGACCTTGCAGTTCAGCAATTTCTTCAGGCTCCTCCACACGCTCCAAGAGAACCATCTCAATGTTGCAGCGTTTGACGAACGTATTGTCCGGATCATACACGTAGGCGATACCGCCCGACATACCTGCCGCAAAGTTGCGACCCGTTGCACCAAGCACAACCACACGGCCGCCGGTCATGTATTCACAGCCATGGTCGCCCACGCCTTCCACAACGACATTCGCACCGGAGTTGCGGACAGCGAACCGTTCGCCGGCAATCCCGCTGATATAAGCTTCACCGCCGGTAGCACCGTACAGGGCCGTATTCCCGATGATGATATTATCTTCGGCAGCGAAGGTCGCCTTAGAGGACGGCTTAATGATCAGCTTGCCGCCGGAAAGTCCTTTGCCCACATAGTCATTGGAATCCCCTTCAACCGTGATCGTGATTCCCTTCGGTACGAATGCCCCCAGACTCTGTCCCGCCGAACCGGTGAAATGCAGGCGGATCGTATCATCCGGAAGACCTGCTGCTCCATATTTACGGGTCAGTTCACTGCCCAGGATGGTTCCTACCGCACGGTTGACGTTCGTGATCGGAAGTGAAGCTTCAACCACAGTACCGGATTCCAGTGCCGGTGCAGCAAGATCGAGCAGCTTGGAAACATCCAATGTTTCTTCCAAGCCATGGTTCTGGGTCTGACTGCGGTAGCGAGTGCTTCCTTCCGGCATAGCCGGAATGTGCAGCAGGCTACTCAAATCCACGCCTTTCTTCTTCCAGTGACTCGAAGCTTTGACGGCATCCAGGCAGTCCGTGCGTCCAACCATTTCCTGAATGGTGCGGAAACCAAGCTCCGCCATGATCTCACGCAGATCCTGTGCCACAAAGGTCATAAAGTTCACTACATGCTGCGGATCACCGGTAAAGTTCTTACGCAGCTCCGGATTCTGGGTAGCTACACCTACCGGACAGGTATCCATCTGGCATACCCGCATCATAATACAGCCTACAGCTACAAGCGGTGCAGTGGCAAATCCGTACTCCTCAGCACCGAGCAGCACAGCGACTGCCAGGTCACGGCCGCTAAGCATTTTGCCGTCCGTTTCCAGTACAACACGGTCGCGCAGATTGTTCAGCATCAAGGTCTGATGGGTCTCAGCCAGGCCAAGCTCCCAAGGGAGACCGGCATGACGGATGGAGTTCATCGGCGATGCGCCGGTACCCCCATCGTAGCCGCTGATCAGGATAATATCGGCACGGCCTTTGGCTACCCCGGCAGCGATGGTTCCCACACCGACTTCAGACACGAGCTTCACGTTAATATTGGCACGGGGATTGGCATTTTTGAGATCGTAGATCAATTCTGCCAGATCCTCAATAGAGTAAATATCATGATGCGGTGGCGGTGAGATCAGCCCTACACCTGCTGTGGAGCCGCGCACTTCTGCGACCCAAGGATATACCTTGCGGCCCGGAAGCTGCCCGCCTTCACCAGGCTTGGCCCCCTGCGCCATCTTGATCTGAATTTCATCAGCATTGACCAGGTAATTCGAGGTAACCCCGAATCGACCCGATGCCACCTGCTTGATCGCACTGCGGCGGGAATCGCCATTGCTGTCCGGAGTAAACCGGGCCGGATCTTCTCCGCCTTCACCGGTATTGCTCTTGCCGCCGATGCGGTTCATTGCAATCGCCAGTGTCTCATGTGCTTCCTTGCTGATCGAGCCAAAGGACATGGCACCGGTCTTGAAGCGTTTCATGATGGATTCTGCAGACTCTACCTCATCCAGTGGTACTGGTGAATTCGCAGGCTTGAACTGCAGCATGGAACGGAGCGTCTGATGCTTCTCGCTCTCTCCTTGCACAAGTGCCGCATACTTCTTGTACAGCCCGTAATCGCCGCTACGCACGGAGTGCTGGAGAAGATGAATGGTCTGCGGATTGAACAAATGCTCTTCCCCGTCACTGCGCCATTGGTATTCACCGCCGGAATCGAGCACCTTGTCACTGCCATCCTTGTCAGTAAAGGCGCGGTTATGAGAGACAAGCGCCTCTGCTGCCACTTCTTCCAGGCCAATGCCTCCGATACGGGAAGGTGTCCAGGTGAAGTAACGGTCCACGAATTCCGAATTCAGGCCAACAGCTTCAAAAATCTGCGCGCCCCGGTAGGATTGAATCGTCGAGATGCCCATTTTAGACAATATTTTCACTACGCTCTTCGTCGCAGCTTTAATATAATTCTTCACAGCCTTCTCATGTGAAATGCCGCGCAGCAGGCCCTGGCCGATCATGTCATCCAGACTCTCGAAAGCGAGGTAAGGGTTGACCGCACTCACCCCATAGCCGAGCAGCAGCGCATAATGATGCACTTCACGCGGTTCGCCGGATTCCAGCAAAATGCTGACCTTGGTACGGGTTCCCGAGCGGATCAGATGGTGATGCAGGCTGGAAACGGCAAGCAGTGCCGGAATAGCCGCATTCTCACGGTCTACGCCACGGTCAGACAGAATCAGAATGTTATGGCCTTTGGCCATAACTCGGTCAGCCGCTTCATTCATCCGCTCTAGCGCGATACGCAGCCCTTCCGCACCCAGCTCAGCCGGGAACAGAATCGGAATCGACATCGACTTGAACCCTGCGCGGCGGACATGGCGGATCTTCGCAAAATCCTCATTGGACAGGATTGGTGAATCCAGTGAAATCTGCCGGCAGCTCTCGGGTTCCGGCTTAAGCAGGTTGCGTTCAGGTCCGATAGTTGTCGCTGTCGAGGTCACCAGCTCTTCACGGATCGCATCGATCGGCGGATTGGTTACCTGGGCGAACATTTGTTTAAAATAGTTATAGAGACGCTGCGGACGGTCCGACAGTACCGCCAATGGGGCATCATAGCCCATCGAGCCTACAGCTTCGGCACCGGTGGAAGCCATCGGCTCCAGCACCTTGCGCAGATCTTCAAAGGTATATCCGAAGGACTGCTGCAGCTGCTGCACATTGTCATGCTTCGGATTCGGCAGCTCTGGAGCATCAGGAAGCTCGTCAAGGCCAATCAGATGCTCATCCAGCCACTGGCGGTAAGGCTGCTCAGAAGCAATCTCGGCTTTGACTTCTTCGTCGGAAATGATCCGGCCCTGCTTCGTATCCACCAGCAGCATGCGTCCTGGTCTTAACCGGTCTTTGTATAGTACATCCTCTGCAGGAATATCAAGCACTCCGGCTTCCGAGGACAAAATAATCAGATCGTCTTTGGTTACATAATAACGTGAAGGGCGAAGGCCGTTTCGGTCAAGAATCGCACCGATCTGTACACCGTCGGTGAAGCCCATTGCAGCGGGTCCGTCCCATGGCTCCATCAGTGTGCTGTGATATTCATAGAATGCCTTCTTCTCCTCGTCCATGCTGTCATGGTTGCCCCAAGGCTCAGGAACCATCATCATGGCCACATGCGGCAATGAACGTCCGCTGAGGTACAGGAACTCGAAGGTGTTGTCGAACATAGCCGTATCGGAGCCGTCAGGGTTCACGACAGGCTTGATCTTGCTCAGGTCTTCCCCGAATACTTCACTCTTGAACAGCGATTGGCGCGCGTGCATCCAGTTCACATTGCCGCGCAAGGTATTGATCTCACCGTTGTGGATCATGAAACGGTAAGGGTGGGCACGTTCCCAGCTTGGGAATGTGTTGGTGCTGAACCGGGAATGCACAAGGGCAATCGCCGATTCCAGCGCTTCATTCTGCAGATCCAGATAGAACTGGCCTACCTGCGCTGTGGTCAGCATGCCTTTGTATACGATCTTTCGGCAGGACATGCTTGGCACATAAAAAGATTCGCCTTCTTCTGCTCCGCCATAGCGGATCGATAGTTCGGCACGTTTGCGGATGACGTACAGCTTGCGCTCAAATGCCAGATCATCCTTGATTCCTTCGGAGCGGCCGATGAATACCTGGCGCACATAAGGCTTAGCCGCCTTGGCTGTCTTGCCCAGCATTTCGTCAAAAGTAGGTACATCGCGGTAGCCGAGCACCTGCTGGCCTTCCTCGGTGATAATCTCGCTAAGGAGCGCTTCGTGGCGGGCCCGGATCTCCTCGTTGTGAGACAAAAAGATCATGCCTACACCGTAATGCCCCTGCTCAGGCAGTTCAAATCCAAGCTTGCTGGCTTCACCGGTAAAGAAACGGTGCGGAATCTGCAGCATAATGCCGGCTCCGTCACCTGAGTTTGGTTCTGCTCCCTGGCCTCCCCGATGCTCCATATTGAAGAGCATGGTCAAAGCGTTACTTACAATATCATGGGATGGCTTGCCTTTGATATGGGCGACAAACCCCATTCCGCAGGCATCCTTTTCGAACTGGGGATCGTACAGGCCTTGTTTGACGGGCAGTTCAGTGTGTCTCATTGTATGCAACCTTTCTATTATAAAGTAGACGGATTTCAGGAAAAATTTTCAGTGGGAATTCTTAATAAATATTCAAGACAGATTGGTTATATTATTTTATCATCGACCTGACATGAGCGCAATTTAAACTTTTTTATGAGCTTGATTAACAATTGCTTTTGCGTCACAGCTTTAGTGAATTGAAGCGTAAAAAATCTTTGTTATGCATAAATATGCATGAATAACGAATAAGCTCTTATTCAATGAAAGCGTTTCATCCATTTTCCTGACACAATCATGGTATTTTTTGGACTGTTTTTCATTCCTGAAATAAGTAGAAACAGCTTCGCCGCCCTTTGCGTGAAACCTATAAATTCTTTGTTTAGGAAAAAACAAAGAACGCCCCGGCAAGGAGCGTCCTTTGTGTGTTTACTCAATGAATTATTTTTCAATTACAAGCTTAATGCTTGTTCTTTCTGCACAGCCATTTCACTATCACGGTCACGGGTCATGAAGTAAGTGAAGGTGCAAACCAGGAATACTACTCCGTAAACGGCCAGCATTCCGGCATCGCTCCACATAGTACCAAAATTACCGGTGGAAATTACTGCCTTGAACCCTCTTACACTATAAGTCATAGGCAGCAACGGGTTGAAGAATTTCATCCAGTCCGGAATCAGCTCAAGCGGGAAGGTTCCTGCACTTGTTGTCAATTGGAATATCAGCAGAACGATAACCACGAACCGTCCTGGTTGATCCATCCAGGTAACAATAGCTTGAATCATCCACATGAAGGCGATACTGGTAATGAAGGTAAAGGCATAGAACAACGGTACATTCTGTACATCCAGGCCAAGTCCGTAGAGAACAATAAGGATTGCCATCAGGGACTGGAACACGCTCATCATTGAGAAAGTAAGGGTGCGGCTGATGAAACGGTTGAACCGGCTGGCACCAATCACCTCGGAATCACGCATTGGAATTACAATGGTGCAGATGAGTGCGCCTACGAACAAACCAAGCGACAGGAAGTACGGTGCAAACCCTGTACCATAGTTTTGTACTGTAGTAAATTCTTTCTCTTCAATCTCTACCGGCTGGGCGAACATCGATACAAGTGCATCGGTTTTCTTCACGGTGCTGGTCTGAGAAGCGGCATCACCGAGCTTCACTGCCAGCTCACCGGAGCCGGCCTTCAGGTCATCCAGTCCGTTCTTAAGCTGTCCGGCTCCATCGCTTAGCTTCTTCGAGCCGTCTGCTACAGAGCTTAGGCCGCTGCTAAGCTGACCGGCTCCATCGAGCAGTTTAGCCGTTCCGGCTTCCAGCGCTTTGCCGCCGTTAGCAAGCTTCGCACCGCCTGCTGCTGCTTCGTTCAGCTTCGCACCGAACTGCTTCATGCCTGCGGCAAGCTTGGTGCCGCCGGTTTCAAGCGCTCCGGCTCCAGCCAGGAGCTGCTTCTGTCCGTCCAGCAGCTGTGAGCTGCCGGCATTCAGCTGCTGTGCCCCGTCATGCAGCTGGGTCACTCCGGCATCCAACTGCTGCGAACCGGTATGCAGCTGGTTCGCTCCCTGCACCAGCTGCTCCTGGCCGCTGTGCAGCGCAGTTGCGCCATCAAGGAGCTGTTGCTGGCTCTGATCCAGCTGTGCGGTGCCTTGAGCGACTGCGGTGCTGGCTGCGAGCAGCTTCTGCACATCCGGGCTTGCCGCCAGCTGCGGATTGGATTTGGCCAGTTGCGACAGGCCATCTGCGACCGCTTTGGCTCCCGCGCTTACCTTCGCGCTGCCGTCCTTCGAAGCTTTAAGTCCTTCTTCCAGCTTCGCACTGCCGTCTACGGAAGAAGTCAGGCCCGCTTCCAGCTTCGCGCTTCCATCCACAACAGACTTTGTACCGGCTTGCAGCTGAGTGGTTCCGTCTACAGCCGATTTTGTACCAGCTTGCAATGCAGCTGCTCCGGCAGACGCTTTCTGCAATCCGGCATTGAGCTGTTTGCTGCCGTCCGCTGTCTGTGCTACACCATCCTGCAGCTGTTTATGGGCTGCAGACAACTGCTGAAGTCCGCCTGCAAGTGTACTGCTACCGGTCTGCAGTGCAGCAGCTCCGGTATTCAGATCTGCCACACCCTTTGTAAGAGGCGCTGCTCCATCCAAGAGTTTACCCGTACCTTCGGTCAGCACAAGCAGGTTATCCTTCAGCTTGAGCGCACCGTCGTCCAGCTTGGTCGCGCCGTCGGCAATCTTGGTGGCGCCGTCTCCCGCTTCACCAAGACCGCTGGCGATGTCTGTGATTTTATCAAAAACAGAGGTCGTATAAGCTTCCGTAATTTTAGCAGATACTTTTGTCTTGATATCTTTCACGGCTGTGCCGCCGATTTGACCTGCCAAGAAATTATAGCCTTCGTTTGGCTCGTAGATAATTTTGGCCTGCTTTGGACTATCATCCAGCAATGTAGTCGCATTCGCGGAGAAATCTTCCGGAACGACGATAGTCATATAGTAGGTTTCGTCTTTCATGCCGGCGTCCGCCTGCGCCCGGGTGACAAAGTTCCATTTGAACCCGTCCGTTTTCTTGAGCTCCTCTACCAGGTCATTCCCGGCAGTAAGCTTCGTTCCCTCATAGTCGGCACCTTTATCTTCATTGACAACAGCGACGGGCAGCTCATTCATTTTGCCGTACGGGTCCCAGAATGCCTTGAGGAACAATCCGCTGTATAGTACCGGAATGAACAGGACGACAAACATGGGAATCAGCACCTTGGGGTTCTTGAACACTGCGCCCAGGTCCTTGGCAAATACGGATAAAGATTTCATTCTGGTTCTCTCCTTCTGATCATATGCTCTCTTTAAAATCCTATTACTATCTAAAAAAGGTGAATCTCTTGAAAACTTGCAGTAACACTAGATGACTGATTTCCCCATTCGGTCACTCAAGGGCAAATAAAAACTCCTACCGGAGTCGTCTGAGACTGTCCATTCTCATGTATGAAGCTACTCTGCCAACCCTTCTGCCAAAAAGAGATGAAAATAATTTTTAATCTGCTCCTTGGTCAAAGGCTCATGCACCCTGTTCAGTTCGGCCGTAAGCACAATATACAGTCTGAACATTACCAGCGATACAATCTTGGGGTCACAAGGCTTCACTTCCCCTTGATCCATCGCATGCTCTACTTCCCGCTGCAAATATTCGAGAACGACATTCTCAAGCTTGTCGAGACCTTCGTTGGCCTGGGGGGTGCCGAAATCACGGCTTTCCTGGGACAACTTGATAAACAGCTCATGTTCACTGCGAAATTCGAGCAGAGCATCGAGAACACGGTGCAGATTTTCAAAAAATGACCGTTCCCGTCTGATCTCCCGTTCGGCGATGACCTTCATATCCATCATCACTTCACGCAGTATCTCATCAAATAACTGTTCCTTGTTCGTAAAAAAGGTGTAGATGGTTCCTTTGCCGACATTTGCGATCTTCGCGACCTGATCCATTGTGGTCGCCTTGTAGCCGAATAATGAAAAAGACTTGGTTGCGGCCTGGAGCACCTGTTGCCTTCGATCTACCACAGCCACCTGCGCACACTTCCTTTCTTCATGAAATAGGCCTGTCATACGATATGACTGTTTTACTATTTCGGTCAATCGGTCAATACCCACTTTATCACGTTGCTTCTTTGTTTGCAATACTTGGGTGAAATCTTTATTTTTTTTATTTTTGCAGTGTTTTAACTTTCTATTTACGTCTTATTTGTATAATGTGAGAAAAGAAGCAATATCCCTAGTATAATAGAAGAGAAGATTAATCCTACCTATGAAGGAAAGTAGCAGGTGAACTTATGCGAAAGAAAAGAGTACTGCTGTTTTCGGAAGGCTTCGGTACGGGCCATACAGGGGCAGCCTATGCTCTGGCCGAAGGAATAAAGCGTCTTAGCCCGGATGTACAGTGCCGGGTCATTGAGCTTGGCAAATTCCTCAACCCAACGGTCGCTCCCTGGATTCTTTCAGCTTACCGCAAAACAGTCAGCAGCCAGCCGAAGCTGGTCGGCATGATGTACAAAACCCAATATCATAAATCTCTGAACCGGTTGACCAAGCTGGCGCTTCACCGGATTTTTTATACACATGCCTCACAGGTCATCGAACAGCTTAAGCCCGATCTGATTATTTGTACGCATCCCATTCCGGCTGCTGTCATTTCCCGCTTGAAGCGGCAGGGGCTGGATGTGCCAATGTATACACTGATTACGGATTATGATGCACATGGAAGCTGGATCAATGAAGAAGCAAACCGGTACCTGGTGTCCACTTCCCGGGTCAAGTCGATACTTACCGGCCGGGGGGTCTCGCCGGACAAGGTTACCGTCACAGGCATGCCTTTACACCCTAAGTTCTGGGAGAGATCGAACAAAAAGCTGTTACGGAAGGAACTGGGACTTGCTGATATCCCTACCGTACTGATTATGGGAGGCGGCTGGGGGCTCATGTTCGGAAAAGAAGTCATGAAATCACTCACCGCCCGGACGAATGATATCCAACTGGTGTTTTGTATGGGCAGCAACGACAGGCTTGTAGCCAAAATGAGGGCCAATCCTCTGCTGAACCATCCCAATGTGAAAATTTTGGGATACAGCAGCGAGATCAATAAGCTGATGGACGCCTCCGATCTCCTGATTACGAAGCCCGGAGGGATGACCTGTACGGAAGGCCAGGCCAAAGGCATTCCGATGCTTTTTTACAGCGCCATTCCCGGCCAGGAAGAAAAGAACTGCCAATACTTCGTGGAATTGGGCCTTGCCGAGGAGCTCGATTCAGATGTGGTGGACAAATGGTTCTCACTGCTGATGCGTGAATATGCCGGCCTAGAAGAGCTGCGCAGACGGCGGGTCGCCCCGGATCGCCAGCAGCCGAGCCACTGCGCTGCCGCCGTCCTGCAGATGCTGGGCAAACCTGCAGCCGGAACATCTGCGGAGCTCCGGGGGGCACGGGTTGCTGCTCCAGCACGAAATGAAGAAGCCGTGTACGTTACTCCTTAAGCAAGACGATGGCCGATGGAAGAGGATAGGACTCAAGCAGAAACGGTACCGGGCATAAAGCCCGGTACCGTTTCTGCTTGTAATGAAGCAAAGATGTCCCAATACCATTTTCAGGACTTCGGGACACCTGCTTTATCATTTATTTATAAAAAGTATGATTGCCGATCTTTTTGGCGTACTGCCTGGAATGATGCACCGTCAGATCTTGGGCAAGCTTAAGAGACAGGAAGAAATACGTATCGTCAGTCACTGCCTTGGTTCCGGAGAGTGCGGCGGTAACAGCTTTAATACTGTCCCCGTTGGGCTTCACGCGCTTAAGGCGCCCGTTGGCCACAGGACTGAACTGGCTTTTCTGATAGATTACATCATGTATGGTGTCGGGAAAATTGGCTGACCGCAGCCTGTTCAGAACAACGTTGGCGACTGCCACCTTGCCCTGGTACGGTTCGCCTTCTGCTTCTGCCATGACGATTTTTTGCAGCAGTAGCAGGTCTTCTTCGGATACCGCGTAGCTCCAGGTCGCTTGACCTCGCTGCTCCTGGCTTAATAGCTTTGTCCGAGAGAAGAACAATTGAGTGGGGGGATGTTGCTGAATTTCCGTCTTTTGGGTAATTACGGTCTGGCTCCCCTTAGCCACCGCCGTCTTGGCCACTTGCTGCACCATGGGCGGAGTTGACTTCACCACAGCTGCCTTTTGCCGGAGAATCCCAGTCCTTACTGCTGTACCTTTCGGCTTCAGTATATCTGGACTGATCCATTCCAAGGTCTGCCTGATCCTCTGGGTATGGAACAGATTGGCGGCTGTGGTGTAGAGCATGGGTTTCGGGGTATTCTTTGTCCTCACCAAGCTAGTTGAGGCTTCACTGGTCAGGGTCAACGCCGAAGCTTGTCCGTTCGAGTTCAAATGATTCATTTGTACTGTATTTTTGCCCTTTGCGGTTCCTTCAGAACCAAGCAGGCTTATCGCAGAGAAACACACCAGAATAACGCCAACAAGCAGCGCAATACAGCGGTTTTGTTTAAAGATTGCCATTTTTTACCTCCTAAATTTACGGCACATTCCTATTGTATGTAACCGAAAATGGAAGCTTTGAAAACTTTCTTATCGATTTTATATCAGAAAAACGGTAATTTTTCGATCATTTCATACATAGGAATGGCATGCATCCTGGTAGCATACACCAAAAAACCATCCACCGTCCAGCCCGCTGTTCCATTATCTTCCTCAACATCGGGCAGTTGGGCACGTAAATCAGAAAGCCTCTCGAGGCTGAACGGGAGGGTATCGCGGTATTTGCGGGCCAATGTAAGATGTGGTTTAAATTCTCTTGCTTCGGGTATGAAACCAAGAGGACGGGTAGCGGAAATCACACACTTCTGGAGATCCGCCAGTTTATCCATCTCTCCGGAAACCCCCGCCCAGAGCACTTTTGGCGCTTCCAGGCGCCCAAAAGCTCCCCATTCTGTGAGGTGCAGTTGAAATGGCTTACAAGTGGAAGATACCTCCTTTAGAGCCTCAAGAAGATCAGGAATCAACGGCTTGGGTGTATCCCCGAGAAATTGCAGGGTAATGTGATAATCCTCAGAATGTGTCCATTTGGCAAAATTCAGCGTGGCAGACAAGGAGCTGCACTCTTTTCCCAGGCTCTTACATAGTAGGGAGGGAAGATTCACCGCGATGAACAAGCGTTCCATTTCAGAGCCGGACTGCTTACGATCCATTTCAATTTCACCTTTCAGGGTAGATTTGTTATCCTTATTCTATACAGAATCAGACAGCCCTAGTGAACTACACACCACCTAAGAGGTGGGTGCTTCTTGGTCAATAGAGCTACTGCTCCAAGTTTACCCAAGCTTATAGGCTAGTTCCTAGCCCAATCGTTGCCCTATGATATGGCTAATTGTAGTAAGTTTTTAGCTGCGTTTACATCTCTGTCATGTTGTACACTACATTCAGGACAAGTCCATTCTCGTACTGCAAGGTTTTTCACTTCTGCATTTTTGTAGCCACAGCAGGAACAACATTGACTACTTGCGAAGTGTTTAGGCGCAATCATCAATTCTCTACCGTACCATTCTGATTTGTAGGTCAGCATTTCTCTGAACAGGCTCCACGATACTTCGGAGATGGCTTTCGCTAATTTGTGATTCTGCATCATGTTCTTTACACGCAGGTCTTCCATCACGATCACTTGGTTATCGCGTATCATTTGGGTGGACGTTTTGTGCAAGAAGTCTTTACGTTGATTCGCTATTTTTTCATGAAGCTTGGCAACCTTCAGCCTTGCCTTATTTCTGTTATTGCTCCCTTTTTTCTTTCTCGACAAGTCCTTTTGCAGCTTGGCTAATCGTTGTTCCGAATGACGTAGATGTTTCGGATTTACGATCACTTCACCATCCGAAGTTATCGCGAAGTTTTTTAGTCCCAGATCCACCCCAATTTTCTTTTCTGTTTTCAGCAGAGGGATTCGTTCTGTTTCCACCAGTACGGAAGCAAAATATTTTCCTGATGGTGTTTTGGATAGGGTGCAGGATTTGATTCGCCCGGTGAATGGACGATGGACCTTGATTCGGATTCTTGTCTTTAGTTTCGGAATTTTAATCGTTCCCTCTTCAATGGCTATCGTTCCGTTTTGATTGTTCGTTGTGAAGCTATGGTTGTTCGTCTTCTTGCTTTTGAATTTAGGGACACCCACGTTCTTATCCCGAAAAAAATGCATATAGGCTTTCTCCAGGTGGAGCTGAACGTTTGCTAATGCAAGGCTGTCCACTTCTTTCAGCCACGGGAATTCTTTCTTGTACCGGGCAGGTGTATTATGGAGCATTTTCTCCGTTTGTTGATAGTGTTCGATCTTATCCGCAAGCATTTTGTTGTAGATAAACCGGACACATCCGAACACCTTGGCCAGATATTGTTGTTGCTCGGGGTTAGGATAAATCCGGTACTTATACGCTTTATGTACGAACATGCCACGCAACTCCTTTCCAGGAATTTCCGAATTTATTATAGCACAAATGTTCGCATGCATGGATGTTCATTTCCTTTAGAAAGACCGTTTACATTCATCCCACCACTTTAGAAGTGGGGGAATTCTGACAACTTATTATTAAATAGTATAACGGGAGGGAACCATCTTGACGAAATCCATTGTTTGTTTGCACACTCTTTCACCACGGCAGCAAGAGTTAATCCGCGAAGCCGCTCCAGGTTATTCCCTTATACTTGGAAACAGCAAAGATCCCGATCTTGCCATGCTTGCCGAAGCCGAAATTGTTATCGGCTGGGGCAAAGGAGTTAGAGACACGCTGCTGAAGCCCGAGTCTCCGCTGCGCTGGGTGCAGACCTGGTCGGCGGGGATCGAGAAGCTTCCTCTTGATGCGATGGAGGACAAAGGAATTCTCCTGACCAACGCCAGCGGTGTGCACGCGGAGCCGATTGCAGCGGTCATTTTCGGCTTCATGCTGCTCTTTACCCGTAATCTGCATACAGCGGTTCGCAATCAATTGAACCGCCGCTGGCATTCGGAAGGCAATGAGAGTGAACTGACCGGTAAAACGGCTGTTATCGCCGGAACCGGTGCTATTGGCAGTGAGACCGCAAGAATCGCAAAAGCCTTTCGGATGAAAACCGTGGGCGTAAGCCGCTCCGGCAAGCCGGTGGACAGCTTCGATGAAGTTTACACGACTAGTCAACTTCAAGATGCTGTAGGCCAAGGCGACTTCGTGATCAACACACTCCCGCTTACCGAAGAGACGAAGCAACTGTTCGATGCTGAGATCTTCTCAGCCTGTAAACAGGGCTCTTATTATATCAATATTGGCCGGGGAGCCACAACCCATACAGAAGCTCTGATGGAGGCGCTGAACAGCGGACATTTGGCCGGTGCCGGCCTGGATGTTTTCGAGACAGAACCGCTTCCCCGGGAGCACCCGCTATGGGGGATGGAACAGGTCATCATCACCCCGCATTGTGCCGGGGCCACGGACCGCTATGCGGACCGGCTGGTTGATATTTTTATAGAGAACATGAAATCCTATTTGAAATCAGGAGCCCCTGCACGCAATCTGGTAGACTACAGCCGCCGGTATTAACGGAGTAAGCAAATAACGGGTGCTGTCCTCTCCCGAGGACAACACCCGTTATTCAATGTTCACGAACAGGTTCCGCATCAGCAAAACATCCGCTAACGCTCCGCTCTGCTATACTTGAAACCGCGTAACTGATTCCTTCAGCTCTCCCAGCAGGGTTCTAAGCTGTTCTATCCCGGTTGCCACCTCATTGGTGGAGCTGACCTGCTCATGGGCTGATGCCGAAGTCTCTTCCACACTAGCTGCCGATTCCTGGGCCAGGGCTGAGATGTGCTGGCTGAATTCATTCATGGTTTCACTTGCCCCGGTCATCTGCTGGAGATCATTGCCCATCTCATCAATGGTGCTGGACATCACGTATACTGACTTGTTAATTTCGGCCAATGCTTCACCTGTTTCCATGATTTTGCGGCTACCCTCTTCCGTCTTCTCCACACCGCTGCGTAATTGCTGAACCATTTCCCTGGAATCATCCTGGATGCCTTGTGTGATGCCGGTAATCTCCGAGACCGTCTGCTGCACATCCTCCGACAGCTTGCGCACCTCCTGTGCAACAACAGCGAAGCCTCGTCCGCTATCACCGGCTCTAGCAGCCTCGATTGCCGCATTAATCGCCAGAAGATGCGTCTGTTCAGAAATGCTGCGGATCGATCCCACCAGCCTGAATATACCTTCGTTCTTGAGATTAAGTTCTTCTACCGCCTCCATGGACCGTGAGACCACCTCGGCAATTTTGCCCATTTGTGCTACAGAGCTTTCCATCAATTCCTTACCTTTATCGCCCTTCTTCCTAACCTGCTCGGAATGCTCCGACAGTTCTATGCCTTTGCCGGCAAAATTCTCAATCAGCCGGTTCATGTCTTCTACAGCTCTGGATGCATCCACAGCCGCTTCGGCCTGACTTCCTGCCGCCTTGGCCAACTCCTCCATGGTGAGGGCAATCTGGGTGCCCCCTTCCTTGGTTGTAGTTACGTTATTTACCAAGCCTTCACTTTGTTCTGTAATAATCTGGGCAACGCTTCTGATCCGGTTGACGATTTCCAGAAGGGTCCGGTTCGTGTCATTCACTGTCTTTGCCAAGAGGCCGATTTCATCCATATTCCCAATAAGGGTATCCTCCGCAGTCAAGTCACCCCCGGATATACGCTGTAGATGGATAGTCACCTTCTTCACCGGGTGAATCATCAACCGCCGGATGAGCATGTTGATGCCCCCGATTACAATCAGTACCATCGCCAGCGTGATAAGACTCAGGGTCCAGGAGGTCTTGTAAATATCACCAGCCTGCTCTCCTTTATCCGCAGCTTCCTTTTGACTGGATTCCACAAGCTTCACGATATCAATCTGCATGGCGTTAAATGCGGCAATCCCTTTTTTCGAGACTTCCAGGGCAAGCTCCTCATCGCCTGATCCGCTAAGCTTGATCGTCTGGTTGTTGATAGTCATATACTCATCCCACTTATCCTGGAGAGCATTGAACTGCTGCAATTGACCTTCATTCTTGAGGACAGCCTTGTAGCTTTTCATGGTTTCAGCCAACTTGCGGATATACGAATCACGTTCCTGTTCAAGCTTCGCCTTCCCGGTACCCCCGGTATCTAAAATATGCTGCATGCTGACAGACATAATATGTTCTGTGTAGTAATTGATATTGTGGATCTGATTCAGCGCAGGAATCATCTCGTCGACGATTTGGCCTGTATTCTTCTGCATTCCTTTCATTTGAGACAGGGAGACGCCCCCTAGAACCATAACCAGAATGGCCAAGACTACATAACCGGAGGCAATCTTTATTGAGATGCTGCCTCTGACTTTTGCGACCCCCCGCTTCATGATCCCGCTATTCCACCTTCCCGAGGTACCTTTCTTCCCAAAACCTTTCTGCCTAAGCCTCTCAACCATGTCAGCGCCCCCTCAACCTTTGTGAAAACATAGCTTCAACTTCCAATTGTTACTTTTCATTTTCATAAATAGGCAAAACTATAGACTATAGTCTTTATTTCGGAAGAATGAATTAAGAATTTTATACTATGTAAGGTTCAGGAATAGGGAATTAGACATATTTGCAGGTGGACCGGGATCAGCTGGGCTATCCTCATTTATTGTATATGAATAGCCCCCGTGCGGTTGCACGAGGGCGATGTGCTGTTATGAAGTTTTTTGCTACTCCAGAATCATTTCATCGACATATACGCTAGCTGCACTGTCCGTAGAGAATATCTCCAAGCCCAGCGCGCGAACCATTGTCTTATCGATCTTGACCTTTCCGGTCCAGTCATATCCATTCAGATCCAGCGAAATCCATTGGTATTGATCCGTTAAGGTCACTTCATCCGTATTGGCCCAGTCCCAGTTCGCTCCACTTTTCAGGAACATCTTGCCCTTGGCCGTTCCGGATGAAACCCGCACGTGAAGCTTCAAGGTGCTGCCGTTGCTCAGGTCCTTATCACCCACGAAGTTCAGATCGAAGACCTTCGGGGCCTCCGCCTCAAGCGGATAGTCAGCGCTCAGTACCCCTTTGCCTCCGTCAGTACCCGATATCAAATGGCTTGCTCCCATAGTGTTAGCACCAAATGTCCATCCTTGCACAGAGCCTTCGAAGTCAAACAGGGTTCCCAGAGGCAGGCCGCCTCCGGTACTTCCGCCCGGCACATTTCCGGCATTCGGATCATTAACCGCCTTAATGTCGTCAAAGTACATCGAAGATGTCAGCTGCGTACCATCCGGTCTGGCATTGGTGTAGATTGAGAACTTTTGAACATCCTTCAGGTTAGTCTTGGTCAGTGTTCCTGTAGCGCCATTGGCCGGAACGAACTCACTGAACTTGGCAGTTACAAGTACAGCCTCGTCAGTGGTCGTGTCCGGGTAGTACTCGTAAGTGCTGCCACCGGCATTGATCTGTATTACCAGTTTCTGCCCCTTGGCATCCGGCTTATACCAGAATTGAAGTGCATTGTAAGCGGACCAATCCACGTTAAGCGCCTTGGTCACACCTGAATATCCGCTCGTGCCCAGGGTATAGGTATACTTCATGCCGTAACTGCCGCTATGCTTATTCGCATCTAGCACCGTTTCGGTCGCATCTCCACCCGCATGCACAAATTTTGTATTCAGCGCCTCGTTACTGCCCAGATAGCCTTCGAAATCGTCAACCATTGCCGGATCAGCTCCGGTCTCCACATAGGTGCTGTACAATCCGATATTGTCGATATACAGCGGAATACTCCCGCTTGCCAGTCCACTGCCCACAATGGATACCGCAATATCATCCGCTGCCAGGAGCGCCGCTGCGTCAGTCAAATCAATAGTCGGTGTGAAATGCACATATTCCACGCCATCGATGGTTACTTTTGGCAGATCCGCAAAAGTGACCTGTGTCGTTCCGATCCCATACTTGCCGTTCCAATCCGGAGGCAATTGCACGACTGCCTGCAGACTTGCCTTCCCATTCTCCGGCTGCGCGGACAATGGAACCCATGCTTCCAGCTTGACGCGGGTCACATCTGATAAATACACACTGTCTATAACCGTTTTTGCAGTTTTGAGCTCCAGCTTCAGCTCCTGCCAAGTATCTGCGGGGTTCATCCCGCTTGCATTCACCTTCAGCACACCGCTGCCGTTGAACGAAACCGGCTGGGTGGAGTCTATTGCCGCCTGATAGCCGCCGTTGCTCTGAACACCCTCAATGCCATTGTCGAATGTATAGACTCCAAGCAGAACTTCACTGATTTTTACATAAACCGTGTTCGTCTGTTCCAACAATACGGTTCCGCCTTCACCGTATACCCTCACCGTGACCGTCGCCATCTTACCGTTCAGCTTCGCGTCCGGGGACCAGTCTGCCACATAAAAGCCTGTTACCGGGTCCAGTACGAGTGGCATCTCCGCAGTAGATCCACCAATGGAATATACCACTTTTGACGGCTCCACATTTAGTACGCGAACACGAATACGGGTCGTCTTCTCCGTTACTGTCGCCTGATTTGCCGGAGAGGCAATGTGCATGAACGGCTGCTCCTTAGCAGCGGTAACTAGCTTTGTATAAGCACCGTTAATCTCGCCGCTGAACAGTGTGTACGCATCATTAAAGAAAGCTTTAAAGTCGGCCATCATCTGATGCTGTTCTCCAGAAACAAGCGGATAAGGAACATAAGAGTTCTCGCTTGGGGTGAAATCAGCCCAGGTCAGCATATAGGCCATTCGCTTGGCATCCGGACTGGATTTTAACGCCGTACTGAGACGGGTATAGAAATCCGGAGTGGAGTTGCCTGCCACCTTCATGTTTTGATAGCCAAATTCAGTCAGCGCGGCAACCTTGTGCTTCGTATCGGCAATCTTCGAGAGCGTTGCGGCCTCTGTCGCCACACCGTCGAACCAGCTTTGCCCTTCCCCGTTGTAGTAGCTGTCGAAGCCCAGAATATCTACATAATCATCACCAGGATAGGTTTCGAGATACTGCTCTTCATCCGTACCAAAACCACCGCCCGGAGAGTACGCATACAGGAAGTTGTGCACTTTCTTAATGTCCCGCAGGTATTCCACTGTGTACCGGTATAACTCTTTATATTGATCCTCTGTTGTAAAAGCACGCCCCCACCAGAACCAGCTGCCGCTCTGTTCATGGAACGGGCGGAAAATAACCGGAATGGGCTGGCCGCTGTCGTCTTTCAGACTGTTCGCAAAGGCCGCGATATGATCCAGAAAGGTGTTGAACTCGGCATGCTTGTCCCCGCCGGGCAGGATATGTGAGACGACAGAGCCCTTAAGGTCATAGAAATCGCCTCCGGTCACAAAGTTAGGCATATGTGAGCTGAGGGTAAGTACACCTCCCGATTCATAGGCTTTCTTCATACTGGCAACGAGGTTGCCGATACTGGCATATACATCCCCTGATACTCCTGGCTTCTCTTTGCCTTCCAGGCTGAGTGTATCCCAGCCGAACAGGGCCGGATGAGCACCAACGGCATTTTTCACATCGGACTCCGTTCCGTCAAGCTTCTTGATGGATTGGCCTTCGTCGGTTACGTGCTGCTGCCCGAAAAGGGTGCCTGTTCCTCTGATATCTTCCAGATAAGCGAACAGTGACCGGGTAGCAGACGATGCATCTGCATCTGCCAAATTCACGAGACGCGGGGACGGTTCGGTTCCCCCGTTACCGCTGCTTGGAGCAGGTGTGACCACCGGGCTGCTTGGTACCGGTGTTACAGATGGATTGCCAGGCGAAGCTGTGGCAACCGGCTGGCTTGGAGCCGGAGTACTGCCCGCTGCGGTCCACGCCGTAGCCACTCCGCCCTTAACACTATAGATTCCGGCCGCCAGAGGCTGGCCGTTCAGGACAACGGATGCTGCGCGGACGTCTAGCTTGCTGATCGTTCCCTTGCCTGCCAGAGAAGTGCCTGCAGCACCGCTGCCGATTACAAGTTCGGAAATCACCGCATTCTCGGCCACCTCAATAATAGAAGCGCTTTCAATTCCCATCCGGCTTACAGTTGTAGCGCCCTCGTCTGCGATACGCACTTTACCTTCCGGCCGGTTGACATTCACTGCAGCCAGCTTGGAATGATTGAAATGAATGGAGTTCTCTCCGCCTCCAGCAGTATATACGGAACCTGTCACGGTTACATTCTCCAAGGTGGCTTCACCGCTGCCGATGCCGGGCGCCAAATATAAATTGCCCGAAATCACACTGTCTTTGAGCACAGCACCTGTGTGGTTGATCAGGACATTGCCCTGAATAGCACCGCCGGTAACCGTTCCGGACGTGTTAATGTAACGGCTGACCAGTCTGTCAACGATGCTCACCAGCTCAGCCCGGGTAATGGGAATGTCCGGACGGAAGCTGCCGTCAGGATATCCGCTAAGCGTTCCGTTCAGCGCTTGAACGGCTTCCCTGGCATAGCCGCTGATAGTGCTACTGTCCGTGAAAGCGGCAGATGCCGCACCAGTATTTGGCTTTAACGAGAACACTGCTGCAAAAAGAGCGGCGGCATCCTGACGGGTGACTTTTGTATCCGCTTTCGCTTTGTTGTCCGGGAAGCCTTTATAATAACCGGCCTGTTTGGCGATAGACAGATCCTTGGCATACCAGACTCCTGCCGGTACATCTGCAAAGGGGTTCACCGCCGCAGCGCTGAATCCGAAGAGCTTATTCACCATGCTGGCCAGCTCAGCCCGGGTCACCTGATTATCCGGCCGGAATGATCCGTCAGGGTAACCCTGAACCACACCGTTTTCCTGCCACTTTGCAATACTGTCCTTGGCCCAGTGCATTCCCATCTTCTCATCCGCCTTGCCGCTTGCAAGCGCAGGAGCCGCCATCGAAATCAGCATGATGGAGGTGAGGAGCAGCGTGAACCCTTTTTTGAATCTCTTCATCCATTTGTCCTCCTTTTGTGTAAGGGTTTTCATTTTTACGAAGAAACATAATAACTACATTGGCAATATTAGCACTACAACCATAAATAAACAATAACAAAATTATAATATTTTCTAAAATTTTTATCTATTATTGAATTTACTGAAGATAAGCAATAGATATCATTCGCATAAACCTATGTATATCAAGGGGGTATTAGAAATACCCCTTTTTACAAACGGAGGCGCTCAACTGAACCACCTCAACCAAAAATAATAACAATATAATAACAAAATAGAGCAAGGCAACACCAGAATTCTAAAGCAAAGACCAGAAAAGAAAATAAGAGACCAGAAAAAAGCCGCCCCTTACAGGAACGGCTCACTTTATTTAGGAAGGTTCACTCTCATGATCAGCAGCTTCAGCAGCTTCCGTCGATCAGCTTCATTCTAGTCCAGATCATATATCGATCCGACTTTTAATCCGTACAGCTCATTGTATATTTTCTCGGCAAAAGCATCCGTCATTCCGGCGATATAATCGATCACCATATGCTCCCAGGTCCAGATGGGCTTAGCCTGACGCTGATCCTTCTCAAAACGCTGCAGCCAATCGCTGGGAATAATCGCCCGTGAGGCTTCCGGGTCCAGGAATGCCTCCCATAAGCGCCGCAGAATCCACTCGCTGCGTTTTTGCAGCCGCTGCACACGCAGATCACGAATCATCGTGACCCAGGCAAAGCTTTTCAGCACACTGACGGTCCGCAGCATGTCCTCATCCTCTTGACCATCTTTAATGAAGGTAACCTTCTTCCAGTCCCCGTCCTCAATGACACCAAGGCTGGCTACAAAGGTGCTAACCCAATAAGCCTTGACCTCGCGCCGGGTACGGGAATAATCATTCTCACAGGTAGGCATCTTCTCCATCCATACCCGCAGGAACGAGCTCAGTACCTCTTCAACCTTGATGTGTATGTCGGCATCCTTCCACCCCATCCAGAAGGCATCCTCTAAAGTGGTGATTTTCTCTACGATCAGCTTCTGGATATACGCATCATGCATGAAGTGCTCATGCACCTCAATTTTACCGGCTTTAATGCCATCCTCCAGATCATGCGCAGAATACGCGATGTCATCACAAAGGTCCATCAGTTGGGCTTCGAGCGTCTTCTTTCCTTCCGGAACTCCCCACTGGCTGCGGATGTCCGAGATATAATTCCATTCGTGCAGATACATGCCCTTCTTCAAGACCGTACCGGGAAAAGGGTATTTATTGATCCCCAGCAGCACCGCATCCGAGAGGTTCAGCCCGTCGATATTTTCGCGTTTCTCCAGGAACATAATCAGCCGGAAATTATGGGCATTGCCTTCAAAATGCTCATATTGCCGTCTCATGTTCTCACGGATCGTCTGCTGCTGCACCGGACCTGCGCCGGATTTGCGAACCGCCTCCGCTGTCTTCTTCGCCACAAGCTGCTCCAGTATGCTGTCGAGCACCTCTTCTCCCTTGTGGCCGAACGGCGGGTGACCGAAGTCATGGGCGATCGCTGCACATTCCACCACTTCCGGATCGATGACCAGCCCGGGATTCTCTGCTTGTCCGGTCTCCACCTCCGGGTAGGAGCGCAGCAGGCTTTTGGCCGCCTCACGGGCAATCTGCGCCACCTCCAGCGAATGGGTCAAACGCGTCCGGTAATAGTCTCCCGTGCCTGCACCGAATACCTGTGACTTGCCTTGCAGCCGGCGGAAGGTCGGCGAATGAATCAGACGTGAATAATCACGTTCATATGCGGCTCTAGAGGTTTCCAGGCGGGTAATCTCCGGATATTGCCGGTGCTCTCTCTTTTCAATTAGTGTCATATCCGCTGCCCCCATCCATGTTCTGTATTTAGTATTTCATTATAGTCATTTTACCCGGAACTTTCACTCCTAAATAGAAATAATCGGGGGACTCGGACAGGTATGAATATTTCATATCCGTCCTGGCGCATCCTAGAACAGCAATGCAAATAACCTGTACCGGATACAGAGTGGAATGGACCTGAAGCCAATGAAATCCGTCTGGAGAACCACTGCCGCTGCACTTGCAGCAATAATACTAGTCTCTGGCATGACAAACCCTGCACAAGGCAAGCCCATTGTCAAAAACCGTGACTATTACGAGCAGAGAGGCGACATGATCTGGGAAGTGCACACCAGCCAAAAAGTAATCGCCCTGACCTTCGACGATGGTCCCGATCCCTCCGCGACTGATCAGATTCTGGCGGTGCTTCGTCAGTACAACGCCAAATGCACCTTCTTCGCTATCGGCAAACGAATCGCAGCCTACCCCGATGTCGCCCGAAGGGTGATCACAGACGGACATGAATTGGCTAACCACACCTATAACCATATCTATTTCAAAAAACCAATCTCCGGACAGCAGATTCAAGAGGAGCTTGCGCTGACCGAGAAGGAGATTGTGAAGGTATCTGGCAGGCACAGCAGCCTGTTCAGGCCGCCGGGCGGCATGTACGACGAGACTCTGGTCGACATCTCTAACAGCATGGGCCTTACGCCGGTGCTCTGGTCTTGGCATCAGGATACACGTGACTGGAAGCGCCCGGGTGTGTACAGCATCGCCAACCGCGTGATCCGCAATGCGCACAGCGGCGACATCGTGCTGCTGCATGACCATGTTCATGGACAATCGCAAACCCTGGAGGCACTGAAAATTATTCTGCCCGAGCTGCAGAAGCAAGGCTTCCGCTTTGTCACCGTTTCCGATATGATCGGACTGTCCGATTTCCAGCAGGTCAAGCAACGCAGACATCTGGCATTTTAGCCTCCTCTAAGTCTCCAGCCTCCCAGGTGAATGAATTGCACAGGAACTTAAAATAAGGTAGTCTTGAGCTATTATAGCTGTATTCAGAGAACTGCCGCAGTTCATCCTTAGGAGGCTTTATCCATGTCCGAAAATACATCCTACACAACCGAGGAGATCGCCCGGTTGTTGAAGATATCCAAACTCAAGGTCTATGATCTGATCAAAAAAGGGGAGTTGCCCTCCTACCGGGTCGGCAAGCAGATGCGTGTGGATCTTTCCGACCTGGAGGCATACAAACAGAACTCGCGCAGTGGTACTTCCGGAAGTCTGATGACAGCCCCAGGGCTGGCCGAAGCGCCGGTGTCCATGCCTAAGCCCGTCCTGCCGCTGCAGTTTAACCAGACGCAGGGACACTCCGGCAAAGCCGCCGGCGTGAATGTGGTGATTACCGGGCAGGATATGTCACTGGACATCTTGGCAACTCATCTGGAACGCAGCGAGTCTTCTGCCCGTCCTCTGCGGTCGTATGCCGGGAGTCTGGACAGCCTGATTGCGATGTACCACGGGGAATCCGACATTGTCAGCACCCATCTGCTGGACGGAGATACAGGGGAGTACAATCTGCCTTATATCCGCAGACTGCTGGTCGGCTTTTCTTATATCGTAGTGCATATGCTGTCCCGGAGTGCAGGCTTCTATGTGCAAAAGGGCAATCCGAAAGGCATCCATAACTGGTCCGATTTGCAGCAGGGCGGAATTAGGCTGATCAACCGGGAACGCGGTGCAGGAGCACGGGTTCTGCTGGACGAGCAGCTCCGCCTCCATGGCATCTCTTCCTCCAGCATCAGCGGGTATGGCAACGAGGAGAACAGCCATTTCGCTATTGCCGGCAGAGTCGCCAGGGGAGAAGCTGATGTGGGCATCGGCACAGAAAAAGCCGCCAAGATTATTGACGGCGTTGATTTCATCCCCCTCATCCAGGAGCGGTACGATCTGGTGATACTCAAGACACCGGAGCACGAAGCACTGATCGGAACCGTTATTGATATTTTACGTTCAACCGCCTTTAAGAACGAGCTCAGCTCCATTCATGGCTATGACCTTAGCGAGACCGGCAACGTTATTTACGAAACTTGATACACTTCTATCGCCGCCAGCTTACTCAGAATCCTTATTTTCCTTTTTGTAGCTGAACTTATAGCTCCCTTTCGTTCCGGTTCCTACGATCTCCAGCTTGTAGGTGCCGGTTTGTTGTATCTGCAGCTCTTCCTCCCCCTCCTTATTCGTCTCCAGCTCTTTGAACAGCTTATGGTCAGATCATACAGTTACAGGGTATGGTGGCGGCAGAACTGGTACAAGTCATCCTGGTATCTTTCCACTAAAGGTCCGAGCATTTCCCGCCTGTCCGCCCGGTATCCTTCGATGAGCTGCTTATCAACAATAACACAGCAAAAAGCAGGTCTGTAGGCACTGCTCTGCCCAAAGATCTGCTCTGTATACTATCATGGATAACCCATACTATATTCACTCTGTCAGGAACGGCGGTTAACGAACATCAGCATGAGCGCGGAAATGACAATAATCGAGCATACCCACATCCAGGCCAGCGTCATATTCCCGCCATCGACAGCCACGTAAATGGCAGTAGGCACCGTCTGCGTCCGGCCGGGAATATTGCCAGCCACCATAATGGTCGCTCCGAACTCACCAAGCCCGCGAGCAAACCCAAGTACATATCCGGCTGCCAACGAGCGGCCGGCGAGCGGAAGCGTCACATATGTAAGCACCTGAAGCTCGCTGGCTCCCTGCGCACGTGCAGCGTCTTCCAGATCCTTTTCCACCCCTTCAAAGCCCGCCTTCACTGTACGGTATACGAGGGGGAAAGCAACGACAACCGCAGCAATAACCGCCGCGCCCCAAGTGAATAGAATCGTGTGCTCCGTAAACTGCTCGTACAGCTTCCCGATCCAGCTCCTCCGGCCCAAAATCACCAGCAATACGAACCCGACCACTGTTGGCGGCAGCACCAGCGGAAGCAGCAGCACCGTTTCAAGCAGACTGTAGCCAGGAAACCTCCGTCCCGCCATCATCTTGGCTGCCAGTGTCGCCAGCAGGAACACAATGATACTGGTTATGACTGAGATCTTAATCGAAAGCCAGACCGGGGCGAAAAAATCAGTCCAATTGATCTCCATCGCTCTTCACCCCGTGTATATGTTAAATAAGTTAAACTTTAGATTCCCTTGGTTAATTAGCAAGCTTAAAGCCGTAGCTGGTGAAGACATCGTTTGCCGACTTGGTCTGAACATAGCTGTAAAAGGCTTTGGCCTCCGCCTGATGCTTCGATTCCTTCACAAGGCCTACCGGATAATTAATCGGCTTGTGTACATGGGCGCCTACGGTAAGAGCAATCTTCACTTTGTTCGAAGTAAGTGCATCCGTCTTGTAGACGAATCCGGCATCAGCATTTCCCGTTTCCACATAAGAGAGCACCTGGCGCACGTCCTTGGCAAATACCAGCTTGCTTTGCAGCGTATCCCATACGTTCTTGGCTGTCAATGACTGCTGCGCATATTGTCCCGCCGGAACCGATTCAGGTTGTCCTACAGCCACTTTTTTGAAGCTTTTATCCGTAAGTTGAGTAATCGTTGAAATGGAAGTCTTGGAATCGGAAGGCACAACCAGCACCAGCTGATTCTTCAAAAGCTCCGTATTGTCAGAAACCAGTCCGCCATCGACGAGAGCTTTCATCTGCTTATCCCCTGCTGAGAAGAACAGATCGGCCGGAGCGCCTTGCTCTATCTGTTTCTGCAGCGTACCGGAAGCACCGTAGTTGAACACAAGATCAATATCAGGATGCTGTTTCTCATAGAGTACAGCGATCTTGTCGAGACTGTCCTGCAGGCTCGCTGCGGCAGAGATAATAATTTCAGTTTTTTTCGCCGCCTCAACCTGCTTCTCAGGTACCGCCGACAAAGCCACTGCCAGCAGCACAGCCATTACAACTACTCCAAGTTTCTTGAACATTTCCATTCCTCCCATGTATGTATCTTGTATATTTAGATGCTATTTTAGCATATCCTTTTTGGTTTATCTATACGTTTGATTATGTTTGTATATATTTAGATATGTGTAGTTAGGCTGTTTGGAATTGGCATTTCTTAACTAACACAAAAAAAGACCTTTAGGCGTAACGAACGCCTAAAGGACCACATGGAAGGGCACTAATTCACTAATTCTTCATCCGTGGATCAAGCACATCCCGCAGGCCATCCCCCATGAGATTGAAGCCCAGCACAGTCAGCATGATGGACAGACCAGGAAACACCACCGTCCAGGGAGCCTTCTGGATGAATTGACGCGAGTCAGAGAGCATTTTACCCCATTCAGGATCTGGCGGCTGGGCGCCAAGGCCAAGGAAGCCAAGGGCGGCCGCTTCGATGATTGCAGTAGCGATGCCGAGTGTACCCTGCACAATAATTGGCGTCAAACTGTTAGGGAGGATGTGGGTAAGCAGAATACGGGTGTTGGTCATCCCGATCGCTCTTGCCGCTGTAATGTACTCTTCCGACTTCAGCGAGAGAACCTTAGCCCGCACAAGCCGGCCGTAGGAAGGGATATTTACGATTGCGATAGCGTACAGCGCGTTCTGCAAGGAAGGTCCAAGAATAGCCACAATAGCAATAGCGAGCAGAATACTCGGAAAGGCAAGCAGGATATCGAACAGCCGCGAGATCAGCATATCAATCCATTTCCCGTAGAAGCCGGCCAGCACGCCCAGAAAGGTCCCCGCAATAATAGATCCGATGACTGAGAAGAAACCAACCCACAGCGAGATACGCGCCCCATAAATAATGCGGGTGAACATATCTCTCCCCAGATCGTCCGTGCCGAACCAATGGTCACCAGTCGGTGCTTTTAGCCGGTTAACCAGCTCCTGATCTTTGAAGCCATACGGCGCGATGAGTGGTGCCAACAATGCAATCAGCACAAAAAACACGATAATGCCTAACCCGAGCATAGCTGTCTTGTTCTTGCGGAAAGCGTTCCACGCATCACGCCAAGGTCCGGATACCTTGTCGCCAGGTACAGCAGCCGGAGGCGTTGCATGAATTGATGCCTGTCCCATAGGTTCATCCCTCACTTGTAATTGATGCGCGGATCGATAGCAGCGTAGAGCAGATCCACAAGCAGATTGATCAAAACAAAAATAAAGGCAATGATCAGGATCCCCGTTTGAATCACCGGATAGTCACGGGAACTGATCGCCTCGAATATATATCTCCCCACGCCCGGCCAAGCAAAGATTGTCTCCGTCAGCACCGCGCCGCCGAGAAGAGCGCCGGTCTGCAAACCTATTACCGTCAGCACAGGTATCAGTGCATTCTTGAGCGCATGCTTATACACGACCATGAATTGCGACATGCCTTTGGCTTTTGCCGTACGAATGTAGTCTGAATTCATAACCTCCAGCATGCTGGAACGGGTCATCCGGGCGATAATTGCCATCGGGATCGTGCCCAGCGCGATGCTTGGCAGGATTAGGTGCTTAATAACCGTCCACAGCTGTCCCCACTGTCCGGCAATGATGGTATCAATTACGTAGAGATTGGTGATGCTCTCCACCGGATTGCGCTGGTCCATCCTCCCGATGGAGGGAAGCCAATGCAGCTTCAGCGCGAATAACAGTTGCTCCATCAGCCCAAGCCAGAAGATCGGCATGGATACGCCAATGAGTGCAATAACCATTGCGGTATAGTCAAACCATGAATTTTGCCGCCAAGCGCTCAGAATCCCCGCATTGACACCTACAATTGTAGCGAACAGCATACTGGCAGCCGTAAGCTCCAGTGTAGCCGCGAGATAAGGCATAATTTCTTTGGCAATCGGTGTCTTGGTCCGTATGGAGGTTCCCAGATCACCTTGCAGCAAATCACCCATATAGTTGAAGTACTGCTGCAGCCATGGTTTATCCAGACCGAGCTGCTCCCGAAGCGCCTGCTTCGACTGTTCCGTAGCCTTTTGACCAAGGATAGTTTCTGCCGGATCACCCGGTATTGCATGAATAATGGAAAAAACGATAATTGTCATCCCGATCAACACAGGGATTAGAACCATAATGCGTTTTAATAGGTAGGAGTTCAAATTCGGCTCACCTTCCAGAGTTCCTTAAGCATAACTTGCCGCCGCAGGCAGCGGCGGCAAGGAAATACTTATGGAGCATACTATTCGAAAAATATTTCGCTGTAATATTCCGTACCTGTCGGACCTGGAACATAACCTTTCAGATTGGCCTTGGCAGCCAGCAGTGGTGTGGTGTGCACCAGTGGAATCCAAGGCGCATCCGCTTTGATGATTTCCTGAGCTTGCTTATACAGATCGGAACGTTTGGTCTGATCCGTTTCTTTCTGGGCATTGATCAGGAGGGTATGCAGCTTTTCATTTACATAGAAGGTGCGGTTGTTGCCTGGAATCGCATCCTTATCAAGGAGTGTGTACAGGAAATTATCCGGGTCCCCGTTATCGCCTGTCCAGCCGAGCATGTAGATATCATCTTTTTCTCCGGCTTTGGTATCATCAAGATAAGTCGCCCATTCCGGGGATTCAATAACGGTTTTGACGCCGATTTTTTCCCAATCCGCTTGAATGGCTTCTGCAACCTTTTTGCCGTCAGGCATGTAAGGACGGGATACAGGCATTGCATACAGCGTTACAGTATCCGGCAGACCATTAGGGTATCCGGCTTCAGCCAGGAGCGCCTTGGCTTTATCCAGATCATATTCATAATCCTTCACAGCATCATTGTAGCCCCACAGTGATGGAGGCATAGGGTTCACTGCGACAGTAGCCTGGCCTGAGAAGAAGGCATCGATAATTGCCTGTTTATTTACAGCATAGTTCAGCGCTTGTCTCACTTTTACATTATCAAAAGGTTTCTTCTTGAAGTTGAAGCCGAGGTAAGCGACATTGAACGGCGGACGCTGAATCTTCTGCAGTTCAGTATTGCCTTCAAGCGTAGACAGATCATCCGGACTCAAATCCTCCATCAGGTCAATCTCGCCGTTTTGCAAGGCATTGAAGCGTGCCGAATTGTCCGGAATAGAACGAACGATGACTTTGTTCAGCTTAGGAAGTCCTTCTTTCCAGTAGTTAGGATTCTTGTCCAGCGTGATGAAATCATTGTGCTTCCATTCAGTGAAGACAAAAGGCCCAGTGCCTACAGGCTCATTTTTGAAGTTTTCTTTCTTCTCTTTAATAGCTGTAGGGCTGGCAATCCCGAAGGAAGTCATCGCAATGTTTTGCAGGAATGGCGCTTGTGGCTGGTTCAGTGTAAATTGTACAGTCGTCGCATCCACAGCCTTAACTCCCTTGATCACGCGGCTGCCTTCAGGACCGAACATGGAATCATAATAATCAAAAGAATCGCCTTCGAATTTGAATTCACTTGCCGGATCGCTCCAGCGGGTGAAATTGAACACTACCGCCTCTGCGTCAAAATCCGTTCCGTCGTGGAACTTCACACCCGGATGCAGCTTGAAAGTGTAAGTCAGACCGTCTGCAGAAACCTCCCAGCTGTCAGCAAGCGAAGGCTGCACTTCAGAAGTTCCCGGTTTATACTCCAATAGAGAGTCGAATACCTGATGGGCGATCTTCAGAGATTCGCCGTCGGTCACAATAGCCGGGTCCAGCGAGGCAGAGTCGCCGCCGCGTCCCACAATCAATGTATCCTGCGTTGCTGCCGATTCAGGAGAGTTCTCCGGTGCGGTGGTCGCCGCCGCATTCGAGCCGGTAGTTGCTTCTGCTGCAGAATTGTTGTTGTTACCTCCGCAGCCGCTTAATGTCAAAACCGTCCCCAGCGTTACTGCCAGTGCAAGACTACTCCATTTCTTCATCTCTAAAAAGCTCCCTTCTTCCATTTAAAGTGTTAAAACGTTTATATGGAGCTGCGTCAAAGTGCAGCCATAAACCAGGGCTAATGATTGATTAAGGAATAGTCTTCCTGCTGTACACTCTAGGCTAAATGAGCCTTGGCCCCTGTGGAATACAAATGACATGCGGTCAAGTGCCCGGCCCCCGTCTCCAGCAGCGGGGGCCTTACGTTACGGCAAATATCCATCACCCGCGGGCAACGGGTATTAAAAGCACAGCCTACTGGCGCATTTGCCGGGCTAGGCACTTCCCCCTGCAGAATAATCCGTTCCTTACGGATATCCGGATCAGGTTCAGGCACTGCAGACAGCAGCGCCTGAGTATAAGGATGCTCCGGCTGGTCATATAGCTTATTCTTGTCGGTGATTTCCACAATCCGTCCCAGGTACATTACGGCGACACGATCGCAAATATGCTTCACCACACTGAGGTCATGGGCTATAAATATATAGGTTAGTCCGAATTCCTTCTGCAAATCCTGCATTAGATTAATGACCTGGGACTGGATAGACACATCCAGGGCAGATACGGGCTCATCAGCAATAATCAGCTTCGGCTGCAGTGCAAGCGCTCTGGCAATCCCGATCCGCTGGCGCTGGCCGCCGGAGAACTGATGCGGATATCGCTGAAGGTGAGCCTTGGCCAGACCGACAACATCTGCCAGCCGCTCCACTGAAGCCCGCCGTTCCTTCGCATTGCCTACGCCATGCACAATCATCGGTTCCTCGAGGATGCGCTGCACGGTATTACGCGGGTCCAGTGAAGAGAACGGGTCCTGGAAAACAATCTGCATTTCCCTCCGGCGCTTCCGCATCTCTTCCATAGACAGCTTCGTAATATCCTGGCCTTCAAACCAGATTTCTCCCGCCGTGGGCTCAATCAGACGAAGCAATGAACGTCCGGTTGTTGATTTGCCGCAGCCGCTTTCCCCGACAAGGCCAAAGGTCTCACCTGGTTTGACAGCGAAGGAAATATCATCTACAGCCTTCACATACACCTCAGTCTTATTGAAGAAGCCTTTGTGGATTGGATAATACTTTTTGAGGTTCTTGACCTCCAGCAGGCTCTCACTCATACCGCATCCTCCCGTTGATTATCATGCAGCCAGCATCTGCAGCTGTGGTTCTCTTCCTGCAGTTTGAGCTGTGGAAGCGATTGACGGCAGATCTCCATCCTATTCGGGCAGCGGGGCGCGAACCGGCATCCCTGCATCTCCTTGCTCAGGATAGGGACATTCCCGGGAATGGAGTACAACCGCTCTTTGGTTTCACCCATTCTTGGAACCGACTCAATAAGCCCTCGAGTATAAGGGTGCAGAGGATTCTTGAAAATATCCCGCACGCTGCCTTCCTCCACCACCTTGCCGGCATACATTACGGCAACCCTGTGGCACATTTCCGCAACCACGCCAAGATCATGAGTGATTAGCATAACCGCCGTTCCCTGCTCCTCGTTGAGCTTGCGGATCAGGTCCAGAATCTGTGCCTGTATCGTCACATCGAGTGCCGTTGTCGGCTCATCGGCAATGAGCAGTTCGGGACTGCAGGAGATCGACATCGCAATCATCACCCTCTGCCGCATCCCTCCTGACAATTGATGCGGATACTCATCAATAATAGCCTCCGGCCGTGGAATGCCTACCTTGCGAAGCATATCCACCGCATGTGCACGGGCATCCTTCTTGGCCAGCCCCCGGTGCAGCCGGACGGTTTCTATGATTTGCTGGCCGACGGTAAACAAAGGATTAAGGGAAGTCATGGGTTCCTGAAAAATCATGGATACGGTGTCACCGCGGATTTTCCGCAGTTCTTTTTCCTTCAGCGGCACGATATCCCGGCCCTTTAGCCAAATATGTCCGCTCACTATTTTACCCGGCGGATTCGGAACGAGCTTCAGAATGGACAGCGAAGTAACACTTTTACCGCAACCCGATTCTCCTACCACACCCAGAACCTCACCCGGATTAATATACAGATCAACCCCGTCCACAGCCGGCACTTCGCCCCGGCCGGTAAAAAAATGCGTATGAAGATCCTCAATTTTCAAAATAGGCTGGATCAAGACGATACCTCTCTTCCACTTAAAAATTGAACAAAGGTCAAATGAAAGGAAAGTGACTTACCTCACAAAAGATAGAAACATTAACCCATATCTAACACATAGCGGAATAAATTTGGGATTAAAAAACCATTGTTGTTATTTAATGTATAACATTACTATAGAATTCTACTGTAGACAAGAGAAACTTATGCATAAAACTAACATCAAATGTTATAGTATAGTAAATTAATTCCTATTAAATAAATATATCGCTATTTATATAGTGATAGCCATTTTTCCAATTGATTTCTCAGCAATTCCCGATAATAGAGAGGCTCTACAATCTCCGCCTCTTCTTCAAATTTTAAGATCCAGCGGACAAAACCAATGTCCTGTTCCACCGCCACTTTAAAATGCACACACCTGCTCTGACGGTCAACCTTGCTCGGCCTCACGAACATATCCTCATTTTTGATCCGGTCCATCATCCGTTCCGAAAACCTGATCTTGAACTCTACCTGCAGACTGTCCTGGTCCAGAGACCATTTCTCCTCCATAAAAGCCTGCAGATCAAATTGCTCTTTGGAAAACCAGTGATTCGTCGGCTTTACGTTAGAGAACCCACCCAGATGAAACGTCCGGATAATCCCGAATCGATGACAAAAACCGATTAAATGATAACGATTCTCCAAGGGAACAAGGCAGTATGGGTCAATTCGGATGCCTCTTTCTTCATAGGAATTGTAACTATAGTCGGCTAGAATACTGCTTTGCTTCATAATGGCGGCCAATATTTCAGTCAAAAAGGGGGGCGGCTCATCCTGGTATCCGCTTCTTTCCATCCAGAGCTGTCCTGCTTCTTTCTTGGCAGTTTCCATGGTTTCTTCCCTTTCCGCCTTCTGCTTATAGGCTGCGGCCATTACTTTCTCGTAGGCGCTCTCAAAGCTGGGAGGCAGCATGGGTTTGATATCATCCAAAATGCCTCGCAGTTGTGAAAAAGCGGCCGATTCTTCTTCCGACCAATCCAGAGGATATAAAGCAAAATTACCTATAAAAGCATATCCTTTCCCATGTCCCAAATGGGTTATAGGGATGTGCATGGCACTCAGCGCGTCCATATCCCTGTATATCGTTCTCTCGCTGTTACCGCAGCGTTCCGCCAGTTCACGGGCCAAAATTCCAGGTTTGGCTTGTACTAGCGTAATGATGCGCATTAGCCGGATCAATCGGTCTGTCATTTTCAGTTCCCCTTGAGTTCATGGTAAAATAGACCCATTATTTTAAGTAAATTAGTTATATGTATCTATAACCAATGATCTTATAACCGAAATTAATAAATATAATAGAACTATTTTACTATATTACCACATATAAAAATCATATTAGCAGTCAACAAATCCAAGCAAACTTCTATGATGGATTGATCTTATGTATGTATTGGCAGGATTGCTTATATGCCGGAGAGCTCTCTATCTTGTTGCGGTCTTACTCCATACATTAACCTCTGAGTCAAGCTGTTTATACACGGTTTCCGCTTCCTTCACAAGCTGCATATCTCCTGATCTGGCCGCCAGGAGCAGCAGGTCATCCGCTTGCCTCCGGAGATGCTCGAAGTCCGTCTGCACAGAGCTTTTTGTCCGATGCAACACCGCTTCTTCCAGCAGTTTTTTTGTCTTCAGCAGCTCCAAATGCTTCTCTACATGGAAGCAGCATTTTTCTGACAACACATCCGTATGATGCGAATACTCCAAGCTGAGTTTTTTCAGTGGCAGCTCGCGGATCCGTTCTACCGGAGGCTGCTTGTATTGCCACTGCAGCCAGAGAGCTTCATGTATTCCCGCCGGTTTAGCTGCCATTGAGAATTCCAATGCGATAAATTTACGTGCCTTGGATTGTATTTTTCCAAGCCTTAGCAGTATAGAACGTCCTTCTCCGGCTTCTGCGGTGCAGCCATGACATTCAGTGAAGGTCACATGCGCCTCCAGCCAGATCCTAAGTTCAATCTCACGGGCTACCACCTTCCGGCTCTGCCTACGGGATTCTTCCTTCCCCGAAATCCCCTTCCACTCTATGAGCAGAATGACATTTTGGGTTCCGCCGGCAAAAATCCGTTCCTGGCTCCATGTAAATATGGGTTGAATACTTGCTTGCATATTTCCACCTCTTTCTTTTTTTGGGTCTTCTATTAATGTACCAATATTGGCGGACAACTCCTTGTCATGGAATATATGTTCGGTCCTATAATATCGACAAAAAAAGAGCCACTCCCCCTGTAAAGTAGAGTGCCTCTTTGCGAAAGCTCATTCTTTTGTCTAAAGATGGCGGAAGATTGCCATTATTTTAGTAGTTTGTCCGAGTAGCGTCTGCTCCGTTCCCCCTCGAAAAAGAACCCGAGTGCCCATTTTGCACACAGCAGCGAGAATACAAAGAACAGGAGTGCCCAGACAAAGGCAGGCAGAGGTGTAAGTCTTGCCAGATTGGTCGCATCGCCCGCACGGTCTGGTGTAATTGCCGCAGCCGAGACCAGAAACAGTGTACCCGTGACGGATTCCTCCAGGGTTAGAAAAGCCAGAAATAAATAATAATATTTGCCGGCCTTTGGCCAGACCAACAGCATCATGAGATTTAACAGGATGAATCCGCTTAGCCACAGCATTCCAAAGCCGCCCCGCACATACAGGACAAGCATGATCAGGGCCACGCCGGAGGCCATGATCAGCCCCCATGGATAGCGCCCTCTAGTATATAAATAGAATAGCAGGAGCGAGAATACAGACGCCAACAGGTAACCCGCAAGTGATACCAGAATCGCTTTTCCACCCGCTTCGATTGCCGAATAGGTAACTCCGCTGTGATCCGCGTACAGTTCAATCCGCAGCACTCTGCCCGAGAGCAACAGTGTCACCAGCGCATGGCCAAATTCATGGAACAGGGTATCCAGATTACGAAACAGCGAAGAGAACGGTATCCACCGGGTTAGAAGTGCAGAACCTGCAAGAAACAGCAGGGTTTTGAGCCATTTATTCATAGCATGCAGCCCCTTTCCGTACAAAGTATACGTTAATTTAAGCGGAAACGGTAGACATCAGATACGCCTTTGCTGCCCACTTACAGGACTGTACCTTTTCAACCATGAAATAGAAACCATCAGGAGGCTTATGCGGTATTACTGATAGGTGGTTGTCATTCAGGAGAAATAACCCCTTAAACCGCCAAATCCGGCCCATCTTCGGCACCATATGCCGCGCGAATGTTGTCCTGCTATGCTAAAATAAAGAAGGAAGGCTAGCCTAATACAGGTGGTGATTTATAATGAAGCAAAAGGTAAAACGCACTTATGCCAAATTGTTGTCTTCAGCACTGCTGCTCCTGGGATTGTCAATCATCTTTCCCGCTCCTGCGGCAAAAGCTAATTATATCAATGATATATACAATGGATTGCAGAGTTTCTCGGAGCTTCCTGGTGAGGTTAACAAGCTGCAGGAGAGTTATCAGCAAACGGCGGAGGAGCTTCAGCAGACGAAGGAGGAGCTTGGGCAGACTAAAGACCAATTGGGCCAGACCCTGCAGCAGATGGCAGACTATCAAACCCAGAACGCCGCTCTGCAGGAACAGAACCGCAAGCTTAGCCAAGTGGTCAATGAACTGAAAGATGATCGTACGGCCAGGGAAAAGTACTATAACCGGATCAAAAATACTATTTATACCGGAATTGCACTTGTGCTCGGTTACTTCCTGATGATCCGGCTGCTGCGGCTGGGCATGCGCCACCGGTCCAGAAAAAGTGACCGCCTGGGTTAATGAGTACATGAGGGAGTGTAAAGGATGAACATTGATATCCAGGATGAAGGTGACAGCGGCAGCGGACAAGCCGTGGCCTTCACTGTAGAAGCGAACGAGGAGATCCATGTGCTGCATCCGCAGCAAATTATCGCATATCAAGGCCCTTCTTCAGGCCGTGCGGACCGGCTGATGGATGTCAAGGGAATGTACCGCAAACGCAAACTGATCCGTTCGGATATGACCGGACCCTGCCGCTTTGTAGCCGCTTTACCTCCCGGCTACCGCGTCAAGACCTTCCATCTGGACGGGAAAAGCGATTTGCTCTATGATTTCAGGCATTTGTTCTTCTACAGCAAAGGAATCACCATGCAGACAAGAGTGCTAAGCATGAAGAACATGTTTGTGACACGCGACATTATCAAGGTCAAGTTCTCCGGACCGGGGAGCATCGGTATTCTGACCGAAGGAACGGTATGTGAAGCCGAGCTGCATCCCTTCGATCCAATATACATTGATGCCGGCAGTATCATCGCTTATCCCGAAAATGCCAAGCTTGAACTGACAGTCTACGGCAATCACTTAGCCAGCCAGCATATGAGCTACCACTGGAAAATGACCGGTCACGGGCCGGTGATGTTTCAGGCTGGACGCCAAAGCCGCCGCTTCGAGCGTGACAATAATGAAGACGGCATTATCAAGCGGTTTCTGCGTGAAGCCATTCCTTTCGGCGGAGTCTTCATTAAGTAGCCCAGACACCCGCAAAAGAGCGCCCGCGAATTCACATCGCGCGGCGCTCTTTGTATATATTGCTATTATGCTCAAGCGATCGGGAAGCTCTCTTCACTTCCTCAGCTTCTGTATTATCCCATAAAAGCGTTCAGCATCCAGGAGGATTTCTCGACACTGCTTCTGATTCCAGTCAGCAGGTCGGCAGTAGGCTGATCGCTCAGTTCTTCTGCAGCTGAAATCGTGCTCTTCAGCTCTTCAGCCACAACAGCAAAGTCCTTAACCAGCTGAGCAACCATTTCCTTGGCTGTTTCACCGCCAACGGCTTCCTTAAGCTCAGACAGGGCTAAATATTGTGCCATGGTCGAGGCCGGTTGTCCACCAATAGCAAGCAGGCGTTCTGCCAGATCATCCACATATGTAGCTGCTTCGGTATACAGCTCTTCAAATTTGGCATGTAGCGTGAAGAATTGCGATCCGCTCACATACCAGTGATAGTGATGCAGCTTGACTCCAAGCAGTGTCCAATTTGCGGTTTGGCGGTTCAAGGCAGCGTGCAGTTCAGTCTGGCTTTTAATTTGTGTACTCATTCCAATACCCTCCTGTGACCTATATATATTATTTGTATTTAGACTCGTTCTAAATCTATATACAATTTAACACATTTCTCATTCTTTTGCAATCTGTTTTTAAACCATAGGAATATTGGATTCCGCCGCCTTACCTTTGCCGCTCCGGAAGATGGATCTCATCTCGTCTCGCTTGGATTTAGGGCTGAGCACATAGACTGTATCACCAGGCTCAATAACAGTACTCCCGTGCGGGGTCACGATACTTTTATTGCGGATGATGGCAGTAAAGAGAATATCATCGGGCAGCCCCATCTGTGCGATCTGCATACCGGCTATGGGCATATGCTTGTCGATGGCAATATGATTGAATTCGGAATCCGTCTTGCCGAGTGCCACCAGCTCCATTAGCGAAGGCTGGGCATCGTCTTTGCCAACCAGCTTCAGTCTGGAGGCCAACGGGGAAATGGTCGTTCCTTGAATGACTGCCGAGGTCAATACCACAAAGAATACTACATTGAAAAATAATTGCCCTTGGGGAAGCCCCGCCAGCAGTGGATAGGTCGCCAATACAATCGGTACCGCCCCGCGAAGTCCAGCCCAGGAGATCAGCGTTTTCTCCCGGAGCGAGAACCTGGAAAACAGCAGGCTTAGGAATACCCCAACCGGTCTTGCGACCAGCATGAGAATAACTGACAACAGCAGGCCCTGCCAGGCAATCTCCGTCAGCTCATCAGGAAATACAAGCAGGCCCAGCAGTGTGAACATCGCGATTTGCATCATCCATGCAAAGCCGTGATTAAAATTCATGATGGTACGGTGATACATCAGCTCGGAGTTACCCAGAGTCAGACCCATGATGTATACCGCCAGAAGGCCGCTGCTGTGCACCGTCACTGCAAGGCCATAGGTCAATACAGCGAATCCTATTGCCATTACCGGATACAGCCCGGTGGATTCCAGATTAATCCGGTTTATCAAATAGACGGCAAGCTTCCCGACAGCAATCCCCATGAACAGGCCTATCCCCATTTCCCAGATAAAGGACAGCATGAGGCTCCAAACGGCTGTATTGGGATGCTGAATCCATTCAATTAACGATACCGTCAAAAAAACAGCCATCGGATCGTTGCTTCCTGATTCTGCCTCCAGTGTAGAAGTCAGGCGCTTATCAATATTTTTGCCGCCGAGCACGGAGAACACGGCTGCCGCATCGGTGGAGCCCACGATTGCTCCGAACAGCAGGCTTTCAGCCCATGGCACATCCAGTACAAGTCTTGCGAATATTCCCACAATCACTGTCGTCAGGAGCACTCCTACCGTAGCCAATGATAGCGCTGGTGCGATGATAGGCCGGATGTCCTTCATGCTGGTCTGCATACCGCCCTCAAACAAAATAACGATCAACGCAAAAATACCGGCTACTTGTGTCAATGAGGCATTGTTAAAAAAAACAAAGCGGCTGAGCACCATTCCCGCAGCGATGAACAGCACCAGCGCCGGCATGCCAAAACGTGTGGAGAATTTGGTGGAGAGCACACCCACCAGCATCAGCGCAGCCAGCACTAAAATAATATTGTCCGCTAGGTGAGTCATGTCTATGGTACCGCCTTTCTGGTAAGCAGTGGGCCTCCAAAGTAACCAATGCTGTATTCAGCTTTCCCAATTCGCAGTAAAAAACCCCAGTGGCTCTGTGAATCCACGGAGGTTATCCAGATGCTATTCTCTTGAGTATACCTGCATTTCTTGGATCGACCAGTAATTCCCGCCAGATCCGGTCTGCAATATCCGGATATATCTGGTTTTGACCGGGGCAAACACAATTTTGGTCATCTCCAGTTTTCCTTTACCCGAAACGATCATGTTCCAGTTCTTAGCATCATCCGAAATATATAGCTCATAGCCCCGGGGATAATCATACGAAGATAAGGTATAGTCCAAATCAACAGCTTCCACTGAATGTACTTGGCCAAGATCAATCTGAAAATATTCTCCCGATGCCTGGTGTTTGCCGGTATCCCAGCGAGTCCGCCTGTCTCCGTCAATGGCATTCGCCGGATTAGAGGCTTCCGTATTCACATTGGATGACACCTTCCAATCCGAACGGTCCAAAGGAACCAATCCAGTCGCGGTAATCTGAGTTTTTTCCGACATAACTCCTGAGCCCGCCACTCTTACCGCGTAAGTATATAGCGTGCCTTCATTCAGATTGCTATCTGTATACCCGGTATCGGTTATACCACTTGCAATCACTTTCATATCACTGCTTGAACCCTCGGCCCGGAGCACTTCATAACTTGCTCCAGGGGCCTCCAGCCAGCTCAGCTTAACAGCCAGCCCTTTGACGGCTGCCGCGTTTAAGCCTTGAGGCGCAACGTCCGCTACCTCGGATGAGGGCTCCAGTATATACTGTACTGCCTCTCCTGGTGCGAGCGTTTCTGTAAATTCAAGAACAGGTGTAGCCTTTTTATCCGAAACGTAGCTTCGGGCTTCTTCATACGTATCGCCATTACCAAAGCGTTCGCCCTCATACACGGTTTTCTTAGGCATCGTCACCTTCACCGTAACGGTTTGCGGGGTCTCTTCGAAGTTCACAAAGTTCACCAGGACCTTGTTTGAGGTGGCCCCGCTACCCGCCAAAGGCTCAAGTGTAGAGGTATCTACCGCACGGACATAGACCAATTTGTCAGCTAACGCATTCTTATTGGTGATGTTATAGCTGAGCGGAGCACCGTGTGTTGCATAGGCCAGATCCAGCCGTCTCATGATACTGACCCGGGAATCCTCACCCTTCTTGGTATAATAGATTTCCGTTTTTGCCGGATCATGCTCTTCCAGATTAAAGCCGTATTTGAACAAACTAAAATTCTTGAAAAAAGCGGCATGCTGCACAAACATATCCGCATAACCGATATGAGCGCGCATAATCCGGTCAAACACCGCCGCCGTGCGCTCTGAGGCCCCGTATTGGTAAGCATCCACATGAGAGTCGGAGGTTCCGAACTCCGTCGTCAGCATTTTTTTGCGAAGTCCGTCCGCAGCTCCGCCAAAGGTTTTGAGATTCTCGGTAAAACTGCCTCCGTTGCTGAAAATATAGGACTCCCCGTAGGAATGTCCATTCGTCAGATCGGTGACTTTCTCCAGCTCCTCCCGCTGCTCCGGATCACGTTCCCAGCCGTCCGGATCGCCGCACTGGCGTGCCGTGCCCTTCTGATTGCCGCAGGAATCCTTACTGTAATTCGGCCAATAGGCCCAGCCTGGAGCTACGGTCTTCAGATGAGGGGCGATGGTCTTGCCTTTTTTGTTCAGCCATTCGGCAATAGCCAGGTTCACCGCCTTGGAACGGTTGAACAGCCCCGGCTCATTATCCACCTCATAATACTGGAAGTACGGGCTGTACTGTTCGAAATAATCGGTTAGCTTCTTCTCCGCATCATCCGGCAGCGAGCCATCTTCCTTAAGCTTGATATCTCCGGTATACAGGTACAAAGCTACAGCCTGCATATTGTAATCTTTGAGGACCTTGTAATAATCCCCCATATTGGAACAGGAACGCCCCACATCGCTGGCACAGCTGGTGCGCATAATATTCCCGCTATAAGCTACTCCGAGCCACTTCATAATATAAGGCAGATGCGTAACCGCACCTTCGTCAAAATAAAACTGCTTATTGTTGACCATAGTGCCGGTCAGGGTGTAGCTGCCATGAATCGGCTCCTTGATCGGAGACTTCAGGGACTCCAGGCTGAGGTTGTCCCAGGTCCACCAGTTGTATTTATCCTCCATGTCAGAGGAATAAATTCCGCGCGCTACCTGCAGCTTCAGCTCATTGGTACCGGTAACCAGCTGCTCCTTCGGAATATACAGCTCATATGTTTTTTGGAAGGTATATTTGCTGTCCGTTCCGGAAACACCGGCGATCTGAATGATCCCCGAGAGCTGGCGGTTGGAGAACACGCTCATCTGCGGAACGGATTTGTATGCATCCAGGATGCTTACGCGAAATAAGACCCCGTTCACCGGGATCTTATCCAGCTTGTACGAAATCCGCAGTTCGGGATTGGTATCCCCCCTGAGTCCAGAAGGGATCTTCTGGAGTACAGAGGCTTTTTGAGCGGAAGAAGCGGCATTAACCGTTTCCTCCACATTCGCGGTGCCAGTCTCGGCAAATTCTCCAGCAGATCCATCATGCTGTCCCAGCTGCCAGAGCACTGTGCCCTCTGGCAGCTCCGGTCCCACATCACCCGCTGAGGATAGCTTGTTCATATCTACTTCCACCTTGCCCCTATTCGTTCCTTCATCTCCGAAGACAGAGACGGACAACAGAAACAAGACGGTCAGTGCTACGAATTTCAGCAGTATGTGAAGAGGCTTGTATGTTTTTTTCTTAGTCCTAGTTCTCATTCCCTTGTCCTCGCTTTCTTCCGGGGTGCGTGTTCAACTCTGTAAAGGCTGGTCTGCTTCGTTCATCAAGGAAAGGAAAGGGCGCTTGGGGAAATGACCGCACTCTTCTGGCTCGGACTTTCCCACATCAAACGGATGCTTGCATCTCCGCGGTTCTCGTAATACTCGACCTTAATGTCATAAGAGACTCCTGCGCTTAGCTGCATGCTTCCTTCGCGGCTGACACCACTTTGCTTCTTCCAGCTGTCGATGATTAGCTGGCCGCCGATCCATACACGTATGCCATCATCCGAGGAAGCAGTGAAGGTATACATCTCACTATAGCCTGCCTTAATTTTACCCGTCCAGCGAACGGAGAATGTGTCCTTATTAAGGCCCGCAGCCGGACCGTTTCCATGCCAGTTAAAATCAATCTTCTTGTCATTACGGATCAGTGCAGGCGTCCCTGAGAGTTCGGCATTGTTGAAATATTCTCCTGTTAAGCCTTTTTTGGCAATAACGGGCACCGGAGTGTTCGGTTTGTCGCTTAGGGATTCAATGTATTCCTTTCTCGAAACCGTGTACTTATCCGTCATAAAGCTCCGGATTTTCTGGAGGTCGTTTTTTTCAGTCAGCATTTTCCCCCATGTCATCGTATATACCCATTTACGCTGGGTTTGAGACAATGTGACAGGGTCTGGAAGCTCTCCACTCTCTCCTATGCCAATAGGCTTGCCATCAGCCAGATTGAGCAAATCTGAATAGTAGGACTGCTTGTAATCATTATTGTAGATATCTGCTGCCAATATATCCACCTTATCCGCCCCCGGGTAGTAGGCACTATAAGGATCTGCCCACTCATTCGGTGCATTCGGATTCCACACCCACAATAGATTATTTAGTTTATGCTTGTTGACCAAACGGTCGTAAGTGATGTCCCAGAGCTTGGAAAAGTTATCCTTTTGCCCCCACCAGAACCAGTTCCCGTTCATCTCGTGATATGGACGCCACAGGACAGGAACCCCTGCATCCCGCAATTCCCCCAGATAAACGGCAATCTCATCAAGGGAAGCAAGGAGGCTTTTGTATTGAGGGGTGCCCGGAGTTACGTAGGCATCGAACGCCTCCTGGCTAAGACTCGTGTGGACGTTCGCCCATTCAGGAGTTGTGCCGGGTAGATTCTGATGGAACGTCATTGCCACAATGCCGCCATCTTCATACCATTCGATAGCGCTATCCACAACACCCTGCCGCTGACGGGCAATAGTCCTCTCGGACTGGTTGTTGATCGCTCCAAGCTCATACCCATGCAAGACGGCATAATCTCCCGTTGCATTCTTCAGCTTGTTGTTGTATTCATCCGGGCTCTCCAGATAATCATGCTGCCCGGAAATCATGCCTTTTCCCCCCAGGTTAACCAGATAATTGAGCAGGCTGGCAGCTTCCTTCGAAGCCGCAGGATTCACTGGTGGAACTGCCTCCGCCTCCGCAGGAATGTCTATACTTCGTTCAACGGCAAGACTACGCACCTCACTCCATGGCAGCAGGGAAAGGATGAAAATAATAGGTATAATCGTAATAAAAAGCCGGTACTTACGGTAAGTGTTCAATGTAATCTCCTCTCTCCAGCCTCAAGTGCTGTATTGACGCTTATGGATGGTCTTCCCTCCAAGGGTTACACCAACCTGCGGCCATACAGACTAATAGCTTAGTAGCCCTGCTGTTCAGCAGGGCCATCGGACTTTTAGGATTTTAGAATTGTAACGTCTTAACCAGTATCGGCGTTCGGTGATGAATTCAGCAGTACTTTAGGAAGCGGAAGGAAGGAACAGTGCGCTGGCAGGGACCGTCCCTTTGACTTGACTTGGACTTTCCCACATCAGCCGCGCTCTTGCATCCCCTTGGTTCTCATAATACTCCACTTTGATATCATATAGTTGCCCGGCTTGCAGGCTTATGCTTCCTGTGCGTTCGGTCCCGCTCTGCTTCATCCAGCTGTCAATGACAAGAGTGTTATTGATCCAAACGCGGACACCATCATCTGATGTTGTATAAATCTGATAGGTTTCGCTATACAGCGGTTTGATCTTGCCACTCCATCTTACGGAAAAGAAATCAATGCCAATCGCAGCATCCGGTGTACCCAGCCGCCAGTTGAAATCCAGCAAAGCATCGGTGCGTACAACTGCCGGAACACCGGTTAACTGCATGTTATTAAAATATTCCGCCTGCAGTCCGTTTGCAGCAGTAGCCGCCGCTGTTAGAGCCGGCGTTGGTATCGGTGTTGGCACCGGCGTTGGTGCCGGTGTTGGCACTGGCGTTGGTGTCGGTGTTGGCACCGGCGTCGGTGTCGGTGTTGGCACCGGCGTTGGCACCGGCGTTGGTGTCGGTGTTGGCACCGGCGTTGGTGTCGGTGTTGGCACCGGCGTTGGTGTCGGTGTTGACACCGGCGTTGGTGTCGGTGTTGACACCGGCGTTGGTGTCGGTGTTGGCACCGGCGTTGGTGCTTCTACAAGCGCCAACGAGGTTTTGCTAACGCTGGCTGCTGACGTATTTACAAACAATGCGCTTGTTGGGACGGTCGCTTTGACCTGGCTTGCGCTTTGCCACATCAGACGGATGTTGGCATCGCCTGCATTCTCATAATATTCCACTCTGATATCATAGAGCTGTCCAGCCGTCATAGCGATACTTCCGATACGTTCAGTTCCGCTCTGCTTGGTCCAGCTGTCGATTACGGCTGTGCCGTTAATCCAGACACGGATACCATCGTCAGAAGTAGTGATAATCTGGTAGGTCTCGCTGTATAAAGGCTTGATTTTCCCTGTCCAGCGGGCCGAGACCCCATCTACCTTTATGGAGCTGTCCGGTGAGCCTTGACGCCAGTTGAAATTAAGCAGCGCGTCGTCACGTACCTTTGCAGGTGTGCCTGAAAGCGTCATGTTATTGTAATACTCTCCGTGAAGGCCATTCACAACAGGCGTTTGTACATTATCACCGGACGCCGGAGTGGTTATTGGCTTTACCGTTGCTGTGGGTAAAGGTACTGGCGTAGCAGTTGGCGTTGGCGTTGCTGTGGCAGTCGGCGTTGCAGTCGGCTTTGCAGTCGGTGTGGCAGTTGGCGTTGCCGTTGGTGTGGCAGTCGGAGCAGGTGTCTGCACTACCTCCGCTTTATATTCATTAAGCGATACTGTATAGCTGTCACTCATGAAATTTTTGATGGTATCTGTACTGTTATTCTCATAGAGCATTTTTCCCCAGTTCATCATGTATACCCATTTTCTCTGGGAAAGCTGGAGCTTGGCTGTACTTGGCATTTCACCATTTTCACCGATAGCAATGGGTTTGCCGTTGGCGAGACTCAACAGGTCGTCATAATACTTGTTCATATAATCATTGTTATATATATCTGCTGCAAGGATGTCTACCTTATCCGCTCCCGGATAGGTCAGTTCATATGGATCAGACCAGGCATTGGGAGCATTCGGGTTCCATACCCACAGCAGGTTGTTTAATTGATGAACGCCCACAAAGCGGTCATACATAATATTCCAAAGTTCCGCAAAATTGTTCTTCTTCCCCCACCAGAACCAGTTGCCGTTCATTTCATGGTAAGGTCTCCAAAGTACAGGAACGCCCGCGTCCCGCAAGCTTTTGAGTGAAACCGCCACTTTGTCCAGATCGGCGATGAGGCTGTTGTATTGGGCTGTTCCAGGTGTTACATACTTATTGAAGTCCTCTTGGCTGAGTGTCTTCTGCACATTGGACCACAGATAAGAAGTCCCTGGCAGTTGCTCATGGAAGGTCATAGCGACGATGCCGCCATTTTTATACCAGTTGATCGCACTGTTCACTACATTTTTGCGCTGAGTTGCTGCAGTACTTTCCGACTGGCCGCTGATCACACCAAGCTCGAAGCCATGGAGGGCAGCGAACTGTCCGCTGGTTCCCTTCAGTTTGTTGCTGAACTCATCCGGGCTCTCCAGGTAGTCATGCTGGCCTGTGATAATGCCTTTTCCGGAAATGGAGTACAGATTGTCAAGCAGCTTGACAGCTTCAGCTGAAGCATCCGGATTAACCGGTGCTGAAGAACTCGAAGCAGCTGCGGTGGAAGGCGCAGCCCCCAAACCCAGTGGTACAACGGTCAACAACAGGGCAATAGTTACAATGGTGCACAGCAGACGCGAATTACGGTAAGTTGTCAAAATTCATCTTCCTTTCGGTAGCTAGGCTGCCACTCTTTCGAAGGCCCTATAGCTTTGCGTCCCTATCTTTCGATTAGGTTTGCCTTTTTCGTTTTGGAAGGATTTATCCCTCTTACCGTAAGTATCGTCTCTATTAATTTTTTAGTTTAGAGCATTAATGAATTTTTCTTAATAAATGGTTCTTAATACCTGTTTTGGATTTGACACAATTGGGTAAATAGATGATTTAGCCCTAGGTTTAGGCCCATCCTATACATCAACCGGGACGATTCAGTCGAATTTTACAACGCAATTAGCGTTCCTATTTTAAGAAATGAATTGATGAAGAGCAATATCCTTCCAGTCCAGTGTGATGCGGATATTATCCTCTTCCACCAGCTCTGAACCGGTCTGCACCTCAATGAACTCTACATCGGTTAGCGCCAGGATTGCATGTTTTGTGCCTTCCGGTATGCGCACTACATCTCCCGCTTTCACATTATGCATCTTCTCATTCAGCACAATGCTGGCTTCCCCGCTGACAATCGTCCAGATTTCACTGCGTTTGTGATGCAGCTGGTAGCTGATGTTTTTACCTTCGGCTATGAAAATCCGCTTGGTCAGCACCTCGTTGCCCTCATCATATTTCACATAATCAATAACCTTATAGTGGCCCCAGCGGCGTTCCTCGTACATGGGTCTTTGTTCAAAAGACTTCAGCACTTCCTTAATCCGCGGGCTTTCGGCTTTGTGAGTGACCAGAATGCCATCCGGGCTGGCTGCGATGATTAAATCTTTCGCACCGATGACTGTAATCGGAATATCCAGTTCGTTGATCAGGCAGGTTCCTTCAGAATCGGCAGTCACGAACCCTTTACCCACGTGGTTGCTGCTCATTTCTTCTGTGAGGGTATTCCAGGTGCCAAGATCCTTCCAGAAACCGGCGTAAGGCTGAACGACGATCTTCTCCTCTTTTTCTACCACTTCGTAGTCAAAACTGATGGAAGCCAGCAATTTATATTGCTTCTGCAGCTCCTCATAGTTCAAAGGCAGACCTTTACGCTGCAAAATATCCAGCAAATAACCCAAACGGAATGCAAATACTCCGCAGTTCCACAACGCGCCCTTGCTGATCAGTTCTTCAGCCTGTACACGGTCCGGCTTCTCCTGGAAATGGCTCACCTGCAGATAGCCGCTTGCCGCTGCCTCGTCACTGGTAGGAATAATATAGCCGTATTTCTCGGAAGCCAGCTCAGGAACAACCCCCATCAGCGCCAGGTTTGCGCCGCTTTGTTCCATCGTTGCTTCAAGCTGGACGACGGTGTCAAAAAATGATGCCTCCACATAAGGATCGACCGGCAAAATGGCCACTGTCTCGCTGGGAGACACTCCTGCCACGGAATACAGATAAGCTGCAGTCAAAGCGATGGCAGGGAAGGTATCCCGGCGTTCCGGCTCCACAATGATAGGCACCTCTGCGCCGAGCTGGCTCTGTATCATCTCCACTTGGCTGCGGCCGGTCGCCAGGTACGAGGATTCCGCCATCCCTGTCTCCTGCAGTTGTCTCCATACACGTTGTACCATGGATTCCGGCTCACCTGCCGGACTTTGCAGTACCTTCAGAAATTGCTTGGAACGTGAATCATTGGATAAAGGCCAGAGACGTTTACCAGAACCGCCAGATAGAAGTACCAGTTTCATAAGTGAACCCTCCTCATTTATGTGTTGTCGCGAAAATATCGGATTGTTATTGTGCGCTGCCGCTGGGTTTTGGAGCAGGTGGACAGGAATGTCACTGGCGCTATCTGCTATGTGACAATCCTTAAGGTCAACTGTTACGGAAGTCTCTGCAAGGAATGTTTGGACTTTCGGCCGCTGTTGTCTGCAGATTTCTAGATTTAAACCACTATTGGCGGTGGAAATCCGCAGACAAAGGCGGACGCTACGCTCCTACAGTTCCAAAATTCCTCTCCGTTCCATTCCTAGACAGCTTCCCAGGCAGCATTTTCACCGTAGCACGGCTACAGTGAATTCCTTTGACATTCAGCTCGCTTCACCCGCAGGCGAAGCGCCCTGCTAAAGATCCGGCATTGCCGCTTGTTTACGCGGCAGGCAAGAGCAAGCAAGAGCAGATAAGATCAAAGGATTAAACCGCTCCGGCTACGCTGGGGGAGTAGCCGCTCAGGCCCCCCATTTGCGGGCGGCCGACGGAATGGTATTCAAGGCCGGTGCCCTCGATCTGCTCCTTGGAGTACACGTTGCGGCCATCGATCAGCACCTGGCGGCGCATGCTCTCCGCAAGCTTATGCAGATCAATATCCTTGAACATGCTCCAGTCGGTCAGCAGGCATACTGCATCACTGCCTTCTGCCGCTTCTTCCGGCAGACCGCACCAGCGGAGCTGCGGATGATCGTACTGCTGTCTGAAGTTATCTGCAGCAATCGGATCATACAGCTTCACTATAGCGCCTTCGGCCACCAGTACCTCAACAATTTCAAGGGCGGGTGCTTCGCGTACATCATCGGTGTTCGGTTTGAAGGCCAGGCCCCATACACCGATCACTGCGCCACGCAGGTTGCCAAGGGATTCATGCAGCTTGGAGATAATCATGAACCGCTGCCCCTTGTTCACCTCGACTACGGATTTCAGCAGCTTGAACTCGTAATCCACGTTGCCCGCAATCTGGATCAGCGCATTGGTATCTTTCGGGAAACAGGAGCCTCCATAACCGATGCCGGCCTGCAGGAACGAGGAGCCGATTCTACGGTCCATCCCCATGCCTTCCGCCACCAGGGTTACATCAGCTCCCACTTTTTCGCAAATGTTGGCAATCTCGTTAATAAAGGAGATCTTGGTTGCCAGAAAAGCATTGGATGCATATTTGATCATTTCCGCACTGCGGATATCCGTTACGAACACATTTTCCGTGAAGCCCTGGTGAAGCTGGCGCATCGTTGGCTCAAGCTCCGGGTTATCAAGTCCGATGACAATCCGGTCAGGATGGAGCGTATCGCGGATGGCTGAGCCTTCACGCAGGAATTCCGGAGCGGAGACGATATCGAAGGGATGACTCGTATGGGAAGCGATGATACCACGGATTTTCTCGTTCGTGCCAACAGGAACAGTTGACTTGGTCATGATGATTTTGTAGCCTTCCATCGCTTGAGCGACTTCTATGGCTGCACCTTCGATATATCTCAGATCCGCTTCGCCGCCCGGTAGTGAAGGTGTCCCTACAGCCAGAATGACGATATCGGAGCGTCTTACCGATTCCTGAAGATCGGAGGAGAAAGAAAGCCTGCCTTCACGCAAATTCATTTCTATCAGCGCTTCGATACCCGGCTCGTAGATGGGGGATTCCATCCGGCCCAGCTTTTCAATCTTTTCCTCATCCTTATCCACGCAAATCACATGGTTCCCATTCAGTGTAAAACATACGCCAGATACAAGACCGACATAGCCGGTACCGATTACTGTCAGCTTCATACACTCATCCTCCTTTTAGAAAATTGACGTAGGCCTGTTCTACATACTGCTTGAACTGAACCATAAACGCCTGTTCATCGAATTTACGCGCATGACCCATAATCTGCCCAATGTCCCACGCGTAGGACTCCACTTCGTAAATGGCCTTAAGCAAATCATCAACTTCCTGATGCTGGAAGAATACGCCGTTGACATAGGGTACGATGGTATCCAGTGCCCCTCCGGCCTGATAGGCAATCACTGGTCTTCCTGCGGCATTCGCCTCAAGTGGCGTGATGCCAAAATCCTCTTCTCCGGGAAAAATGAACGCCCGGCACTTCGACATCAGGCCCGTAACCTCCGTATCCTCAAGCCGGCCCAGAAACGATACATTGTCTTTGGCCATGCCCTCCAGACGCTTGCGGTCCGGCCCGTCACCGACGATATAGAGCTTCAGACCGTTGCGGTTGAAGGCTTCCACCGCCAGATCAATCCGCTTGTAGGATACAAGCCGGGATACAATCAGGTAGTAATCGCCTATAGAGGACGAACTGCTGAAGCGTGCCGTGTTGATCGGTGGAAAAATCACATCCGCATCCCGGTGGTAATAATTCTGAATCCGCGTTTTTACTACGGACGAATTGGCAACGAACTGGTTTACATTCTTCGAAGTCCGCTGGTCCCAGTTCTTAAGGCGCTGCATGTAGACCTTGAGCAGTCTTTTGAACAATCCGGAATTCGATTGCCGCTCCATGTAGGTGTCATAGTCCCAGGCGAACCGCATCGGAGTATGACAGTAGCAAAGATGAAACGTAGACTCGGGCACCTGTATGCTTTTCATGAAAGCACTGCTGGAACTCAGGACGATATCATACCCGCGAAAGTCCAAATCACGGATGGCCATGGGATAAAGCGGCAGCACCCCTTTAAAATTGGTCTTCACTCCCGGGATTTTTTGCAGCCAGGAGGCCCGGATATCCGCGTCTTTGAGGTTGTCGGTCAGCCGGCTTCCGTTAAAAACCGTCGTGAAGATCGGAGCATCCGGATACATGTGGTGGAATACCTCCACTACTCTTTCCGCCCCGCCCATTTGGATTAAGTAATCGTGCGCTATCGCAATTTTCATGTGAATCATCCTCAAAGTTTTATGGAGCAGCATCATCAAGTAGTGAACGCATGGATGTATTAGTTCCTGATCGAGCTACAAGCTCTTGTCTTACATAAGGTCAGGTCGCTGCCAGCAAGCCTTTGTAGTAATCGACGATATCCTTGACCGTATTTTCGATGACAAAATGCTCTTTCACCCGTTTCATTCCACTATCCGCCATCCGTTTTCGCTCTTCGGGATGGTTCAGCATCCAGGTGATGGAGTCTGCAAGTACGACTGGGTCTCCAGGCTGGATCAGCATTCCCGTGACACCGGGAACCACAATCTCTACCGGCCCGCCTTCATTGGAGGCAATGACCGGAAGTCCAGCCGCCATGCCTTCGACAATCACCTGGCCAAACGGTTCAGGTGTAATCGAGGTGTGGATCAGCAAATCGGCTTTGTTCATTAGGCCTTGTATATCTTCCACATGACCCAGCAGGCTGACATTGGTCAGTTGATCCTGCTGCATCTTCTGAATTAACTCATTTTTGTATTCTTCTTCACCGAACAGGGCATCCCCGGCCAGCCAGAATTTCACCCGGCTATCGTTCTTAAAAGCCTTAGCCGCTTCCAGGACGATATGCTGGCCTTTCCAGTTCGCGAGCCGGCCTACCAGCAGAACGTTGAAATCCTTCTGATCCCTTTTGCCGATGCCTTCACCAATTGCTTTGGCAAAAGCGGAATAGACAACCAGTGTCTTCTTCGTACGGGGTAGCTCCAGCGCATTCAACGTGGAATGCGAATTCGCAATGACACCGTTCGGCAGCAGGCGCGACATCAGCCGGATCGCCTTGGCGACAACCGGCTTGAGGTAAGGGGCGCCGATGTGATCGCGGATATGCCAGATCAGCGGCACACCGGCTTTTTTGGCGGCAACGGCTCCGTAGAATGCCGATTTCAGGGAATTGGTATGCACACAATCCACTTTCTCCTGCTTGAGGATGGGAGCCAGCTTGCGGCCATAGGACAGTAGTCCAAGCGCGGCAGCAGGTGCACCGAGATTGACGGCATTCCGTCCGCGGTTGCGGATGCTTTCATCCATCGGGATGACGCGTACATCAATGCCTTTCTCCCGGAGACGTTCGGCAAGTGTTCCTTCTTCAGCGAGGATCACGAGCGGTTCAATCTCTTCACCGATATTGGTGAGGATGTTGAACAGCGCCACCTCTCCGCCGCTCCATTTGGCGGTGTGATCGATATAAGCGACTTTTAGCATCCTGCAGCCACACCCTTTCCCAACGTTTCAAGGAATACGGATTCTACTTGGTCGCCTACATGCTGCCAGGTATACTTCTCGAGCACATGGTTTCTGCATTCGTCACGGCCCGGCAGCAGCTTACGGTTACTCAGCATGTGAATCATGCCTTCCGCCATATCATCACTGGATGAACCCTTGAACAGCAGCTCCGGCCGGAAGCCCTGCAGAATTTCTTTGTTGCCGCCTACAGGAGTCGCCATAACGGGAAGTCCGGAGGACAATGACTCGACGGTGATGAGTCCGAACCCTTCCAGTGCCTGGGATGGAACCACGAACATGTCCGCTGCCTGATAATAAGAGGCTAGTTCATGGTCAGGAATATATCCCAGCAGCCTTACTTTGTTGCCGAGTCCGTAGTCTGCAATTTTCTCCTCCAGCTCTCCGCGCAGCGGGCCTTTGCCGCCAATCAGCAGAATCGCATTCGGGAAACGCTCGGCGACCTGCTTCCAGGCCTCCAGCAGCTGTAAAAGCCCCATCCGGTTCATCAGGCGTCTCACCGTTAGAACGGTGGTTGCTCCCTCTGGAAGATTCAGTGTCCGCCGGATCGCCAGCCGGTTCGTAGCAGGGATGAAGCGGTCCACATTAGCAGCACCAGGGATAACTGTGATCTTATGCAGCGGCACCCCGTGCAGGCTGTGCAGCATGTCGCGGAAGTATTCGCTGAGTACGATGAATCTGTCCGCAAGCTTATAGGCTTTATGTTCAATCGATTTGGCAATGGTTGTTTTGACCCGGTGTTTGATTCCTTGACCTTCGATCTTCATCTCTTCATTCCACGGACCATGGAAGGTCATCACCACAGGAATGCCGCGTTTCTTGGCTTCGAGCGCCGGGCCGATTCCATAAGGTGCAAAGTGGGAATAGAGAATATCTATACGTCCGCTTCCATTCCCCATCAGATCCGCTGCCTTACGCTGGAACGCATCCTTGCGCTTCCAAATGGTCTGCTTGGGGTCGCCGGCGTTGTGGATAATCAGCTCTTTGGCGGTGGCAGGCGTCTCTTGACTGCAGATCAGCGCGTGCACCTTGTTGCGTGAAGAGAGCTGCTCACAGACGGATTTGAAATACGTGTTGAGTCCGCCTGGCTGTAAAGAGGGCCAGCTAAGGCCGGTAGTCATAATGTTCAATCCGTCACTGTACGGCATAGCTTCTCTCCCCTTTTTTCTCTTTTTCCGCCTGACCCAGTGCATTATGCCGGGCCAGCTTGCCGGAGCTGTTCAGTTCGTAATGCTTGAAGCCGACCATGAATTCATACATCACCCAGAATATGGATACTGCAAACCCTGAAATCCCTTTTTTGTACAGACCATGCAGGAAATATTTCTGTAAAAAGCGAGCCGGCGGGCGAATCAGCAAGCGGCTGATCTTAAAGGGCTTGCCGCTGGCATAAGCCGTTTGTGCTTCCAGATCGGTATATTTGTTAAAGCGGGCGACATGGTCATTGATGCTCCGGAAGCCCTGATGCCAGAGTATTCCGTTCAGCTTGACCGTCTTTTCCTCTGGTACCTCAGGTATTTCATGCACCAGACTGTTGCGGATGGCATATGCCGTGCGGTTATAGAGACGCACCAGGTATTCACCTTTATCCAGCCACTTGCCCAGAAAATCACCGATCCGGTACAGCGAGAACGCTACTTCCCTGTCTGTAAGTCCCGGCTTGCGGTCCAGAATGTCCTGCGCCAGCTCATCGCTGACCACTTCGTCGGTATCAATCAGGAAGACCCAATCATGGACGGCGCGTTCCACTCCGAATTCCCTTTGTTTCGCGTATCCGGGCCATGGGTTAACGAACACCCGGCAGTCCAAGCTTTCGGCGAGTTGCACCGTCCCGTCTTTGCTCCCTCCGTCGATTACAACCACCTCATCGGCGAATAGTCGGCAGGACTGAATTGCTTTGGATATTCGAACTTCGTCATCCTGAGCAATGATGACAGCGGATATCGGGTAACTGCCCGGGCTGCCAAGCACGCTTTTCACTGAATCCATGAAGGTATCCTCCTTTTCAGTCCGGTGTTTGTCGTCAATTCGAGAAATGTTTGGGCTTCCGATCGCTGTTGTCTTCTGATTTCTTTATTTAAGACCGCAGCTGCGGTTGAAATCAGAAGACAAAGGCGAACGCTACGCTTCTACAGCTCCAAACTTTCTCTACTTTCCTCTCAACACCGTCCATTATTATTTAAGCAGAGAAGCGGCTCGCTTAGTGCCTCTGCTCGCTTGCTTAGGTATCCATAGGTTTTTTGCGAATATAGGAATTCATCGTCGTCTTCATCCACTGAATGTCATCCCCGTTAATGATAAGGCGGGGCAGCTTGACCTTCAGGTTGTATTTGATATTCAGGATAATAAATAAGAACCGCAGCACTGCCGAGGAGAGCATCGCTACCCCTGCCCCGAACAATCCGAATTTCGGCACCAGCAGGAACAGCAGCGGAATCACCAGGATCAATCCGACCCCTTGCAGGATCGATACGAACTTCGGTTTGCCGAGCGCCATGAACACCTGGGCCAGTATCAATGTGCCTCCGCTGATCGTAACTTCCAGCAGCAGCAGCCGGAACACTGTCAGAGCTGTGTTGAAATCTTTGCCGTACAGCAGCGGAATCACGAATGGTGCAACCAGCATCAGGAACAGGGAGCCCAGCAGGGTGAATGTTGTGCTGATCCGAAAGGCTTTGAAGGTAAGGGAAATGGCCTCATCCTTGGACAGCTCGGAAGCTTTTGGAAAGAGCACCACGGTGATCGAATTCGAGAAGAAGTTGACCATCCGCGAGAGGCTTACCGCTACCGCATATAATCCCAGATCGGCTGGCCGCAGCAGGCCGGCGATAATGATCTGGTCGATATAGAAGGAGAACTGTCCGAGCAGATCATTTCCGTAGGAACCGAGTCCATAGGTGAACAGTCTTTTGAAATTCTTGTAAGCATCCTTCATCTTCACTCTGTAGGTACGGAGCAGGGTAACCGTCATCCAGATGAAGACCGGCACTGAAGGTACCAGATATGCAACTGCAGTTGTAAAAGGATTCATCGAATGGGTGAGGATCAGAATTCCGATGGCTACCAGCGTCAACAGCGGGAGCAGATACCGCAGCCAGTTGAAGGTCTTGTAATCACCTCTGAACTGGAAAGCTGCATTGTTGATCTGTGAGACCACGATCAGCGGGCACAGGATCATTGACCATTGCGCAAACAGTACGACATTCGGGCTGAAGGATTTCAGCCAATATGGAAGGATCACAATCCCCACAATCATGGCTGCTGTCCCGAATGCCAGTGCGATTAGCAAGGCCACCCGATAGAGTACGCCTGCTTCATCCGGATTCTTCTTGGCGTTGTAGATCAGCGCCGAAGGAATCCCGAAGCTCATGCTGAACGCCAGAAACTGTGACCAGTTCACCATAGCTGTCTGTTCTCCGCGTCCTGTAGGACCCAGGTAGCGGGCGGTCAGCACACCGGTCAGCATATTCACCAGCAGGATCAGCACGCTGACGAACATAGTCTTCACAGCTGCGGAGCTGTTGTCCTTGCTCTTGGTAAACCGCCGAAGCGAGGACCAGACGGTGCTAGTGGGAAGTGATTTCGCGTTCAATGGCTGCATGTGGTGTTCCCTTCTTTCTGCTATCAATAATCTCTTTGGCCCCAAGCCCTAGTCCGATCAGCATCCAGATCAGGTAGCCCTTGAGTCCGGGAAAACCGTTGTCCGATACCAGACTGACCACTGCTCCCATCCATGCTGCCAGTGATAACCGGGCATATGGCTGAAGACTGTCTCTGCTGGTCACTCTGACTATAATTTGTTTAATGACTGCGCCCAGGGCACCAAAGAAGAACAATGCGCCCAGGACCCCGAAGGTGAGCAGTAAGGCGATCACACCGTTGTCCATATTTCCGTATTCGCCAAGTTCTCCACCGTTGCCGATCTTGGTACCCTGGCCTACACTGCCTATGCCTTGGCCGATCGGATTGGACGCCACCATCGGAAGCATGTTCTGCCATAGACTCAGGCGTTCATTATAGGAGTGGTCTTCCTGCACAGAGGTCAGTGTCTCCATACGGGCGACCAGCCCTTCCGCGCCCGGAAGCTTAGGGACAATCCAGAACAGTACGGCAGCGACGAAGACCAGTTGGAGCAGCGCCTTCCATTTGCCCTTTGACGGGGAGGAAGCGATGTATACCAGCAGCATGACCAGCATGACCAGCCAGGCTGAACGCACCAATGTGGTCAGGAGGCAGACGACAACGAGCATAACGCCAATCCAGCGCAGGGTACCCTGCCATCTTTTCTCCAGAATCATCGGTACCAGGGCAAAGACCAGGAAGGTCGCTGCAGGTCCGGGTGAATTCAGCGTGGAGAAAACCCGGATTTCCAAAGGATACGGTGTGCCAATGGACATCATATCGGCATTCTTCATCCAGAAGGCGTCCCAAGGCGGAACGGTCAAATACTGGACGATTCCGTAAATGGCTACGAGAACAGCGATGTTCGCAAAAGCATACAGCAACCGGTCAATGTCTTTCGGTCTAAAGCGGGTTACCGCGAAGAAGGGAATCAGCAGCAAGGGTACGATATAATTGGCCAGATCGTACACTGAGCCTATGCCGTTCTTCGCCAGGCCAATCAGCGCTCCGTAAGCGAGTGCCACCGAGAACAACAGGATAATCCGGGTGGAGGATTTGCGGATGCGGTGAATCTCCCCCAGCACCGGAATTGCCAGGGTAGCACCTGTGAGCAGCGGCGCCAGACTGAGCAGTGATACAGAATGATAGACTCCCTCCGACCAATCAGCGATCCGCCGCAGCTCTGGAGCAACCGCCCAGACCAGCAAGGTATAGGCGATTAGCGCCTTCGGCTTCAGCAATGCCAGCAGGAAGGCCGGAAACAGGATTCCCGCCAGGATAATCCCCTGAAGACTATTGGAAGAGCTGAGCTTCGCACTGGCAAACCCGATCATCAGCGGAAGCCCAAGACATATACCGCAGATCAGCAGCAGCGTTCCTGCTGACTTCATGGACGGAAGACTTACATTCATTCCAGCCTGCCTCCCTTTGCTTTATCCCGTTTGCGCAGCTCCTTGAGCAGCAGAACCAGGAATTGAGCGTCATCGACAAGATATCTTTTCCAGAGCCGGCCCGGTTCCTGGCTGAGTCTCCAGAACCATTCGAGCCCTGTTTTCTGCATGAAATCCGGCGCCCGCTTCACCGATCCTGACAAAAAGTCAAAGGTCGCTCCCACGCCAATGGAGATCGGCGCCCCGTAAGAGTTGTAATGCCGGTAAATCCACTTCTCCTGCTTCGGCGCTCCCACGCCTACGAACACAATATCCGGCTGACTCTCTGTCAGCATTTCGATAATACGCTGGTTCTCTTCATCGTTGTGCTCAAAGCCGTAGGAAGGAGAATAGCAGCCGACAATATTCATGCCGGGATAGGCCGCTTTAAGATTCTTGGTTGCCTGCTCCGGCACACCTTGTGCAGAGCCGAGGAAGAACAGCCGGTACTTCCTTTGCTCAAAGGCATTGCCTAGGCGGCTGAAAAGGTCTGCTCCCGATACCTTTTGCTTCAGCGGCTTACCAAGCATTTTTGAGGCCCAGATGAGCGGCATTCCGTCTGCCACTACAGCACCTGCTTCGGAATAGACGGTCTGGAACTCTTTGTCCTTGCGAAGCTTGATCACATGATCGACATTGCAGGTCAGGATGTACGATTGTGACCGCTCCTGAATAGTCTTATCAATGTAATCAAGCAGGTCCATGAAATCATAGTTATCGAAATTGACATCGAACATGTTCACTTGGTTCATCGTATCACTTCTTTTTGTGGGGAATCGGTTGGCTGTGAAGATCGATACAGGCAGTTCAGGTACCAACAAAATGGAATAATCGATTGGACCGTCGACAGCGTGTTGTCGGAAAACGAATAAATCATAAACCCTGCTATGAAGAATAGATAATATGGTTTGACTGGCTTTGCCAAAGCTCTGTACACCAGAGTAAACACAGCCAATAATGAAATGAGAAGCAGTATGGCTCCGATATACCCTCCATCAAAGTAAAAGCGGATATACTCGTTGTGGGGAACCACGAATCCTTTATACAGTGTCCCGTCGTTCGCCACCGTAACGGCTCCAAGTCCTCTGCCCGACCACGGAGAATCTGCCGCCTTGTTCAGGAAGTACTCCCAGGCTTCTGCACGTCCCGATAAGTCAACCGTCGTCTCCGTCGTGCGTTCGAAGGAACGCTTCTTGATGTTGTCGAGCTGCAGATATACCGCCGAGAAGATCAGAATAACCGAGCACAGGAGCGGAATCAGAAATTGTGTTCTGCCCTTCAGGTACTGCCGCGAAATATCGTAGAAATAGTACAGAGCCATTAACACCAGTGCCAATATCGGTCCGCGTGTCCCGGTTCCAATGAGAATCAGGAAGTTCAGCGCCAGCATGGTATAGAAGTAACGTGCATGCTGCGGACTGCGCTTGATCTCAATGAAGGCAATTCCCACGCCCATGAAGGCCAGCATCGCCAGATGCGCCGGAATGTTCGCTCCCTGAACCCGTACAGCGCCTGTGAACTCCACATCGAGGAATGAGTGAAGATGTGCGACTTGCAGGGCGATTCCGGCCAGCACACTCATTAGTGGGAGCGAAGCGATAATACGGATTTGCCGTTCAGCTACTTCCCTCTTCCAGTTAATCAGGAGGAAGACAAAAGGAAGGGACAAACCGATAAATGCCTTGATTGCAATGGACCCGTTCATCTCCGGCAGCCATATGGAGGTGCCAAAGGTGATGAATAGCAGCCCCACCATCGCCCAAAGGGGCGGGCTCAAACGGAACTTCAATCCGTTCACCAGAATGCAGGGTACCAGCAGCATCAGGATCACCAGCTTGTAAAGCGAGAGAATCTCAACGCCGAACATGCTGCCGGGATACAGAAAGTTGATGGAGACCGCTGTCGTGAGCAGGACGAAATAGCTGATGAGTTCAGGACGAGTGATCGAGACAACCAGCAATATAATCAGGAGTACGGCTGCTATCGCTATTACCGGCTGATAGATGACCGCTGTTCCTAGGAACAGTGCGGACATGAGATAGAGCATTCCGTATGGTAAAGCATTTATTTTGGAGCCCCACTCAAAATTCGTCATTGTCTCCCTCACCCCGCTGCAGATTCCCTCTTCCGGTTCCAGATCATATGAAGAGTTCCGCGAATACTCTCCAGCCGGCATTTGTTCAGAAGTTTTCTTCCCTGGCTTCTGGAGAGGATCGAGTCAGCCATCACATAGATGACTTTGGCGGCCGTCTTACCCAGCAGGAGCAGATTATCCTTCACACCAGCGCTTTTCATCGCGTTGGATATGCCTTGACTGTAATATCTTTTCATTATCCAATCCTCCGTCAAACGGTTGGCCGGTACGAAATGATCGACAGCCATCTGCGGATGATAAAGAATCGAATGTCCCTGACTTTCAATCTGATTGAACAGCCAGGTCTCTTCACCGGAGAGAAGTGAATCTCCTTTTCTTCCGAGCTCCAGTGGAAACAGGCTGATATCAAAGGCCACCTTGCGCATCGCCATATTCGCGCCGCAGGGATGAAGCCGTTTCGGATATTCCTTAATGCGGTTGCCCAAATCGACGATGGTGTAAGGCAGCTCGAACGGCTTGATCAGCCAATCCGGACGCTTGCTTTCGAAGATTGGAGCAATCTTGCCGCCCATGGCCATGACCTCAGGCTTTTGATCAAACGTGTCTACAATTGTCGTTATCCAATTCCGGCAAGGAATCGCATCATCATCCAGAAAAGCGATGAGCGGCGATTTGGAAGCCAGAATCCCTGTATTCCGGGCCGCCGATAACCCTTGTACCGGCTCCAGAATGTAACGGATATCCATATCTGTACCTTCCGTATCCATAAACCGCTTGACCACTGCTGCCGTATCATCCTTGGAGCTGTTATCCACCAGAATGACTTCGGCCTGATCCAGATTCTCCAGCGGCAACAGCGACTGAAGCGTCTTAAGCAGCAAAGCTGCCCGGTTGTAGGTACAGATGATTATGGAAATCTTAGGAACGTCTCCGTATACAAGCATCGGCATTCACCCAATTCCCATTTTATTAATACGCATCTTTAGAGCCGAGCAGCATCAGGCCTGTCTTGAAGATGATTTTGAGATCCAGCATCGTGCTGCGGATATGGATGTAGGTCAGATCCAGCTGAACCATTTCATCAAATCCGACACTGTTTCTCGCATTTACCTGCCAATAGCCCGTGCAGCCTGGTGTAACCATTAACCGCTGCTTGTCATATTCCGTGTATTGGGCAACTTCCTCCACTAGCGGAGGACGGGGACCCACCAGACTCATATGACCCATCAGCACATTCCAGAGCTGTGGCAATTCATCAATGCTGGTCTTGCGCAGGAATCTTCCTGTACGGGTAATGCGGGGATCATTTTTGATCTTGAACATCGCGCCGCTGACCTCGTTGTAGGCCAAAAGATTCGCTTTCAGCTCCTCGGCATTGGAGACCATGGATCTGAATTTATACATTGGAAACAGCTTCTCATCCTTGCCAACCCGGTTCTGACGGAAGAACACCTTTCCTTTCGGATCTTCCAGCTTAATCAGGATCGCCACCACGATGAACAGCGGCAGCAGCACGAGAAGGCCAAGAGCGGAGAAAAAAATGTCGATAATCCGCTTCATCACCAGATAGGAATCCATTTCTTTACTTCCTTCTTTGGCATGTAGCATGTAAAGTTTCGGCAGGACGGCCTCATAGTCTTCCGGCAGTTTTTGCATGCTCATTTCTCCTCATTCCTCCTAAAAGTTTGCTCTTTTCGAAAGTATAAACTTGGCTTTCAACTATTCAGAGTTAATCCCTCTTTGCTGAGCCATTCAGCCATCGCATCCATCACCGGATACCGCAGATCCTCGCTTTGCAGTGCAAATTCAAGTGTAGTCAAAATATATCCCAGCCGTTCACCGACATCGTATCTCGTACCATCAAAGTTATAAGCATATACCCGCTCGCTCTGATTCAGCTTCTGAATGGCATCCGTGAGCTGAATTTCACCGCCTGCACCTTTTTCCTGAAGGTCCAGGTATTTGAAGATCTTTGGAGTGAACACGTAACGTCCCATGATCGCCAGATTGGATGGCGCGGTGCCAATCGCCGGTTTTTCGACAAAATTATTAACCCGGTACAATCGTCCATCCTGCAAATCGGGTTCAATGATGCCGTAACGGTTGGTGAATTCATCAGGAATTTCCTGGACTCCGATGACTGAATTCTGCGTTTCCTCGTATTGGTCGATCAGCTGCTTCAGGCAGGGAACTTTGCCGGTTACGATGTCGTCACCCAGCATTACGCCAAAGGGCTCGTCTCCGATGAAGCGTCTAGCGCACCATACTGCATGACCCAGACCTTTGGGTTCTTTTTGACGAATATAGTGAATTTCAACTTTCGATGAACGCTGAACCTCTTTCAGCAGCTCCAGCTTGCCGTCTTCCAGCAGTCTGGACTCTAGTTCAAAAGCGTTGTCGAAGTGATCCTCAATTGCGCGTTTCCCTTTACCTGTAACGATGATGATGTCTTCGATGCCGGAAGCGATCGCTTCTTCCACAATGTACTGAATAGTGGGTTTGTTAATGATTGGCAGCATTTCCTTAGGCATTGCTTTCGTCGCCGGAAGGAAGCGCGTTCCTAGTCCTGCTGCGGGGATAATCACCTTTTTTACCTTCTTCATCGCACTTACCTCCTAAGAGTTTTGTAAGCATATGCCTCATCCGAATATTCTTCGTACAAAACTTGCTTCGGAAGCATACACCAGGTTTTGTAAGTATTGGCTCCACTCATTTTCTCTTTAGAACAAAACCCGCTTGGAAGTACTATCTGGTCTGATTCATAGCAATTCCGAGAATTTTCACGCCTGTCTGCTCCATCAGGCCTTTCAGCTTTTTGAGCGACTCGCGTTTGGTCTTGCCGTGTCTGGCAACGATAATCAGTCCATCAGACAGAGGAGCCAGGATGCGTGCATCGCTGAATTCAACTGCCTGTGGCGAATCAAGCAGCACCAGATCAAAGTTCGCCTTCAGTTCCTCCAGCAAGGCTGCCATTCTCTCACTGCCCAGCAGGTCCGGAGGACTCACGCTGGTAATTCCCGCCGGGATTACAGCCAGATTGGCCAGATTGCCGTAAACGGCAATGTCCTTCGCTTCTTCCATGCCCCCGAGATATGCGGCAAGTCCTTGACTGCCTTCAACCTCGAACACATTGTGCAGCCCCGGACGTCTCAGGTTGCAGTCTACAACCGCCACCTTTTTACCGTCCTGTACAAAGGAAACTGCAAGATTCGACAATATCGTCGTCTTGCCTTCCCCGCGTTCAGCAGAAGTGAAGAGGAGCACTTGCCCTCCACTGCCCTTCAGCAGCCCAAGCTGCCTAATGTAAGTGCGCAGCGAGCGGAAGGATTCGGAGATATGCGAGGATGGATTGATGTCCGCAATCAGACTTTTATTCAGCCGTAACATAAGCACCCTCCCCTACTCTTGCTTTAGCGTTTGCCGACTTTCCTAAGTCCCGTTTGCGGATCGCAGGAATGCTGGCGATCACCGGAAGTCCGAGATCGAACTCTGCTTCCTTCTCTGTCCGGAGTGTACCGTTGAGAGTTTCCATCAGCAGAATAATTCCGATTGCTGCCATCAGCGAGACTACAAAACTGATGATAATGTTCATTGTGGATCCGCCGTTAACGGGTCCAGGAACATCAGTAGGATCTGCCGGTGTCAGGAATGCCACGTTGTCCAGATTCATCAGTGCCGGCAAACTGCGGATGAATGTTTGTGAGACCGCGTTTACTATCGTAGCCGCTTTGGTGTAGCTCTCATCCTGTACGCTCAGGTTGATCACCTGGCTTTTTTCCGAAGACTTAATCTGCAGCTTGCCAGCCAATTGCTGTTCTGTCAGATTGAACTCCGGATGTTCTGCTACTACGCTCTTCATAATCGTTGGCGACTTCATAATTTCCTTATAGCTCTCGATGAGGTTGAGACTGAAGTTCAGATTATTAAGATTGTTGCTCTCGGGGACATTCGCGGCGTTGTTGACGAGCAGCTGTCCGGAGGCTGAGTAGACAGGCACGACGAAGTTCTTGCTGACATAGAAGGTGGTGGCACAGGAGATTAATACAAACAGTGTGATTAACCATAACCTCTTCTTTATCAGGTTAATGTAATCTAAAATCGTCTTTTCCACAGTAACCCTCCTTCCGCATTCGTTGCATTCTGAAAGCAATCATGAAAGTTTCAGATATCTTGCTTTTATTTTATCAATCTCCGGGAATCCCCACATGGGTCATACCATCACTTTAATCTTCACTTTCGTGTGAGGAGGTTTACTACAAAAGAGGGACCGCATGGTATACTTTAGTACCATAAGACTGGAAAAGCCTGACAAGCCGTGGCATGAATAGCTACGTCCGCAGGCATATGGGCATGTACATCCTGTTCAGATTCTGTTCAGATGGCTTTTCTAACATCAGAGGAAATACAAAAATCGTACGAAAAAACCTCCTGAAGGCAAAAAAAAACACAGACTATTACGTCCGTGTTCTTACATAATTTAAATTAAATGGAAGTTAATCGTATGACATTTCATACTTGGTGAGCCCCACCGCGTTCGCGTATAGTGCTGCCTGTGTCCGGTCAGCCACTTGAAGCTTCGCCAGAATCTGGCTAACATGCTTTTTCACCGTGAACTCACTGATGAACAGCCTTGAGGCGATTTCCCGGTTGCTTGCCCCCTGTCCAAGCTCAATGAGCACCTCTTTTTCTTTCGGAGTCAATTCGTCTGTTGGACTGTTGCCGTTCATCCGCATCTTATCTTCCATCAGTCCGGGGTCATAATACTTTCGGCCTTTGTGAACCAGCTGAATGGCAAACAGCAGTTCCTCAGGCAGCGCTTCTTTGAGAACATACCCGTCAACCAGTACTTCTTCCGCCTTCAGGAAATCCTCCCGGCTCGCCGATGAGGTCAATAGGATGAATTTGCTGATCACCCCACGTGAACGCGCTGCTTTGATGACATCCAGACCTGATTCATCGGCCAGCTTGAGATCAATAAGCACAAGATCAGGCTGCGTCTCTTCTATGATCAGAAGAGCTTCTTGGCCATTCGTTGCTTCGCCGGCGAAATGCAGATTCGACTGCATGGAAATGACCGCCGCGAGTCCTCTTCTAACCAATGGGTGATCATCAACAATGACGATTTTCACTAGAACGACCTCCTGCCTAAAGTTTATGCATTTTTTAGTTCAGCCACGCCGACAGGTATCGAAATTAATATTCTGGTGCCTGCATTCTCACTGCTGGACAACTGGAAGTCACCGCCTAGGGATTGTGCCAGATACTGCATATTCTTCATGCCTAGTCCGCCGGTATTATCCTCGGATTCGGTCCAGAGCAGATCAGTATCGAAACCAACGCCATCGTCGCTTATCGAAAGTCTGATCCATTTCGGCTTAAGTGACAGTTCGACATCCACCCGGCTGGCAGCACCATGACGTATGGCATTGCCTGTCGCTTCGGATATAATCCGGAAGAGCGCCTTGTGGTAAGGATAAGGAAGACTGAAATCATCCCCCGTTATTTTTAACTCAATTTCCACATCATTCAACCTGGATAAGCTTTTTAAATGTGATCTAACCATGCCCAGCCATGTAGGACCGCCGCTCTTTTTGGAGCTGAGGCTGTAAATGGTAATGCGTAGCTCCTTTGCAACCTTGGTAGCTGAATCATGGATCAACTCGATTTGCTCCTCCAGCTCGGATTCGGACATCTTCCGCCAGGCCTGCTTCAGAGAATGAGTAGCGTAGACAATGCCGAAAAGGCTCTGCGACACGCTATCATGCATTTCATCGGCAATCCGGTTCTGCTCATTGGTGATGATCAGCCGGTTCTCAATAACGCCAAGCTCATGACGCTCCAGAATAATGGCGCTCAGCTCCGAAAGAAACATTAACTGCTGGATGTACCATCTGCGGCCTTCCAGCCCCTCCGATGCTTCCAGCTTGACGCCAATCATGCCCACAAAACGTGTACTCATTCTCACAGGCATGAGCAGAAAGTCTCCGAGTCCGGGTAGGCTTTTAAATACAGGTTCGCGCTGCAATCTCCATTCATGCTCATGCTTTTCCAGCTCTGCAAACAGGAACCATTCCTCCTCCTGCTGCCAGCCGGTCTGACGGCTCTCAGGGGCAGGCTCCCCACTCTTCTTTGCAAACCAGAACAATGCTTTGTCCAGCTTAGTAAGCTTCACCACATAATCCGTAATGACTTGCCCGATGTTCATAAAATCATGCTGACTTGAAGTCTCTACAATGTGATAGAGCGATTTAATATGCTCCATGGTTTCGTTCGTCCGTGCGTTTGCCGCTTCCCGCTGCCGCTTGATCCGATTGACCATTTGCATAATTATAACCGTAAGTACCAGGACTAGAAACAGGTTGCCGTTATCAAGCACTGCTTCTGCAAATGTTTTACCGGATGAGTTCATGAAAAAGTAACAAAATACAGAGAATATCCCAAAATATCCAAACAACAGGCTCCAACTGAAGTAAAAGGACAGGGAACCTGCTGCGATGAGTACTGGATTAAGCACGTATAGTTTAAACGGACTGTCATATCCGCCAGTACACAACGCCAGTACAATGATTCCAGCGATCTCAATGCTCACTGCAAGCATAAGAACACGCGGCCATTTACGCAGCCTCCGGTAATAAACAGTGAATACTAGGGCAAATAAAAATAACAGCATGATTAATAGGGATTTATAAAAGACGGAAGGTCCCGTATGATCCAGGAGGTACATCAATGATGTGAGGGACAAAGAAATGTTTCTGTAAAGTGTAATCATTCTGTCTTCCGCGGTTGCTTTAATTTTCATCCCACCACCCTATTCTCCAGTTTTTGGAAAATGCGAGCTTTTTCTAAGCTTTGTTTAAAAGCATCATACATGAGAAAAATCACAATAACAAGTTCCTGTTTTTGTTGATAACGTTTACATTTGATGATTTTTGCATTAAATAGGGCTTTTTTTTTCAAAGGATCATCAAATCCAATCCATCTTTTCTAAAGATAGCGAATTCATTAATAAGTAATATATTCCAGCATGCATTTAAACTAAAAACAGCCTGCCCTTAAAATGGGGCAGACTGTTTTGTCAGCTGAAATCTATGGTTGTGGTAATCGTTCCAGTCTTTCGAAGTCTACTCGGTCACCGACGGCAAAGCTTTGGGCAACTTGGATGAATTACAAATGCAAATCTGATAGCGTTGTTCGCCAACGATATGATAACCAGTGGATAAAATACGTACGGTGTGGTTGTGTATATCCACCTTATGGAGACTGCGGCAACTGATGCAGTAAAATTCCCTCATGGCTTCATCTCCGGCATAGTCTATAAGAACTATCGTGATTCTGCAAATATTCCCTAAATAATAACATTTAATTTTTGCCGATGTCAATGAAAAAACCGCAAATTCCGACATATATACGTCATATGAAGTAGAAATTTGTCGGTAATTATAAGCTTTTGCGGCAGTTGAGCGGAGACATGCCCATATATTTCTTGAATAACCTTGAAAAATAAAAACAATCGGCGTAATGCAGCATCCCGGCTATCGCTTTTACCTGAAGGGAGGTGTTAAGCAGCAGATGCTTCGCTTCAGCCATTTTGAGCCGGTGGATATACTCATGCAAAGGGTATCCGCTGCTGTGCCGCACAAGGCGGCGAAGGGTTGACATGGAAATATGATGTCTGGCAGCAATGTCCGAAAGATCCGGCGTTCCGTAGATGCAGGTGTTCAACGCTTCGCGGATTTGGGGCATAATGTCGGCCTCCCGTGTCCAGGCAAAGCCTTGAGTGATTAGCGAGCACTCCAGCAATATCCCCTCCAGCATAGCTGCCGCTCTGTCCGCATCTGCAGGTACACCGCCTTCCATCAGTCCGAGCACCTGCTCGAATAGGGAAGTGAGCCCCTGAAATGCAGCAGCCTCGAATACCGTCCCCCCCTCAATAAGTCCCGCTTCCAGCCATTCGGTCACACGGGTACCTGTGAAATTAACATAGTATTCGTCCCAGCTTCCTCCCTGCGGAGGTCCGAAGCTGTAATTGCAGCCCGGACGGAAGAAAAACAGGCTTCCGGCACGCACCTGCTGTATCTTGCCGCCGTTCTCCCTATAGGTACCGTTCCCGGATAAAATATATACAAGTGCCCAATGTTCGAATACAACGTTTGTACGAAACAATATTCTTCCCGGAAGATGACCCGCTTGACCTATCTGTATCGCCTTCAGCCTGAGCCTGGAAGACTCTACTTTGGGATCAATAATCCTTATGGGGTATGGACTGATCATATAATCCATGACCTCGGACATGATGTGCATTCCTCCCTCTATCCAGGAGTGATATGGTTAATCTGAAGATGATCATATTCTACATGAACAAGAGGTGTCCACGCTATGTCTGATAATCATCCATTGCAGCTGTTTCCTAAGCCACAGGTGCTGGTCAGGTCCGAAGGCCGGTTCCAGCATCCCTCCGCAGGAAGCATAGTTCTTGCGGGAGAAGCAGAGGGTTCCGTTCTTCCTGCCGCGCACAGGCTTCAGCTCATCCTGTCGCAGGTCCTGCAGCTCAGTCTATCCTTGTCTGTAGGCACACGTTCAGCTACCCGTTCCGTCTATCACTTTAGTTATAGTCCCCTGCTACCCGCACAGGGCTATGAAATCCGCATCGATTCGAGCGGAATTGCCGTCATTTACGGTTCTCCAGAAGGAGCCTATTATGCTACAGCCACGCTAAAACAAATTTTGCAGCAATTCGGCAGGAGCATCCCGTATCTGCAGATTATGGACCAGCCTGACTTTGCCGCCAGAGGACTAATGATCGATATCAGCCGCAACAAAATCCCGAGGCTCGAAACCCTTTACCACATTATTGATTTCATGGCGGATCTGAAGCTGAACCAGCTACAGTTATATATAGAAGGTTCTCCATTCGCTTACGAGTCCTTTCCACAGGTCTGGGAGCTGGAAACGCCCATCACCGGGGAGGAAATTCTGCTGCTGGACGCCTATTGCAAGGAACGTTATATCGAGCTGGTTCCGAATCAAAACAGCTTCGGGCACATGGAAGGCTGGCTGACCCGTCCGGAGTTCAATACCCTGGCCGAAATTCCGGAAGGCTTCATGCTCCCGGAGAATATGTACGACAGCGAAATGTACCCGGAAGGACTGTTCATGCACCCCGGTACCTTCCATACCGAAGATCCCGAAGTCCTCGAACTGTTAGGAACCATGTATGACGACCTCCTTCCTTATTTCACATCGAAGCAGTTCAATGTAGGCTGTGATGAGACGTATGAACTGGGTCTTGGCAAAAGCAAAGCTTCGGCCGGGGCCGCAGGCAAAGGTCAGCTGTATTTGTCTTTCCTGCAGAAGATTCATAAGCTTGTCCTGGAGCGCGGCAAAACGATGCAGTTCTGGGGAGATATTATCATCCAGCACCCCGAGCTTATCCCCCAGCTGCCCAAAGATATCATTGCTATGGAATGGGGCTACAGCGCAGCCCATCCGTTTGAGGCAGATACGCTGAAATTCCGGGAAGCGGGGATTCCGTTCTACGTATGCCCCGGAACCAGCTCCTGGAATTCACTCACGGGTCGCAGCGATAACATGCTGGCCAATCTGCGCAGCGCTGCAGTGCATGGCAAAAATAATGGTGCCATCGGCTACCTGATCACCGACTGGGGTGATTTCGGACATTGGCAGCACCTGCCCGTCAGCTATGCCGGATTCGCCTATGGTGCGGCAGTAGCCTGGAACGTGGAGAATAATCTTGAAGCAGATGTTGCCGCTTATCTGAATACAGCCGTCTTCCATGACCGCTCGGGCAAAATCGGTCAGCTGCTGCTTGATCTGGGCAACTATTACAAGTATGAATCTGGGGTTGTCCGTCCCAATGATACGGAAATGTCCATGCTGATGCGTACCCCGCTGCATCAGGTGCAGCTTGTCACCAACCTGACGCACGGGCACTTCGATCAATTGGAGCATTATATAGAAGGAATAGAAGCACAGCTGGAGCAGTTGGAGCTTGGATGCGGCGATGCCCGTCTTGTCCTGGAGGAGCTGCGGAATGGCATTCATTTTGTACAGCATGCAGTGCAGCTGGCCCGAATTAAGAAACATCTGGCACAGGGTGCCGGCCCATTAGACCCGTCCCTGATCCACAGGCAGATCAAAGACCTTGACCTTCTGCTTCACCACTACCGCCAGCTGTGGATTCAGCGTAACCGGCCCGGCGGTTTGGAGCAAAGTGTCTCGAAGCTGGTCCGGCTCCGCTCCGAGTACATCGGGCTGGCTGCTGAGTTAACCGGTTCGGCAGCATTATAACTCCTCATCTAACCTGTAAGAACAAGTAACTGTAAGAACCAACTGTTAAAAAGCCAAAAAGCTGCCCTGCCGCATGTCACTGCGAACGGGCAGTTTTTTTTGGGCAATCAATGGCATTTCTGCCGTAGTTGAAGGTGCCAAACCCGGTTCCCCGCGGCGCAGGCTCATTCCACCGCCCAGGGCTGACGCTGCGAGACTACCGTCTCGCCGCTCCCGGCTGCCTGTTCCAGCAGCAGCGCCAAATATTGGTCCTGGCTTCCTTCAGCCAGGCTATAGAATGATGGCCCGCCTTGGATATATTGCTGCATCCGGGTAAGACTCTCTGCGATGGCAAGCTCATCATCCGACAGGCGCCCAGGTCCATATGGATTCTTGTACAGCCATTCTCCATCGGCCATAATTCCCTTGAGGTAAAAGCCCTCCAGATTCCCGCCATGCCCAGCATCGATCCGGCGGAGCTTGCTGTACAGCGGCGTGTCATAGGCCTGCAGCCAGGATACGTCATGATCCCTTATCTCCCCACGCTCCCCGCGAACGAGGACACGGTTGCCGCGGATCCAGGAAAAATACTGCTCACCGGTGAAATCGAATACACCCAGCTTATCCCCAAAATCCAGCGTTGCCAGGGTCTGGACAGCCTGCACCGGTACTTCGGCGGAAGGTGGACCGCTCCGCTGCGGTCCTTGAAGGTTCGGGGAGCGGAAATTCTGAGCACGGATTCTGACATCCTCGAAGCCCATGCCGAGCAGTTGGCGGATCAGACTGATTCCGTGATAACCATGCGCAGCGGATACCTGAGCCTGGCTGACGGCTCCAAGCCTGCCTGATGCAGCGAGTCTAATTCTTGCGGCGTGCATCGGCTGGAACAAGTACTGCTCAGCAATCTGAATCTTCGCGGAGCGGCCCACTCGGTTCCATAGCTCCTTGAGCTGTGCCAGGTCTGAAGCGGGAGGCGTCTCAGCCAGCACCGGAATCCCATCCTCGGCCAATCGGATCACGTAGGCTGTACTGATATCTTTTTTCAAACTCACTACGGTGAATGAAAAAGCTCCCGATGAGATATATTCCTCGATGGTGGTGAACACCTTTACACCCCAAGTTCTGCTAAGAGCTGCTGCCTTTTCCTTATTCCTGACAAACATGGCCCCAACGGTAAACCGCTCCGGCAGTTCTCGGGCGATCCTTAAATAGAACTCCGCACGCCAGCCCCCGCCCACCAGTCCAAATACTACTTTATCCATACCTAATTCCCCTTCACCCTTAATATCTTGGTCAACCCACGCAGTAGAATTATTCTCCTCTCTTCCCTCCTTGTTCCTTCATATAGTTCCAGCGCTGTTCTTCATATTGGTTCTCCAACATTTCCCGCTCTCTCCGCTCCAAAAAATCCCGGTTATGGCTCTCCTTCAAGCTCGCTTCATCCTCGTAAATCCTCCATAGATCGGAGAACAGATAATCCTTAATTTCTACGAAAACCCCATCCATCCTTCCCCCTTGCCAGAGCAATCCGGCAGAGGTCCGAAGCACTATACGCCCATCAGGAGTGGCCGCCTTTTGTCCCAAGCGGATATGCATCAGCATTTGCCCGAACGTATACCATTCCATAGTAGAATTCCCCCTCGAATTTAGATTGAAAACACCTGACGGGAAGACTATAATCATCTTGAATAACCATTTATTACCTGTAAATGCGAACCATAAATCCTTCAAAAAAGCTGATGACAGGAGACAAAACTATGGATTGGCTGCATGATTTCGATGAAGAGCTCCGTTTGGTATTTAAGGACTGCAGCAGCATTATTTCAGGATTCCCTGAACCGATTCGTGCCCAAGGACTATCCTATCTCGAACAGTTTAACGTGTTTAGTACAGGAAGCCACAAAAATTACATCTGTTATCTGCTTCCCTTCTGGCTTAGGGACGGCTATGGTCTTACGGATGCGGAAGTCCGGCAACTGTCGGTGGGCAATGTCTTTTGTATGCTGTATTTCTTCATTCAGGATGACTTGATTGACAGCAGCGAGGACAGTGCAGCCCGCAAGCTCCCGCTTGCCAATCTGCTGTATGTTGAATTTCTCAACAGATACAGACCGCTATTCCCGTCGGACTCACTCTTCTGGCTCTGCTTCAACCGTTATATCCTGGAGTGGGCTGACAGTATGGCCGGTGAGGCGCATGGGGATTATTTTCTGAATGACCGCCTGAAGATTTCTCACAAAGCCAGTCCGCTGAAGCTTACCAGTACAGCTGTCCTGTTGTACTCCGGCAATGCTTCATTGATTACGGAAGCGGAAGATGTACTCCACACGATACTGCTGACGCTGCAAATGCTGGACGACTACGAGGATTGGGAGCAGGATCTTGCCGGGGGGAGCTACAACTGTCTGCTGTCACTGGTCTGCTGTCATTTCAACACTCAAAGGGAAGCGCTTACCAAAACACAGGTCAAGGATTATATTTATACCACAGGCGGACTTGCCGAGTATGCCGAGACGGCATTATCCAATCACAGAAAGCTGGAGCATTGCCAGCTCAACGCCCCTCATCTCATATCCTTCCACCAGATGATGGTTAAGAATCTGCAGCACATGGCCGCAGCCATTGAAGCCGAAAAGCAGCTTTTGCAGCACGGGGGTCTCAGCTACTGGTTATCCAAACATATTAATCTGTAAATAGGAAATAGGATGTAGAATAATAGATTGGGCTATGCTATACTGATCAGGAAAATATAACCATTTTGGGAAGGGTGATTATTTTGTCAGAAGCAATTCTCCGAAATCAAGTGATTCAGAAGGCATGGGAAGATCCGGGTTTCAAGCAAAGATTACTCACAGATCCAAAAGCAGCCCTCCAAGAAGCGCTAGGCATTCAACTTCCCGATGATATTACACTTAAGACCGTTGAAGAAGGATCCAACGAGTTCTACCTGGTTATCCCGCCTAGTCCGGCATCAGGTGTAATGAAAACGGACTTTAACACACTTAGCACCTGGTAATACTACACAGCACCTGGTAAGCCTACACAGCACCTGGTAATCCTAAACAAGCTTAGCTTCATAGGAGCCAGAACCATCCGGCGCTTCTGCCAAAGGCAGAGTGGTAATGGATTCGGTTCCGGCTCCTTTTGTGCTTATGAAGCGGACTTCGCCCCCCATCGCCTCAATAATCCGGAACGTCACCATCAGTCCGAGTCCCGTTCCTTTGGTCTTGTTAGAAGAGAAATAAGGCTCTCCCAACCGGCTCAGAACCCATGGATCCATCCCCGACCCGTTGTCCTTGATATGAATGAATGCTTTATCCCCTTTGGCATAGGCCGTAATATGAATGCTCCCATCCTCTCCCAGCGACTCAATACTGTTCTTGATAATATTAATGAATGCCTGCTTGAACTTGGAGGAATTGCCCTTCACCCATAAATTGCCGGCGACCTCAAGCACCATCTTGCCTCCGTTCAAATGGCATAGCGGCAGCAGGATACTCTCGATATGCTTACATTCATCCTGGACACTGAGCAGGGAGATCTTCTCGAATTCGGGTTTGGCAAATGTAAGAAAATCCGTAATGATATTGGATGCGCGATCCAGCTCGCTGAGGGCCATGAATAAATACCGTCTCTCATCACCGCTCGACTTTTCGCTTAGAAGCTGCAGAAACCCTCTTGTCACCTGCAGGGGATTGCGCACCTCATGCGCCACCGATGCAGCCAGCTCGCTGATAATCTCCATTTTTTCGGACCGCTGCAATTCGTTGTTGAACAGCTCCAGCTCCCGTGAATATTTGACAACCTGCTGATGGTTCAAAGCGAGACGGCGCCCAAGGATGATGATCAGTGAGAGAATGAACACCACCAGCGCCCACTTCCAGTAGATCAGATCATAATTGCCCTGCCGGATGTAATACCACACCAGCTCACCCGCCCCGGTCACGGCAGCAGTACCAAACCCGACGGCAAAGGTGATTGCATCCTTGTTCCCCCGCAGAGAGAACAGGACGACACAGGCGGTCAGAAGGATAAACTGCAGAATCATGATAATGCCGATCACGGAGGCAGACACAAAATAATAAAATTCCACCAGCCGGTTGCCCGACAGGTAATTCACAATCAGACAGACCATGCAGAACATGGAGTACACCACCTGAAATTTACGAAAACGGCGGATGATTCCACGCTTGCCGCTGCCAAAAATTTTCTCGAATAAAAAGGTTAATGCAGGCAGAAGCGACAGCAGTGCCATATCGAAAAGCACGACGCTAAGCGGGCCTAAATAACTGAAGAAGGTGTAGGTAAAGGGAGAATAAGTAATGGATAGAATCCCGGTGGAGGCGATAACTATGGACAGGGAAGCCGCGATAGGGAAATATTCCTTGTTCAAGTAAAATGAGCAAACAAAAAGAACGATAGCCACGAACAGAAAAGCGCCGCCCAAGACTACATCGACCAGTCCGTTTTTTGAATAATCCTTAATCAGGAGACTATGCTCACCCAGCAGCACTTTATCTTTGATTCCGATGCGGTCTTGCAGGGTCTCCGTCCATATGTATAAGGTTTTGCCGTTGTCTTGGGTACTAAGGGGGATAAGCAAGGAATAATTGTCATGGATGAAGCTGCGGTCGCCCTCCAGAATGAGACGGTCCCCTGCATACACCTTAACATGCAGCGCGTATAACGTATTAATGTAGACCGCAGGCGAAGTATACCCGTTCTCCGGTAACGTTATCCGCGTCCACGCGGAGGAAATTCCCTTGGGAAGCTCAGGTGTACCTTGCAGAGCGTGGACCTCCATCCATCCCTGCTCGTCCGCAAGCGGAACCTCCCGGCCTGTCTCCCCGTCCGGGCTTCCCCATTTCATCTGCCAGTTTGTGATTTCTGTGGAGCCATACCGACCTTCTGCCGATGCCTGAAGCACACCACAAGCCATACAAAGTACGAATAGAACTACCGATAGATGTAGAATTCTAGCGAACAAGCGCATGCGAGCACCTCAGAAGTAAATTTCAGAAGCTATTGTTCTGTTATTGTTAGTACTTCGCCCCATCTACAGTCCATCCCTTCAAAAAAACGGAATTAACCAAAATAATTCCTATTTATTTGTGGACGATGGTAATTTAACAATCACCTGGGTGCCTTCACCTTTACGGCTCTCAAATTGAATGGAGCCGTTCATAGCTTCAATAATCCGGAACGTCACCATTAGGCCAAGCCCGGTCCCCTTCTTTTTATTCGAATAATACGGTTCACCCAGATGCGCCAGCTCGCTCACTTTCATCCCTTCCCCGTTGTCCTGCACACTGATAATGACATGCTCGCCAGACTTCCATGCAGCAATAGTAATCAGCCCATCTTCCTCAAGGGATTCAATGGCGTTTTTGATCAGATTGATAAAAGCCTGCTTGAACTTGGAGGTGCTGCCCAGTACCTGGAGTCCGCTCTGCAGCTGAAGCTTGATGGCCCCTCCCTGCATGTTGGCCAGCGGTACCAGAATGCCCGAGATATGCTTAAGCTCCTCCGCTACTTCAAAGCTGTCCAGTGAATCAGGTCCAGGCTTGGCAAAGGTCAGAAAGTCCGTGATGATAAGCGAAGCTCTGTCCAGCTCTTCTAAGGCCATTTGCAGGTACTCCTTCTCCTTCTTGCCGGAGCGTTCCCCCAGAATCTGCAAAAATCCGCGGGTAACCTGCAGGGGGTTACGTACCTCATGAGCCACCGAGGCCGCGAGTTCGCTAATAATCTCCATTTTCTCCGACCGCTGCAGATCATCATTGAATCTCTCCAGCTCCCGGGAATATTCTAGTGCCTGTTCATGATTGCTGGCGAATCTTCTCCCCAGAATGATAATAAGCGAAAGGACAAACACAATGACCCCCCACTTCCACCATTGCAAGTGATAACTGCCGTTGGCATAGTACAGAACCAGCTCCGTTAGTGTCAATAGAGCAAATACCGAGAACCCGACCGAGAAGATCACCGCATCGCTATTCCCCCGGAATGCAGCCTGAACAGCCACGTACAACAAATAGATCACTTGCATCATCATCAATAGACCCAGAACATCTACGGTGAAGATTCTATAGATTCCGTCTAACCGGTAAGACATCAGAGCGTTGATAACCAGAAATAGTACACAGATTAGAGAGTAGCCCAGCTGAAATTGACGCAGCCGCATAATGAGTCCATGCCGGCCTGGACTAAAGATTTGCTCAAAGTAAAATGTAAACGACGGCAACAGTGTCAATAACGCCAGATCGAAGCAGATCTCTATCCAATGTCCCCGGGTGTGCAAAATAATCGGCAAAAACGGCGAATAGGTGATGAACAGTATGCCAAAGCAAACAATGACCAGAACCAGAAAAAAACCGCCCTTGAAGAAATCCAGCTTGAGAAACAGCAAACAAACCATCAATGCCGCACCCATAAATAAAAAAGCAACACCAATCACAATATCCGCCAAATCCTGCTTCACATAAACAGCCAGCAGTTTGCCGTAGCTTCCTGCTGTGATTGTGCCATCAACCCCAAAGTCCTGACCGGTTCCGCTGCTCCACAGATAAAGCCGGGAAGGCTCCCCGGCGCCAGACAAAGGGATCAACACCTTGCTCCCATTATAATTCACTACATCCTGAGAATCATAAATGAGCTTATTATCCATATAAGCCCTGAGATTATTCCCATAGACCTTATCAATCAAAAGGGCCGGGTTTGCCCCGGTCTCCGGGAGAGAAAAGCGAAGCCAGACGGCTGTAGCCCCTGCTGGAGCCAGGGGTCTGGCAGATTGCCCGGCAATTGAGATCCAATCCCTGTCAGGGGCCGAAGCTGCTGCAGCAGGATTGCACACAGCTGAGTCTTCCCATTTCAACTCCCAGCCTGTCAATAAGGTTCCCGCCTTGCCGCTCCACTGTGAGGCAATAGCCGTAGGCACTATAACAATCAGCAGCAGCATTGTGAAAATAACTGCCGCTGCCTTTGTTGATGAAAACTTCATTGTGGCACCTCAGTAAATCTTTAGTTGGATTTATGTAGTCCATACAACTCTTATTTTCGACAACCTTCGCATTTTACCTGCCTATTCTTGCAAAAAACCTCGAAAAAAGACGTTATATCTCAGCTTATAAAATGAACGTTCCCTTCAATAATGGTTAATCCATCAGCAGAACGATTATATTAAGCATAGGCAGGGGGAAGGCATGAAGATTCGCCGCAAGAGATTAGGGTATAGAATTACTATAGTACATGAGGCCAAAAGGAGCTGAACTGCGATGGGTAATGAATTTAATAAGACTGAAGCCGACTTTGTATATGAGCGTTATAGTAAAATGGGCGGGGCTTCATCCGAGCAGGATATCCCGCTTGAGGAACCCCCGGTTCACGAGAAGCCTGTCGATTGGGATGGTGTGGTAGATGACGGCTCCGATCCCGTCTTGGAGGGTGATCCTATTCTTGCTGCCGATATCGACCTCAATGCTCCTGAACCCGCACTTGGACGCCGGGCAGACAGAGTCACCCGCATGACTTCTCCTCCGCCATCCGAGCGGGACGAGGTGCTGGAATCGGATGCCATATTTGCTGCTGAAGCTGCCGGACTGGCCGGCAATGCGATTGATTATGACGATGATGAAGAGCTTATAGATGACGATGATGAAGAGCTTCCGCTTGAAGATATTCCCGATGCCGATGAGATTGAACCTGGAACAGCCATTGATCCGGTCTCCCCGCCAATCGATGTCATGCCGGGTACAGATGTTCTGAATGGCTCAAATGGTGAGGATGAATAACACCGTTATTTTTCGCATTGACTTTTTCACATGATGTCCTTAATATTGGTTGTAATTCAATACGGCGATGGAGTTCGCCATTAACCGTCTCTAGAGACTAATGACTCCTACCAGCAGTCCATTCGCTGGTAGGAGTCTGTTTGATTTTAGGGAACCATGTTGTGGCATCATTATTTATTGGGGGCTAGGAAGATGAGAGCAGTGTACGCACGGTGGCAGAAGCTTATAGAAAGGAGCAGTTATTGGGCCCTATGGGGTACTTTTATGAAATGGATTGTACTTGGCGGCGTTGTCGGTATGCTGTCCGGTACAGCCTCAGCCATTTTCCTGAAGAGCTTGGATGCAGTGACAGAAGTACGCTTGAATCACGCCTGGCTGCTGTATTTGCTCCCGCTGGGCGGAGCTTTGGTAAGCTATCTGTACATGCGGTACGGCAAAAACAGCGGTAAGGGGAATAATCTGATTCTTGAGCAGATTCAGCAAGGAAATGAGACGATTCCGCTGCGGATGGCTCCCCTGGTCCTGTTCGGAACACTCGTTACCCATCTATTCGGAGGTTCCGCGGGACGGGAAGGAACGGCTGTGCAAATGGGCGGAAGTCTGGCGGAAGCCTTCGGCAGGCTGATCCGCATCAATTCCCTTGACCGTCAAATTCTGCTTATGTGCGGAATCAGCGGCGGGTTCGGCTCCATTTTTGGAACACCTTTGGCTGGGACACTGTTTGGTCTGGAGGTCATCGCCATCGGTCTGATCAGCCATAAGGCACTGCTCCCCTGCTTCACAGCCAGCTTTGTCGGAGATATCGTGACTACCCGTCTATGGAACGTACATCACATCCATTATCAGGTAGATGTCTTTCCGGCGCTTTCCATGATTGTACTGCTCAAAGTCATCCTGGCCTCCGTTCTGTTCGGACTTACCAGTATTGCATTCAGCGAGCTGACCCATTATCTGAAAAGAACCTTCACCCGATTAGTGAAGAATCCTATGTTCAAAAGCGCGCTCGGCGGGTTCATCATCATTGCCTTGGTCTATATTGCCGGCACCAGAGATTATCTGGGTCTCGGGATTCCTCTGATTCAGGATTCGTTTCAGACGGATGTTGCCCCCTTCGCCTTTCTATGGAAGCTAATTTTCACCTCATTTACCCTGGGAACCGGATTTCAGGGGGGAGAAGTGACTCCGCTCTTTGCCATAGGTGCCACGCTGGGGAACAGCTTAGCCGGGTTTCTTCATCTATATGCGCCTTTTCTGGCCTCGCTGGGATTCATTGCCGTCTTCTGCGGAGCGACCAATACACCGATCGCCTGTTTTCTAATGGGAATTGAACTGTTCGGCTCCGGTGGGGCAGTCTATATGTTCATCGCTTGCCTGGTAAGCTACCTGTTCTCCGGACATTCAGGCATCTATACGTCCCAGCAGATTGGAATATCCAAAAGTGAGTGGGTCCGCATTCCTGAAGGTACCACACTGGGAACCGTCAAGCAGCTGCGCCAGGCAAATAAAAACGGCTACGATGGTCCTTAAAAAGGATAGCATCAAAAACACCGTCCGCTGAAGAGTTGCCTTCAGGCAGATGTCTGTCAACAGCTTCTGTTATTAATTGTCCAGTATCCCCATTTGTCCGGTGCCGTGGTGGGTGGCTGCGACTTTCGCCTCCAGCTTGCGGGTCTTGACCAGCACTGCCGCCATGAGGAGCATCACACCGTTAATAATAAATATCCAGCGGATTGGAAGAAACGCACCCAGCAGTCCGCCGATAATCGGTCCGGCCATGGTTGCCAGCTGGGTGGCTGCCTGATTCAGACCGAAGGCCCGGCCGCGGAAGCCAGGGTCAATCACCTGCACAATCATCGCGTTCACCGAAGGTAGCACACCGGCATAGAACAAGCCGTAAGCAAATCGCAGGATGGCAAACTCTACATAGCCCGATACAAAATACTGCAGAATATTGCCGATACCTCCGCCGACCAGGCCGATGAACAGAATGAATCCAAAGCCCTTGCGGCTGCCGATACGACCCCACTGCGGAGCCATAATTACTGTGGCAATCCCTACAGCAGAGAAGACGATGCCGGAGCTTAGGGTGGCGCTGTTCCTTGAAACCCCCATGTCGAGCAGATAGATCGGCAGCAGCGGTTCCAGGATCATCACGGAAAAGGTCGCCAGCCCTGCCAGCAGCAGCAGCGTCATAAACGCAGGATTCGCCCGCGCCTCCCGGATATCATCACGTACATGCGATCTTGGTGCCGACCGGTCATAATTCTCTTCCTTTGCAAAAAAGGTGGCGATCAGCGCCGATACCAGCACAATCACTGCCGAGAACAGAAATGCGCTGCGGTTGCTGGAATAATAGCTGACTACGCCGCCGATCAGCGGGCCAATAATGCTTCCGGTAGCCCCCGCTGTAGACATAATACTGAGCGCATAACCTGTCTTGTCTTCCGGGGTATTGGTGGCGACCATCGCAATGGCTGCCGGAACAAAACCCGCCAAAAGTCCCTGAAAAATACGCACGATAATAAACACATATGGATCATGTACGAAAAAATTGATCAAATACAGCGCCGCCAGGCTGAAGCCCGACCGGATCAGCATCGGCTTGCGCCCGTATTTGTCGGCGAGCGACCCCCAGTAAGGTGAAATCAGCGCACTGGCGAGAAAGGTAATGCCAAAGCTGAACCCTGACCAGATTTCCAAATGATTCGTAACACCCAGCTGGTCGCTCAGAAAGATCGAGAGGAACGGAATCGAGATCGAATATGCTGTACTGCAAAAAAACACCCCTACCCAAAGCACGATCAGGTTCCGCTTCCATGAAAAACGCATGTTGCACACGTCCCTTCTGAGTATTCTTGGAAGCATCATCCTTTCATTGTAACTCTCATACAGGGATGTGCCAACCAATACCGTCCCTTCATTTTGCAAGGAGCAGGACAAACGGGGTATGATAGGGTAGATGAACTACGATAATTATAGATCAAAGGAGCGATTAAGAACGTGAAGCGTACAAGAAGAAATCCCGTCATCCTGCTGCTGATGATGAGCCTCCTGCTGGTGATTGCCGCTGGCTGCGGTAACAAGCCCGGGAATAACAACAGTTCAGCCAATAGCGGAAACAGCAGCAGTGCAGCGGGTAATACATCGGGCAATGCAGCGAGTCCTGCTCCCCAAGAGAGCGCTACGGCACCGACTGAAGGCGTACCTTCAGCAACCGCCAGCCATCCGGTAGTCACGATAGAGATGGATAACGGCGGCATCATTAAGGCCGAGCTGTACCCTGAGGTCGCTCCTAATACCGTCAATAACTTCATCTCTTTGATTCAAAAAGGCTTCTATGACGGAACAATCTTCCACCGCGTCATTCCAGGCTTCATGATTCAGGGCGGAGATCCGGATGGCACGGGCACGGGCGGACCAGGCTACGGCATCCCAGGTGAATTCACAGCGAACGGCTTCACCAACAATCTGGCGCATACGCAGGGCGTATTGTCCATGGCAAGAAGCCAGGATATGAACTCCGGCGGCTCCCAGTTCTTCATTATGACTGCTGCGTATCCAAGCCTGGACGGCCAATATGCTGCTTTCGGGAAGGTTACCGAAGGCCAGGATGTGGTAGATGCCATCGTGAATTTGCCCCGTGACAGCTCAGACCGTCCGGAACAACCGCCGGTCATGAAGAAGGTCACCGTGGATACGCTAGGCGTAACTTATCCGGAACCGCAAAAGTTACAGTAGGCTTTTTCCAGGCTACATCTACTCATGAATCTCCGGCACATATGCAAAAAGCCTCTTTTCCCATCCCGGAAAAGAGGCTTTTTACTATATCTGCAGTTGCTATCTTCTGCTGAGCACATGGTGACTGTCACGCAGGAAGGTGCTGCGGCTGTTCCGCAGCAGGTTGATGCGCTCCTGCGCCAGATGATCTGCCGCCGCATAAGCAGGTATTCCACTGGTAGAGGAGATTTCCAGCACCCGCGAAATACTGTCATAGATTTTGGCAATCTGCTTGAAGGCGCGTTCCTTGTTGTATCCGTTCAATTCATCCGCCACATTGATTACACCGCCCGCATTAATGACGTAGTCAGGAGCGTATACGATTCCCATCTCATGTAAGGTGTCTCCATGACGCGGTTCTTTCAGCTGATTGTTGGCAGCACCGGCGACAACCTTCGCCTGAAGAAGCGGAATCGAGTCATCATTGATCGTCGCGCCGAGGGCGCAGGGCGCATAAATATCACTTTTGACAGAGATGATGTCTGCAGGATCAACCGCTTTGGCCCCATAGGCCTCTACCGCCCGCTTCACCGCTTCTTTGTTAATATCGGTTACGATCAGCTGCGCGCCTTCCTCATGCAAATACTTACACAGTGTGAAGGATACATTGCCGACACCTTGCACTGCAACGGTCTTCCCTTCCAGAGAATCGCTGCCAAAAGCCGCCTTCGCCGCTGCCTTCATCCCTTGGTATACACCAAAAGCTGTGGCCGGGGACGGATTGCCGGAAGAACCATAGGTTGCCGAAATCCCGGTCACATAATCCGTTTCCTGATGGATGATATCCATGTCCGCTTCCGTGGTGCCCACATCTTCGGCTGTAATGTAGCGGCCGTTCAAACCTTGTATGTATCTGCCGAAGGCACGGAACATCGCCTCGTTTTTGTCTTTTTTGGGGTCCCCGATGATTACCGTCTTGCCGCCGCCCAGATTGAGCCCGGCTACAGCATTCTTGTAGGTCATTCCTTTGGACAGCCGGAGCGCATCTACAATCGCGTCCTCCTCCGAAGCATAGGTCCACATTCTTGTTCCACCCAGTGCGGGACCCAGTGTTGTATCATGTATGGCGATAATGGCTTTAAGTCCCGATGCCTTGTCCTGACAAAACAACAGTTCCTCGTAATCGTCCCGCTCCATTGCTGCAAACAATTCCATTGGTCTCATTACTCCTATCTCTACTTTTTTCATGTTATGTTTCATAACAAAGCTAGTACTTTTAGAGAATATTGTCAATGTGTTTTATCCTTTTCATCCCATGAAAATAAACTTATTTCCAGTACTGATCCGGACGATATTCGATTTCCGACTGCACAGTGATCTTCAGACATCTGGAAGAGCTATCATAGTTCACTGGATTATCCCCGACATAATACCAATGTTTGATGGCAGGGCCAGCTTCCGGTTCTTCGAAACGGAAAACATTCAGTTCGCTCTTCAGCTCCATAACCGCTTGTCCTTTCTCGGCAGATACCCCACACAGAGTGATCAGGGTCAGGCCTCCCTGTTGGTCAAAGGTGTAGGTCACTCCTTCTGTGCTGTTGACCAGCATACGCCCGGTTACAGAATGTTTAATTAGAACTCTCTCCTGTTCCATCGCTGTTCCCTCCTTGTGCGAATATACAAATATTAGGGCAGATCAATCAGCATGACAAAAGCATCTTCACTCGCGACAAGACTCAGCCCGCTAACCTCTTCGATCCGAGCAGAATCTCCGGAATGACGAAGCACATTTCCGTCCAGCTCCATCTGCCCCTCTATTAAGTAGACATATATCCGCCGTCCGGGATTTTGCTGATGTTTCAGCTGCTCTCCGGCTTTCACCCGGCCCAGATAGATCGTCATATCCTGAGCGATCCCCACAACCTCTTCTGTACTCACAGCCGCTACTACAGGCAGCAGTTTTCCCTCAAGCTTCGCGGGATCAAAACGGCCAGTACCGTAGGAAGGTGCTGTACCCCGGGTACGCGGCATGAACCATAACTGGAGCAGCCTTACCGGTTCCGACTCCGAGGGATTATGCTCGGTATGGATAGCCCCCGTACCTGCCGACATCCGCTGGATGCCGCCAAAAGTTGTCTCAACCACATTGCCGAGGTTGTCCTCATGCCGGAGCGTGCCGGACAGCACAATGGAGACAATCTCCATATCGCTGTGCGGGTGGGCACCAAAGCCTCTTCCCGGAGCGATGATATCATCATTGCAGACGCGCATGGGCCCAAAAGCCGTGTTGGCAGGATCATAATAATCACCGAACGAAAAGCTGTGCATCCCTTTCAGCCAGCCATGGTCAAAATGATGGGCGGATTCCGCCGGGTATACTCGTATCATGTGATCCCCTCCTGAGATAATTCATGGATCAATCCAGCTAATCCTAGTGTAGCAGAAAGCGCCGGAAACCAGAAATGAACAGCAGCCCACAAGATTCCGACCAACAAAAAAAGGCATCGTCCTCGATCAAGGAAGATACCTGATCTCCAAAAGAACCGGCCTCACCATCCCCATAGGGACAGCGAAACCGGGGTTTAGAGCGTCTTGCAGTAAAACTGAGATATCCGTAAATAAGAGGATGTCCGGTCCAGCTTATGCCTGGAAGCCGTTCCAGTAAGCAATCTCTTCCAGCGGCAAGCGGCCTGTTGGCCGTCCTTCCACTGAAGCCTTGCCAAGCGCAATCAGCATCACCGGAATATAACGGTCAGAGATCTGGAACAGCTCTTTGAGACCCGCAGGGTCAAAACCACCCATCGGCACCGTGTCATAGCCTCTGGCTCTGGCTGCAAGCATCAGCTGCATGGATACCAGCCCGCCGTCTACCAGGGCTATGTCCTCCAGCTTTTCCTTTGGCAGGCTGGAATAGCCTTCACGGCTGCGTTTGGCCATAGCGGCAGCAACATCCTCCGGCATAAGCCCGTTAGCACTGGCATGACCATAGATTGCTTCCGCGTTGCTGTATGCCTCAGTATCTCCAAGTACAGCGATCACCGCCGAAGCCTCCGTTACTTGCGCCTGATTGAACGCGATAGGCAGTAACTTCTCCTTAATTTCCTGATCAGTAATGACGATGAACCGCCATGGCTGAAGATTGGAGGAAGATGGAGCCAGGGTAGCCTCTGCAAGAAGCTCCTTGATCTCCTCATCTGAAATCTTCCAGGAAGGATCATACTTCCGCACCGAACGCCGTTCCCGAATCACCTTGCTGAATTCCTGTTCTACTTTCAGTTCTGCTGCCATAACTTATTCCTCCTCTTCCTATCCCTGTTTTATTGTCATGCGTTTAACTGTGATTTAATAAGCACAGTATAATTCATAAAAAAGCACCCTGTCAACATTCCGTTCGGCGCACAAGATCTGCCAGGGTATACTTCTGCAGAACAGCTACTGCACTCTGATCCATCTCTTCCAGAATGTCTCCGCATGCGCCTTTCATCTGCCGCCCAAAAGCGTTCTCGCACATCGTCTCATTCACAGTATTGCTGCGCACCCCGCAGGCCTCCATGGCGCTGTATATTTCAGCCAGCGTCAGGTCTTCCGGGGAACGGTTCAGCATGTAGCCGCCATCCCGCCCTTCACGGGTCACCAGAATGTGTTCCTTGGTCAGCTTGGCCAGAGCTTTTCTCAGAACGGTGGGTTCGGACGACAAATGCCCGGCAATTTCACAGCTGGAACAGGTATTGCCCTCTTTACGGGCCATAATCACAAGTGCCTGTAGAACCAGACCAAACGATTTATATTGAAGAGCTCCGCTGTTTCGTGTTCTAGTCATATTCCTCCGCTCCTTTACACTTCGATGTAAGCTTAAGTATAGAGTCTGCGGGTCCTTTTGGCAAAAGGATTCACCTTCTGCTGTAATTATGCTGTCCGCTAAACCATGGAAATCTGCATTTTAGAAACGATTACCTTTCTCATTAAACATATAGGAGTATTCCACGGAGTTGAACCAGAAGCTTCCCTTCTTTTCGGAAATAAGTTGCTGAGATAGCCTATATATACAAAAACCGGCTGCGGGCCTCCCATAAAGAAGGCACACAGCCGGGCTGTGTCATAACTCTATCCAATGAATTGCTGAATAACTCCGCTTACCAGGCCTGTCTGTTACAGCTTGGCAATGGTTTCGGTCAGAACGGGAACGATCTGTGATTTGCGGGAAACGACACCCTTCAGAACTGCTTTGTTGTCGTTCAGCTTCACATTGTAAGCCTGCTCAACCGCACCTGCCACACGGCCCAGGGCCAAACCAACGGAATCATTGTTCAGGATATCTGTAACTACGAACAGGAAAAGGTCCAGGCCTTTGTCATCAATGATGGCAGTCAGGGCTGTTTCCAGTTCAGCCTGCTTGGAGAGTACATCGTTAACATCTACAGCGTTCACCTGGGCAATCTCCACTTTGTATTCACCCATTTTGAATTCCTTGGCATCCAGGGAGATCAGTTGGGCGATACTCTTGTCGCTTAGATCGGCACCCGCCTTGAGCATAGCAAGACCGTAGCTGTCAGCGTCAACACCGGCGATGGCAGCCAGCTCGCGCGCAGCCGCCACATCCTGCTCGGTGCAGGTCGGCGATTTGAACAGCAGGGAGTCGGAAATGATAGCGGACAGCATCAGACCGGCGATATCCTTTGGAACAGCCACTCCGTTTTCTTTGTACAGCTTGTTAAGGATCGTTGCTGTGCAGCCTACGGGTTCAGCACGGTAGTAGAGCGGGTGAGCTGTTTCAAAATTAGCAATCCGGTGGTGGTCAATAACCTCGACCACACGGACCTGATCGATATCATTCGCACTTTGCTGGCGTTCGTTATGGTCAACCAGAATGACCTGTTTAGCTTCACTTGCCACGTTCTCAACCAGGCGCGGAGCCTGCACGCTGAAGTGGTCTAGCGCATACTGAGTTTCGCCGCTAACTTCTCCGAGACGAACCGGCTCAGCATCCCAGCCCAGTTCCTTCTTCAATGCCGCATAAGCGATAGCCGAGCAGATGGTATCCGTATCCGGATTTTTGTGTCCAAAAATCAAAGTTTTTTCCATTTCCAATCTCCTTACTATGTTTTTTGTGAGAATAATATACCATACATTGATAGGTGCCCGCCAGATTGCGGACAAGAACCTGAAATTCATTACCTATTTGACTACGCCAAGGAGGCACATCTGGTGCGCAGTCAATCCGGAACGACCCGCTTGGTCTTGGGCAGCGGCTCAGGCACCTCTAAACCATCCAAGGGTTCATTGTCTGAGAACAGATCCGGATTGCTGTGCAGCATACGGCTTAGAATATCCGTTGTTGCCACTGTCCCGCAGATCATCACAGGCGCATCTCCAAAACGGCCTCTGCGCAGTGCTCCGCCTTGCTCAAGCACCCGCTCTACCTTCCAGAAATGCTGCGACCAGGAGAGTCCGCAGTGCCTCCGCGAAGGGACTGGAAGCTCTTCCCCGCCGGGTGTCACCGTGTACAGTTGCTCATACTCATCCGTCATTCTGCCGGGAATATCGAGCCATTCTTCAATTCCGTGGATGAAGGTATTCCGCCGCAAATCTACACCAAGCAGCATAATGTCCGCCTGGCGGTCCAGAAGTTTGCCATATACGGAACCGCGGGCACAAGGCGTATCCCAGCGCTCATCACCTGCGGTGAATGCAGCCGCATCCTTACCCAGCGCTGCTACAGAATGGGTCGGATGCCACGAACGGATAACGTCCGCCCGTTTCCGGAAGAGCTCCGGCAGGATGCCGATACACGAAGGGGACTCCTGGACGGAGAATCGCGGATTATCCGCATCGATATAAGACCAGGTATGCGTTGGGAGAACCAATAGGCCTTGTTTCATATAGGCAGAGAGCGCATCCAGTACTGTGTCTGCACCTCCCTGGACTTCCCCGATACTCTTCAGCGAAGAATGGACGAGGAGTGTCCCCTGCGGATCAATCCCCATTCCTTTCAGCTGCTCCATCAAGCTAATTTGTGTATGTATCATATCGCTCTCCTTTGCAGATAAGAAGAGAAGGGTTAACTGTCCCTGAAAGAGGCAGCTTCCTTAATCTCCAAGTATAGAAGGATCGTTTATAGTTGAAACCCTGCAGATCCTTGTATTTCAAGGTAATGAAATTCTTACTTGCCAATTATTCATTTTACTATTAAAATGTAAGTAACTTAATAATAATTATATACTTTACATCACATTCATAATAAACCCTGTTATCAGTACTTCAATCCATGCCTTTGAGGAGGAACTATCATGAGTTTAACATTAAAAGGTCTTCACCATGTATCGGCCCTAACCGCCAGAGCCCCGGAAAACTTCAAATTCTATACCGAGGTACTTGGACTGCGCCTGATCAAAAAAACAGTCAACCAGGATGACGTCTCCGTCTACCATCTGTTCTACGGGGACGAAGTAGGCAATCCTGGTACGGAAGTCACCTTCTTCGAGATTCCGAACGCAGGGCGCAACCGTGACGGTAATAACAGTATTTCCGCACTGTCGCTCCGGGTGCCGGACGATAAGTCACTTGAGTATTGGACCCAGCGGTTCGAGCAGTTCCAGGTGGAGCATGACGAGATCACAGATCGCGGAGGACGCCAAACGCTATCCTTCCGGGATCATGAGGGGCAGCGCCTGATTCTTGTATCGGATGAGCATAATCAGGGTGTTGCAGGCGGGAAGCTTTGGGCTAAAAGTCCGGTTCCGGCGGCTTACGGCATCCTCGGTCTGGGTCCGGTCCATTTGACCGTTGAGACGGCAGAGTCTTCCGCAAAAGTACTTGTGGATCTGCTCGGGTTCCGCCGTAAAGGCAGCTATCCTTCCCCGGTTGCCGGGCAGCCGGATGTCATTGTATTCGAGACCGGCGAAGGCGGCTCCGGCTCGGAGATCCATCTGGAAGAACGCAAAGATCTGCCTCAGGAACGGCTCGGACGCGGCGGTGTTCATCACGTGGCCTTCCGCGTAGACAACGCCGACGAGCTGAAGCAATGGATCGAGCGGATCGGCAGCTACCAGCTCCCGAACTCGGGTTTCGTGGACCGATTTTATTTCCGCTCCCTGTATTTCCGTGAGCCGAGCGGTATCCTGTTCGAGCTGGCAACGGACGGCCCGGGCTTTGCCACGGATGAGGACATTGAGCATCTGGGCGAGTCCCTGGCCCTGCCGCCTTTCCTCGAAGCGAAGCGCGAGCAGATTGAAGCGCACCTGAAGCCGCTGGATACTCGGCAGCAAGCTTAATCCAGTGATTCGGCCGGATGCACGGCAGCAGGCATAATCCAGTGATTGGGCTGGAACCTGCACAGCTTACAAGGCGGCTGCACTCCGCTGCGGTTCTGGAAGACCAACTCAGCAAGGGAATTACTGCTGAACAGCTGCGACCTTTTGAAGGCGCAGCTGTTTTTTGTAAACAATAGGGATAATCAGCTCTCCGAGAAAGTGATGGTGAAGATATTGAAGCCCGGACGCGCAGTTGAAGCTTTGGCGGTGATGGACAGCGGGCTAGTCCCGCCCAGTCTGCCTGAGATTTTGACTGTAGTGGCGCTTACGGTCTGGGAAGCATTCTCCAGCCGTTTGATCCGCACATATTCACTGTACACAAAACCCATCGTTTCCAACGTCTCCTGCGTGGAGTAGGTAAAAGCCACCTTCTTCACCCCATCGGCGTCCGTATCCAGTGTAGTCGCAATCAGGGCATCCTCCGGAATCGGAAAATCCTTCGGCAGGTTCACCGGCCGCACTGTGCTCTCCACCGGGGGGGTTGTTGTCCCAGCGCCTGTTCCCGTGGCTCCTCCAGTCTCGGCGCCGATGCCAATTCTCACTTTATAGTTCGCGGCATCATAAGTTATCGGTACTTTCAGGGCATCGGCGACTGAACGGACCGGCAAATACGTAATACCTTCGTAGGTGATCGGTGTTAAGGTTTTACCATTGCCATCTTTCAGCCAATAAGGGGTGCCATCCACCACCACACCAATACTGTGATTCAGATAGGCCTTGATCTGCTCCAGCTTGGCTCCTGCATAGACACCTGCCGATCCGGTGATTGTCATGCCTGCAGCGACAGCGGCAATTAGCCACTTTTTGTTCAAGTTGATCCTCTCCCATTAGAATTAAATAATAGAGTATGAGTATTGTATCTTAATATATTTAACACCTGGGAAAGTTTTCAATCTCAGGGCCATATAGCCGGACTATCGGATAATCTCCAAAAGCCCGGACAGCTCCCGGATCTCATAGGTTGGATGAATGCCCGGAGCGCCTTCTTTGCCCAGCGGGTTGAACCAGCAAGTGTCGATGCCATAGCCCATTCCACCCTGAATATCCGAGGTCAACGAATCACCGACAATCAGCACTTTGCTCCGGTCAGAGATCCCCAGCTTGTCAAAAGCATAATCAAAAATCCCCGCTTCCGGCTTCTGATAGCCTGTCTCTTCGGAAATAATGATCTGCTCAAAGGTATCACTTAGCGGCGAGCCCTGAATTCTGGACAGCTGTACATCCTTGATCCCATTGGTGATAACCGCAAGTCTGTATCCGCTCAGTTCCTGACACAGCTCCACCGCCCCCTCAATCAGGTACGTCCCTTCACCCAGAAACTTTAAATAGGCTTCACTGAATGCTTCAGGACTCAGTTCGAGCTTATGCGCAGCAAACAGCCGGTTGAACCGTTCAACCCGCAGCACAGCAGACGTGGTCCGTCCTTGCTCCAGATCTTTCCACAGTGCCCTATTAATTTCTTGGTAGCTTGCAGCATAATCCTCGGCGCCCGTAGGCAAGCCAAAATGGACAAAAGCATTGTACAGCGCCTTGCTCTCAGCCATTCCATAGTCAAACAGGGTATCATCGGCATCAAATAAAATGACCTCGTATTTCATATTCCCATATTCCCTCCTATTTCGAGTCTCGTCGACAAGCACCTGCCATCTGCGATATAATTCAGAGAGGCTCTTTCAAAAAATGTAACGGCGGTGATTGTCATTTTTTACGTTCTAGCGTTTCTGGTGTCCTTCTGCATCGTCTATTTGCTTATTCCTCCGCTTGGCAGGCTTGCTTTCCGGCTCGATTTTGTGGACAAACCCCGGCAGGACGTCGAGCGAAAAATACATAGGGAGCCCATTCCGCTGACAGCCAGCTATGCGATATTCATCGGATTTTTCATTACATACCTGCTGTTTACCCGTGATCTCTCGCTGGGTACACTCGCCCTGTTCATTGGCGGTGTGCTCCTGCTGACCATAGGCACCATCGATGACTGGTACAAAACCAAGGGCAAGGACTTCCCGGCGCTGCCGAAGTTCATTGTTCAGATCGCGGCTGCGATTCTGGTCTTTCTGTCGGGCAATGCGTTCACCGGATTCTTCAATCCCTTCTCCGGGGATTATATCTCGCTGCCGGTAATCCTGCAATTTGTGCTTACCATTCTCTGGATCTTCGGCGTGACGACTGTGATTAATTTTTCGGACGGTATGGACGGTCTGGCAGGAGGGCTGACGGCCATTTCCGCAGTAACTTTATTTGTGGTCGCTTTGGCCAAAGGGCAATCCGCCTCAGCCATGATGGCCATCACTCTCGTGGGTGTCACCATTGCCTATCTGCGGTACAACAAGGCCCCGGCCAAAATTTTCATGGGTGATGCAGGCGCCACCTTTCTCGGCTATATCCTGGCTGTAATTGCGCTGGACGGTGCATTCAAGCAGGCAACGGTCTTGTCGCTGTTCATCCCGATTCTCGCACTGGGCGTGCCGATCTTCGACAATTTGTTTGTCGTCATCAAACGGTTCGTGCAAGGCAAGTCGATTTATCAAGCCGATGCAACCCAGGTCCATTACCGTCTGCTCAAAGCCGGATTGAACCAGAAGCAGGTTGTTGCCGTCCTCTATCTGGCCAGCGTCTGCCTGTCGCTCTCCTCAATTATTCTGCTGCTGATCCAGACCTGACGCAGACTGGGATAGGGGTAAGGGCACAGTAATACAGCAAAACACCCTTGAACATCAAGGGTGTTTTGCGTTGAGTGCAGGCCTGCCGAATGAGCGCTACGAGTAGCAAAAGCGGCGACCTATGTAGTGCAAACACTACTTTTTAACGAATCGCTATACTCCATGAAACTTTGCTTATACAGCTACAGCCCCGTTTCCGGCCAGTGGGGCGGAATCAAGTATTTTCCTGAATATACTCATACAGCCTGTGGTAAATAGCCACGATCTCCGGCATCGGCATTCGTACCAAGCCGCTTGACGAAGGAGCCACGAATTCCCTCACGCCATCTACGATCGGGGGCTGCTCCTCCTGAAACCCCCAGTCCGCCTTTGCTCTGCGGGTGAATTCCGTATAGACCCCCTTGCCTACAAAACAGGCGATCTCCGGGCGGTAGCGGGTAAGCTTGTCCCGGAGAATCTGACGTCCCTCCGCATATTCCCCACGGGTAATGTCCTCCGCTCCACGTGTCGGGCGGGCAACGATGTTGGTGAAGCCCAAGCCTAGCCGGAGCAGTTCACCGTCCTCCGAGGCATCATAGAGGCGGGGCGTCAGGCCGGAGTGTTCGAGAATGCGCCAGAAATGATTGCGCGGATTGGCGTAATGATGCCCCAGCTCTCCGGAACGGAGACTGGGATTGAAGCCGATAAATACAATCTGCAAGCCGTGATCTAGGTGATCCGGCACTTCATCCATGGGACATCCCTCCTGTAAGCTGGAAGCTGGCGGTACCCGTCTACTCTTCTTTCCGTAAGGCAATACAAGCAGGTGGAACCGGCTCCGCCAGCCATACCTCATTACCCGCATAATAGAAGATTACTCCCAAATGCACAGCCCTAACCGTATCCACGCTCAGCAGAACCAGCCTGCCTCTGCGGCTCCCGGCCAAGCTGGCAAAATGAAGCCCCTCTGACAAGTGTACATACTGCCTCCCCATCGGCTTCAGCCCTTCTTTCAGGATCGCGGACAATGCAGATTGATTAGTGCCATGATACAGCACAGGAGGCGGGGTTCCCGTCTCATATGTAAGCTTGGCATGACTGTGCCCATACCGCGCTTTTATACGCTCACCTTCAATGGCAAAGCGCTGCTTCTCGCTGTTTCGGACAACCTGACAGATGTCCTCTACAGTGATGCCGGCCCATTTCGGGGCGGCATGGATGACACTCAGCAGATCCCCCAGCAGGCAGGAGCCGTCCTCAGGATCAAGGAGCAGCCCATACGCTGACGGGGTATGCCGGAGCATCTTGGCCATAAATTTGCTGAGTGAAACCTCAGCAGCTGGGTTCAACATTTGTTACACCTCATTTGTTCTCTCTTCACAGGTTCAGTTATACGCCATCCAGATATGCACAACGGTGCGATTTGTTAGCTCATTAAATGCATAGCGCCCATCTCTCCTTCTACGTTACTCGATTTTCTCTCTAAGGGATCCAGCGGCTTTCTCCGCCCCACACCTCAAGCAGTGCGGAACGGAACAGTTCGTCCAGCACGTGGTCCTCTACCCCGTTTCCTGGTCCAAACCGGGCCGCCGCTTCTTCAAAGTGGCTGATCTGCTGCTCCAGATACTTGTTAATACACTCAAGCCGAGGCTCCAGGTTCAGTTCATCGCCTGACATTTTGCGGACCAGCAGCCTATCGACCGTTTCTCTCAGCTCCGTTCCTTCCGGAATCAGGTCTTTTACCAGCACTGTGAACTCCAGAGGGGGCACCTCCTGATACTTCTCAATCCATGCACATGCCAGCATTGGCCGGAGAACGTAAAAATACTTCTTGATCTTAACCTCGCTGCCCTGAAGGTAAGTCCGGTAATTCCCGCGGGCCATATTCAGATAATGGTAAATGCAGGATTTGGGCGAAAATCCAAGCGGCGACAAGCGGCGGATTCTGTCTGCTACGGTATAGTTCTCTTCATAACGAATCGGGGATTGCAGCCACTCCAGGAGCGGCGGGTTGGATTTACGGAAAAGGGTCAGCCCTTTCTTCAGGTCCCATCCATTAATATCCAGCAGGTCACTGATTGGACGCTCAATGACATCCCGCTGCCCGAAGATCGAGAGATAAGCTTCCGGGCGGCGCAGGTAAAGGAACCGCACATCATAGTCGCTGTCTTTGGAGGGGAAACCCCAGGCCCTGCTGCCGGACTCACAAGCGTACAGGATACGGACATCCTCCTCGGATTCGATGGCGTGAAGCTCGCGGATAATGGATTGATGAATTTCAGACATGATGTATCTCCCCCAATCTTTTTCAAGATAAAAAGTCAAAAAAGGCCATGGACTCCATCGTCCATGGCCATGCTTTCGCCTCATGCATATTCAGGCAAATTACTTCCCGTGAACAAGATCACTTGCTGCTGCCGGAAATGAATCAACCGCTGCTAGGGCCAGCCTGCCGAACGAGGCGGACAGATAAATGGGAAACAAATGGATAAGATTCGGGTACGATAGTTTTCCTTGTTCATTCATCTGTCCTGACCTCCTAAAAGTTTGGTTAGCATTACTTCGTAAGCATACGCTTAGCGATGTGGGCATCATAATATTTCCAAAAGCATAATCCACGGTTCCAGGTTCTGTCAACCCAGTTCTAGGGAATAAGTGCTTTAAGGCCTGGCGTTAAGTCTTCTTCATGCAGCGAAGCATAATCTATGAATCCGCCTTTATAGACCAGCTTTACCATATAATCGCCATTCTTGCCTGTAAAATTGCGCTGGCGGCTCAGAATATCGTTAATCTCTGTCGCACCCTTAACGATAACAGCACGGTTCTCACTGCGTGCCAGCTTCACATGTTGTTCAGCGTCAAACCTAGTCTCTTCAGGGAGCTTGCCGGCATAATCATCTTGGATCAGTTCAGCGGAGATGACATCTTGTGCTGTAGAACGGACCTTATCCGCATATCCCTTCTGAACGAGCCAGTTCTCCAGCTCATGAAAGGAAGGCTTCCAGTCGAAGTCATAATAAAAACCATACCCTATATGGTTCGGCTTACTGTTCATCTGCATAGTAGCGATCGACTTCTGGTCGCCAGTCTGATCTTCATAGCTCATGTTCAAAATTTCCTGCTTCAATAGCCCGGTAAATTCCTTAACCTCCTGTGGATCAGAGATGCTAACAGCTTTATTTGTATAATTGGAGCCAAGGCGGATGCTTTCTATGTCCTCATCCAGTTGATAAAGCGTATATTCATTCTGTTTGAAGCCCTTGCTTTCCATCACCGACTTCATCTCCGGCTCAAATCCCTCACCCGGAATCCAGTACTGCCGCACCAGCTTGCGCCCGTTGTCCAGTTGATAGGCAAGAGTGAACATTCTGGCTCCAGGAGAATCGTGTCTCACTGAATCCTGATTCGTTGGCCGCATCGTTACAAGCGCATGATGAAGGCTGCGTACAGCTTCGATGTACTGTTTATCGGTAGTGTAGAAATCCGGCTTAGCCAAAGGAGGATCTTGATCCACGCCGGACGAATCTACGCTTGCACTGAAACTGTATATCCGCGGATAGGAATCGTCATTGTACATCTGGTATTTGCTCCCTGCATACACCCCCGTGACGTGTTCCCCCGCAGGCACCCGGTTCTCATATCCGGTTAATCCGGATACCGGAATGTAGAGCAGCAAACCCAGCAGAATACCATACACTGCAAACTCCATTGGCACTTTACGCGTTAGGATCTGCCAGGTTTTACGGATAATCATCTCAGAAGCAATATAGCCCAGTATAGCCCCGGTAATATAACCGAAGATCATCCAGCCCAGCTGATGAGGTTTCACTGAGGTAAAATAAGTTCCCGAGAGAAGCATGGCACAGAGCATGACACCCGCTTTGAACAGTGGATTGAAATAGGCGAAGGCAATGGCCTGCCCTGTCTTCTCCCCATGGCGATTTCGATACAGCACAAAGGATAAGGCGATGAATACAACCGACAGTGCCGCGTAAATGCATAGCTCTGCTACGCTAAAGATGTCATTTGTATAAGTGATAAGACGCAGCAGCGGTGACCAGATATACAGACTGTCGCTGGACCCGGACCATTGCGGGTAGCCATACAGGTACGTGCTCAAATGTAAATTGACCAGCTGAAACAATGCTGCCGGAAGAATGAGCAGAATATAAATGATTATTCCCTGGAGCACCGTTTGCCCCGTGCATATGCCAACAAAGGTGCTGAACACAAAAAGGAACAGGGTAAGAACACTGACGATCAGGCACCAATTCCAAATATCTGCACCAGAATAGATGTACATATTGCCGCCCAGCGGAGTCACGATTGCGGTAACCGCTGCCGTCAGCCAGACCGGAAGCAGCAGAAGGCCGAGTCCGCTCGCCATATGGGCAGTAAGCAGATGCTCCCTCCGCAGCGGAAGGCTATGCCACAGATCGGAGGCCATTTTGGACTGCAGGTAGCGGAACACGAACAAGCCTGCAGCTACAGGAAGAACGACGATGAACAGCACCTGAATATCTCCTGCTACGCGGAACAGATTATCCACCTTCTGGGGCTGTGTACCGGAATTACCGCTCATGAACAGCTGCAACGGGAGTGAAAATAACAGGCCCAGGGTATAGATGATTCCGATCCAGCCGTGCTGGCGCACATTCTGGCGGATTACACCGCTGTTAAAGAAGTATCGGCTGTGCGTCATACCCGGCATCCCCCATTTCATAAATAAAGATTTCCTCCAGCGTCAAGGGAAGCAGATCGAACACATACGGCTCATAGACATGAAAAGCTTGCGAAATCCGCTCCCGGTCGCCTTTTACGATATAGAGATTCACGCTGCCCCGCTGCTCTTGATGGAGAATTTGCAGCTTGGCCGCCAGTGCCGCAGCATGACGCTCATCCCGGAAAGCCACCTGAATCTTGTGCGTGTCCGCCTTCAGGTCATCGAGATCCTTCTCAACCAGCATCCGGCCGCCGTGCATAATGCCGACATGATCGCACAGATCCTCAATCTCCCGCAGATTATGTGAAGAGATCAGCACAGTGAGCTCCCGCTCAGCGACTTCCTGAAACAGCAGATTTTTGATCTGCCGGCGCATCACCGGGTCCAGCCCGTCAATCGGCTCATCCATGATGAGCACATCAGGTGTACAGCTTAGCGCGAGCCAGAACGCCGCCTGGCGCTGCATCCCCTTCGAGAAGCGGCTTAGCTTGCGTGCCGTATCCAGCCGGAACACTGTCCCCAGCTCCTCATAACGCTTGTCACTCCACCCAGGATAAATCGAACGGTAGTAGGCCGCCATGCTGTTGACCGACGCCTGCGGGAAGAAGTAAGGGCTGTCCGGCATAAAGATTAGGCTTTGCTTCACCTCCGGGTTCTCAAACACCGGTTTGTTCCCAATGCGGACCGTTCCCTCGTCAGGCCGGTAGATGCCCGCAAGTGTCTTCAGCAGCGTGGTTTTTCCGGCACCATTGGAGCCCAGCAGTCCATAAATGGCTGCTTTATGTACAGTCAGCGACAGGCTGTCCACAGCCTTTTCACCTTGAAAGCTCTTGCTGACTCCGCGAATCTCGATCATGGTTTCTCCCCTCCCTCTCTTTGCTCCAGCACCTGGCGGTACAGCGCTCCTATCTCACTTTCGGTGAATCCGAGATAGACTGCTTCCGCCATCAGGCGCAGCAATTCCTCCCGAAGCTCCGCTTTTTTGCTCTCGTTCTGCCCTTGCTGCGAAGGGGTTATAAAGCTCCCCTTGCCCTGCAAAGAATAGATATAGCCTTCACGCTCCAGCTCCCGGTAGGCTTTTTGAATCGTGTTGGGGTTCACTGTTAGCTGTGAGGATAAGGTTCTTACGGACGGAAGCTGGTCATCTGCCCGCAGAATTCCGTGCATGATCATCTCTTTGACCTTATCGGTCAACTGCTCATAGATCGGCTTGCGGCTGCGGACGTCCAATTCGAACATGACAGTCCTCCTTTCGTATGCTGTCTTCTGGCAAGCATCTCAGTGTATTAACTGTACTACTATTATTAATACAGTCAGATAGGGATGTCAACACAAAGAAACGGCCAACAGGGCCGTCCAGAAATCTACTATAGCTAAGCAACAGAGCTTCACCACCCTCTTGGCTGCTGCTGGGTGATGCAGTGAATATTGCCGCCGCCGAGGGCGATTTCCCGCGTATTGATCTGCACTACCCTGCGGTCCTTGAATAAACCACGGAGTGTACGCAGTGCCTCTGCATCCCTCGGGTCGCCAAAAGCGGGAATGATCACACCGCCGTTGCAGATATAGAAATTTACATAGGTTGCTGCAAAAACAGTGCCTGCTCCCCGGTAGTAGCTGTGATGGGCCGTGTCAATCCGCCGCGCTTCTTCGTCCGTTATTATCAGCCGGTCCGGGAGATGCAGCCGATGAATCTCCAGTCTGCGGCCCCTGGCGTCCCTCTCCCGGCTCAACATTTCATAGGCCCTGCCCAGCACCGCATACTGCGGGTCATCCGGGTCATCCGTCCAGCTCATCACTACTTCTCCAGGCTTCACAAAAGCCGCCACCTCATCAATATGACCATCTGTCTCGTCGCTATGCAGGCCCTGGGGCAGCCAGATGATTTTTGTAATATTCAGGTGATCCCGTAAAAGCTTCTCCATCTGCCGCTTCGTCAGATGCGGATTGCGGTTCTTGTGCAGCAGGCACTGACTGGTGGTCAGCAGTGTGCCTTCACCATCCACATGGACTGCACCGCCCTCCAAAATAAAATGCTGAAGATCATAGCGGTCCATACGCTCGATCTCCAGCACTTTTTGTTTCACCAGCATGTCGAGATCCCAGGGAAAATACAATCCCCCGTGAAGGCCGCCCCAGGCATTGAACCCCCAATCGATCCCCCGCACTCCCCCCTGCCCGTTCACGACAAAGGTCGGTCCGATATCCCGCATCCAGGCATCGTTATACGACAGCTCAACCACGCGCACAGCCGCAGGCATGCGGGAGCGGACATGCTCATACTGGCAGGAGATTACACCGATGGTAACCGGCTCAAATTCAGCAATCGCCTCAGCTACTTCGGCAAAAGCATCCTGTGCCGGCTTCGCGCCCAGCCTCCAGGTATCTGTACGGGTGGGCCAGAGCATCCAGGTTCCCGCATGCGGTTCGAATTCGCCCGGCATACGGTAGCCATCCTCTCTGGGTGTGCTTCTTATGGTGTTAGGCATCCAGTATCACCTCGGCTAATAGAATGTAGTCCATTCTATGCTAACAGTAGGACTGGTGTCACAGCGGAGGGCTATGACCCTTGAGGAGATTAACGCTCCAGTACAGCGGGCTCAGCTTGCACCACAGGCTCCTCGGGCTTCCGCCGCTTATCGCTTAAGAGAGCGAACAGGATCCCAGGGATCATAAGCAGACCGGCAAAAGCAAAGGTCCGGCTGAATCCCTTCACCGCCGCTTGCTGCATTCCGCCTCCTGCCTGAGACAGGAGCAGCTTCACTTCATGAAATTGATTGGCGCTGTCTGCCGCAAAAGCCTTCTGTTCCGCAGGCGGCAGCTTAGCTGCTGCAAGCTCCACCGCATGAACTACAGCTGAAGCGGTATCCGCTTCCCTGCCACTGCTGTCCCTCGCTGCATTCCCTTGTTTGCCGATGGAAGCCACCGCTTCGGTTAGAACATTTTTGACAAAGGGCTGAAGCTCCGTATTCGTCTGAATGACCTTAGTGGCGGAAATCCCCGCCTTGCCCAGCTCACTGTCCGTATTGTGCTGCAGCACGGTCACGATAATAGCCACTCCGATGACGCTGCCCAGCGCTTTGGCCATATTGGTGACTCCTGAAGAAATGCCCACTTTGTCATCCGGCACATTGCGAACAGCGGAAGACATCACCGGCGCCATGGTAAGGCCCACGCCGACACCCGCCACTAACAGCCGCACCACCACCTCTGAAAGAGCCGAGTCTGCGTGAAGTCCGCTCAAAGCATACATTGCTCCGCCAGTGACCACGATACCGGATGCAGCGAACAGGTGACTTCCGTATTTTGCAGACAACGGACCCGAAATAGCCGAGCTTACAATCGAGCCTACAGCGATCATGGACAATACTAGACCTGCCTTCAGTTCGGTCATCCCCATCATCCGCGTCAGAAAGAAGGAAGTTAACAGGGAGAGATTCATTAGCGCTGCACCGACAATCAGCAAGGTCAGGGAAGCACCGTTGAATGTACGTATCCGCATAAGTGACAAAGGCAGCATAGGCTCCTTCCCTCTCCACTGCGTAAAGATGAACAGCAGCAGGAACACAAGGCCTGCCCCGAGCAGCCCAAGGATCACACCGGAATTCCAGCCATATTCCTGCACCTTGATCAGCGCATACGTAATGAAGAACATCGCTCCGGTAATGGCAAGGGTTCCGCCGTAATCGATTGTCCGGCCTGCCGTATTATCCCGCGATTCCTCAATGAAGACAGCCGTCAGCACAATGCTCAGTACACCGAGCGGCACATTCACAAAAAAGATCCACTCCCAGCTGAGCTTCTGCGTAAGAATCCCGCCCAGCGCCGGTCCGCTTGCCGCCGCAATACCTGACACAGCTCCCCAGATGCCAATAATCAGGCCATGCATTTCTTTCGGAAAAGTAGTCGTAGTCAGGGGAATGGTGACCGGAACAATAATAGCCCCGGCTAGACCCTGAATCACCCGCAGCAGGATCAGAACCCCGAGAGAGGTTGCAAACCCTGCAAGCAGGGAGGTTAGCGTAAACAGGGCCACCCCGAACATGAACACCTTCTTCCGGCCAAATTGATCCGCCAGCCGCGAGGCGGTCAGAATGAATATGGCAAAAGCCAGGTTATACCCGTTCATCACCCATGAAATCCGTGATACACTCCCGCCGAAATGGCGCGTCATCTCCGGCAGGGCAATATTAATAATCGTCGTATCCAGCAGCGCCATGAAAAAACCAAGGACGATTGCCGTAAAAGATAAAGCTCTGCGCATTCTAATACTCATCTTCACCACTCCTCAAAAAGGCTTCCCAAAATGTGAACTAAAGTTCATGTTGTGATTATATGAACTAAAGTTCATCTTTGTCAATAAAAATGAACTTTAGTTCAACTTTTATTGACAGCCCAAATCCCCTCCTCTACAATCAGTACTACAAGGGGGAGCTGCCGGACATGAGTGATATGGAGGACAAGATCAGAACACCACGGCAAGAACGCAGTATCAAAACCAAGGAAGCTATTATCCAGGCGGCTATGAAGCTCTTCTCGGACAAGGGCTTCCACCAGACCAATACCAAGCAAATCGCAGCGGCCGCCGGAGTATCGACGGGCAGCTTCTATTCCTATTTCATTGATAAAAGAGCTGTTTTTATCGATGCTCTCAAAATATATGGCGACGAGCTTATGGCCCGGATCGACGCTTCGATGTCTGAGATCAACTTCAAAACCATCGAACGGACCGAGCTGATTACCCATCTGGTCGACACCCTTCTCGTCTCCCATAAGGCCTTTATCGGATACCATAAAGATCTGACGGTCATGTACCATAGCGATGAGGAAATTAAGCAGCTGATGGATGCCCAGTATGAGGTGGGCCGGATTAAAACACTGAAGTATCTGCAGATGGGACAAGATGAGCTTAAGACGGAAGACGTGGAGGCTGCTTCTATCATCGTGTTCGAAACGGTCAGCGCCATCGTTGATGTCATCTCCTTCTCCCCGCAGCGTATCGCAACCGACCGGCTGAAGTCCGAGCTGGTTCAGATGGTTATCAGTTATTTGTATAAGTGAGGGCTGAAACAACGGCATTTCTGCCGTCTTTCCCCTGCTGGTCTCCCCATTCAATGACAAAAAAAGAGCAGGCTGCGGGTTGATTCATCCCCGCAGCTTGCTCCTTTGTATAGAAAATCATAATGACCAACAGTTGTCCCCGAAAGTTCCAACCCTTGAGTTGCTTAGCGCTTGTCCCGCCAGAAATTCAACGGCTCGACATCCTTCGTAATAATCTCGAACGTATAGCCTTCCTTCTTCAGCGACTCCAGCAGGCGCGGCAGTACTTTGAGTGTTGCTTTCTGGTCATGCATCAGGATCACCGGATTGGTTCTGGAGTGTTGCAGCTTATGCACCTGATTCATGACTGTTGTGTAGATGGTGGCACTATCTTCTTTGTACTTCCAGTCGTCCGAGTCCACATTCCAGTCCCACAGATGATAGCCTTGACCCAGCACTTTGTCTCTAAAGGTCTTGGTGAAATAAGGCTTGCTGCCGTATGGCGGACGAATCAGTGTTGTCCCTTTGCCAGTGATCTTCGTAAGGATAGCATTGTCCCCGTTCATTTCGGCAAGTGCAGCAGAGGCAGACGCATAGAACTTCTCTTTGCGGTGCGTCATGCCATGCAAGCCGAGACCACTTCCCATCTCCACAATCCGCTTCACCTGGGAAGGATAACGGTTCATATTGGGTCCAATCATGAAGAACGTTGCCTTGACATCATACTTGTCCAGGATGTCCAGCAGCTCTGATGTTGTCGCTGACGGTCCGTCATCAAAGGTCAGATACAAGGTAGTACCCGGCTTGGTTACAGGAGTTTTTGCAGGTTCTTCGGGGGTTACAGGCGGCGTCAGCTCGCTCTTGTATTTGCTTAAGAACCCTGCGTCATCCAAGGTTGCCGAGGCATCATAGACGCGCAGTAAATATTTCTCCGGTTCAAAGGAAATGATATATCCGAGGTAGGCGCTTATCTTCAGCGGAACCATCAATGTTCCATTCTGAAGAAATGTATCTGCCTTGGCAACCGTTCCATCCTGGAGCTTAGCTCCCCCATTATCCCCCAGCAGCCTGAGCGTTCGTCCCCCGCCGTCGACCTGAATGCCATCTGGAAGACCGGTGAGGGTCCACTTCAGTTCTGCCGCCAAAGCGCGGAGAGGAACATAATAGGTATCATTTTGGGATACGGCTGTGATACCGCTTAAGGTATCCCCTACCCCCAACTTCAGAGATTTGTTCACTCCCGTTGCACTTGCTGTTGTTTGAATGACACCGAAGCACAGGAATAAAGACATGAATAAGAGCATTATCTTTTTAGTAGCCACCGACACAATCTCCAATCTATGTATATTTATCTATTACTTTAGCATACATAGATATAACGTAAATTGAGAGATTGTAACCGCGAGCAGAAAAAGTTGTAACTGTTATGCTGTGATATATGACATATTGTCATTGTTTTCAGAAAGAACTCAAACTTAGTCGAATGCTGTCATAGTAAGCAAATCCCAATGAATTCGGGCCTTTTACGGCTTAAATATTTGTGACGAAAATAGTAACATTTGTGAAATTATGAACAAAATTTGAACATTCTTAAAATAACCTTAAGGCGCACCGTTACTGTGATCTTTATCATACGTTAAGGATGTTGTAACAAATTGATCACATATATTTAACTGAATGGACATTTTTAAGGACGATTATAGCTTTTATTACAAAATATGTATTTTGCATTATGGGTAAGTAGTTCTTACTATAGATACAGGTTAATGTTTGCCCGCTAAAGATCGGTGCATGAAAAGAACTATTGAAGGAAGGAGTTCTATATGAAAAAAAAGGGACCGTTATACGCTTTGTTTCTCAGCCTCATCCTCCTCCTGCCGGGATGCAGTTCACTCGCTGTTCTGAACCCGAAGGGGCCGTCTGCACGAACTTTATCTGACACCATCATCCTTTCTATTCTCGTGATGCTCGGTGTTCTGGCCGTTGTCTACATCTTATATATCTTCGTGCTGGTGAAATACCGGGCCAAGAAAAGCAATGAAGGATACATTCCGGAGCATGAGGAGGGCAACAAGGTGCTCGAAGCGATCTGGATTATTATCCCGATCATTATCGTGGCCTTCCTGTCCGTGGTGACAGTCAAAACGACTAGCGCTGTCGAGAAGCAGGCCGAAGATTACAAAGACCAGACTCCTCTCGTCATCTATGCTTCTTCTTCCAACTGGAAATGGCATTTCAGCTATCCAGAGGAAGGCATTGAAACCGTGAACTATGTCAATATGCCAGTGCACCGGGCAGTAGAGTTCAGAATGTACTCTTTCGGTACCATCACGAGCCTATGGATTCCACAGCTTGCCGGACAAAAGTATGCGATGAGCGACATGCTTACCACGCTTCATCTTTCCGCAGATACTGAAGGCTCATATATTGGCAAGAATGCCAACTTCAGCGGTAAAGGCTTCGCCCATATGGAATTCGAAGCGCTTGTCATGAGCAGCAAGGATTATGACAAGTGGGTGAAAGAGGTCAAGGAAACGGCTCCTAAGCTTACAGAAGAAGAATTCAAGGGCCTGCTCGCCACCGATTTTCTTGGACGTAAAACGTATTCTTCCACCCATCTGGAATTCAGCCCTCCTCCGGGAGACCACAGCGAGCATATGAGCGGTGAAGGCAAGGAGATGGATATGGATAACGGAAATATGGATCATCAGAACAATAAGGATATTCATCCTTCACCGGAGCCTTCGAGCCAGACCGAGTTCGACAGTAAACCGAATCCGGAAGTCGAACAGCCGCTGCCAAGCTCACCGGTAGATGAACAGACGCAAAACAGCAATTCGTAATGTACCGCTCGATGAAACAACCTGAAAGGAGCCACCCTAATGGATTTAGACAAATTTAAGGTTCACGGCGAACCCTTGATATACGGAGCCATGATCAGTATCGCACTTGCTACTATCGGGATTCTCGTCGGGCTTACCTATTTCAAAAAATGGGGCTACCTCTGGCGCGAATGGCTGACCACGGTCGACCATAAGAAAATCGGCGTCATGTATATCCTGGCCGCGCTGCTCATGCTGTTCCGCGGGGGCGTGGACGCGATGATGATGCGTCTGCAAACCGCAGCGCCGGAAATGAAGTTCCTCGACGCACAGCACTATAATGAGGTCTTTACTACCCACGGTCTGATCATGATCCTCTTCATGGCCATGCCGTTCATTATCGGTCTGATGAATGTTATCGTACCGCTGCAAATCGGCGCACGCGACGTAGCTTTCCCGCGTCTTAACGCCGTCAGCTTCTGGCTTTTCTTTATGGGGGCCATGCTGCTCAACATTTCCTTCGTCATCGGCGGATCGCCGGATGCCGGATGGTCGGCCTACTTCCCGCTGGCAAGTCTGGAGTTTAGTCCGACGGTCGGCAACAACTACTACTCCCTGGCGCTGCAGATTTCCGGTATCGGGACTCTGATCACAGGCGTCAACTTTATCGTAACCATTCTTAAAATGCGCGCACCGGGCATGAAGCTGATGAAGATGCCGATGTTCACCTGGTCCGTATTGATCACCAACGTGATTATCGTCTTCGCCTTCCCGGTTCTGACCGTGGCTCTGGCGCTGATGATGTTCGACCGCCTGTTCGGCTCCCAATTCTTCACCATGGCCAACGGCGGGATGGATATGCTCTGGGCGAACCTGTTCTGGGTTTGGGGACATCCTGAGGTATATATCGTTATTCTGCCGGCCTTCGGTATTTATAGCGAAATTATCGCCACCTTCTCCAAAAAGAACCTGTACGGCTATACCTCCATGGTATTCAGTATGCTGATCATCTCCCTCTTGTCCTTCCTGGTATGGGCTCACCATTTCTACACCATGGGTCAAGGCGTTATGGTCAACAGTTTCTTCTCCATCACCACGATGGCGATAGCTGTACCTACCGGGGTTAAAATATTCAACTGGCTGTTTACACTGCGAAAAGGCCGGATTACCTTTACGACACCGATGCTGTATACGCTGGCCTTTATCCCGATCTTCACCATCGGCGGGGTAACGGGGGTCATGCTGGCAATGGCCAGTGCCGACTACCAGTACCACAACACCATGTTCCTGGTTGCGCATTTCCACTACGTGCTGATTCCGGGTGCTGTCTTCGCCGTTATTGCCGGGTTCCACTATTGGTTCCCGAAAGTATTCGGCTTCCGTCTGAACGAACGGCTGGGTAAGCATTCCTTCTGGTGGATCGTGATTTCCTTCAATGTGACCTTCTTCCCGCTGTTCTTCCTCGGTCTGATGGGGATGACTCGCCGGATGTACACCTACTCTAAGGAAACCGGCTTTGGCCCGCTCAATATGCTGTCCTTTGTGGGTGCGGTGGGATTAGCGATAGGCTTTGTACTGTTGGTCTACAACATCTACTGGAGCACACGCTACATGCCAAGAGATACAACAAGCGATCCTTGGGATGGACGCACACTGGAATGGGCTACGCATAGCCCAATGCCGGTCTACAACTTTGCGGTTGTGCCAAAAGTTCAGACACGTGATGCCTTTTGGTCCGCCAAGCATGACAAATTACCTTTGTTCGAAGACAAAATCACTAAGATCCATATGCCAAGCAATACCGGCAAGCCGTTTATTCTGGGTGTGATCTTCTTCTTCGCCGGCTTCTTCCTGGTCTTCAGCATGTGGATTCCTGCGATTGTTGCCGGAGTGGGTATTCTGATTATGCTGGCAGCTATGTCCTTCGACCGCGATCACGGCTATTACATCTCAGTGGATGAAGTTAACGCTACAGAAAAGAAATTGATGCGGGGTGAGACTGTATGAAAATAGATGCGTCCAAGCCGCTTGAATACTCAACAGAAGAGAACAGTAACAAAATTTTCGGGTTCTGGGTGTTTCTTGGAGCTGAAATTCCATTGTTCGCCACCTTGTTTACCGTATTCTTGGTCATGGTGGACCGCTTCGCCAGCGGCCCTAACGGAAAAGAGCTTTTTGAAATTGGCCCGGTGCTGATTGAAACCTTCCTGCTGCTGACCAGTTCGTTCACGATCGGTCTTGCGGTTCATGCCATGCGTCTAGGCTATAAGAAGGCAATGATGGTCTTCATGGCTCTCACGCTGCTGATGGGTCTGGGCTTTATCGGCATTGAAATCACTGAATTTGTGACCTACGTGCATGAAGGGGCTACGCTGCAAACCAGCGGTTTCCTCTCCAGTCTGTTCGTCCTGCTGGGAACGCACGGTGCCCACGTCAGCTTCGGCTTCCTGTGGGGAACGGCGATTATGATTCAGCTATGGCGTCAGGGTATTAACCCGGCTACAGCCAACAAAGCATTTATCTTCTCACTGTTCTGGCATTTCCTGGACGTTGTCTGGATCTTTATCTTCAGCTTCGTCTACCTGAAAGGACTGATGTGACATGATGAAGCAACTGTTCCCAATTCGCCATGTGATGGGTTATCTGGCCTCTCTGGTCCTTTCTGCCGCAGCGCTCATTGTTATCTATGGTGATCTCTCACACGGCGCCAACATGGCCGTACTGCTGATCACAGCTCTGATTCAGGCTTCCCTGCAGCTGTTCGTGTTCATGCACATCGGGGAATCGGCAGATACCAAGAAAGAGCTGTACATTAATATCGGCTATGCGCTCTTCGTGGGTCTGGTTACTATCTTCGGTACTTTGTTCATCTTCGTATGGGGATGGTACTCTTAAGACTTCAACCAAGTGGTTCCTTTGGATCTTACTAACCAGCGGTCTGTTCCGGTATTCTGCCGGACGGACCAACCAAACAAGCAGCCCCCTGAGAGCTTCTGGCTCCAGGGGGCTGCTTGTTGATTGTATTAAAGTTTAAAGTGAGCCAAATCCATCTGCAAATTCTCGGCTAATGTTGCCAGATACTGAGCCGACATCGACATTTCGCCCATCGCAGTCAATTGCTCTTCGCTGGCGGCGCTGGTATCCTTCACATCGCCTGCACCCTTGCGCGAAACTTCGCTTACCTGCTCCATAGCCTGTGATACCGATCGGGCTTCAAGAGAGACATGCAGCGTGGCCTTACGAATCTCCTCGGTCTGATGCACAGCATTTCTAATGGACTCCTGTATGGTATTGATTTCTGCCGATAGTCTACCCAGATTACTGAACATCTCCCGGCTGGATGAGGCGCTGAAATCCATCTGCTTCATCTGCCCAAGAATAACTCCTACTGTGCCAGCACCATGATCGATGGAAGCCGCGGCCGCAGCCAAGAGCACAGACATTTCATTGCTTCCTCTCTCAACAGCAGCAATATCCTTCACCATCATCTGTACGGATTGTGCAGTGCGGCCAATTGTCTCTGTCTGCACATTGAACCCGGTGGCGATTTCACTGGAGTTCTCGGCGATTACCTGTGAAGCACGGGCCGTCTGCTCTGCACTGGCACTCATTTGCTGTGAGGATGCCGACAGCATTTCAGCGCTCTTCGAAACCCCCTGCATCATGAGCTTCAGGCTACCCAGCATCGCATTGAATGAACCGTTGATCTGCCCGATCTCGTCCCGCGAGTCATAGGAAGCTGCTGCGGTCAAATCCCCCGTTTCTGCGCGCTTCATCAACGTCTGCAATTCTCTAAGCGGCTTAGTAATCAGCCTTGAGATCATGAAGCTGATTCCTGCACACAGGAGAACGGCTGTAATGATCAGAAAAATGCTCATCGTCCTGGAGCTGTTGGCATTCAGCAGTGTCGTCTGATTATGATCCCCAGCGTCTTGAACCAGCAGCACGCCGGCATCTTCAAGGAGGCCTACCATAGTCTTCCGTGATTCCTTGAAGCTGGTGCCCGAAAATATCTGATAGCCCTCGTTATCCAGGTTCTTGTCGGCGAGCTGGATGATACTATCACGCTGTGCCCGGTAATCCGGCAGCAGAGACAAATATTGATATATTTTATTCGAAATCTCTTTATTGCCGAATGAAATGCCCTTCAGCTGGTTGATCAGATTATTGTTAGTATTGATGTTCTCTTCGATGGCTGCGTTGAACTCCTGTTTCTTGGCATCGTCCTTGGTGATCAGATTCTCCAACAGGAACGACTCAATCTCCCGGTTGTTTCCGCGTATTTCTGCAATCAGATAGAGGGGCTGCAGATTCTGATTGTAGGCTTCCCTGGATTTGTCAGCCATGTGATCGGTAGTAATCATGCCGATAGCTCCAATCCCGGAGAGCATGATCACAAAAATCATCACCAGCAATAACATTTTATGTCTAACCTTAAGATGTTTCATATTTCCGGTTCCCGCCTTCTCCGAATCTTGCTGTACATATTTTATCGGAGAAAAAGGTCGAAAGTATGATGATTCTTCCGAGGAATTTGTCGAAATAACGAATATTATAGTATATTGCGTGACTTTAAGACTAGATAATCATTCATTCCTGAAGCAGCCCGTATTTTTTACGGAACCGTTTCAGCACTTTGGTCCAGCCTCCGGCGAGAACGGCCAGGAAAAACACATTGGACAAGGCATGGGCCAGGTCCAGATAAAAGCTTGATGCATAGGCGGTCGCCACCAGCCCCCAGCTGAATGCGTCGGGAAGACTGATCAGATACCAGATATTCATAATCCAGCCGAACAAAAAACCCCATACGAAGCCAAAGGCAAGCATTCCGCCCTTTTTCTTCATCCACCAGGTATTCCGCAGCCAGCCCGCCGTAAGACCAACCATCCCCCAGGCGAACATTTGCCAGGGCGTCCATGGACCCTGCCCGAAATAGATATTGGACACCAGTGCAGCCACCGCGCCGATGATGAAGCCCGCTTCTGCCCCGAAAACATAGGCCGACAGAATGACAATGGCAGATACAGGCTTTACACTCGGCAAGGCAGCAAAAGGAATGCGGCTGATCGCAGCGACAGCAGACAGCACTGCCAGCAGCACTAGCTCTCTGGATTCAAGCGGACGCCGCTCCAGCCGGAGGAACAACGGCAGCAGGGTCACTGCCAGCAGCACAAGGCTGAGCAGCATATAATGGCGGTCCTTCAGCGCAGAGGTGAGCGCCAGGCCGGCTACAAATAACCCGAGTGCGATCAGGAGCGGGAAGCGAAAACGGGCCATGTTTTCATCACATCCTCTATCGTCAATGCCTGCGGCAGCAGATCCCGCACCATACGGTTAACCACTGTCGTATAGAAGTAATTACTGCTGAAGAACTCTGCCGGTGCCCCCTCTGACGTAATTCCGCCGTCGAACAGCATCGCGCAGCGCGAGGCATATCTCGCAGCAAATTCAACATCATGTGTTACCAGAACGATACTGACTCCCCGGCTGCGCAAGTCCCCAAGCAAAGCAGCCAGCCGTTCCTTGGCCCCGGGATCCAGTCCCTTCGTCGGCTCATCCAGCAGCAGAATGTCTGGGGAGAGCAGCATGACCATGGCGAGCGCCAGCTTCTGCTGCTGGCCGCCGCTCATATCATGCGGATGGCTGAGCAGGAGGTTCTCCAGCTGAAAGATTTCGAGGAGACGGGATATCTCCCGTTCCGCCCTTTCTCCGAGAAGCCCGGCGTACTCTGCCATCTGCTTCAGCTCCTCCTGAACCGTGTCGTAGCTGAAGTATAGCAGCGGGTTCTGGGCCAGAAAGCCGCTGGTCATTCCTTTGCCCAGCGTGACCCTGCCGCGCTGGGGCTTAAGCAGACCATTCATTACATGCAGCAGCGTCGATTTCCCGGCCCCATTTCCGCCCATTATAGCCAGAAGCTCTCCCCGGTACAGCGATAACGAGAGCTTCTTAAGCACCTCTACTCCGTCCTTGGTGTAGCGGAAGGTCACTTCCCGGCAGCCGAGCAGCAGCTCGTTAGAGGGCGCTGGGACCGTACGTGAAGCGCCTGCGGGTGAAAGTGGACTACCGGGATCTTCATGAGCTCTGAAGCCCTCTGCGGTCCCAGCGAGTGTCCGGGAGGTATGTACAGCAGAGCCATCTCCTCCAGAGGCAGCGTTAGTATCCTTGCCTGCCGCTATTCCGTCCAGGGAATGCAGCCAGCGCTTGCCTTCACGCACAGTCAGCGGGATAGACTCCGTCGGAGCAGAACCTGCGTCCGGCGCAAGCGCGAGGAAAAGACGTGAGGCGGTTGGCAAATACGCCCTATGTGTTGAGTCCGGTTCCTTGCCGGCCTGGCGCACGAAATTACGGGGCGTACCCTGGAACCGCAGTTCCCCTTCTTCCAGCAGCAGCACCCGGTCAGCCAGCGGCAGCACTTCCTCCAGACGGTGCTCGCTGATTATTACCGTCACCGACAGTTCCTCATTCAACCGGTGCAGCGTCTGGATGAATTCCCGCGCAGCGACCGGATCGAGCTGTGAGGTTGGCTCGTCCAGCAGCAGCAGCTTCGGCTGCAGCAGCAGCACAGAGGCCAGGTTCAGCAGCTGCTTTTGGCCACCGGAGAGCTCATGTATGGGCCGGTACAGCAGCGGCTCCAGCCCGAACAGGCCGGCGATCTCTGCCAGCCTGCTGCGCATGACCGCAGGCGGATAGCCCATATTCTCCATTGAAAAAGCCAGCTCATGCCACACCGTGTCCATCACGATCTGAGCGTCCGGGTTCTGGAACACCATCCCGATTTCTCCGGCAGCAAGCTCCGCCGGCAGATCAGACAAGGGCCTCCCTTTGTAAGCGATCATCCCGCTAACCTTGCCCACTGGAGCAAGCTCGCGCTTCAAATGGCGCAGGAGCGTGGTTTTGCCGCCGCCGGACGGGCCGAGCAGCACCACAAATTCACCTTCCTCTACCGTAAATGAGAGCTCATGAAGCGAGTCCCTGTCTTCTTCAGGGTAGCTGAAGGATAACTGCTGTGCCGTGAGGATCTCCATAACCATTTCTCCTTTCCTTCCAGGGCCAGCGGCGTCAGCACGAACACGCAGAAGCTGGCATACATCGCAGCATCAGCCCAGCCGAGGTGCATCGGCTTCATCCGCGGATAAATGTCCAGCACCCCATACCCTTTCATCCAAAAAAACAGCGGAATCCATCCGCTTACCGTAAACAGCAGCAGCATGGCTTTATCCTGCAGGTCCAGCTTGTATATGCCGTATACGCTGCGTTTGCGGATGCCATACCCCCGCGCTTTCATCGAGTCTGCCGTCTGCAGGGCCTCTTCCAGTGACCAGGTCAGCAGCACCTTGAGCAGTGTCATGCCGTCCCTCATTCTGGAGCGCAGACTGCCCTTGCCCGTATCCACTCCCCGAATCCGCTGGATCAGGGTGATCTGCCGTAGCCGCCGCTGGAACAAGGGGACGAACCGCATGGTCATGAGCGTAAGCAGAGTGGTCCGGGGGGCAGCCGCAGCGAACAGATACATGAATTTATCAGTAGTAACCGTGTAATTGTAAGAGATGAACAGAATAAAGACAGCCAGTAGCACCAACATCATCATCAGCCCGTACAGCACGGCTTCCAGTGTAATCGGCTGATCCATAAAATAAAACAAGATATGCGCCCCCCTGTGTGAAAACAAGGGATTGAGCACCGCCACGGAAACCGCCATCAGCAGATAAAAGGGCAGGCCGCGCAGCAGCCCGCGTCCTTGTCCCTGCAGCACCAGGAGGAAGGTCAGTCCAGCAATCTCCGTTGCCAGGAACAGGGGATGAAACAGCAAGGCAGCGAATAATAGCAGCCCTGCATAGTAGACCAGCGCCACCGAAGGATGCATCGAACGGAAGCCGCTGCTCATTGCACTTCGGCCCCCACATCCTTGCCGAGATCCAGTGTATACAGCCACTCCACGGTATCTCCAGGCTTCAGTGTGTAGCCTCCTGCCCCCTTCCCGGGGATTTCACCGTTGACTCTGTATATCCAGCCGCTCTCCGGCCCGTGGTCAAACTCATAGAGATTATCTATTCCTTCTACATAAGCGAAGCTTTTGGCTCCCTGGTATTCCATTTGAATTTTATTCTTGCGGGTAATGCGCTTCAGCAGCTCCAGCGCACTCTCCCCGTCCTTGACTTCAACGGCGGCTGCCGCAAAAATCGTCCCGTGCTCCTCATCTCCGGTAATGGAGAACGTGACGGTGTCTTCGGCCCCGGCAGGCTTCGCCGGGGCGGCTGATGCGGCAGCAGTCGGCTTCACAGCTGCCGGGGCTTGCGCTGTGGCGGCAGGCTTCGCCGTCGCCGCCGGCTTGGTGCCTGCTGAGGGCTTCGCGCCCGCAGCAGGCTTCGCAGGCCCGGCCGGGGCTTGCGCCGTGGCCGGAGCTGCGCTGGCGGCCGCCGGCGCGGATGCAGCCGGCGCAGCAGCGCTGCCCGTAACGGGAGCTGGCTCCGTTACGGCAGCGGCGGGCGGCGGCGGGGATGCAGCCGCCCCCGTGGACGTCCCGGCGGCGGATTCCGCGCCGGACGGCACGGGGCTTGCGGCGTCCCCGGGAATAGGGGACGCCGGGTTCTGGGGCTGCGGGCTCTGCACCGCAGCCGTATTCGCGGCGGCGGGGCTTGGACCGCCGCCGGCTGTGTCTGCGCCGGATGCGCAGCCGGCGAGCAGCAGCGCTGCGGCCAGAAGCAGCAGCGGGTAAGACAGCCATTGCTGGATGGACCTCAACATGAACATGGACACCTCCGGGAAAAGGGAAAGGAACGGGGCTGCAGACTGCTCCCCCGTTCCGTTCTTTTACAATATGATTGCTGGTATAACGGCACTGTCTCCACTTCATACCTGGACAGGCCTATAAGGACTGGAAAAGCGTTATTTCGCAATATCCGCTCTTTTCTCTGACTATATGGACACAGAAGCCGTTATTATGCTACTTCATTCTGGAAATCGGTCAAAAGTCACTAGATAAGTGCATCGGAGTCCGTTTCCGTTCGCAAGGGGATCGGCTAGAGGCTGCCTTACCGTAAATTATGCGTCGGCATTATGCGTACAGCTTTGAGCATCCTGCTACTTCACAGAAACTGACTATACATCCACCTGACCGATCCGGCCATTTAACTAACTCCAGTTACTCCAATTCAAACCAAATCTGAATGGATCAACTTCACTGGAGCAAGTAACATCAAGGCAATCTTACAGCCACAACGGCCGCCATTTCTCTGGTGACCGCTGCCGCCGGGTCAAAGGTACCGCCAGATCCGGTCATATAGCCAAGCTGAGTGACGGAACGGACAGCAGATAGCGCGTAGCTGCTAATCCGGGCCTCGTCCGTAAATTTCACAGCCTGCGGGGCGGACGCAGAAGCTGTATTTTCCAGCTTGAACGCTCTGGCGATCATGACAGCCATATCCTGGCGGGAGATGATGCCGTTCGGATTAAAGGTTGTAGCCGTGATCCCATCGACAATGCCGAGCTGTTTGGCTCTCAGCACTATTCCATAATACCATGCGCCAGTCTTGACGTCGCTGAATACCGGTGCACTGCTTGCTGAAGAAGGCTCATTGTGGGTCAGTCTGAGCAGCAGAGCCGCAAATTCCGCACGGGTAATCTTCTGCTTCGGCGCAAAGATCAGGCTGTTTCCGCTGACCCCTTCCATCAGCTTCCGGGTGTAAGCCTGATGCACGGAATCCAGCGCCCAGGCCGAAATCAGGTCCTCATCGGTGAATACCGCTCCCCCGGTCACACCGGAAGGAGAAATGCTGAACAGCTTCGACTCACCGTTCAGATAACGGCTATACGCTGTCAGCGCCAGCAGTGCCTGCTCGGTAGCTACGCTGTTCGCGGGTTGTCCCAGTGTATGCGCATAACCGCCGTCCGCTTGCCGGAAGGAAGCCAGATGGCTAAGCAATCCGCCTTTGGCTTTGACAAACCGGGAGTCATTCGGGCCAATGCCCGCAGCACTCAGGGCAATAATCACCTGCGCTGTACTCTCACTGTTCGCTTCACCAGCCTGTTTGTAGCCGCCGTCTTCCTGCTGCTGCTGTGACAGCCAGGCAATGGCCTTGTCTATTGCCGCCGCAACAGCAGCCTGGTCAGCATGAGCAGCAAGTGCGGTAACCGCCATTGCGGTAATATCCGGATCTGCTGTTCCGCCTGCAGTGAGCGGGAAGCCGCCGTCCTTATCCTGAGCTTCGAGCAGGGCTTGAGTCAGGCGTTCTTTGGTCCACTTGGCACTAGAAGGCACCGTATAGGAGCCGCTATCCAGGGCAATCAGGGCAAAGATCAGACCATTGTTTCCCTGGCTGGTCAACTTGTCATTGTTGTAGATTTTCTCAATCAGGTTATAGCCGCCGAACGTCTGCGGATCTGCACCCGCAGCAGCCACAGCCAAAACTAGACGCTCATAGTCTGTAACCTTGCGGAGCTGCCCCTGACTGTCCGACAGCTGCTCCTTCACACCTGCCAGATAAGCAGCAGGTACCGCATGACCTGAACGGGCAAGCCCAACAGCTTGCCAGTCACTAAGCTCTTCCGTTGCTGTTATGCCCTTTGCTGTAGCAGCAATGTCACTTTTCAGCTGCTCTGGCTTAGGCTCCCACTTGCTGCGGTCAACCACTGCGTAATCGGTGAAGTGGCTAACCTTTCCGGTGAGAACCCCCGTCTTGGCATCCAATACAGACGGAACCGGAATCCAGCGGCCTGTGGCCGGATCGAGCCAGGCCAAGGCCAGATTGGCTGGATTAAGGACGGTGACAGGCACCGTAATGGACAAGTCGACCGGCTTCACAAATTTGGTACCATCCGGGGAGAAGGTGTACAGCCCCGATACCAGCTCCTTGCGGGACGAGCTGTTCTCCCGCACGCTGATCTTCACGGTTCCGGTAACCGCACCGGCCGGAATCAGCAGTTGCACTTCACCGCCGCTGTCCTTTAAGGCTGCACCCGCACCAGGGGTAACTTCCTGCTCGAAGGCAGCAGAGTTTGCCGTGAATTTCCCGCTCAGTGCCGCCGCTTCTGACGCCGTCATTCTCGCGTTCAGGTTCGTAACGGCTGTTGTCTGCCCCACCTGATTCAGCGGAAGAGTGTTGTCAGTGGTGATGTCCACGGTTCCCTTACTCCCCGGGAGACCGCCTGCGCCTGGAGAAGTGATTTCATAATCTGTCGTGTAGGACCAGACAAGCATATCTCCATTACTCAATTTATAATCAGCCGCACTAAATCCGGGGTCCTTACCATTTACGTAATAGAGCCATCCGCTTTTGGGTCCCCGGTCAAATTCTTTGAGACCGTCGATAGACACCACATACAGGCTTCCGCCGGAGGTGGTGGCCTCTACTTTGCCCCCTAATTGACGTTTCAGCAGGCTGTATGCCGTTTCCCCCGGATTCAAGACCACCTGCGTGCTGGGCAGAATCGTTCCTTTGGCACTGTCTCCGATAACCGAGATCGTTGCCGATGCCGGCTGAGGCACAACTGCCGGATCTGCAACGGTCAGCTTTTGCGTATAGCGGGCAATTTTCGGCGTGCTGTCGGCAACATAGCCGGTTACAGCAAGCGTGTACGCACCCGCAGGCAGACCTTTGTCAAAGGCAGCTATACCTTTGTCATTAGTAGTTACTGCTGTGCCGCCAATCTTGACCTGTACACCCGCTGCCGGCGTTACCACCGGGTCAGAGGTAAAGGTGGTATTATTCCAGACCCACTGCTTCTGCGCTACCGCAACGGTGAACTTTTCACCCGGCTTAGGTTGCGCTGGACTGACCTGTACCGTATTCACCACCTGGGTATCCGCACCGGCATAATACACCAGCACCCGGTCGGATGCCTCCAGTACGTAATCCCCCATCCCGACAGACGGGTAGATCCATTCGCCGCCCCGCTGCACCGCAAAGCTCCAATAGCCCTTATACGTGCCGCTCTCTATTCCGTTAATCGCCGAGACATAGCTGCCAAAAGATGATTCTGTAATCTTCAGCGGAATATTCCCAGACTCAGCGAGTTTCTTCAGCGCTTCCAGTGCATTATACGCCTCCAGCGTACCGTCGATGACCGGTCCCTGTGGACCTTCAACCGACAGATAAGCCGCTACATTCTTCGGAGCAATCTTCAAAGGCTGCGTATATTTCGCAACTGCCGGGGCCTTCCCCGGCGCGTAACCGGTCACAGCAAGCGTATAATTACCTGCTGGAATTCCTCCGGTAAAAGCTGCAATGCCTTTTGCATCTGTTGTGACCGTATGATCCCCAATCGTCACCTGTACCCCGGCAGCGCTTGAGGTTACCGGACTGGAAGTGGCTGTGAAATTATTCCATACCCATGTTTTTTGGGTGACCGTGACGGTAAAAGTTTCACCCTCTCTGGGCTGCGCCTTGGAAAGGGCTACTTGATCTACAAGCTGTGTATCGCTGCCAGCATAATATACCAGCAGCTTGTCCGACTCCTTCAGCTTGAAGTCTTTCATGCCTACATCGACGCTTGCCCATTCACCGCCGCGCGAAACGGCATACATCCAGCCATCATACCCGCCATAGGTCCCGGCAGAGATGTTGCCGATACCCGTAACATAGTTACCTGAAGGATTCGTAACCGGCAGGCCATTTGCCGCAGCTACTTTGTCCAGCGCCTCGAGTACATTTCCCGCATACGTGCTGCCCTGGCCCAGTGTCTTCTCAGGACCTTCGATCGTGAGCGGTACATAGACTAACGGATTTTGCGGTGCCGGCTTGGAAAAGTCATACAGTTTGCCGTTCGTTCCACCGCTGAACAAGCTGTAGGCCACCAGCGCCTGGAGTCCCTGCTCCGTGGCCAGCACATTGGCGCTACCGCCTTGATTATGGGCAAAGGCACCATTCTCCAGCCGGAAGCTCAGAAGCCTGCTGATTAGATCCGCTTCGTTCTTGGTGAACTCGTCACTGGTGGGGTCTATGCCATAAGAAGACAGGGCAATGATGGCCTGGGCCACACTTTCGCTGCTGTCCCCGTAACCGCCGCTGGCATCCTGTTTGGCGGCCAGCCAGGCTACAGCTTTTTGTCCGGCTGTCGTAACAGCCGCTTCATTCTTATGAACAGAAAGGGCAGTCAGGACGATGGCCGTCATATCCGGATCGCTCGCTCCCGGGAACAGAGCGAAGCCGCCGTCACTGTTTTGCTTGGATAGAATTTCGCTTAACAATGATGTCTGGTTCCATTTGGCATCGCCGGGAAGCGTATAACTGCCGGAATCCAGTGCGAGCAGTGCATATACCGGAGCATTCAGCGACTGGCCGCTAATTTTGTCACTGTTGTAAATGCGCTCCAGCAGATTGTACCCTGCCCCCGAACCACTTCCGGCAAAGTTCGCCGGATCCCCGCCGGTCGCCCGCACAGCAAGCACAATCCGCGCATAATCCGTAACATTCGGGAAAATGCCTCCCGCAGCCTGCACCTTCTGTGCAAGCGATTGGGCATAGCTCTCCGGCACCCGGTAGCCCGCCTGGGCCAGGCCGATCGCCTGCCACTCCGAAGTCACACCGCCGCTGATAATATATTCAGCAGCTGTATACGTTGCCTGCGAGACCGATACCTGTCCCCCGGGAACTGCTGCAGTTAGTGCCGCTGCTGCTTCTCCGTCCGCAGCATGGTCAGCCGCATACACAGCGTCTGCAACACTATTCGTTACCTTGTTAGCGGATGCTCCTGCCGCAGCAAAAGCCTGTCCCGCCGGAACCACAGCGGTACCTGTAATCGAAATAAGCAGTAATAAGACCAGACCAAGTACAAAAGACTTGGCAGAATACAATGGTTTCATCGTCAACCTCTTTCCTTTTTAATGAAATGGATTGTAGTGCACAGCAGGGGATGACCCTAACGACATAAAGACCGCCCTTGTTCAGGGCGGCCCGGAAGAATACAAAGTGAAGGCTACGGCGCTCCTAAGCTCCGGACTCCATCCATCTGCATATGTTCCGCATTCTTACCCCACGAAGAATAGAAACGTTCACGAAAAAGGCAGGTCTCCTGGCTTATGCCTCATTGCTGCTCTTGGCCTTCCCATCCTTCTACCGGACAGTGGCCGCTCTAAGAGCCGCTCCGCATTTACAGTGGCGGGACCGCGCCGGATTTGCACCGTGCTTCCCTTTTAAGCCGATTCTGATTCTGTGAAGCAGAACCGGCACCTTCTTCATAACCTATTAAATTTTAATATCCATAATCATATCCAGTATTCCCTTGTATGTCTATAGACAAGCTGTTTCATAGTGGACGCAGGTAGCCCAGCAAACTTGCAGAAGGATTTAGTATGTTTCTAACTTTTGCAATTATGGTTAGTTTCATTGTACGTCATTTGTTAATGCCTCGCCTGTAGAAATGGTAAAAACACATGTCACTAAAGCCAAGTGGTCGGGATTTTTTAAGGGGGATTCTATGCCAAAACTACACGATCAGAATTTGACATCTTCTACTTATATTAATATTGATTTTATATACCACATCAAACAAGTTAACCGCTCCATCGTTATAGCTAAGTAAATGAAAATCCGATAGAAATAATTTCTTATACTTCATAATTGAGAAAAAGACTGATACAGGATTACCTCTATCAGTCTTTTCTGTTTAACATTGTATTCAACTAATTATTCTTCTGCTTTGCAACTTGCATACCACCGATGATAAACATGAGAATCCCAATTACTGCTAGAATAATCCGAACTAAAAATGGACTCAATGAAAACACAGCTTCACCCTGCCAGACCACTCCGAACAACCTTTCATCCAGCCCCACAATCGCCAATAATGGCTTAAGAAACAAACACAGCACTAGGATGTGTCTGAAAACTAAATAACATGGTAAGATTTGAGAAAACGAATGGGGCGTCAAGCATGATTCAAAGACGGTACGAAATAAGCGATGAACAGTGGGAACAAATTAAGGACATGTTTCCACCCTACAAAACAGGGCGTCCGTCAAAATTAAGTGAAAGAACCATGTTTAATGCTTTTTTATGGATCGCTCGAAGTGGTGCTGCCTGGCGCGATCTACCGGAGGAACGCTATGGTTCATGGAAAACGGTCTACAGTCGCTTCTGCAAGTGGCGAGATACCGGACTGCTTGTCGCGATCTTCCAAACTCTTCAGGTCGAACCTGACTTTGAAAACTTGAGCATTGATTCTACATCGGTCAAAGCCCATCAACATAGTGCCGGTGCTAAAAAAACGCCCCAGGACACGAAGTGAATCAGCACATCGGCGTCAGTCGTGGCGGAAAGACAACCAAACTTCATACCGTCGTCGATGGATTAGGAAATCCCCTCGCTTTTCTTCTGACGGGTGGTCAAGTCTACGATTCCGTTCCAGCGATCGATTTACTTCAGAAGCTTGATATTACAGGAAGTCATATTCTTGGCGACAAAGCCTATGGCTCAGAAGTGATTCGGAATTGGATTACAGCTAAGCAGGCATCCTACACTATCCCGCCTAAAGCGAATAGTCAAAACCCATGGGAAGTCGATTGGTATCGGTACAAAGAACGCCACTTAGTGGAGTGCTTTTTCAATAAAATCAAACATTTTCGCCGTGTGGCTACTCGTTACGACAAATTGGCCAAGTCATTCTTGGCGTTTGTATACGTAGCTGCCATTTTCAAATTGACTCAATGAAAAGTTTTCAGACACGACCTAATAATACTATCCCCCAAATAATATTGCTGTTCATTGATTCAAAACCTCTTTTCCAATTCATTTTAACTTGGTCACTTTGGTGTGAAACTGTACAAATAATTTAGCGGTATTTAATTGATTAACAAAATTAGATAAATTATCCACTCCATTTAGTATATCCTCGAATTATTCATAATGTAAATATTTTAGTCGGCAGTGAATCCTGCACTCAAGAGGTAGACTGGCTACTCGCTGCGATTAACTGTCTTGGATAGTTTAGGTATACCTGATATTTACCCTTATATAATAAAACTTCCCGTGGTAGTGTGAACATAAAGACAATGGGGGGGATATTTGTGTTTTCTAGTGAAAATGTAGATATTGATAAAATAGACCTAGTTTACGACTATAAAGATAGCAAAGTTTACAGGGATAGTTTTAATCAACTAGCGACTTTGGTTTTTGATATCAACTTTGAAGATTGGTATCAGAAAGGATTCTGGGATGATCGTTATATATGCCATTCTTTCATCAGAGATAATGTAGTGATTGCCAATGTATCCGTTAGCAAAATGGACTTGATGATAAATGGATTAAATAAAAAAGCGATTCAAATTGGCACAGTTATGACTCATCCTGATTTTAGAGGGAAAGGGCTTTCTGGAAAATTGATGAGGCACGTTCTAGATTTGTACGAGCATGATTGTGATATCTTCTTCTTATTCGCTAATAGCAGTGTAATTGATTTCTATCCAATATTTGGATTTGAATCCGTTGGTGAATCACAAATCAAACTTAAATATCTTCCCACTCCAAATGCGGATACTACCTTGCGCAAGTTGAATTGTTCCCGTAAGGAAGACTTGGCATTTATCAAAAGAATGGTTTTATCTCGCAGACCTGTTTCAGAACAATTTGGTGATATTAATAACCTAGGACTCTTTATGTTTTACGCTATAAAAGTATTTCCCGAATCAATATATTATTCGCAAGAGGACGAGGCGATTATCGTCTATCAACAAGAAGGTCATAACCTAAATTTATATGATGTAGTTAGTCAATGTGACGTTAATTTAGATCGCCTACTTAAGCGTATTGCTAATGAGCAAACAGAATATATTCATTTTCATTTCACACCAGATCAATTGCCTGAGAACGTACAGTACGAGTGGATGGACAACAATGGTGATATGCTTTTTATAAAGTCTAACTTTATTTTAGATCCAAGCTCAAAATTCTGTGTACCTGCATTAGCACATGCTTAGAGTTATACTTTTCTTTTTCATATTTAACTCTAACGGAGAACGTTGTTCAATGAAACAGCGACAGTCTAGGACTTTCTTGTCCTTTACTGTCGCTGTTTCAATTTCCAGGGTCAGTCAGATACTTTATTATCTGTTAATACGCCCAGCCTTCGACTTCCCGGGTTCAACTCATGTAGACCATAAATTAACAAAAATCCCGAACTGCACGCGCCCCACACTCTCGGCTAATCGTGCTGTTCAGGATAAACTATATTCCACTGCCACGCATCATTCGTTGTCCGTATTACCAGTCGCCTTAGGCGAAGGTTTAGTACTTGAAGTTGCATCTGCTCCGGCGCCCGGGGTGCTGTCTGCTGCCGTGCCCGAAGCCGGCTGCAGGATCAGCTTGTACTCCCCGGCGGTGACCATGTCGCCTGCGGCCAGCTTCGCGCCGGCCTCCAGCTGCACGGTCACCTCGAATGCGGATGCCTCCAGCACCGCTCCCGAGGCTCCGGGAGCTCCCGGCGCGGTGCCTCCCGCCGCCGGAGAAGGCGTGGCCGCGCCGGCGTTCCCACCCGCGGCCCCCTTCACACCAGCGCTCGCAGTCGCGCCGGTCTTCTGTCCGGCACCCGTGTCGGTGCCGTCAGTCGCTGCAGGCGCGCTTGCCTCCGCGCTGCCTTCTGCTCCAGCGGATGCATCTGCGCCGCTGTCAGACCCTGCCGGCGCACTCGCATCCGTGCCGGTACCGGCGGCGCCCGGCTTCGGCGACACGACCAGGCAGCTGCCTGTCGTCGCCGTGACCTTGTAGTCCTCCGTCACATCGCCGGAGGACACCACGCGGACCTCCGCCGGTTTGAAGGCGGAGCAGTCGGCGGCAGCAGCAAAGGTGAACACCAGGCTGCCGCCTGTTGTCCCGCCGCCCAGCCGGACGGTGGCGGGAACTAGAGCACCAGCCCCACCTGTGGCGCTGGGCTGTGCGCTGCCTTCCGGCAGAGCCGTGTCCGCAGGGTCCGGCCGGAGCACGCTGACCGCGATCATTACAGCGATCAGCACAATACCCAGCACGCTGCCGGAGATCAGGAGTCGAAATCGGCTGCGGCTGACCCACCGCGCCAGCGGCGAAGCCAGCTGGGAGCGCGCTTCGTTGTATACATTTTGCAGCGCCGGGCCCGCAGCGGCGGTATAGCTTTTACGGAAATCACGGCTCTTGAACGCATCGCGGTCGCTGCTCAGGAAATACTTCAGAATAGCCCGGCGGTAACCGGGCCACAGCTTTTTATTTGAAATAGAAAATAGCGGATTGCCCTGCGACCAGGCCAGGAAACGGTAGACCCTCTCTTTGTCGTCGCCCGCCTTACGCTTTATTAGTTCCATCAGCGTCTCATAATCCAGCGGTCCATCCTGTCGCTCGCTGCTGTGATAGAAGGCCAGCGGTACACGCTCGAACGGTTCAATATTACGCGATTCCTTCAGCCAGCGCCGTCCGAGCAGCTGCACATCATCCAGCTCTCTCGGCGATAGTCCGGCAAAAATCTCCTCTGTCGGCTTCTCCTCCCCGAACCAGCGGTACGCAGCCCGGAGGGCGTTCGCCTTTTGCCGGGTAATCGCATCCAGCGGCGGCTGCCAGTCGGTAACCTCGCGGTAGCGCAGAAAAGAAATCTCCAGCAGCTGCTCCTGTGTCAGCTCGTCCAGCGAGACCCGGTTCAGCAGGAAGCGGTCCGCCGCCGTCATCAGCTCCTCCAGCAGCGACAGGGCTTCGGGATAGAGCCCGCTTCCTCTGCGGCGCTCCTTTTCCGCCTTGTCTACGGAATCATGGATCGCCGCTACCGCCGCTACCGGATCGGCCTCCCGCTGCAGCTTCTCCAGCAGGTACTCCTTGACGGTATCGCGGACAAACGACTGCTGCAGCGCTTCCGGCAAGAACCTGCCAAAGTGTACTACAAAGCGTAAAATGTCAGCAGACCTTGACGCCGCAGACAGCCGGGACTCCATATAAGGCTCCAGCAGCGCCCGGCGGAAGATGGGCTGGGCCAGCACTCTTTTGAAGAAAGACGCACTTAGCTCATCATTGCTCTCGATCATACCGTAAGCTGCTGCCAGTGCATCTTCACGGCCGGCAGCCTGGGCATTCAGCATACCGTTGATGAAATAATCGACAATCTTGACCCGGTAATTATGGTCCTTCAGCGTAAAATACTCCACAAACTGCTCCATAATCTCGGGCACAGGGATGCCTTTCTGCCGGATCAGATCATATTCGCGGTCAAACCGCTCCAGGAACATATCATTCAGCCTCACCCGGGAAGTGAGCGCACCCTCCGGCTTCAGGTAGGACAGCAATCCGCCCAGCACCGCCTGCTTGTTCTCTGTATACAGCTCTTCATTGCCCTGCTCGATTTCATAAAATACCGCCAGCTCGTTGTACAGCGCGAGCGACAGCTTGCGCTCCACGCTCTCCCCAGGCAGCAGCGAATCGGCAAAATGTGCGAAATCTTCCAGTCCGCGCTCCGGCTGTTTCAGTGTTTTCCAGGCCAGCTCGGCATAAGGCTGACGTGAATCACCGAAGTCCGCATTCATGATCCGGCCCGAAGCGAGATCGAACACAAAATCCTTCTCGATGCTGCGGTCGCCAGGGCGGAGCGAGCCTTTTTCCACGAAGGTCAGATGGATATATTTACGGCTTTTGGGCTCGCTCGCATAGGTGATCACACCCAGTCTGCGGCGGAAATCATAAGGCAAAGATGCAAAAAGCACCTCCGTCAGTTCCAGTGCGTGCCGGGATAGCTCTACAATCGGAACATCCAAAGCAACATATATTTTCTTTTTCCCGGCCACAGAGACCATCACTGCCTGGAGGAGCGACTTGAACAGCTCCTCTGTAATGCCGAGCGCGCTCAGGATCGTCAGCGGATTCGTATTCCGCTCCTGCTGCAGGACAGGAACAGCCGGAAGCTCCGGCAGTGTCCCGCCCAGCTCACCCACATAACTACCGGCAAAATCCGCATGGAGAAAGTCCCGGTAACCCTCCAGAATCTCCTCGGAACGGATGGGCGGCACCACGAAATTATGGGCAAAAAAAGCGCTCCGCTGCCCTGTGAAATCCACCGCCAGATACCGGCTCTGCCCAATGACCGTATCATTCGTCTCCGTATGGAACAAATGCAGCGCGGCAGGATACAGTTCTTCATTCTTCTCACCGCGCGCCGTCAGCTCTGCCGGAGCATCATAGAGGCAGAAGGGGTGCAGAATTTTTTTGACAAAATTATTGTCCAGGCTCTCCGACTTCGCTACCGTATCGAATCCTTCTGTCGCCCGGTACACCCCGCGCCGCTCCCGGGTATACATCTGCTGGGTGATCATGGACCCTGAAAATCTGTTCACGGCCCGTCGCTCCCCTCAATATAGTTCAGCTTGTGCAGCAGCCAGATGAAAGGCTCGTCCACACGGATCGGGCTGACTACACCTTCTATCCTCTGATTCACGGGATTGCTGCCCAGTGCCGACACGGCAAAATACCCCGTATTCGCAAAATACACATCCATCGTATCCTTGAACGGCCGGTCTACCTTCTCAATGAAGCGGCGGATTTCGCCGTCGATGTTGTGGAACTCGTCCAGATTCAGCGTTTTGCGGTGCACATAGTTATTGAACACATTGCTGTTGGACTTAATATAGTCACCGTCCTCATCCTTCAGTGAATGGAGCATGTCGCTCTTGGCGAGCACAACTGCGGTTGGGATATCGGTTTTACTCTTCTCCTGATAGGCGATGAAATCACCGAACATGGTCAGCACCACATCGCGCGGCTCGTCATACTGCGAGACCCATTCGCCCGGACGGTCTCCGAAGTTGATGCGGATCTTCTCGCGGATCGAGCGAATCTGCAGCGGATCGACCATGAACAGGATACCGGCGGAATTCTTGATATGCTGTCCGTGCAGCCCGAGATAATCCTGATCGACCATACCTTCACCTGCGACATCGAAGAATACCAGCGTCAGCGGCGGCTTGGACTCATCCTTGAATACAAATTGGAAAATAAACGGCTCCTGCATTTTCTCCTTCTGGGTCGAAGCCAGCAGATCCCCCCGCTCGAACAGCGGTTCTTCATACAGTGTGCGGAACTTGCGGCTGATCTCGGCATTCAGCGGCATGCAGGCTGCGTCAAAATGCCCCGCCGTCGTATGCTGGAGCGTATGGATCAGCGAGGTCATGTACACCGACTTCCCGACCTGGGAAGCACCGATGATCGAAATAATATTACTTGGCACCTTGCCTGCGGTCACGGGCAGCTCATTATGGCAGGACGGGCACAGCCGTCTGCGTGTAAGCACACCATAGCGGTCGGTGATGCCGGTCAGCACATGGTCCGTATAGTGGTGGTACTCCTCCGGAATATCCGCCGGATTCAGAATGGCTTCCATATCGTCAACGGTATCGAGGCCAAAGCGCTCGCGGTATTTGTTCAGTGCATCGTCTTCGCCCAGCGCATAATTCTCGTCATCCTCACGGCTGTGCATAGCCCGAAAGACCACATCCTCCGGCTGGAACCGGGTGAAGCAATACGGACAGACAATATCATAAAAAAGCGGCCGCTGCTGCGGCTGATTCTTTTTCTTAAACCGGTTGAAAAAAGACATCTCTTGTCCTCCTGAAAGTTTTGTGAGCTTCTGCTCCCTTGAGTCACTACGAACAAAGCTCGCTTCGGAAGCATTTGCTTAAGTTTTGCAGAATACCCGCTTCTTCGAGAATGCTTGCGGCAAAACTCGCTTCGAAAGCATACGCTTAAGTTTTGTGAGCTTCTGCTCCCTTAACTTGTGAGTGTTGAACGCTCGGCAGGCCCGCTGCCTTCAGTTCCTGCGCCCAGTGATACCCTTCCGAATGCCTTGCATCACGTCAGCAGGCATTCTCTCCACTTATTCAGGTATCAGTTCATAATACAATCCATATTTGCGGCCATCCGTAAAAAAGATACGGACAGCGTCCTCTTTGCCGATTTCGATCGGCGGCAGCACGTTGCGTCCGGCGGCAAAATCCTGGACGAACGGAAAGAGTACGCCGTCCTCTTTGGACGCCGGAAAACCGCCCCGTTTTTTCACATAGCACAGTACCTCTTTGGATACGGGCACTTCGGCCGTGAGCGTCATATGTACTGTTTTTTGCTTGCCAAACAAGCCTTTTTTCTGCTGGATGGAATAGTAGATCCGCGCTTTGCCGGCACTGACCAGCGTACGGTTGGCACCATCCCGCTGACGAACCAGCAGGATGTCTCCGCCATCGGCAAGCCGGACATAAACGGTATAGACAACCAGGCCGATGTCATCCAGCCGGTCACGGTATCCGTTGTTCGCCTTGTACTCCTCACGGGTATAGAGCTTCATCCCAGGAGGAGGAAGCTCCAGGTTGTCCGGCGCCTCCGCAGGTGACTTATGAATGTAGACTGCCTGTACGCCGTCCGGCCAGTGCCACCGCAGTGTACAGAACCTGTCCTCCATCCGGGAGGATACCTCCATAATTACCGGTGTGGAGGAATCAACCTCGGCGTACCTCATGAATGTAGGCTCCTTTCCGTATCTCTTTCAGTATCTTTCAATGTCTCTTTCACGATCAGAACCCTTTGCTTCCCCGATTTCTGCGTGAAGACGGGAAGCCTTCCGACGATGGCGAAGGAACTTCTGCGCCTCTTCCTCTTTTGCGGGAAAGACGCCCCTCTCCGACTGGTATCACAAAGGTGAACAACGCAATGACGGCCGTTAGAACAAGCAGAGCCAGCAGACGGGTCATGGCATCCCCGAAGGAGTGGCCGTCCAGACCAAATTCCAGTATCAGGCCGGCAAGCAGGCCGGATACTGCGCCGCCTACGCCAAAGCTTCGCGCAAGATGCCGATTGTCAAACACAATGCCAAGCCCGATACCGAGAGCCGTACCTACCAGCAGCAGTGCCAGAATCCGCACCCCGGCATAATACGGGCTGTCCGCTGTTGAATCACTGCGCACCGTCATCAGCGTCCGGTCACCCAGCCGGTCATAGATTTGCTGAAACACACCGCCGAGGAGCGCTGCATTCGTTACATCATAATATTGCCCGCCGGTTGTGGTGGCGATATTCTGAAGCAAAGCTGATCCCGAAGGATCATCCAGTGCCAGGCCAATGGTATTAACTGCAATCCCGCGGCCGACATACTCCGCAAGTTCCTTCGAGGTATCAAATTGGCTGAATCCGTCGGACAGCATGATTACCATAGCTCCACGCCCGGATGTATTGTCACTGTTTATAACACTCATGGCTTCCGTAAGTGCGGCGCTAAAATTCGTACCACCTTCTGTGGTCTGCAGACTGCGAATAACCGAAGTTACCTTCTCACGGTTCGCAGTGCTGGACAGCGGGACCAGCGGCTGAACCACTGTGGCCTCCTGACTGAACGTCACCACGGCTACCTGGTTATCTTCATCCATGCGCTGTACCAGTGCTTCTGCAGCCGTATAACGGCTGTTGCCCGGATCGCTCTGCTTCATGCTGCCGGAGTCATCAATGACCATGACCACATCTTTTACCGGTCTCACGCCGCCGAAGTTCAGCTCATACACAAATTCCGTTACAGTGCCAACCGCAAACAGCATCACCAGCGTTACGGGCAGCAGCTTCCAGGATAAGCCCAGATACCGCTGCTTCCACGACAAGCCGTTCAATCTGGGCGAAATGATCTCCGCGAGCAAGCTGCCCAGCCCGACCCCAAGTGCTACAATGGCAAAATAGATGCCGATCAGTACGATCGACGGCAGATCATAAGGCCTGCTGTCCAGCAGCAGCTCACCTAACACAAAGGCAACTCCACCGCCAAGCAGACTGAAGAGGAGCAAGAGCAGATTGATTTTTCGCTGCATTGATATCCATCCTTTCCCGGAAAAACTTGAATTGAGCTTATATTCATTCTTGTGGCCATGACTATCTGCTTCCACTCACCTACCTCAGTTCCGGCAGCTCTTCTTCGCTTATACCATGCAGCTTGTAGCCGCTAGTGGCGTAGGTCTCATAATAGACTTTGCCGTTGCGGTAGTAGAGCAGATCCTCCAGATGGAAGCCGCCCATCAGGTTCAGCTTCTCGACACCGCTTCTGCGCTGCTCATGTACAAACCCAAGCCGGTAAATGCGCGTCGTCTCATCCGCGCCGAAGGCATAACGCAGGAATTCGGAGCCGCTGTCACCGAAGAAATATTTCTCCTCATGGCGGTGCTCCTGTGTATATTCGAACAGGCGGACATTGATGCTCGCTTCCTCCTCCAGGCTGCGGTAGAGCCGTTTGAACAGCTCCTCCCTGGAGACTACTTCACGGTTCTCGTAAGCCGCCGCGACATTGGCGCGCCGCAGCAGCTCTTCCTCGAACGGCAGTGCGAACGGCTCCGCTGTCAGCAGTTCAAGGCGGCACAGCTGGGTAAGCCGTTCCGCGACAGCGGCGCCGCCTTGGCGGAGCAGGCCCGAGACGCTTCCCAGGAACCGCTCGCTGAAGAAAATACCAGGGCCGCGCCGTGCTTCCATATCCCGCATGACATCTTCCGTGACGGTCCGGTAATACTCCATAATGTTCTGGTCCACCGTCTCGCCCGTCCGGCCGATACTGTCAAGCGCCAGACCGCGCAGCTCCCCCTCCAGCGCTTCCATGGTTTGCACCTTGGCTTTGCTGTCCGCGTGCAGCTGCTCCAGCGCCGTATCGTAGCGCAGACACAGTGCAAGCTCACTTTCCATGCGCAGCAGCTCATATTTCCGGCCGTACACACTTGCGAATAAATAATGAATGAAGTTGCGAACCGTCCGTTTGTCCAGCAGCGGCACGCGCTGGAACGGCTGGCGCTCCACGCTCTCCGCGTAGAGCTGATCCAGCTCCTCCTGCGCGGAGAGAATCGCCGCCCGCAGTCCGGCCATATGCTGGCGCAGCGCATGCAGTACACTGCCCCCGCCGCCCTGCTCGGCGGTCCATTCCGCCAGCTGGTAGAAGGTCAGCGGCGGAACCGCCTTCTCCTGGTCCGCCAGTAGAGCGGCCCACTCGCGGGCAGGGTCGAGAGCCGCCGCCCGCCGCGACGCCACATCCGCAAAGTTGCTGCGGAAATAGGCCTGCCCGCCGTCTCCGAACAGCAACGCCTCGGCCTCGCGCAGCGACAGCGGCTTCAGCTCGCTATAGGAGGGCCGGCCGTGGCTCATCAGCCCGGTCATCTCTTCAATTCCCGCTTCATCCGGAAGCAGCGAAGCTGCCCGTTCACGCAGGGAATCGGCGCTCAGGCCGAGCAGAGCCTGCCGTTCGCGCAGACTGACTGTTCCGCCTTCCTGCAGCTTTGAGGCCAGATAATGAAAGGCATGAGCCAGCACCGCGAGAGCGATTTGCCGGTTCGGTCTGCGCACTGCCGAGAACCCGGCGGATGCGTAGCCCTGTCTTCCGGAGCTGCCCCGGATGCCGCTTTTGAAGGTCATATTGTTGTATCCGCCGTGTCCCGTAGCCGTATCTGTAGCCGGGCGTACACGGTTCTTGAGCAGGCTGATATGGGCGATAATTTCGTAGTTGTCGTCCATGCCGTGAGCGGACATCATCCCCCGCTCGTTTTTGTCCGAGAGCAGATAGACGAGATCGAACAGCGGAGAAGGACCATGAGCTACAGGTATGGACAGCCCGTCCTCCGTGACCAGCAGCGGGGCGCTGAAGGCATAATCCGACTGCTGCATCCCGTCCAGCTCACGCAGAAAAGCCAGCCCTACCGAGCTGGAATAACCGAAGTTGTCCCCCTGCTCCCGCTCATTGATCAGCGCGTACAGGTCAGTCTGCACCGACTTGAAGGACTGGCTGAGCACCGCACGGGCCAGCAGGGCAACCTCCGGCAGCAGCACGTTAAGCGGGTCATCGACCCGCGTAACTATAGAGAGATGGATGACGTCAAAAGAGGAATACAGCCGTCCATAATCCGCTATGCTGTTGCTTAAACGCCGCAGGCTCCGGTTCAACCCGGCCAGAAACCGGCTGTCTTCATGAAACTCGCGATAGAGTTCCTGACGGACGGTGCGGGGATCACGGCCCGCCGTTTCCGGCAGGGCCATGGCCAGGACCCGTTCTCTTCTGCCACTGCCGCCTTCAGGCTGCACCTGATTCCCGTCATGGGCATTTCCAGCCTGAGCCTGAGTCTGAGTACCACCGCCAGACTGGCCTGTGCTTCTAGAGGATGCGGCATGCAGCGCCATAATACCGCCCGCATTGTCCCATTTCCGCTCACAGCTGTCCAGCACCGGGCCGATGGCCGGGGCTACCTTGTCACCCAGGAACAGGAACAGGGCAGGATAATGAATACTGCTGCGCCCGTCCCCTTTGCTGCGCTGCGCCTCTTCCTGGGCCGCATATTGCTGCGCATAGGTTAATGCCTGTGCTTTGATCATAGGATTACTTCAGCTTTCTGCGGATGCTGCCAAGCTTGCCGGTCAGGCTCTTGTAGAAGCTGTACATTTCATCGCCGTCCGCATGCTCTACCCGCTCATATTCCAGACTGTCACGTGCTTCCAGGAAGGAGACATACAGTCCTTCCAGTTTATACAGCAGCGGAGTCACATCCTCGGCAGCGGTCATTTCCCCGGCACGGCGCGCCGCCTTACGCAGCAGCAGGCTGCGGCTTTTCTCGTCCAGACCGCGGAAATGACGGTAGACGGCATACTCCACATAGCTGCGTTCCTTCATCAAGTTGGCGAACGGCTCCCAGGCGTCTTCGTCTTCATCACGGTCATAGACGTAGAGCGCGCCCTTTTTGGTGATCGTGTCCGTATACAGGGCTTCAATAAACTGGTCGATCCACTTGTCTTCGTCGAGATATTGATGGAGCAGTCCATCCAGCTCGCCCGCCTTCGCTGCCAGTGCCTCATATTTGGCCAATTCCTCGCGGACACGCGTAATCAGCTGCGGCGAGCGAATGAGATTTTCCTGGGCCAGGTCCTTGTTGATGCTGCCAAAAATATCCTTAACCCCTTCGCGTTCCAGGCCGCTTGCGCGCAGCGATTTCAGCTCATCGGCCGCCTTTTTCACTTCGCCCAGATTTGGACGAGCCATGCCAAGCTGCAGGTCATAGCCGCTAAGCATTTTATCCACATCAAACGGCTTCGTGAAGACGACCGAGAAACGGCTGCTTGTATTTTCGTCGAGGCCTTTTTCAATAATTACCCCGATCTCAAGCGCTCTGGCGAAATCGGCCCGGACTCTGGCATTGTAATCCCGGACACGGGTGTTAACGTAAGTATCCCCCCATGATTTTTCCGGAATCGGTGAAGGCAGATAGGTCCAGTTGTTCTTGTCGGTCATCACCAAATGGCGGCCAATGCCTTCCTTATCCAGAATCGTCCGTTCATAATTCTCCTCGAATACCCGCAGCGGTGTATATACGAACAGTGGCACCCCGTTGCGCGTATTGAGCCAGAAAATCCGGTTCTTCACCTGACTTTCCTTAATCGTAAACTGTGATTTGCCCAGCGCGTTGTTCTGATAATTGCGGATTCCCTTCAGAATGCCCGGCGCCTTGACCGGCACGGAGACAAACCCCCACGAAGGGAAATGCAAACTGCCGGAGCTGTTGCTGAGGTGGAAAATCGGCACCGCGTCTTCATCCAGACGTCCGGCGATAATCCGCTCCACGAACTTGTCCAGCGGCTCCTCACGGCCATATTTCATCACCAGGAATTCTTCCATGGAGCGGGTAATCAGATCACCAAACTTATCGCTGAGGAACTCTGAAATAGAGCGCACAATATCAATCTCCTGCTCCTTGACCCAGCGCCCGGAATGCTTCAGCATCTCCCGTGTGAAGTCGCGGATCAGATCGTCGCCGTCCTTCTGGTCCATCACCTTAGAGATGGTTGAGGCAATATCCGGCACGTTAACGATATTCCAATAGTAGGTTTTATTCCCTTTTTGGTCAGCTTGTTCTTCACCATTGATCAGAATGTCGCCATTCTTCTCGAAGATCGTGCTAAGCGCACTGAGAATCTCTGTGAACACACCATAAATCCGGTTGTTCTCTTCATTGAGAAGCTCAAACAGATCTTCATAGAACTCAATCATCTGTTCGGTGCGCTCTACGTCGGCATGCAGCCAGTATTCATTGATCTTGGCTTCAATGTAGGCATTTTTCTTCTTCTCCTTGGAGACAAAAGCGCTCCGCGCATCGCCCAGCTTCTCCTGCGCACTGTCCTGTGCCGTCTCAATATCGCGCGGCAGACGCAGCAGGCTCTCACGCAGCGCTTCAATATAAGACTGGATCAACTTCAGAATACAGAAGCCCTTCTCGGTATAGAGCAGCCGTGACACATAGAACGGACCCTGCTCAGGATGCAGGAAGATTCGTTCCAGCTCCTCGCCAAAGCGTCCGGTAATCTCTCCGGGAAGCTGCTTCTTGGACTTGATATATTCCTCACGGGCACGGGCCAGAAAATTCTGCTCCAGCTCCGTATCCATGTCCACCACCTGGTGCTTGATGACATTGCTGTGATTCAGGCGCTCGCTGTTCTCATAGCCGGGCAGCGGCTCCGGCACACGGGATTCGAAGGTCTTAATCATGCTGTCGAGATCGATGCCGAGCTTGCGCGCAAGCTTCTCCACATCCTCCTGCCCGGGAGCCTGCTGGAACATTTTGTCCATTTTGTCGAACAGGCGGAATGCCAGATAGGTCGTCATTTCCTCAATCGGCAGCACCGCGGACGAAGCGCCGATGATGTTGTATTCATAATTGGCAGGATAGGTCTTGTTCATCTGCGCAATATTCGTTCTGATGTTGCTGATATAGTCGTGGATGGCGAATTCTTCGCCCGACTGTTTTTCCTCGCTGGCCATGAAGTTCGTAATATTCTCCGCTGTCACATTCATGCAGTAGTCATAGGCGTTCTCCAGCAGCTTGCCTTCGGTATTGGTCGCGGAGATCAGATGGCACAGGTTGAACGGAGGCAGCGGCGAGTTCACAGTCAAAATATTGCCGTACTGCTGGCGGAATCTCTCCCCCCGGCCGTCCACGTTCATCCAGTAATCCAGCTCTTTGAGCGCCGCATAGCCATTCTTGCGGATATATTCACGGGTGTGCTCGCTGAGGCTTTTGTTCGACAGATTCACATCCGGCGTGAACAGGTAGCCCAGTGTATTTACACGGTCGATACCGGCTGAGCCGTAATCCCGTTCAATAATCCCGCGTACGATATAGGCGATATCCAGAAAAGCCCCGCTGCCTGTTCCGCCGGACAAGCCGGTGAGCAGGAAAACCATCAGCTTCTTGCTGGTACCGACAGACAGCGTCTTAATCTTCTTGTCGATGGCCGCTACCACCTGGTTGATCTTCGTGAACAGCAGCAGGCGTCCGGCCTGGCGCACCCCGGCGGCTCCGTTCATGCCATCGGTAATGCTCAGCTCCGGCGACAGCCAATCCGTAATATAAGGCTCCAAAATGCTGCGGTTCTGCAGCAATCCGCCGATTTCCGCATTGGCCAGCAGCACAAATTCATTCTGCGGATCGAGGCCGATGCCTTTGTACCTCTTCCCGCGATCCTGCTCATTCGTCTCAAACGCCAGGAACTCTACGTTATCCGGCTTATCCCTTTTCTTCTTGGACAGCGGATCTTCCGGCAGCTTGAAACGGCGGTTAATCTGATATTTCAGCCGCAGCAGGGCGTCAATCCCCGTGCCGCCAAGGCCAATGATGAGGATTGGGTTGTCAATGGTGTCCACTCGGATTTTGTCGCTGACGATTCCTCCGCCCAGCGATACGTCGAGCTGCTGAATATGTTCTCTTACTACCGGTTTCATACGTGCTCCCCCTTATATCAAATACTCCAGTAAAATTGTCTTATCCACCGTAGCCAGGGCCACGGAAATGCGGTCGCCGCTTTTCAGTTCCAGGCCGCGCGTCACATCGGCGGCGCGTCCTGATTTTTCAACAGAAATCCCTTCGCTGCCGCGCAGCATGAGGCGGTCATTTTTGCCCGGAGTGAATACAAGCTTCTCACTCTCCTTCAGCTCAGGCGCCAGCTGCAGAAGCTGATGCAGAGTGAACTTGCCTCGGAAAGCTGAGAGTTTCTTGTACTGCGGATAGGTTTTCTCCCCGGTATTGCCGTCCAGAACTTCTACTACCATCTGCCCTACGAAGCCGCGGTTTGATTGCTTACGCAGCATCCACAGCACCACAGCCGCCGCCAGTACCAGCACGATCCCGCCGATAATATAATAGAGAGTTTTGGAAGAAGACTTATCCTGTGCAGGCTCACTCACACCCGTTCCTGCTGCCGGACTCGTCGCCACAGCTCCTGTCTTGGCATTGATCTTAAGAACATCACTCTCGCGGTAGAAGCTGCTCTCCTCCGCCCGCACCTTCAGCTCATAATTATGGCTCTCCGTAATCTTGAAGGAGCCTTTGAACACCGCCCCGGTGTTATCCATCGGAAGCTCCTGCACCTTCCCCGTATCGGTATCTGTAGCAAGCAATACCGCCTTCATATCTTGATACAAATTGCTGAGTGTTACCTGAGTTCCATTGCTGAACAGGTGTGAAGAGATTTCTATGGTATCGCCTTTCTGGTAGGTCTTGGATGACAGTGCATCCAGCTTCAGCTCCAGATCATAGTTAAAGACGAGATTGATATCGATCTTGTCCTTCGGCACGCCCTTCACCTGAAGTTTCCAATCCCCCTGTTCCGGGGACAGCAGCTTGATCAGGCTGTACGAGCTGGACTTGGAGAGCAGCACATCGTTAGACGGAATAGCCACTTCCTTGCCGGAGGGATCACTAAGCTTCGCCGTAACCGGCTGTGCGGACATAATAGAGATGTTCGCCTCCAGCACGCTCCCATTGGGAACATTTACTGTAACCTCCTGGTACTTGCCGTTGGCTGTGATGGATTGTACCGGAACCACCTTCAGTTTCAAATGGTCGGCAAAAATTTCGCTGAGAATCTGTGGCAGGTCATCCGCCGAATCGGTGGTGAACGCTTTGCCACCTGTCTGATTGGAAATTCCGGCCAGAATCTCCTTATTCAGCTTTCCATCGGCATTAAGGCCTATAGTATAGACCGGATAGCCTTTTTGCTTGGCAGTGGCTACCGCACCGTCCAGTTCCTGATCCGACTGGCTCTGCGTGCGTCCAGTTGCTTCGTTAAGGTCATTGTTGCCGTCCGCCAGCATGACGATCATCGGCTCATGTGCCGGATCGCTGCCGTTCTCCAGCACCTTTACGGCCTCTTCCATTCCGACGGCAATATCCGTATAAGCTCCCCGGTCCAGACCGTCAATGAAATCCTTCAAGTCCTGTTTGTCTCCGGCAGAGCCGATTTGCAGCAGTGCCTTCTCCCGCTGCACCTTGTCGGTATAGGCCACAATCCCGACCTTATCGCCTTGGGCAGACAGCATATCTATGAACATTTTCATCGCTTCATTTGCGATCTTGTTTTTGTCGCTCTTATTCATGGAATTGCTGACATCAATCAGCAGTACAGCGTCAATATGGGATGGCGCAGGTGATGCCGCGCTTGCCCTACCGGCTCCAAACGGCGCCGCCGAGATGCACAGCACCAGCAGCAGCGGGACAACATGCCGCAGTATGTTCTTGGCTGTCTTTGAAATATTAATCGGTGTACGAAGCATAAATAGGGCTCCTCTTGTGTTAAATTAGGCAACTACGGCAGGGTTGCCGGTATAGCTAAATTCTGTCAATAGCATGCCATTATGATATAATTAAACCTTGTAAACTTCAACTTTAGGGCTGTCAGCTTCCAACAAGAAAGGAAGAGTTCCATGATTTCATACGCCATTCTCGGCATTACGTTTCTTTATGTAGTCATTCAGATCATTATTTATGCTTTACGGCAGCGCAAGCCGCTGACCCGTGATGACATTGATGAGCGTCTGCTGGCTGCGCTGAACGGAGGCGACCATGCCGGTAAATAAGAAGAAACCCGTGACGTTCCGCCCCTTTAAGGCTCCGCGGTATGCCTTTGACAAGCTGCGTATCTGCCGCCGGTGCAGCCGTTATACTGCGCTCGGTGAAGACCGGTGCGGCCATTGCGGCCATGCTTCGCTGACGCCAGTAGAGAAGCATGCTGTTTCCCTTACCGGACGCAAAATGCATACCCGGCTTCTGCTCATCCTGCTGCTTACTCTCGGTTCGGTCTATTTCGGCCAAAGTCTGCAGCAGATGACGCTGTCCGGTGCCGGCGGTATTGTGCTGGCCGGACTGCTCTTGCTTATGCAGCGCAAAGTGCGGCAGAACGAAAATCTGTATGCACTGAATGAGCTGCTGGGCCGCAGTATAGACAGCATCGGAGAAGGCCTAGAGATCAACCGCCAGGAAGCGGTGTCCGTTCTGCGCGAGAATGATGTGCTGGCCTATGAGAAGCTGCGCGAAATCTCAATCCTGCTGCGCGGCGACCGGGTCGCCCGCCAGCGTGTCGCTCTGCTGCACGGCTTTCAGCTGCGCAAGGATATGAACCTGGAGCTTGAACAGCTACTGCTCAAGGATTTCGAACCGCTGCTCGCCGAATATATCGGCGAGATTGCCAGAGTGCGGCCCGAGCTGATCAAGGACCGCACGCTGCGCTATGTCAAAACCTATGAGGTGCAGATTCTGGAAATGGACCGTGGCGCAGCCATTCTGACGGCTGTGGCGGGAGCGGCAGTGCGGTTAAAACGTTACGCTCTGCTCTACTCGGGCATGATCGGACGATACATACAGGAGCTTCCCAAGGACCGTTTTATGCGTCTGAGCCGGATCATATCCGCCAGTCCCTATGAGGCCTGGAACGGCCTGGACCTCAAAGTGGCGGAGGTCCGCGAAGCCAAATACCGCTGGGACCCCGATTTTTGAATAGAGCACTGTCAGCCGGAAAAGGGGCTACTATAATATGACGATCAAACAGGTCTTAACCCTGCGGAACTTTATGATCATTCTGTGTATATTCATGCTGGCCCTGCTGGGGCAGAAGGCTCTCAGGCTTCACAGCAAGATCGAGACGGTGCGGGAAGCCGAGCGGCTCTATGCCTCCGGAGACCTGATTGCCGCCGAGAAGCATTACCGCCTGGCAGCCGCTAATGCTTCCATTCTTTACAAGGAAGACCAGATTGCCGCGAGACTTAAGGAGCTGGCTCCGATTACGGCGATCCGCAGCGGTCTTAGCACACTTACACTGAAGATTGAAGACCAGCTGACGACCAAGGATTTTGGCGGTTTTATGGAGAGCTATGCCTCTCTGCTGAGTCTGAAGAGCCAATATATGAAACCAAGCGGACCCTATGAAACCTATTATCGCCAGCTGTCAGGAGATTCAGGCATTTCGGATCGGCTGGGGACAGGTTTTCAGCAGTTCAAGGCGCAGTTTCTTGCCGAACTGGCGGCAAGCCAGCGCGGCAGCAGCACCGATAATGACGGAGACAGCTTCAAATGGAATCTGCTGAGAATTCCCGATGTGTATCTAGGCGGAGCTGATGCCAAAAAAGATCTGCTGGCCACACAGTTCAAAGCGCATGACACCGCCCAGCTCAAGGCGCTTGCTGCGGCAGGCAGCTTCTCCCCCATGCTGGATTACGCTTTATCCCTTACCGATGCCTATAGCAGCCACAGCTATACGGCTCCCTGGGTAGCCAGCCAGATTGAAATGAGCGCCAAGCTCATTCTGCGTAAGGATGTAGACGGCGATCAGATTGCCGCCTTCTCTACGCATGCTGCAGCGTACCGCAAATATGCCGCCTCGGCTGGCCTTGCTGCCTCGAAGGTGCTGACTCTAATTGACAGTACCACCTCTAAGCTGCTCCGAAGCGCCGCGATGCTGGTACGCAGCGGCGGGTACGCGGAGGCCATTCAGCGCTACAGCGACCTGGCCCAGCTTCAGGACACGGGTGCTGAAATCTCCGCAGCACAGCTTGCGTGGAACATTGCCGAACCCGTCCGCATGTTGCCCGGCGGAGAGGAGCCTGGTAAGTATACGCATGTTGTTTCCGTCAGCGGGCGTTACGGCGCAAAGCTTGCCGTAACCGGAACAGACAGCAGCGGACGCCTCTACTATGCGGATTTAAGGAATGACGGCACCGTAACTACACGGACCGGAGATCCGATACCCGGCTTTGAAAGTCTCCGCAGCCTTGCTTTTGATGACCCATTGTCCGTCTATTCTGAAGTGCCGGTGGTAGTCGCCGCAGGCAGCCGCCAAGACGGGCGGACCTCTTTCACGGCCTACACCATCAGGCCTGAAGGAATCTCCCTGCTCTTCTCGTTTGCCGGCAACAGCTACGAGTTCCAACCGGACGATGCTTCCATCCGTGTCACCAATGCAGATATGGGAGACGGTTCGGAGGGCCGGACTGCCATATTCCGGCAGACGAATGGAGTCTACCAGTTCTCTGAAATCTACCAGGAGTATCCGCTTGTGGACGCTTCTGAGCTGGAGCTTCACCCCCTGGAGACCGTTGTCCTGAAGGTTGATATTTATATCGATTCCAACGGCAGACCCGTAGCAAGCGCGAATGGGCGCTTCCTGGCCCTGCAAGGAAATGTGGGTACGGTTACGGGTCCCGCCTTGGCAACCGGCCAATTCCAGTATAGATTCGATTATGTAGGAACCGATACAGGGGAGCAGTACGTGCCTGTATTTGCAGTCGAGTCATTGGGGAGTATGAATCCAATCCCCTAAGTACTCTAATACTATTGTTGGAGCAGCGTGGTCATGCACGCTGCTCCTTTTGATGTCTGCAATGATTTCATTATTTTTTCATTATTACGGGATATAATGAGCCTTATAAAGAGCGGCTGAGGAGGCAACCATGCGTATTCTATTAGTAGAAGACGATACCAAACTCGGGTATATGATCCAATATAAACTGCAGCTTGCAGGCCATCTGGCAGAATGGGCCCGCAACTCGGATGAAGCGGAACTGTTCTTTTCCTCTGCAGAATTCGATCTCTACATTCTGGACTGGATGCTTCCCGGCAAAACTGGCCTTGAACTATGCAGGCAGCAGCGCCGACTGAATGACAACACGGCCATTCTGATGCTGACGGCACGCGGCGAGATCGAGGACCGCGTCAGCGGACTGCTTACCGGAGCGGATGACTATATGATCAAGCCTTTCGCCTTTGAAGAACTACTGGCCCGTATTACGTCCCTGGACCGCAGAAAACAAACCCAGGGTTATGTGAACCAGTATGCGGTCAGCGGCCTGCGGCTGAACCCGGCCACACAGGAAGCAGAACGTGCCGGGGTTACCTTCACCCTGACTAACCGCGAGTTTCAGCTTTTGGAGTTTTTCGCCCGTCACCCCAATGAGGTTCTGTCCAGAGAGCGGATTCTTAATTATGTATGGGGTAACAATGCCGATGTTACTCTGAATGCGGTGGATGCGGTGATCAAGCTGCTGCGCAAAAAAGTCGATGACCCCTTCCCTGTGAAATTGATCAGGAGTGTGCACGGAAGAGGCTACCGCCTGGTAGATACCGGAGCTGTCCATGATGATACCTAACACCCGCAGGCAATTAACCATCTTTTACAGCACTATGATTGGATTGATTCTGCTCATCATGGCGGCTTCCTTCTATTGGGTACTGACCGATGTGATGCACAGGGATGAGAGGCATAATCTGGAGTCCGCCGGGCAAAAGGCCGTAAACGAATGGCGTAATCATTCACCGGGGCCGCAGGATAAGGAGGAAATCCGGGAGCAGCGCCAGACGGACAGCCACCGGATGGAATGGGAATATCTGCAAAGTGACCAATTTGCAGTCATTACAGATCCTTCATGGACGATCTTCGTTCATTCGCCAGAGGGGAATAACCTGCTGCTCAAGCCTTCCTTCCAGAAGCTGCTGGATGCCCAAGGGAGTAAAAGCTACATTCATCTGAGCATCTCTTCGGGTAACAACAGGACGAATTATGCGGTACTGCGTGTGATGACAGGTGATGAAGAACATCCGTTTCTCTTGCTCGGGGAAGAGGTGAGCAAACAGGAGCATTTATTGAAGGAGATGAGGCTGCTCCTCATCGGGATCACGCTTCTCCTCCTGGCGGTGGCCACAATTATAGGATATATACTAGCCGGCCGGGCTATGCTTCCCCTCAACCATGCGTTTATCCGGCAGCAAAAGTTCACCGCTTACGCCTCCCATGAGCTAAGGACACCCCTAAGTGTACTTCAGCTGTCGGTGGACATTCTGGAAGAGGAACAGCACAAGCTTTCACCGGTCCATCAGACGGTGCTCCAGGATATGAAAGAAGAAATACAGCGCATGACACGTTTAACCGGACAACTGCTCACGCTGGCCAGAAACGATTCCCCTCTGCAGCAGATGAGACGAGAGTTATTCGACCTGAAGCATAGCCTTTCTTTTGCAGCCGCAAGAATGCAGCTGGTGGCTCAAGAGAAAACTGTGCAGCTGCAGCTCCATATCGGCAACACGGAAGATACCTTTACCTGTCTGGGCGACAGTGAACAGATTGATCAGCTGCTTTATATTCTTTTGGACAATGCAATCAAATACTCTGCGGAGGGAGGCACAGTCACGCTGGGGCTTTCCCGGAATGACAACGGCACTGTGAATGTAATCATTCAGGATACGGGCTGCGGGATTCCCGAGGAGGATCTTCCCCACTTGTTCGAACGGTTCTACCGGGTAGATCAAGCCCGCACAAGAGAGCATGGCGGCACCGGACTGGGACTCGCCATTGCACACGAGATCGTCAGCCGGCACGGCGGCAGAATCGTCGTAACCAGCACCCTTCATCAGGGGAGCACATTTACGGTCATCCTTCCTGAAACCCAGCGAATCCTTAGGCAACCACTCAAGTAGAAAATGGAGGTATTACTATGTTTACTGAAGTCTTTAACCACATCCATCCCATTGTTGTACATTTCCCTATCGCTCTGATCCTCATCGGATTTGGATATGATCTGGTGATGGCCCTGAAAAAACGCACTTTGAATCCTGCCGGAGGGTTATGGATGTGGCTTCTTGCTGCAGTGGGAGCCTGGGTCGCTATAGCAACCGGACCGGATGATGATGCCCGCGGCGTGACTTCATTTATTGAGCCTCACGAGACGCTCGCTACTCTGACCGCTTGGGCAGCTTCTCTGATCGTTGTGTGGAGATTGATAATGTTCTGGAAGGGCAAGCGGGCTTTTGTGAAGGTTCCGCTGGTGCTGTACTTAGCCGTCTCTCTTGTCGCTTGCGGGCTTGTGCTGGGAACCGGATATTACGGCGGGAAAATGGTGTACACAGATGGCGTGGGCGTCTCAGCCAACGGCGCTGCAGTCAATCCTCCTGTGCAAGGTAATCATAAGTAACAGCGATAAGAAGCCGGTGCCCCCTATACAAGGTGAGCACCGGCTTCGTTGTGATGAACGTCCTGTTTGGCATGCTGCCGCCTGGCATCGCTATTCTTTTACAGCACCGACAACAATCCCGGTTACAAAGTACCGCTGTAAAAAAGGATAAACCATCAAAATCGGCAAGGCGCTTATAAAAATCTGTGACGCCCGGATGGTCCGCTGCGACAGATTGGCAACGGCGGTCGGATCGAGCTTCGACATGTCGGCCTGCACGATAATCGTTTGCATAAAGGTCGCCAGCGGGAGCTTAGAGGCATCCTTGATATAGATAATCCCGTCAAAATATGAATTCCAATGTCCGACCATAATGAACAAGGATACCGTGGCAAGAACCGGCAGGGACACTGGCAAATATACGCTATAAAAGGTGCGGAACTGCCCTGCCCCGTCAATAAAGGAGGCTTCTTCCAGATCTTTGGGCACCGTACGGAAGAAGTTCAGCAGCAGGATAATATTGAACACAGCCACCAGTCCCGGTAGGATCAGTGCCATCAAGGAATTCATCAGCCCAAGCTTCAGAATCAGAATGTAGCCGGGAATCAGACCGCCGCTGAACAGCATGGTGACGACAAAATACCAGAGATAAATATTGCGGGCCCGGAATACACGGGTTTCCTTGGAGAGCGCGTATGCAGCAATGGTATTCACAACCAGAGCAAGCGCCGTTCCCAGCACGGTCCGTTCTACAGACACCCACAGGGCGGAGAGAAAGTTGCTGTTGTTAAATGTTTTTGCATAGGCTTCAAGGGTGAATCCGATCGGCCAAAAGGTCACCAGCCCGGCATTGGCCGGAGCCGTCGAACTGACTGATACCATCAGTAAGTGATATAACGGAAGCAGGCACAGCACGGAAATAACCGTCAGGAAGACATTATTGAATACGCTGAATATGCGGTAAGACACCGTTTTGTGATACATAGGATGTCATCCTTTCTAAAAGATTCTGTAGCCGGCAAACCGGTATGCCAGACGATAGGAGATCACGATCAAGATTAGGCTTATCGCCGACTTGAACAGATTCACCGCAGTGGCAAAGCTGAACTGTCCGCTGAGCAGGCCCTCTCTGTAGACAAAGGTGTCAATAATATCCCCTTGCTGATAGATCAAAGGACTATAGAGGTTAAACACCTGGTCGAAGTTCGCATTCAGCACGTTGCCCAGCGCCAGGGTTGCCACCACGATGGCAATCGGAATCAACGCCGGAATGGTAATATAAATCGTCTGTTTCCAGCGCCCTGCCCCATCCACTTCCGCCGCTTCATACAGGGAGGGATTAATGCCGGACAGTGCGGCCAGGAAGATAATCATGTTGAACCCGAATTCCTTCCAGACATCACTGAAAATGATCGTGAACCGGAACCAGTTGCCGTCACCCAGGAAGAAAATCGGCTTCACGCCGAAAACACTGGAGATGAACTGGTTGATAAGGCCCGTCTGGGCAAGCATATCAATCAGAATCCCCGACAGGGTAACCCAGGATAAAAAGTGCGGCAAATAGACAAGCGTCTGAATGGTTCGTTTGAGCGCCATCTTTCTGACCTCATTCAGCAGTAAGGCGAAGAAGAACGGGATAATCAGGTTCATCACCATTTTGGAGCAGGCGAAGAACAAGGTGTTCCATGTAATCTGCAGGAAGTAATCGTTCTGCCACATGTATTCGAAATGTTTGAGTCCCACCCAAGGAGAATCAGCGAATCCGAGCGCCGGCTTATAATCCTGAAAGGCCATTAGAATTCCGCCCATGGGAACATAAGAAAAAATAAACACCATAACGGCCGCCGGCAGCACCATAAAGTGGAGCACCCACGGCTGCTTATACCCTTTTTTCCTCGATAAGCGCGGCGTTTTTCCAGGATTCACCTGCTGTATAGTGTTAGCTTCCATCGCTCTCTCCCGCTTTCAAAAAATTATTTTGTGTGTTGTATGAATCTCTGATATAAATAGTAGCAAGCATTTCTAAGGTTTGACTATATTACTTTGTTAGGCTCGCATAGGGATTTATTAGGGCATCGTCTGGGGGGACAAAGATGGGTCTAAGTAAAGCTATTAACTTCGCTAAGGAAAAATCCTGGAGCAGATTTAGTTTGTTCGCCAAAATGAACAGTCTGATCATTGTGCTGTTTGTGCCGATCATCATCGTGTATACGTATTCCAATAACGTCACTTACGATGTAGTCAGTAAAGAGCTCCAGGAATCCAATACCAAACAGCTCACTTTTTTATCCAGTCAAATCGATTCACGGATCAACCAGATGATGGATTTCAGCCTGGTATTCTCGAAAGATCCGAATGTCAGGAAATTCAATGGCCTGAATATGTGGGAAGACCGTTACGACCATATGCAGACCCGTTATGTCATTCAGGAGAAGATGATGCTCCAGTCCGGGTTAACGGATATCTGGCCTTCCCGATACGCTGTATATTCCCAGCAGAACAAGGATGTCATTTCCAATTACGATAAACCTACAGGTTATGATGAACACTACTTGAAGCAAAATATGAGCGGCAAATGGACATACAGCGACGGCCAATCCGGCTATCCGGGGAAAACCAAGGCTTTTTACTGGTTCTATAGCGATTCTATTGCTCCGCAGGGTACGTTTACGGGAAGTGATCTGGTCGTTGAAGCCAGCTTCAGCTATGAGAATATCCAGAATATGCTGGATACGTATAAGGCAGGGGGACAAGGGGACCCGTTCTTCTATCACAAAGGCGATAAGCCGATCCTGAACCGCAGTGCGGACCAGCGCCTAACCGGTGATTTGATTACTTATCTGAATGAGCATTCACCGGACAACAGCACGCAGCATGTAGTGAAACTGGAGAATAAAAATTATCTGGTCAGCTCGGTGAAGTCCACTAATCTGGATTGGTATCTGGTTGACGTTGTACCGCTTGACCGTATTCTCGGGCCTATATCCGGCAGCCGTAATTTATTCTATGTATCCATGCTTCTGCTCTTTGTTGTTGGAATCTCGGCTTCCATTCTGCTGTACCGGAACGTTCAACAGCCTATCAAGAAGCTCATCAAAGGGCTTAGACGTGTGCAGCGGGGCGACTACACTGTGCGCCTCCACTCCGACGATCAAAACGAATTTTCGTTTCTCTTCCACCGGTTCAATGATATGTCTCATCAGATTCAGGACCTGATTGAAAATGTCTTCAACGAAAAAATCCGTGCCCGTGAGGCTACCCTGAAGCAGCTTCAAGCTCAGATTAATCCGCATTTCCTCTACAATTGCCTGGGATATATTATCAATATGGCCCAAATGAAGGATGAAGAAGCCGTTGTATCGATGGCTTATAACTTAAGCGCTTACTATCGCTATACTACCCGGATGGAGCGGGATACAGCCACCTTGGACGACGAAGTCAAACTGCTGGTTAACTATTTGGATATTCAAAAGCTGCGCAATGGCCGAATTGATTATCATATTGATATCCCCAAAGAGATGCTAAAACAGTCTATCCCGCGTCTCCTGCTGCAGCCCATTGTGGAGAACTCGGTTATCCACGGGGTCGGAAAATCGTACAGCTCCGGTGAAATCAGAATCACCGGCGAGACTACCGAAGGCTTCTGCCGGGTGTATATTGACGACGATGGGCCGGGCCTGAGCCAGGACCAGCAGGAAGCACTTAACCGGAAGATGCGGGAGCCGCTGCGCGAGGAAATGGGCTGCGGCCTTTGGAATACGAATCAGCGGCTTATTCACCAGTTCGGTAATCAATCCTTTCTGTATTTCAGGGAATCACCGCTAGGCGGTTTCCGGACAGAGATCATCTGGGAGATTCCAGCTCAGGAAGAGTATCACCTGTACACTAACCAACAAGGAGACACACAGCATGCAAATGATCATCGTTGACGACGAAGCCCACTGGGTAGATAACCTGTCCATGACCAAACCCTGGCACACACTGGGAATCGAACAAGTACACAAGGCATATTCCGCTACCGAGGCGCTTCAGATCATCGAAACGCACCCTATAGATATTGTGATCTCAGATATTCAGATGCCTGAAATGACGGGACTTGAACTGATAGAACGGATCCGGAGACGGGACAAGAAAATCAAATGCATCATCTTAACCGGGCATTCGGACTTCGAATTCGCCAAAACTGCCATTCAGCACAGTGCAGTGGATTATCTGCTTAAGCCTCCGACAGACCCTGAATTACTGGGTGCCGTCCAAACGGCAATTGATCAATTGAATGCGGAGTGGGAGCTGGTCAGCTCCCTGGAGCGGACCCAATATACGCTGAGAGAGAACCTGCCGCTGCTGCGCGGCCAGTTGCTTCTGAGTGCTCTGCAGGGGCAGCGGCTGCCAGCCGACGAATGGGAACGCAAGCTGAGGAGCTACGGTCTCCCCTTCAGCCAGGGGGACTGCGCCTTGATGCTTGTCAGGCTGGAGGAAGAATTCGGACAGTATAAGAATAACGGACAGCCGCTCATTGAATATGCAGTCATTAATATGGCGGAAGAGATTATTGGTGAGTTCATGGAGGTCTGGGGCGTCAAGGAAGAGCATGGATATCTGGTCTTTCTGCTTCAGCTGAAGAAACGGGCAGCAGATCTGGGGACAGAAGGCCTTCTGGAGCAGCTGTCTGTACAGCTCCAGTACAAGGTAAAACAATTCCTGAAAGGGTCGCTGTCTATAGTGATCACAGAATGGTTCAAGTTCCCTGAACAGTTGTATGACCGGTTCCGCCAGGCCTCGGCCTACTTCCGTCAGATTGTCGGGGATGAGCGGGAATTCGTTATGCGGGTCAGTGAACCCGGCGAACAAGCAGAGCAAGGACCGCTGGATGCCCTCTACACGCCTCCTTCCCTGATTCATCTGCTGGAATCCGGGCATTGGGAAGCCGCCGAGGCCAAGCTGATGGATGTATGTGCAGAACTGGATGAGAAATGGCCTGAATCCTGGGAGCACTGCATGGAGGCCGGATTCCTAATCTCGGCGGCCTTCTCCAACCTGGCACACCGGAATGGACATACACTCGGGAAGCTGCTGGGGACAGATATTGAAGAGCTGCAGAGCGGGGAAGCCTTTTCTTCCATCAACAAGCTCAGAGTATGGTCCTTGAGCGTGCTTGGCAAGCTGAAAGAGGGAACCTCAAGCGAAATCAAAGACATCCGTTCCCTCTACGTGAAGAAGATCCAGGAGTTTACGGATAAGAATCTGCATCTGGATGTTTCGTTGCGGGTCCTGGCAGACCATGTCAATCTGCATCCCACTCATTTATCCAAAATTTACAAGATCGAAACAGGTGAAGGCATCAGCGAATATATCTCACGCCTGCGTATGGACCGGGCCTGTCATATGCTGAAGACTACCGGTAAAAAGGTGTATGAAATCAGCACGGACATAGGCTACATGGACCCCGCCTACTTCATCAAAGTATTCAAACGCCAGTTTGGAGTGACACCGCAGGAATACAGGGACGGGAAAAAATAGCATGATAGAGTCCTATCAAAACTAAGAAACTCATATAGATGCCCTCCCCTCAAAGTTGGTACAGTACACATGTAAGCATCATACACAGTAGGGGGACATGATGAATGAATACATTCCAAAAATTAGGCTCGTTGCTCGCTGTCACAGCTCTCGTCACACTTACAGCCTGTAACGGAACATCCAATGAGAAGGCACCCAAAGACAATGCCGCTTCCAATAGTGCAACTACCTCTGAAGCCGACGCTGCCTTCGCCAAAGGCAAATACGATCCGCCGATTGAGATCAGTTCAGTACTTATGCCGAAGAAGTACGCCCATGGCGACACGAAGGAAAACAATGTACATGACCGCTGGATGCTGGAGACTCTGGGAATCAAGCATAAAGATACCTGGTATCCCGCGAATGACGACCAATACCGGCAAAAGCTTCAGCTAGCGATCTCCTCGGGCGAGAAGCTTCCGGATTTCGTATCCGTACCTACCAATCCGGTGCTGACTAATCAATTGATTGATTCCGGCCAGTTCATTGCGATTGATGATCTGTTTGACAAATACGCCAACAAGACACTGAAAGACCATGCTGCTGCACACCCTGAGCTCTGGTATCCTTTCATGAGAGACGGCAAGAAATACAATATGCCGATCATGGAATATACTGACAATGACGATACCCTGCTCTGGCTCCGTGAGGACTGGATGGAGAAGCTGAATCTTAAGGCACCCAAGACTATTGCCGACTTAGACAATATCATGGACAAATTCAAGAACCAGAACCCTGACGGTCTGGCTCCCGATAAAGTGTATCCACTGGCCATTTCGCTGAAAAATAACACAAACACCTGGATGGGCTCGCTCGACTGGCTATTCGGAGCTTACGGAACCATCGAGGAGCAATGGAACATGGATGCGAATGGCAATCTGGAGTATGGTTCTGTGAACCCGGGTGCCAAGCAAGCCCTTGCAAAGCTGAAGGAATGGATGGATAAAGGCTATATCCATGCCGACTCCGCTCTGTGGGATGAAGCGAAATCCGCTGAGAGCTGGACCAAAGGCACGGCAGGCATTCTGCCGGGAGCCCAATGGGTCCCAGACTGGCCCGCTCCCGATCTGCTCAAGAATGTACCGGGATCTAAGTACAAAGCCTACCCTATCCCTGCAGGACCTGATGGCAAGATCGGCACCAAATGGCAGAATTCCGGTGTAAATGCCAGTATCATGATCAATAAAGATGCCAAGCATCCGGAAGCTATCTTCCTGTACTATAACTATTTGCTCGATAACGTGGCGAATCCGGCCGCAGGCAGCCCATATGAATACGGCTTTGCCAAAGGCTACGATTGGGATATCATTGATGGCCAGCCTACCAGCGATAAAGACAAGATTAAGGACTTCAACAATGAGTTCCCGTTCCTGACCGGTCCGGCCCGTATTCCTGATCTGTACATGAAAACACTCGTTAAGCTGGCAGACGGCGAAAAACCGGTAACCCCTTATGAGAAACAAATGGCTGAGTTCCGCAAGCCGGAAAACTGGGCAGCCGCCAAGATCGTAATGTCACAGAAAGATATCCGCAAGCAAAACTATTTCACAGGTGCAGCTACACCGACCATGGTCTCCAAGTGGAATCTGCTACGCCAGTCCGAGATGGAAACCTTCAACAAAATCATCTACGGCAAATTGCCGGTTGATGCATTTGACGAATTCGTTACCAACTGGAAAGCTAACGGCGGCGATCAAATCACGAAGGAAGTTAACGATTGGTACAAATCGGTATCTGCCAAATAATTAGAAGCCGGGAATAATTGGAGTAGAGCAGTATCTAATAAAAACGGGCAGGACCCGGCAGCTATGAATGCTGCCGGGTCCTGCCTTTGCTTTGGGCTCATTTCCTACAATTGACGCATCTCTTCCAGCACTTCCATAACCTCTGCTTCCTCAACCGGAACCGAATACGAGCCGTCTGCAAAACGCTTCATCGCCCCGATACCGTCCTGGAACACAAACCGGATGCGGCCGCTGCGCACTTTTTTATCCGTATACATCTTGTCCATCAGTTGTCTGTTCGAGACCTGATCTGGAATGTCCGTCGGTAATCCTGCCTTCTTAAGCAGTGCAATGACGCGCTCTGCCTGTTCTTCGGTCATGTACCCGCGCTTCACTCCCAGCTTCGCCTGGATCACCAGTCCCACCGCAACGGCCTCTCCATGCAGCAGCGTATAACCGCTTACTGCTTCGAGCGCCCGGCCGGCCGTATGGCCCAGATTCAGAATCTGCCGCAGATTGCTCTCATGCTCGTCCTGCTCCACTACTTCGTATTTGATCCGGCAGTTGGCCAGCGCAATCCGCTCACAAACTCCGGCATCAAGCACCAGCTGCCCGCGATCCGATATGACCTTGCCCAGATTCTCCTCCAGATCGCTGAAAAAACCGGCATCCCCCAGGCAGGCATGCTTGATGGTTTCGGCCAAGCCGCTTCTGAATTCACGGGCCGGAAGGGTGCGCCAAGCGGCTAAATCTATGTATACCTTGCGCGGTTGGTGAAACACACCGATCAGATTCGTGGCCACCGGCGTATTCACACCCGTTTTGCCGCCGACCGACGCATCCGCTGCAGCCAGCAGGGTGGTTGCATAATTCAGGCTCGGTACTCCCCGACCAAAGGTCCCGGCCAGAAATCCGGCCAGATCGATCACAGCTCCGCCGCCCACGGCGATGATGCAGGAGTCCCGCCCATAAGCGCGGTGCAGCAGCTGATCCTCCAGCAGGGCCTTGGTTTCCCGGGTTTTCGAGGTCTCCCCCGCCGGAAAAGAAAACAAGTCCGCCTCCAAACCGTTTTGACGCAGCCGTTCAAGCAAAGGCCGCCCATAGAGCGGTTCCACCGTGGAATCCGTAATAATCGCATATTTACTTACATTCGGCACTAGCCCCTGCTGTAAATCCTCAATCAGCGAATCAAACAGCCGCTCACCAATCTCAATCGCATAGGAGTGATCGACTACCTTTTTTAGTACAACCTGAAAGCTTCGGGACATGGCACAACCTCTTTTCCCCAGACTTGGACATGATGTAGAGTACATTCGCCCGAAGTGGAAAATTCTCCTGCTTCTCCCTGCATGCTTTACTTATCGAGTAGCAATATTAGCATCAATTACACTTGCTCATAACACTCTCCAGAACGATGGGACCCAGGGTATTCGTTGTAGAGTTGGATAGACGGACCTGTACGGAAGCACGCTCCAGCGGACCTGTGATATCATCAATCCGGCCAGCCCAGGTTGGATTCTCCGTTCCTGCAGGAGCCGGATGCAAAGGGAATCGCCAGCTGATCTCACCCGCCACTTGAGCAAATCCCTCATACCTGTCGTAATTTCCTAGGGAGGCTGGCTCCGGTAAGTATTGGGCGTGAATGCTCAAGCTTGTCCGCTCACCTCCGACATCCCTAAGTACACGATAAACCAGAGCTACACCTTTGGCGTTGACCGGCATATTTTCTTTGGCACTCAGTATGAGACTGCAAGGATACTTACTCTCTGGGGGTGCGGCTTGTACGGCCACTGGGAATATAGCTGCCAGCAGCAGGACACAAATCCATAACAGTGGTTTTTTGATGGTACTCCCTCCTTTTTCGAAAGGATATTCTTCCCCACGCCATCCACGAATATGCCGCTTATGCCATACATTAAGGCCTTCTAGCATAAGATCTCCTTACCTCTAACAGCCTTTATTGCTTAGAACAACAGACGTTTCGATCTGGCGCTCCGGAATATTCCAGTATTGGTTCAGCAGATTTCTTTTCTCGTCTGGCTGCACAAGATTGAAACCATTCTTAGTGTAAAAGGAAATTGCCCAATCTGCCGCTGCCCACGTACCGATCAGGATGGGCTTATCTGTACGTTCTATGATGTGCGTAAGCAGTCTTGTCCCTATGCCGCCTTGGCGCTGGGCCGTTCGAACATAGGCGTGTCTGATCAAGGCTACCTCGCCTTTATCCTGAATTCCCATCACACCGCACAGTTCTCCATTGTCTTCAAATCCCCAAAAAACGACTCCATCCTTCATTTCGTGATCGAGTTCAGCTCTGCTCATATAAGGTTCATGATACCGGTCCTCCGGAATAACCCCCTGGTATGCCTTAGCGGCATCGTTGATAATCCGGTACATGTTCTCCTCGTCTTTCTTCTCACACAATCGGATCATTAGACATCTCTCCTTCCTCTCTCAGCAATCTGGACGGGGATAGGTGTGCTCAGCAAAATAACAGCATTCCACGAAATGATTTCTTTCATAGAACCGTTTAGCCCCCTGGTTGCTTGCTGCCACCCGCAAATAGATAGGTCCCCCTGGCAGCAAACTGCTCATACGGTTAACACAGCTCTGCAGGAGGATTCGCCCAAATCCCCGGTTCTGAAATTCAGGAGCAACAACGACATCACGGATATATTGACCTTCCGAAATATACGCCCCAACCAATTGACTCTGCAGCCAAAAGGATCGGACTCCCCCGGCCGACTCATACCGGGTAAGTGCTCTCAGAAAGTGCTCAGGGTCCTTTCGGTACCGGTCTGTTTCCCATCCATTGTCTTGAAGTAATTGATGATAGGCCCCGTCAAATAAAACAATAAACGGCTCCAGCATATCCGGTGTGAACCCCTGCTCCCACAATACAGAAGTTTCATCCAATGAGCCTGGAGAGGATAAGTCATACTTGAACTGATACCCCTCCATATCCGAGGTAAAACCAAGCGATCTTATACATTCAATAATTTCTTTATTTCCACCGTATACATTACAGCACAATTCTCTGCACTCTTCTGCTATGTACGGCTTAATACTGTCTTCTATCACTTTCAACAATGAGCCGATCCCGTCCGTTCGAATAAAAGCAGCATAAGCAATGACGCAATCGTCATCCTCTGCCAAACAGAACACACCCTGATTATCCCCGGACTCTTCATGGTACACAACCGTTACCTTCTGTTTGGCAAAAGCATCTCTGACAAAATCCTCTGCTCCCGTTGAAATTAGCGAAACGAGCTGCAATATTGGTTTGCTGTTCTCTTGCTTCATCCTTACTTCTCCTTCATTTCCGGGTTGGCGGTAATGAGATGAAACAGCCTGTCGCTCCGGCTCCCGATTTGTTCAGTTAGTTGAAGGATCGTCTCATTAAGCGTCAGCTTGGAGAATGGCACACCCAAAATACTCACCGTTCCGTTCATAGACTCCCCCTGCTTTCCCAATCTTCCAGCACCGCCCAGCTCATTGCAGCTTGTCCCTGTAAGCCGTGCATAGTGCCGATATACGTTGTATGATTATGTATTCCCGTTTCAAGGTAGTGCCGTACGACCTCTTTGGTAGAGGCTGTAACCCGCTGGTTCAATACGTTACCGCAATCCACCCACATCAGCCGTCCCTCATCACTCTCCATCAATCTGCTGCCAGACTGTACCTCTCCTGTAAAAATGTACTGTATGCGAATTTCGCTCTCATCCTTGATTCTATGCACAATGTACCTGAGTTCCAGACCGGCAAGCGCGTGTTCCGCCAGACCTGTCTCTTCCTCAATCTCTCTGAGGCAAGCCCGCTTCGGTTCGCTGATCTCCTCCCCCTCCATATGCCCCCCGATGGGAACGAGCTGTCCAGGAAGAAAAGCGCTGGTGGATTTCTTTTGCAGAAATAACATCTCTCTGCGCTCATTCAATAAGAAGGCTACGGCCATTTGTCTAAGCTGCATCCAAGTTCACCTCTATAGTAAGGATATCTATAAGGGAAATTATACCATGTGTGTTGGGAATAGATAAGTGTAGGACTTCCATTTGCAGGAAAGAACCCTCCCATTCCAGAATAAGAATTAGAGAGCTTACTATTATTAGGGGGTAATGATTTTGCATATTAACGTACTGGACAAGGGCTATGTCCGATTGGTTAACCATATGGGCAGCGATCTGACCGTTGTGAATGCGGCGCGCGTATCCTATGCCAAACAATCTGAAGCACTGACGGAAAAAGATATCCGGCTGATTCAGTTTCTCGCACGGGAAGGCCACACTTCGCCTTTCAGACATGCCGTAATCCAGCTGGAAATATATGCTCCGCTCATGGTCGCCAGGCAGTGGTGGAAATACGTTGTAGGTTCAGCCCATTATGAGGGCACCGGAGATAGCCTGGAGGCGTGGAATGAATCGAGCCGCAGATACATTACAGAAGAACCCGCTTTTTATATTCCATCTGCCGGACAGTGGAGAAGTGCACCGGAGAGCTCCAAACAAGGCAGCGGTGACCTGATAGCCTGGGAGCTAGGTGAGAAATATACACAAGAGCTTATGGAATACGTCCAGTTGGGCATACAGAAATACGAAGCTGCTCTAGCTGACGGCATATGCGCTGAGCAGGCCAGACTGTTCCTTGCGGCTTACGGCCTGTACGTGCGTTGGTATTGGACGGCTTCCCTGCAGTCCGTTGCCCATTTTTTGAACCAGCGGCTGGAGCATGATGCCCAAAAGGAAATTCAGGACTACGCGAAGGCCATCCTGGATATCGTGAAATCATTGTTCCCCGTAGCGGTGGAAGAGCTGCTGTCCAAATAACAGACTTATTGCTTATTGCTTATTGCTTATTACTCCTTGTCCGCCGGATGGAAGGATTTCAGATAATCGTGAACCTCTTCATTTGGCGTCTGAAGCAGTCCGGCAAGCAACTTCTGAATGGAACGCATCGCTGCAATCCGTTCGTCGATTTCCATGATTTTGCCCCGGACCAGCTCTCTAAGAGCCTCAGCATCCATGTCCTGGCCGAGCATATGCAGCACTTCCTGAATTTCTTTGAGCGAATATCCCAGGGACTTGGCATCTTTACCAGATAATCCTCGGAGTAGATCCGGTAGCCATTTGCTAACCGCCCGGGGACGGGCAGAATGCCGCTGTCCTCATAGTAGCGGATAGTTGCCATGCTTAAGCCGGTCCGCTGAGCCAGTTCGCCTCGTGTCATTCCTTCCATGCCTGTTCTCCCCTCTGTTTTTTGCATACCTGAAGTAGTGAGTGGCTTAGGTGGTCCACCTTCAATAGAAACAAGGTCTATAGTGGAAAAAGTAGACTTAATCCAAGCAATCACCTGCTAGATCGATCATTAGTGGGAAAAAGTAGAGTTAATCCGTCCATATTGTCCAATATGCGGTAAAAGAGCCCGAAATAAGTATATTAATTCCAACTAACCTTCTTTAAGGAGCGGATTTTTGCGATTAGGTTTCCTTTTTCCACCTACTTACGCTGCACTTAAAAATTGGATAACGCGATCCCATGAATTCCCTGTTATTCAGAGAATCATCGATTCACGGGGATAGATTCTTAAGTTATCCTACTCCAAGGTCAAGCTGCTATTGGCTCTTCTTAATAAACAATTAATCTGCAGCTGATACTATGGAAAGAGAATGAAATCAGAGGTGATTCCGATGAAAATACTAATTGTTGAAGACGAACTTCCATTGCTAGAAGCGATCATTGAAATCTATGAAAATGAATCCTTCGAAGCAACAGGGGCGTCGAACGGAGATGAGGGCTGCTACTTGGCGGAGAATGGGAGCTACGATCTTATTGTACTTGATATCATGCTGCCGGGAATGAACGGTCTTCAAATCGTCAAACGTCTGCGGGAAAAGCAAGTGGCGACACCCATCATTATGCTCACGGCAAAGGACAGTGTCGAGGACTCTGTGAAGGGACTGGATGCCGGTGCGGATGATTATGTGACTAAACCCTTTGCCGCGACCCTGCTGCTCGCCAGAACAAGGGCCGTGTTGCGACGCCGGGGAACCGTTAATCTGGAGGGCAATATGACATGCGGAGAGATTCAATTGGTCTCCTCTTTGAGAGACGCCTTTGCCCGCGAGGAAGCCTTGAAGCTTACACCTAAAGAGTATGAGCTGTTGGAATTTTTGCTGTGCAATAAAGATCAAATTTTATCGCGAGAGCAAATTTTCGAACGGATATGGGGTTTCGATTCGGAATCGGCCTCCTCTGCCGTGGATGTCTATGTCCATCATTTGCGCAAGAAGCTGGCTCCCTATGGAGGCGACCTCTATCTGAAGACGATCCGCGGAGTGGGGTATCTGCTGAAGGGAGAAGATCATGTTCAGTAAAACCCGCCGCCAGTTGGTGCTGCTGAATTCGGCAATCCTTGTATTGATTTTACTTGTATCGGGCTTGGCCCTATATACTCAGCTCCGCTATCGGTTATTTCACGAAGCAGATGAAGCTATTCTGAATACAGCCAAAACTATGAAAAATGCATCCATCGACCAAATGCTTCAAGAAGATCATCCCGAACCGGATGCCGACCGGAGGACCTCCTATTTCTTCTGGGACGGGCAAGGAAAGTTGATTATACAATATCCGAAGCATGACTTCACAAGTGAAGAGGCCCAGAGATTTAAGGATGCTGCCGCTGGGGGGGCATTACAGACTGTGAAGACTGGTGACGGCCGGGATTATCTGACTTTGGGTTTTGCTAATGCCTCTAGAGAAACGGCTGGCTCTTTCGCAGCCTCTCATGTCGCTTATGTGGTTGTGGTCAGGAATCTGGAAGAGGAGAACAAAATGCTGGACTCCCTCCGCATGGACCTTGTCATAGGCTGCGCTGCGGGTGTACTCTTTTCGGTACTCATCGGCTTCTTCCTGGCGGGACATGCCCTTGTGCCGATTCGCCGGTCGTGGAACAAGCAGCAGCAGTTTGTTGCAGACGCCTCCCATGAACTGCGCACGCCAACTGCCGTGATTCTGACCCGCACCGAGCTGTTGTTCCGTCATCCGCAGCACACCATTGAAGAAGAGAGCCAGAACATTGCGCTGATCCTAAAAGAAAGCAAACGCATGGGCCGGCTGATTGACGATCTGCTGACCCTGGCAAGAACAGACTCCAACCAGCTACAGATTCACACCGCCCCGGTTCCGCTGCATCTTCTCCTCCAAGAGATCACCGAGCAGTTTGAGCTTTTGGCTGAAATGAGGTCCATTCAGATCCGTTCCCAGTTCCAGCCCGCCGAAATCGAGGGTGACGACAACCGCCTGCGGCAGTTGATTATTATTTTGTTGGATAATGCGCTGAAGTTCACACCGCCGAACGGCTTCATCAAGCTGACCTGCCACAATTCCCCTCACTCTGTCCGAGTCCTTGTGAAAGACAGCGGCTGCGGAATCAGCCCGGACGATCTTCCACATGTGTTCGAACGCTTCTATCGCGGGGATAAAAGCCGGTCCCGCACCGAAGGCGGAACAGGTCTTGGCCTGTCTATCGCCGAATGGATCGTGCTTGCCCATAAAGGGACGATTCATGTCACCTCCCAGGAGGGGAGCGGAACGGAGTTCCAGCTCATTTTCCCCAAGAAGCTGTAGCCTGCTCTCCGGCTGTGTCATTTCAAGTAGAAACGGCTGCGCCGTCCTCAAAAGGACGGTATCTGTTTCAGCGAGAAATATAAGGATAAAGTATCGGGTGAAACTTATACTTTCTTATATTTTAAGAAAATTTCAATAATCCCTTCTTATACTTAAATTATTCACACAAGCATTCTATTGGAGGGATAATCGATATGGCAAAGATGAACAGCAAGTGGGTCATCCTGTGTTCCGCAGCCATTGGAGCGATCTACACTGCAGGCTATTTCACAACGGACACACTGGCGGCTATTCAGCAGCCCGTACCATACAGCCAGGTCAGCGGTTCATCCGGCAATCAGGGCAGCAAGCTGGATAGCCAACCGGCGGGCAGTCAGGTCAGCGTTAATGTTAGCCAACCGACCAGCAAGCCGGCCAGCACAAAGGTTAAGCCCAAGACTGCAACCCCCACCCCCGCGCCTACGGTCAAAAGCAAATATATAAACGGAACCTTCTACGGCGCAGGAAACAATCGGCGGGGGTCCGTTCAGGTAGCGGTGAGCATTAAGAATGATAAAATTACGGGCGTAGAAATCAGTGATTACAGAATGCGTTACTCCCAAGACTATATAGCCGGACTACCCCAAGAGATTATACAGAATCAGAGCGCTAAGGTGCACAATGTATCAGGCGCAACCTATAGCACCAGGGCGTTCAGGGACGCTATTCAAAATGCGCTTGACCAAGCGTTGAACGCTTAACGGAGGGTAACATGAAGAGAACAAAATTGTTTATGGATACCACCGTCGAGATCCAGGTTATTACCGGTAGAGCACAGGATATAGCCGCCGCCGCGGCCCTGGATCGGGCCTTCGAAGCCTTTCGCAAGGTTGAGCAGGCCTGCAGCCGGTTTAGCCCGGATAGTGAGCTGATGCAGGCTACGCGGCAGATTCAGACCCCTGTGCCGGTTAGCCCGTTTTTATTTGAGCCGCTGAAGTTTGCCCTGGAGGTGGCTGAATGGACGGATGGCTTATTTGATCCCACCGTGGGGCAAGCGCTGGAGAACCTGGGTTTTAATGAGCATTACTTGACTCAGCAAGCGATTCACAACTTCACCTCTGCTTCCGCCTCCTACCGGGATATTGTCCTGGATGAGGAGAAGCATACGCTATATTTACAGAAGCCGCTGGTCATTGATTTAGGAGCGGTTGCCAAAGGTTTTGCCATTGATTTAGCCGCACATGAGCTGCAAGCTTTTGATGGTTTTGTCGTCAATGCCGGGGGCGACTTGTATGCCGGAGGCCTCGCTGAAACCGGGAGCAAGTGGACGATCGGTATTCAGCATCCTGTGCATCAGGAACAAATCATCCACACGGTTGAACTTTCAAATGAAGCTATCTGCACTTCCGGAAGCTATGAACGCAGAAGCTCTATCCACCCGGAAACTCATCATATTATCGACCCGGGCAGCAAGCAATCCCCGCATGAAATGGTTAGCTGCAGTGTAATTGCCCCTTATGCCATGATGGCAGATGCCTTCTCGACAGCGAGCTTCTTGTCAGGGGTGAAGCATGGGACAGCGTTCATTGAGCAGGTGAATCTCAAGGCACTCTTTATCACTTCCGATTTAACAACAGTTACGCTTGGAGGGATAGACATTGAAAGTTAAACAATGGATCAAAACACCAAAAGGCTATGTCATCCTATGCATGCTTGCCTATGTCCTGCTGGCTTCAGCCGGAACAATGGATATTAAAGGCGTAGTTAACGCAGGCATTGCCGTCAGTGTATCCGTCGCCGCTGACATGCTAGGCACTTCTCTGGTCAAAAAGAAACGGACTCCTCCCTATAGCGCCGTCATCACAGGACTTATCGTCGCTCTGATCCTAAGCACAAGTGCTTCATGGATCATTGTCGCTGCAACTGCCTTGCTCGCCATTGTACCGAAATATGTGTTTGTGAATAAGAAAAAAGCCATTTTCAATCCGGCGGCTCTCGGCCTGCTGTTATCCAGCCTGCTCTTTCAAACCGGACAGAGCTGGTGGGGGGCCTTCGGCGACCTTCCGGCCTGGAGCCTGATTTTCCCTGTAATAGGCGGTTATCTGGTGACTAAGCGTGTGAATAAATTCCCTTTGGTCTTTTCCTTTCTCGGCACATATTTCGTCCTGCTGCTGATCATGGGAATATTCCAGTTCGGTGACGCCACAGATGCCCTGAGGATTCCTTATATCAATGCCAGCCTGTTCTTTGCCCTGTTTATGCTTACGGACCCGCCTACCTCACCGGCCAAGTATAAAGATCAAATTATTTTCGGTATCCTGTGCGCTGTTGCGGGGGCTATGGTGTATGCATACTTCGGCGGTTTGATCTACTTATTTGTGGGACTGCTTGCCGGGAACCTGTATCACTACGCAAGAACAAGACCTTCTTATCGTACACAGCTGCTGACGAGATAACCGTCTACTCCTTATCCGCCGGAATCTTTACCAGATAATCCTCGGAGTAGATCCGGCAGCCATTTGCTAACCGCTCGGGGACGGGCAGAATGCCGCTGTCCTCATAGTAGCGGATAGTTGCCATGCTCAAGCCGGTCCGCTGAGCCAGTTCGCCTCGTGCCATTCCTTCCATGCCTGTTCTCCCCTCTGTTTTTTGCATACCTGAAGTAGTGAGTGGCTTAAGTGGTCCACCTTCAGTAGAAACAAGGTCTATAGTGGAAAAAGTAGACTTAATCCAAGCAATCTCCTGCTAGATCGATCATTAGTTGTTAAACATGCTTTAGTACCCTTGGTTAAGTAGGCATTTATTCATTCAACAAAGCTGTGCCTCCGCTAGTTGTATCCTCAGTATGCCGGCGTGCTGAACCGTTGATTCTAAGCAGAAGCGGCATCAGCCTGAATGCCATCGGTCCAAGACTGCTTCAAGATGATGTAGATCCTGTTGAAACGGTGTCAGTACGGCAGCATGTCTGGATGGCGAACCGGCGGGCAAATTACTTTTCACAAAATGATTCAAGGTACCGGTCGGCCCCAAATCCAGATACAAGCAAGGGCCAGCTGACTCAAGTGAACGCAGGGCGGCGGGAAACTGGATCGGCTGGCGGGCAGCGTCCCAGAAATAACCGGAAGCTAGCTGATGGATTACCTCCCCGTGGACACACGAAACCATAGGAAACTGCAATTGGCGGCAGGCGACATGCTGCAGCATCTCCGCATATTGTTCTCGCGCAGGTTCAAGACAGGAGGAATGGAAGGCACGCGTAACCGGAAGGGCTTGGAACAGGATACCTTCCGCTTTCAAATACTTCATAATGCACTCCAGATTCCGCTGGTAGCCTGCAACTACAAAGTGCGATTCGTAATTCACAGATGCCAGCTCACTGAAGCAATAGAGCATAGGTTCCTCTTCATAGAGCCGGGGATCATGCAGAATAGCGATCATCCCTCCCGGCTCGCAACTGGATTCTACCAGCCGTGCCTGCCCGTTGACAAGCCGAAGCAGATCTTCGGCGGCCATTGCTCCGGCCACAGCGGCAGCGACCGTCTCTCCCAGGCTGGTTCCGAGAACGAAGTCAGGCCGCAGCCCTTGGGCAATCAGCACCTGTGCCAAGGCAAACTGCACCATGTACAGCGCAGGGTGGGCATGCTGCAGACGATCAAACGTGCTGCCTTTTGTTTTGGCGTCATCGTAAATAATCTCTATTAAGGACACCCCCAGCATTTCACAGGCGACCCTGTCGAATGTCTGCATCCACTCGCGAAAAACAGGCTGCTTATTGTACAGCTCTCTTCCCATATGATAATACTGGGAGCCTTGGCCTGAGAACATAAATACAACGGATTTGGTCATAGGTTAAGGATATCCTTTCATAGCTTCGCTAGAAATGCTTGGCACTCCTGTCCGAATGCTTCCGGCAGCCTGGCAAGCTTGGGTATGGTTAGCGATACCGCATAGCGATGTCCCAGAACCGAGAGGGTTACATATTGGGTAAAATAAGTATGGGTGCTTACCATATAGGTCGGCCTAAGCTCAATTTGATTGATTTCATAGATGGAGAAGGGCGTGGTCAGCCCGGTTTTCACTGCTTTTGATAAAGATTCTTTGGCGGTCCATAACATCATCAGGCCCTTTTCGTAAGAGATCGGCAGCTTACGGACGGTTACTTTTTCGCGTTCGGTCATCTGCGTCTCAACAGCTGCAACATTAACTTCGTCAAACGCTTCCACATCAATCCCCATCTGAAGTTCCGCCGGAAAAGCAACCGCCGCCGACACATCCCCGCTGTGGCTGATGCTGACCGGATGACGGTGTCCATCGCCGGAGACCAACAGAGGTTGCTGAAAGATTCCGTTCTTCACCTGCAGTTGCCGCAAATCCTGCTCTCCGATGAGCTGAGACGCCGCTGTCTTTGCCGCATACCTCCCCAACAGATAGCTTCGGATTCTCGCCTCGTATTGCAGGCCGTTCAAATAGTCAACCTCCTGCGGATGCAGGTGCGATAGGATTGCCCGATAATATTGTGGACCAGGCATATAACACATGCTCCAGCCCCATGGATAACGCCCGCACTCGGCGGTCAGTTCATATAACGCTTTAGCCACAAGCGGCGTCCGGTTCGGTAATTGCTCCATGGTGCTCATGTAAAATATTTATTGTAGAATGCGTAAAGAATTTTATCGGAAAAGCTTAACCCTGCAACACGCAGCTCCGGACTGAAGGATGACAATTGCCCTGCAACCTGTTGGATAAAGCCATCATCATACAGATCATCGATGGATGCCGTTCTGAACAGCGGTTCAAGTGTTCGGCACATCTGTGCCGTCTGGCTGCAGGTGCAGGAATGGAAATGAACCTGCTGAAGTATATTGAGTGCACATTGCACATAACCGCGCATGTCTTTGCCGCACAAGGGACAGGTGATCCTGATTGCCAAATCACACTGTCTGAATTGCCCGTCGTTTGCAGAATGATTCGATATTAGATGGATCGAATTGCGTTCCGTCACGTTCTCATCTCCCTTAACAATGTGTGGTCTATTTGAAATTGAGCAATGAGCTCTGATTGCCTCTCATTCGGAATCGCACAAAATCCTCTCTTTCTGTAAACTGAAAATAAATATTCTGATTCAGCAGTGTCCGCATCGTCTGTCCGGGAGCCATGCCGAAAGAGTGGCCGGGAAACACGATTGTCTCGGGCGGAATTGCCCTTCTGAGCTTTTGAATGCTCTCGAACATCTGGTCAGCGGAGCCTCCCTGGCCAAAGCATGAGCCGCAGCCTTCACTGAAAAGCGTGTCACCGCTAAACAGATAGTCCGCCACTCGATAACACATGCCGCCGGATGTATGACCGGGTGTGAGCAGACATTGGATTGAGGTATTGCCCAGAGTAAGCTCCTCCAGGTTATGCACTCCGTGAATATTTCTGCATTGGTAATGGTAGTCATTGATTTCTCTCTGTGAGATATAGACTTCCGGATTGTACAAATCGATTAACGGCTCTACCAGATTGGTGTGGTCGAAATGAGAATGGGTTAACAAAACAGCCCGCAGTTGTACTTGCAGCTCCTCCAGTTTGCGGAGTATCTTCTCCAGCTCCCAGGACGGGTCTACTATGAACGCCGTCTTGGACTGCACCTCCTCGACAAGATAGCAATAGTTGATAAAATCCGCATAGCGGGTTCTGATTACATGTACGATGCAGCTCCGGTTCATAGAAATCCCCCCCCAAACAAAGATGCCGTCACACAACACATACATGTTGTTGACGACATCTTCTCCTTCTCGTTGCAATTCTTCTACTTCTTCAGCTTGGCTTGCAACGCCTGACCTGTATAGCTGTCCTGCTCCAGCATCAACTCAGCCGGCGGACATTGGGCGATGATCCGGCCACCGCCCTTACCGCCTTCCGGTCCCAGGTCCACGATCCAATCCGCTGTCTTGATTACATCCAGATCATGCTCGATGACGATGACCGTATGTCCTTCATCTGCAAGCTTGTGCAGAATATTGAGCAAATGCTGGATATCATTGAAGTGCAGCCCAGTGGTCGGCTCATCCAGAATATAGATCATCTTCCCCTTCTTGACTTGACTAAGCTCCTTGGCCAGCTTGACTCTTTGCGCTTCGCCTCCGCTAAGCGTGGTTGCGCTTTGCCCTAGTTTAATATAGTCCAGCCCGACATCCTGGAATGTACCGAGAATCCGCTTGATCTCTTTATGCTTGCTGAAAAATTGTGCGGCTTCCTTGACATCCATCTCCAGTACTTCTGCTATGCTCTTTCCATCATAGGTCACTTTGAGAATATCTGGCTTAAAGCGCTTGCCCTTGCATTCGCTGCACGTAATCCACATATCGGCCAAAAAGTGCATCTCAATTTTGACCTGTCCTTGACCGTGGCATACCTCGCACTGCCCGGCCGACGAGTTGAAGCTGAAGCTGTCGTAGGAGAACCCCATCTCGCCCGCCTGTTCAGTCTGGGCGAACAGCTTCCTGATCTTGTTGAACAGATCCGTATAGGTCGCAGGGTTAGAACGTGGCGTGCGGCCAATCGGATCTTGGGAGACATTGATAACTTTATCCAGCTGATCCAGGCCCGATATTTTCCGGTATGGTCCCGGCTGGGTATCGCTCCCATTCAATATTTTCTCCAGCAGCGGTTCCAGGGTTTCGCCAATCAGACTGCTTTTGCCGCTGCCGCTGACACCGGTCACGCAAGTAAAGGAGCCCAGCGGGATTCTTGCGGTTACATCTCTCAGATTGTTATGGGATGCTCCTTCAAGCACAAGCCAATCCTGAATCGGCTTGTGCTTTCTGGACGTTGCCGGGGCTTGAACCGACTTGCTTCCATTCAAGTATTGCCCGGTAATGGACCTTGGGTTAGCCATAACCTCAACCGGTGAGCCGACGGCCATCACTTCTCCGCCCAGCACCCCTGCCTTTGGCCCGATGTCCACCAAATAATCGGCCTCCCGCATAATTTCTTCCTCATGCTCAACGACAAGCACGGTATTGCCTTGATCCCGCAGCTTCAGCAGCGTATGCAGCAGCTTGCGAATGTCCCGTGGATGAAGCCCGATGGAAGGCTCATCCAGTACGTAGAGCACGCCAACCATGCCGCTGCTCAGATGGCTGGCCAAGCGCACACGCTGCCCTTCTCCCCCGGATAAGGTTGGTGCCGTCCGATTCAGTGTAAGATAGTGCAGCCCGACGTTCATCATGAAGGAGAGCCGGTTGTAGATTTCTATAATCAGCTCTTCTCCGATGTCCAGCATGTCTGCATCGAGAGATTCATATACGCCCTTGATCCATTCCAGCATCTCTGCAATGGAGGATGAGCTGACCTCCGAGATATTCTTGCCTCTGAGCCGGACCGCCCTTGCTTCCTTGCATAGCCGGGTTCCTCCGCAGCCTGGACATTCCGCAGACTCCATATAGGTGCCGTATTTCTTCTTGGAGGCTTCCGATTCCGTTTCGTAATACAGACGGGACAGCTCCGGCACAAGCCCTTTGATCGGCTTCGCGGTTTCCTTGTTGCCCAGCGTAGACTGGAACTTGACCTTCTCCTGGCCTGACCCGTAGAAAATAATCCGATGAAACCATTCGGGGAGATCCTTCCATGGACTCTCAATATCCAATCCATAGTGGGCATAGACGACATCCAGCGGGCCTGTTGGCCAGGTTGTCTTCTTGCCTTCCCTCAGGTTGCCAAACCATTTCAGGGCACCGTCAAGAATGGACAAGTTAGGATCATCCACCAGAAGCTCCGGGGAGATGTCCTGCTTCGTTCCAAGGCCGTTGCATTCCGGGCACATGCCGAGCGGTGTATTGAAGCTGAAATGCTGGGAGCTGAGCTCCGGGAAGCTAGAGTGACAGCAAGGACAGATCATCTTCGTTGTGAACAGGTAGGCGGCATCCTGTAATTCAGCGGAGATGGTATACTTGGCCGCTTTGAGAAGCTCTTGGATGGAGCCGGTCAGTCGCTGGATGAACGTTTCCCGTTCCACGGCTGAAGCAGCCGACTTATCGGGAACAGTAAAACGTTCGCCGATTAGCTCAACATTCCAGCTCTTGACCGCTTGGGATACATCCAGCTCACCCGCAGACTGCCGTCTTCCGTTGACCCGAAGCTCTGTTACGCCTCTCTTCTGCAAATCCTGAACGGTATAACTTATATCCCCGGTATACTGAACCAGAACAGGTGCAAACAGCTGGAATGTATCCCTTGCGGACAAAGAGCCGTACAAGGCTGCGGCAATATCCGCAGGTCCTTGCGGGTGTATTGCCGTGCCGCATTTCAGACATTCCCGGAATCCGATCCGCGAGTACAACAACCGCAGGTAACTGGAAATCTCCGTAACGGTCCCAACGGTGGAGCGGGGGTTATTGCTTAATGTTTTTTGTTCAATGGCAATGGCGGGACTGAGCCCGTGGATGGAATCTACCTTGGGCCGTTCCACTTTATCCATATATTTGCGAACATAGGGCGACATGCCAACCATAAACCTGCGCTGCGCCTCGGCATAAATCGTATCAAACACCAGGGAGGATTTTCCACTGCCGCTTAGCCCGGTGAAGACAACCATCCGGTTTTTAGGTATTTTCAGATGAACATCTTTCAAATTATGATGTTTGGCGCCCTCGATCACCAGCTGATCTATAACGACTTCTTCTCCCGTATCCCATTTGGACGAGTCAAAGCTGCGGAAGCTGTCCGGGGGGCTGCCGACTACGATGCGGGACGTATCTTGAGCCTTCCCGCGCAAGTCTTCTGTTGTGCTTTGCTGCTGATCCAGCTTAGTCCGAACAGGAGACGAGAGGAAGACATCTGTTTCGAAGAGGGCTCTCATAGCCTCAAAGCCGTCATTTCCAACTGACAAAATATCCGCTATCTTCTGCAGATGGTCGAGATCATCTTTTTTCATATCTTTTCTGGCACGGAATCCCCACCAGTTATCCCAAGGCGATACTTCATATTTATTAAGGGATACAAAGTTGCGAATCAGGTTGCCCCGGATAAAGCCCAGCCCTGTGTCCTGCTTATACCCGAAAAGACGGTCATCGAGCAGGTTTTTGCGGCACTTCGTCCAGACCTCCTCGGAACGGTAAAACTTCTCCTGCGGAATGTCATCCGGCCCGAAGAACAGTCCCAAGGAGCTGCGAAGCGTCTCATCCAGAGAAGCATCCGCCAACACCCAGCGCTCCTCCTCTTCTTTCCAATACTCACAGAGCCAGTGGGCAGGATAGAAGTCGGTGCGGTAAGCGGAGAAGCCGCACAGCACACGCGCTGGTATCCCTTGATGGCGCAACATGGAGCACAACATAACGTTGATATCCCGTGAAGTCAGCAGCAGCCGGTCTTTGGGTTCCCTGCGCACGTTCAGCGGTTCGGACTGAAGCTCATAGAGCTTGCCCAGCAGCCTGGCGGCATAACGCAGCTCCACCTCTTCCTTCCGGTTATTCGTCAGCTTCACTCCATAAAGATCTGCATGCTGAAAATCAATTGCCAGGCCTTGAATCAGCAAGCACAGATCATTGGGCTGGGCGGGTAGGTCATTATAGAGAGCGGACCATTCGCCAGGGTCAGTTATCCCTCCGTGCTGTCGGTAGTACTCTTTGAGCTTCGTATCTGTATGCAAGTATCTCATATTCCCCTCCGCTGGACGTTGTACCCAAGGCCAATCGATATGCGCTGGGTTATTATTTGAATGCCATAGCCTCCGTCAAACCTGTGGACTGCTTAAGTTTATTAAGATACAGATAGCACCAGCCTAAGGCGAACACCATCATAACAAGATTAATCGCCGCCATCGCATAGAAAATACCGGTGGCGCCCGCGTCATACCAATAGAACAGCATATACGACACAGGAATGGTCAGAAGCCCCATGCGCAGAATGTCGAGAATGAGCCCCGGCATTGCTCTTCCGGTTGCCTGAAAGGAGCTGGTAACTACAATAGCTGCCACTACGCCCAGATAAGAGAACGAAACAATCCGCACCTGTCTTACGGCGCCCTCTACCACATCGGATACTCCCGTGAGCATGGAGAAGATAAACGGCGCCAAGCCGTTGTAGATAAGAACAAGCACGATGCAAAGCGCAAGCGACAGCAGCACATTGGTCTTGAAAATGCTGAGCACGCGGGACATATTTCCACTGCCATAGTTCTGACCGATCTGGGTCAATGCAGCGCTGCCAAAGCCATAGCCTGCCAGCAAAAGCAGCTCGTCGATTCTTCCGACAATGATCCAGGAGTTCATTGCATGCTCGCTGATGGAGCCCATTAAATTGTTAATAACTGCGCTTGCAACCGACAAAGAGATCATGCTGAGCGTCTGCGGCAGACCGATATAGGCTATCTTGCCAATTACCGAACGTTCCACATGTCTGGCTTTCCAGTTGACAGGAAGACTCGATTTCTTGCTGCGGAACAGGTTGATTACAAATAACAGAGAGACGGTGATCGAGATTGTGGTGGCCAATGCGGCGCCGGCAACGCCCATATTCAGCCCGAATATAAAGATCGGGTCGAGGATAATGTTGACTACCGTGGAGAGCAGCATAGCCATTCCGTAATATTTGGATAGACCTTCGCCCTGCAGCACGCCCAGAAGCGTCTGAAATACCAGCATCATCCCGAGTCCGGGGAGAATCCAGTGCAAGTAGGTCAGCCCGTTGTTCAGTGCTTCCTCACTCATCTGGGAGCCGGACAGGAACGGGAGAATATTGTCAGAGAACAGATAGATTACAGCAATGGAGAATAGTGCCAGCCCAACCGCCAGCCAAATGCCCGAACCCGCCGCCCTGTCGGTTACCTGCTTGTTCTTCTCACCGATCCCTCTTGCCACAATCGAGCTCATCCCGGTGAACAGGCCGAGACTCATGGCAAGGAAACACATATGTATCGGAAAGACCAGCCCGATTCCGGTCATTAATGCTGTCGAGGACTTGTCGATCATAGAGATGAACACCGTATTGGTTATACCATAGCCAAGCAGCATTAATTGCCCAATGATGACCGGCACAGCCAGCTTGATCGATGTGGGAGCAATCGGTCCTCTCAATATCTCATCGGATAGTCCGCCCCCCGCTTTCTCTATGGAATTGTTAGATTCACTCATAGATTCCCAGCTCCAATCTCCTATTTTTTTGAATTACATACATATGTTACACTAATAGTAATAAAATAATCAACTTGCATTTCTCAAAGAATAGAAGAGGCCAAAGGTTCTCCCGAAGCGATCAATCGGATGGTTTGCTTGATAATCTCGCAGCCTTGCAGCAGCAAATCCTGTTCAATCATCAGAGGCGGCATGATCTTCAGAACGGTATCATTGCGTCCGACCCGCTCAATGATCAACCCGGCCTGGAAGCAGGCTTTGGCTACACGCTCTGCACTCATCGGATCAGCGCAGCCTCCGAAATCTATTCCCCATATCAGTCCAATCCCGCGTATGTCTACCTCCGGAATCAAAGGTTTGATCTCATTGCGCAGGAAATTTTCGATGATAGCCCCCTTCTGCAATACAGATTGATCTAAATTCTCGTTGCTTCGCAATTCCAATGCAGCCGAAGCCCCAACAAAGGCCATCTGATTCCCGCGGAAGGTTCCATTGTGCTCGCCCGGACTCCAGACATCCAGCTCCGGCTTCAGCAGCAGCAAAGACATAGGCAGTCCATAACCGCTGATCGATTTGGACAATACGATTAGATCGGGCTGCACATTCGTGCGTTCAAAGGAAAAGAATGATCCTGTTCTGCCGCAGCCTACCTGAATGTCATCGACGATCAGCAGCACATCGTGCCGTTTGCAGAGCGCAGCCAGCTGTTCCAGCCACTGCGCAGGAGCAACATAAATTCCCCCTTCCGCCTGCACCGTCTCGATGATAACGGCAGCCGGCTTCTCCACGCCGGAATGGGTATCCGAGAGCAGTGCCTCCAAGTAGCCCAGAGTATCGAAATTTTTGAGATACCCGTCGCAGTAAGGAATGAAGGTCACATTGTGCAGCGGCATACCTGCACCTGCACGGGAAGAGCGATTACTCGTCGCCGCCAAGCTTCCGAGGGACATCCCGTGAAACCCGCCCATGAACGAGATGATGCCTGCGCGTTGGGTGACCTTACGGGCTATCTTCATGGCGGCCTCCACTGCATTGGTGCCTGTCGGCCCGCAGAATTGCAGCTTGTATTCCATTCCACGGGGGCTTAAGATATGTTCCTGGAAATCCGTCATAAACTGCTGCTTGGCCTCTGTGTACATATCCAGGCCGTGAATGATGCTGTCCTCCTGCAAATACGCGATCAGACGCTCTTTGATGTAAGGGTGATTGTGCCCGTAATTGAGGGCACCCGCTCCGGCAAAAAAATCAATGTACGGTCTGTCGTCGGAGGAGTAAAGAATGGAGCCTTTGGCTTTGCCAAAAGTAGTTGGGAATGACCGGCAATACGATTTCACATTAGATTCGAGCTCTTCATGAATCACTATAATCGCTCCCTTCGCCATATTCACTACAAAAAAAGTAATAATCGCCATTTATTGGCGATTATTACTTTTTCATATCTATTATTTTTTCTTCAAATAGCCATTCTTCACAAAGTATTCCACGTATTTACGGATGTGTTCCTTGCCGATCGGTTCGAAGCTGATGTCCGTCTCTCTAAGGCCGATCTTCAGATTCTTCAGATCATAGACATGCACTGCCCGCGAGTCTTGACTATCAGCGGCCTTCCATACTTCGTCTGGGATTTGTCCAGAGACGCTTGCCTTCGCTTGGAGCTCTTCCATCTGTCTTCTCCATGTGTGGAAGGGCAATTCCTTAACCGGGAATCCGGCTTCGGTCAGCCATTCCGCCAAGTCACGCAGCTCGAAGGAATACGGGGAGGCGACATTAAAATTGCGGTTCAGACATTTCGGGAGGCTCGATAGCCGCACGATCGCCTGACTTGCCTGCTCCACCGGCAGCCAGTTGAATTTGAAACGTCCTTTGGGGATTATTCCCGCTTCTGCGATGCTCTGCAATGTTTTGGCTGCAAAGTCATTGTTGTTCCAGATGCCGGTCCGGCTATGTCCCGAGATGATGTCGGGTCTGTAAATGGTAACAAGCATTCCCTGCTCTCTGGCCCGCTGCACCAGCTTCTCCGCCACCCATTTACTCTGGGTATATCCGAGCGTCTGGTCCAGCTTCCTGTTGTGAACCAGCTCCGCATTGTCGCCGATCACGATGTCACGTTGAAACATGCCGGATCTTGCTTCGGTATTCTCAAAGACGGAGGTGGTAGAAATGTAATGTACCGGCTTGATTCTGGATTGGGCGGCCAGCTTCAGCACCTCCGCTGTTCCGTTCACATTGGCCTTCTTCAGCACCTGATACGGATAAGCAAAATTTACATATGCGCCATTATGGAAGATGAGGTCGATCTTGCGCGCCAGTTCGTCATATTGATCGCTGGCAAGCCCCAGCAGCGGCTGCTCCAAATCTCCAACCACAGGAATCACTCTGTCAAGCAGCTTCTCCCGCCAGAGCAGATGCTTCCGGAGCGTACGTTCCAGCCTGTCACGGGCTTCAGCCACATTCTTCGCGCGAATCAGACAATGAACCACCGCCGTCTCATGCAATTCAAGAAGGTTCACCAGCAGATATATTCCCAGATGTCCCGTCGCACCGGTCAGCAGGATGTTCCGCGGTCTGTCCCACTCCGGATAAGCCACCTCTGCCTGTATGGCCTCTGCCTCCAGACTGCCGGCCCATGCTTCTTCCACTTCGTCTACATGTTCGTCCTCCTTGTCAAACCGTCGGGCCATTTCGCGAATGTTCGGATTCTCCAAAAATTCCATCAGGGAAATATCCGCCGACAGCTCCCGCTTCAGCTCGTCAAGCAGCTTGATCGCCAGGAATGAATGGCCGCCGACCAGAAAAAAGTCGTTCGTAACACCGAGGTTCTCCAACTGAAGAACCCGCTGCCAGATTGCAACCATCCGCCGCTCCGTTTCAGTTGCCGGCTGGACGATATCGCGCATGGATACCTTCAATGCCAAGTCCGGCGCCGGCAGAGCCTTGCGGTCGATCTTGCCGTTGCTGGTCAACGGGAAGGCGTCAAGCCGGATAAAGATCGTCGGCACCATGTATTCCGGGAGCTTGCTCCGCGCATAATCCTGTAATTCGTCGAGCGGCAGATTGCTTGGCCCGTTCTCTGTATAGTAACCGATCAGGATGCTCTCGCCTGTCTGATCCTGCTTCGCAAGCACAACCGCGGCCCCGACGGAGGGATGACGCGCAAGCACCTCCTCAATCTCGCCCACTTCAATCCGCAGGCCGCGCACCTTCACCTGGTAGTCCGCTCTGCCCAGAAATTCAATGCTGCCGTCCGGCAAGTACCGCGCCATATCGCCCGAACGGTACATCCGCTCATTACCGCCCTCTCTAAACGGGTTCGCGACGAATTTCTCGGCGTTCAGCTTCGGCCGGTTCAGATAACCTGCCGCAACTCCCTTGCCGCCAATACAGAGCTCACCCGCTACACCAATGGGAACCGGCTTCAGTTCCGGGTCCACAATGTAGATGTCGGTATTCGGGAAGGGCCTGCCGATGGGGACAAAGCCCTGATTGTCGGAATCCAGCTCCGCGCAATCCACATAGGTACTGTCAATGGTAACTTCTGTCACCCCATAGGCGTTGATAAACCGTGTACCCTTGGCGAAATAACGGCGGAACTCCTGCAAATCCTTCATATTCCAGCTGTCAGAGCTTATGATCACGGTCTGCATGGTATCCAGCATTATGCCTGCATTCTTCATATATTGAACCAGATGCCGCATCACCGCCGGCACAAATTCTGCAATATGAATGCCCTCTTCAACGATCAGACGGTGCAGCTGGACAGGATCAATTACGCTTTCCCTTGGGCAGAGCACCAGCCGGCCACCTGAACAGAGCGCCCGCATCAGATCGCCAATAAATACGTCGAACGTGAAGGCCGCCATCTGCAAATGAATCCTGTTGTTCTTCTCAAGTAAGTAAACATCCCGATATCCGCAGAAAATGTTGACAGCACTGCCATGCGTAATGCCTACACCTTTGGGCGTTCCCGTTGAGCCGGAGGTGTAGATCACATAGGCCAGGCTCTCGGACTGCGGCGGATCGCCGGGGTTGTCGTCCCTGCAGCGGTCCAGTTGGTCCTGCATTGAATCCAGACAGATGATGGTGGACTGCTGCGCATCGAAGCTCGGCTCCATATCGGAGGTGGTTATAATAATTCCGGCATTGGCGTCTGCGGTTATAAATCCGATCCGCTCCCGCGGATAAGCGGGGTCAATCGGCACGTAGGCGCAGCCCGCTTTGAAGACGGCAAGCACGGATACGACCGTCTCCATCGATTTCTCCAGGCAGATTCCCACTACTCCGCCTTGCTTCGTGCTGATGGAGCGCAGGAAGTGTGCCAACCGGTTAGCCCGTGCATTTAGCTCCCCATAGGTGATCGATGCAGATTGGCCGCCTGCTCCCCGTGCGGTAACGGCAAGCTCATGTTGATGTTGTTCCACCTGCTGCTCAAACAGCCCGTGTATGGACTGATTACGGGGATAGTCCCTGGTCCCGTCATTCCATGTCTCCAGAAGAAGCTGCTTCTCCTCTTGTCCGAGAAAATCGTAAGACAGCAGCTTCCGATCCGGATCGGCGACGATTTCCCGCAGCAGATTAACAAGATGCGCCTGGAATCGCTCCATCGTGTTCTCATGCCATAAGTCCTTGTTGTAGGCCAATCTGCCCTTCATTCCGTCCGTTCCTTCCAGCAATTCCAGCTCCAGATCAAACTGGCCTTCCTGCTGGGGGATTTCATAACGTTCGACGGTCCCGTCTCCGCCGTTCATCTTGGCGGTCATATTCTGGCTCAGCAGTTGGAAGGTAACCTGAAATACGGGAGACCGGCTGAGATCCCTTACCGGCTTCAACTGCTTGACCATCAGCGAGAACGGATAGTTCTGGTTGTCCAGAGCCGAATACAGCGTCTGGCTGATCCGTTCAAGCGCTTCCCTGAAGGTCGGTCCGCCTGACAGATCCGCCCGGATGACAAGCGGGTTAATGAAATAACCCGAGGCATCCTGAAAGCGGAGCGGCCCTCTGGCTGAAGCCGTCGTCCCGACAAGCACATCCTCCTGCCCGGAATAACGGTGGAGCAGCACCTGGAAGGCGGTTAATGCCACCGTGTACAATGTTTTCTTTTCCTTGCGTGAAAATTTCACAAGCTCGTCCGTCAATGCCTTGTCGATGCTAAAATTCAGGGTTGCCCCACTGGTGGTCTGGACAGGCGGACGGGGACGATCCGTCGGCAAGTTAAGCACGGGAAGATCGCCGCCTAACTGCGATTCCCAGTACGCCCACATCCTCTTCCCCTCTTCGCCCTCCAGTTCCGTTCTCTGCCAGGCAATATAATCGAAGTAACGCATATCCGGCCCAGTCACAGGCACAGTCCCCGGGTCATCCATCAGCTTGCCGTAGAACGTCCACAAATCCTGAATCATCAGACCTGTGGAGGTGAAATCCGTGATGATGTGATGGATATTAAATAGCAGCACATGATCGTTATCCGTAATGCGGAATAGAACTACGCGGAAGCCCGGCCGCTCCGTCAAAGTGAACGGAACACGGTACTCCTTGATATTTTCGGCGGTCAGCCGCGCTTCATCCCATCCGGAGGCATCGATCAGCTCGATGGGAGGATCATATTGTTCGTGTACAATCTGCGTCTCTTCCCCTTCGATAACAGCAAAGGTAGTCCGGAGCAGCGGATGCTTGAAGACGAGAAACTCCAGCGCCCGCTTGAACAGATCAAGGTGCAGCGGAGTCCGAATTCTGACATGGTAAGCCGTATTGTACGCGGCACTCTCCGGATAAGAGCAATGTACAAAGAACAACGATTGCTGTCCCAGCGACAACGGAAAATGCAGCTTGCCCTGCTGGACGGGCAGTTTCGGACGCTCGGCCTGCTGGAGAGGCAACTCCAAATGTTCTGCCGTCCGAACGGGAGATTCCGCTTGTTTATGCTGCGGCTGCTTCTCTGTCAGCAGATTAGGCGCTGCCCCGTTCTCCTCCAGGACATATCCTGGGTCCCTCTCCTCTTCGAATTCCACGGAGCCGCACATGAAGCTGTGAATATAGATATCCTCATCCATGGCCCCGAAATCGCGGGCAATCTTGCCGAAGTCCATTCCGCCGATTGGCACCGTTCCGATTCCGCATTCCGCCTGTCTGTCCATCAATACCTGTCCGATCATCCCGGATTCCAGCTGTGCATAAGCCGTGCAGCCCTCTCCAAGGAGAAGACGGCTCTCCGACAAATTGCCGACCAGGAAGATGAAGAACTTGGCTTCCACACTGATTTTGATATTGAAGGGGGTGTGGCAGGCGCGAATCGGCTCGGATAAGCCGGCGTGAATCATGGTTAAAGCATTCTTACTCCGATTGTATTCGTATATCCCCTCCTGAAGCGTCTCTACACCGTTCTCTTTGGCATAGATGTATATCTTTAGACCGGAGACACCGCCGGGAGGCGTGTACAGCCCCTTCTCCACCGAATCAATCTCTTCCGTACCAAGCGTGGACAGCCATTTGCTGAACTGGCGGAAGGAAACAGAGGCATCTATATAATGCCGTCTGCTGGCGCGAAGGATGTAATGGGACGAGTCCCATTCGTGCGGAGCCAGCGCAATCCGCTGATCGTCTTCATGGAATCTGCGGATATGGGGCTGTTCCCGCGTAAGCTGAACAAGCTCTTTGCGGCTTAGAATATTAAACTTCCGCTCACGCTGGATGCGGAGAATATCCGCCGCCGTCTCGTATACGGGACGCGTTCTGAAATGTCCGGCAATGTCAAGGCGGCTGTCCCTCAAGGTCTGCACCAATGCCGCTTCATCGAACAGCGGACCATCCTCGACCCGATAATCATAGTAACCGCCCATAAGAGAGAAGATATACCGGTTGCCGTCGTCCAGCCGGAAGCTGTCGGCAATGCGCTCAAAATCAAGCCCGATGGCCGGGTACAACCCGATATTGAATTCGTGCTGTCTGTTCACCAGCAGCTGCGCCATGTATCCGGCATCCAGCTTGGCCAGACTCTCGCTGTAATCCACGTACACCGGCCGCAGTGCATTTAGCTGGGCGATGAAGAAGATGCTGAAAGCGGATTGCTCAAACACAGACCGGTTCAACTCCATATGGACAGAGGAATCGATCATGAGCGGGCTGCTGATTAAATACAGTTCATGCGTCAGCGGATGGTAATAATACAAGCCGCCGGCCAGACCTTCTATGCCGCCTTCCTTGATATATACATACGCCTGAACGCCATTGCGTCCGCCGGCCGAAGGATACAGGAATTTGCTGTCACCCTTCACCTTCTCCATCTTCAGCAGTGCAAGGAAAGCGGAAAAAACATCAAATGATATCGGCTTCTGCACAAAGCGGTGTTTGCTTGATGCGAAGCGGTAAAAGATCTTTTTGAACGGCGGAGCCTGCAGCTGTACGGTCTGTACCGGTTTCTCTTCCAAGGCCAGTGCAGAAGCCGCTGCTTCCCTTCCGGCAGCTCCAGCAACTCCGGCAGCTCCCAATGCCGGAAGGGAAGAGCCGGAAGCGTCCGTCATCGCCTCACCTGCAATAAACTTGGCAACTTCCTCAATTGTAGGCGAGCGGAAGAACAGATCCACCGGGATCGTGACCTTGTATTTCTCTTCCACCATCCGGCTTACTGTCATAATTGTCAGCGAGGTGGTGCCTATATCGAACAAATCGTCGGATGCCTGAATATCCTCCTCTGTTTCCAGCGCCTCCTTGAACATTCCAAGAAGCTCCTCCGTCAAGCCGATCCGGCTTGCGGACGTCTCTCCCTTGGCTTCAATGTCGGCGGGATTTCCGCCTGCCGCATGACCGTGTATATAAGCCGCGATATCCCGGATAGCCGGATTGGAGAAATAGATTTCGATGGGGACGCTGACTTCATACCGGTCCGCAATCCGCTGATTGGCCGTCATGAGTGTCAACGAGGTTGCCCCGAGATCAAAAATATCATCCTCCGCCGTTACCGCATCCCCGGTGTCCAGCGCTTCACGGAAGATGTCGATCAGACTGCTGACCAATCCTTGATAGTCGGCACTGCCATTCCCGGCAGGCCGCTCCGCCTCTACGGCCGGAAGCGGCCATGGCAGAGCCTCCCGGTCCAGCTTGCCGTTCTCTGTCAACGGAAGCTCAGCGATCCGGGCAATAACGTTCGGCACCATATAATCCGGCAGGAGTCCTCTTACATGCTGCCGGACTTCCTTGGCAGTCAGCTCCTCCCGGTTGGCGCCAATGACGTAGGCGACAACCTTGGGATCGTCGGTATCCTTGTCCTGCACAGCCACAACCGCCTGCCGAATCCCGTTCATCCGGAGCAGCGCCGTTTCGATCTCACCCAGCTCGATCCGGAAGCCGCGCACCTTCACTTGCAGATCCAGACGGCCGAGATATTCCACATCGCCGCCAGGCAGACGCAATGCGGCATCCCCGGTCTTATACAACCGGCTGCCCGGCTCCCCGGAGAACGGGTTCGGAATAAACCGCTCTGCAGTCAGTTTCGGTCGGTTCAAGTACCCTCTGGCCAGCCCCTTGCCTCCTACATACAGTTCCCCCGGAGTCCCTGATGGCACCTGGCGCAGCTTGGCATCCAATATGTACAGCTGTAAGTCGGGGATAGGAGTGCCGATGACACTGGTTTTGGAGACAAGATCAGCGCCGGTTATCGGCCGGTAGGTAACATGTACCGTGGTCTCCGTAATGCCGTACATATTGATTAGCTCCGGTTCCCGGTCGCCGTGCCGCTGAATCCAAGGAGCCAGGCTCTGCGGGTTAAGCGCCTCCCCTCCGAAGATGACATACCGGAGCGACAAGACTGCCGGATGCTCCAGCCGGTCTTCAGTCAGCATAAATTGTTTAAAGGCGGTCGGCGTCTGATTAAGCACCGTAACCCCTTCGGCAGCAACCAGCCGGTAGAACTCATCGAAGGAACGGCTGACCGCGTAAGGAACAATCACCAGACGTCCGCCGTGAAGCAGCGCCCCCCAGATTTCCCATACGGAAAAATCAAACGCATACGAGTGAAACAGCGTCCAGACATCATTCTCCCCGAATCCGAACCAAGCCTCACTCGAAGAGAACAGGCGGACTACGTTGGAGTGGGGAATCAGAGCTCCCTTGGGCTTGCCGGTGGAGCCGGACGTATAGATGACATAAGATACGTTATCGCCGTGCGCACCGCTGTCCGGATTGCGGTCATCCTCTACGGCAAGCTCCTCCTCAATAAGGTCCAGACAGATGAACCGGGCCTGATCCGGTTTAGGCAGCTCGGACAGCTGCCCGGTCCGGGTAACAATAAGCGGCAGATTGGCATCCTCGATAATGAGAGCCAGCCGTTCCTTGGGACTATGAGGGTCCAAGGGTATGTAGGCCCCTCCACTTTTAAGGATAGCCAGAATGCCGATCAGCAGTTCGAAGGAACGCTCCAAGCACAATCCGATCATCACCTCTGGCCCTGCACCCTGCTTGCGCAAATAATGCGCCAGCCGGTTCGCCCGCTTGTTCAGCTCCCCATACGTCATCTGCAATCCGTTGAAGGTAAGGGCCACGGCATCAGGATTTCTCGCCGCCTGCTTCTCGAATAGCGAGTGGATGCAGCCGGTAGACTCAGGCAGCCGGTTAACGTAATCCGCCCCCCACAGATCGGGATCATGGGCCAGGTCGGTCAGCAAGCCGTGGTACCGCTCGAACATGCTCTCCGCTATTTCCGGCGGCAGCATGGATGCATCGTAATCCCACTGGACCCAGAGGGAATCCTCGCGCTCAAGGCTCATGTTGTCCAAATAGACACCGGGGGTAGCGGATTGCCCGAACCCGGCCGCCACCTCCGGCGGCAGCGGCAAGGCTCCGCCTGCAATGCTGTTAGTAAATACTACCGGGAAGCTGAGCGGAGCAGCCGGTGAAGCAAGCATCAGCTTCTTGCGCAGCTCTCCCAAGCCGCCGACGGCACCGCAGGCCAAGTCCTTACGGATGCTCTCTTGCAAGCTGCGGGCCCTCTCGGCAAAAGACAGACCGGAAGGGCGGATCACAACCCAGCTGAGCGAGGTGAAGTCACCAACGATTCGTTGAATATCCGGATGAACCGCCGGACGGCTCCAATCGACGAATACGACGGTGAAGGGCTCCTGTTTGCTCTGCTCCTCCAGCACTTGAGCATAAGCGGCGAACAACAGAATTCCGGGCTCAATGGACAGTTCCGCTGCCTTTCGCTTGACCCCCGCCCAGTTGTGGATTCTCCCCTCCAGCCGGCGGTGTCCGTTTGCCGTTCCGCCGCCGACAGCATAGGGGAGCATGGGGCCGGAAGGCAGATCCTTCATTTTCTCCTTCCAGTATGCCGCCATCGCCTTGCCCTCGTCCGATTTGCGGAAACGGCCGGCTTCCTCCAGATAATCACGGTAAGTTAACCCGGCTTCCTCCAGGGAAGCTTCGGGAGTCTCATACAGCTTGAATAGGTCATGATATAGCATAGCAATGCTGTTCCCATCTGCGATCAATGCATCGATGGTCAAATGAATCCGCGCCTTGTTCCCTTTCCACATCGAAACCGACAGATCGAACAAGGGCCACTGGTTCAAGGGAAACTGCATTTGCTGCTTGTCCTGCCGTATCCTTTCCGCTGCCCGAGGGTCCACTTCTTCATTCGACTGCCGATAGGATTCAACAGAAACCACATACTCCGGCACCGATTCCAATACCTGCTGCGTGCCGTTCTCGTGAACGACGGCCCGCAGCATATCATGGGCTCCGACCACACGGTTCCAGGCTTGCTGGAGGCGGGCAATATCAAGCCCCTCCAAATCAAATTCCTGGTACATCCGGCAGCCCGTCTTATGGTTCAGACGTCCGAATAATTGCGCCTGCTGCATATCGGACAGCCGGAATTTATCATATCTTCCCGCCGGAGATGTTCCTGCGGCAAGCGGCTGCGGTGCCGGAAGCTTGTCCTTCAAGGAAATCTGGTCCCAGATCTCCCCGCTCGCGAGCTGCCCGATAATATTCACGTAATCGGCGAACATGCGGGCTACAGTCCCCGGTTGAAAATATTGCTCCACAACATCCCACATCACGGTCAGCCGACCATCCTGCTCATAGGCCTGGTGGTCCAGACAGACCTGCGGTGTCTGGGAGATCGAATACACTGTCTTGGCCAGCCAGCTGTCCTCCGCCGCCCGCCCCGCATTGTTCAGCATGCTGGTGAATACAACCGGAATGGACAGAGCGGGGGCTTGCTTGCTGCGCACCCGCAGCTCCCGCAAGGCCCGGATTCCGCTCACACTGCTGTGGTCAAGATCCTCCCACAGTTTTTGTTGATAGCCCTTTGCTTTAGCTTTGAGCGATAGCCGGCGGATCTGTTCGATCGTGAAAATGTTGGTGGATACAAAAGGACCGACAACCTGGTCAATCTGCGGATGAACGGGCGGCCGGTTAAAGTACGTAAGGATGATAGAAAAAGCATCATCTCCGCTCCAATACGACAGCAGCTCGCTGAAGCACAGGATGAGCAGTGCCGTTTGCGAAATGCCTATGTCCTGGGCAATATGTTTGAGCCGTGTCCAGTCTTCCTTGCCGACTACATGCTGATAGCGCCTACGCTCATAGTAAGGCTGCTCAGTCGGCTTGGCAGGGTTCAGGTCATAGGGAAGAGAAGGACCGCTTGGCACCTCGGCATACTTCTTCATCCAGTAGTCCAAATCGCGCTTGTATCGGGGAGACCCCTCCTGATTACGCTGATACAACATATATTCACGAAACGTGAACTGCAGCGGCGGCAGCTCACAGGACGGTTCTCGGTACAGCCGGTACCACTGCTTGAACAATGTCGCCATGCTGAAGCCATCGACCAGCCACTCATCAATGCTAAAGTGAATGATATGCCGGCCCTGGTCCAGCCGGGACACACCTATTTCAAACAAAGGCCATTCGCCCGTGCCGTACAGCTTGTGGGACATGCGCTGCCTGATCTCCCCGATGCGGCGGTCAACCTCCCCCTGATCCTTGCCGGTTAAGTCATATACCTCCGGCACATATTCGGGAACCTGTTCCAGAAGCTGCTGGGACCGGTTGGCCAATACGACGGTCCTCAACATCTCATGATACGTAATCAACCGGTTCCAGGCAGAGGTCAAGACGGAGATATCCAGATCGTATTCCTCCAGCTCGAAATAGATATGGCAGCCCACACGATCGGTCGTTCCCCCGAAAAACTTGCCCACCGAAAATGATTCCTGCATATCCGACAACGGAAACGGGCGGTAGCGCTCCCGGTCCGATCCCGCAGCCTCATTCCGGACCGGTGAACCGGAATCCTCATGAAGCTCTTTATCCTGTACAAGCTGCTGCATACGCTGCAGAACTTCCCTTTTCTCCTTGTCGGATAGTTGGACAAACTGATTGTGGTTTAGCATGGTTTCTCTCCTTCCAGAGTGAAAGGCTCACTGCAAGACATGTATGCGAAGGCGGGAGGACCGTCCTTAAGGAAGCACCGTCTCGCCGTGAAGCTTCCGGTTCAAAGATTCGAACAAAGCATCCAGCTGTTCCGTTTCTAAAGATTCGATCTCGGGCTCCGGGCAGGTGCCTGTGATCGCCTTCCGCAGCTCCTCCTGTCCGGGATCGGATACGATGCGCGCCGCCAGATCCTTGATACAGCGGCTCTCTCCCAACACCTCCATCGGAAGCGTCAGCCCCAGCTCATTCTCCACCTCATATTTGAATTTCATTGCCATGATGGAATCGAAGCCGAATTCCTGCAGCTCCTTGTCCATGCGAAGCTCCTCCGGACGGATTCCCAGCATGGAGCTGATTCTGTCCCCGAAATACCGGCTGGCGGCTTCCTCCGGCCCGATGGATTCCTGGACAGTGAACGTTGAGCGCTTCTCCGTCTCCCCTGAAGCAGAAGGCACTCCCTCCCGGCTCCGGTTAAGCTCCCCTGACCGGGCTATCCAATACCGCTGCTTCGCAAACCTGTAGGTCGGGAGGCGCAACCGGGATCTGGCTCCTGCCGGGTGGAGCTTCGCCCACTCTACAGAAACACCGTTCACCCATAACTTGGCAATGGTGAACCATTGCTTGCTCTGCAGAAGCATATCGACATACAAGCGGCTGGTTGCATCCTGGCTCATTAAATCGCAAATGCCTTGCTTGACCGTTGGAGGCGCCGTCTCAAAGATGCCGTCCTCGCTTTCGGGCGCTTGTCCGCTTGCATAGAGCCGGGCCTTCTCCACAAATTCCTCGGCGGTTTGAATCACAAAAGCAACTCGCTCCTCCATCTCGTCACGGCCCGTCTGCAAGGTGTAGGCGGCATTCCGAAGCTCAAAACGGTGATCGTCCTCAGCAAATGCTGCCGTGGCCTTCACAATCTCCCGCAAGCTGTCTTTGGTTTTGGCCGAGAATACCATCACGACCGGTTCGTCCGTACCCGCAGGCTCCGGCGAAGCCGGCTGTTCGTATTCCCCGATAATGATGTGGGCGTTAACCCCTCCCGCGCCGAACACATTGATACCAGCCACACGCGGAAGCTTCCGGTTGCTTGCATCCACCGGCTGCCGCCACTCCTGTCTCTCGCGAACAATGTAGAACGGGCTATCGTCCAGTTGGATAAACGGGTTTAATTCACCGCAATGAATGCTGGGCGGCAGCTCCTTGGCTCTGAGCGCCAAGATTACCTTCAGCAGACTAGCCATCCCTGATGCCGCCTCCAGATGTCCGGCGTTGGATTTAACCGAGCCCAAGCCGCATGCGGGTGCAGGCACAGTTGGTGTCCCCCGCTGCTTGCCCAGCTCCGCGAATGCATTCTTGATCCCCTCCAGCTCCACGGTATCGCCCAGCGTGGTCGCTGTGCCGTGAACCTCGATATAGGAAACGGCAGACGGATCAATACCGCCCCTGGCAACCGCATCTTTAATCACTGCGGCCTGTCCGCTTGGATTGGGCGCTGTAAATGACTTGGACCGTCCGCTATGATTGACGGCGGTTCCCCTGATTACAGCATAAATCAGGTCACGGTCCGCTTCCGCCTGGGCCAGCGGCTTCAACAGCAGCGCCCCGATACCTTCCCCCCGGACAAAGCCGTCTGCCTGCTTGTCGAAGGTACTGCAGCGTCCTGACTTGCTGAGCATCCCTGCCTTGTCAAAGGCTGCCATACTGCGTGGAGAGGCCAGTAAATTTACTCCTCCTGCCACTGCAAGCCTGCATTCGCCGGCCTGCAAGGACATTACGGCCCGGTGAAGAGCCACCGCCGAGCTGGAGCATGCGGTGTCCACCGCCTCGCTGGGACCATGGAAATCGAAAATATAGGAGGTCCGGTTGGCAATCAGAAAGTGCGCATTCGATACGATCGAATGCGCATCCACAGGAAGTCCCGACTCTGCAATCAAATCGGTGTATTCATTGTTGGTAACACCGACGAAAACCCCGGTCTGGCTGCCGGCCAGCGACGACGGGCTATAGCCCGCATCTTCGATGGTCTGCCACACCGTTTCAAGAAACTTGCGCTGCTGAGGATCAAGCAGCAGCGCTTCATTCGGCGACATCCTGAAGAAGAGAGGGTCAAAAGAGGCAGCATCCTTAAGGAAGCCGCCCCATTTGCATTGCGATTTGTTCGTTTCCTTCATCGGATCGCCGTAAAATGCCTGCCAATCCCAACGTTCCGAAGGAATTTCCGTTATAAGATCATTCCCCTTGACGAGATGGTCCCAGAATTCCTCCAGATTGTCGGATTGGGGCATCACCCCTCCGATGCCAATGATTGCAACCGCCCCGCAAGGTTGCGGTTCATCCATTGTAACCCTTTCGTTCAAAGCCGGCGCCGGCCGGGCCTCTTCGGGCAGATCGCCACCGGCCGACTGTGAGGCAAGCGGCTCCTCCCGCAAGCCGGTTACACGGGCAACTGTTCGGAAAGGGTTCACCGCCTTGGCGGTATTGACCGGCACGAAGCCGCTGTCTTTCAGCGCTTCTCCCGCAGAGCTTGCAGCCGACGGTTGCGTTTTACGGAATACAAGCTCCGGCTCTGCGGCAATGTCCTTGCTTCCAAGGTTTGAAGATTTGGCAGACCCTGAAGGCTCGGAATAGCATACCGCCAGCTCCTGCGGATACTTGGCACAGAGCTGCTGTGCAATAGAATGTACAGTGATTTCTTTCATTTCAAAAAAAAGAGCCGGTGTAAGCTTAAGTCCCAGCTTCTTATTCAGATTATTCGTCAACTCCGTCAGGGTTATGGAATCAAATCCGTACTTTTCCAGCTCCGTATGGTGCAAAATCTCCTGCTCGCTAAGACTGCAAATAGTCACAATTGACTGAATAAGATCTTTGGTTACTTTTACCGAAAGATTAATTTGGGCATCCAACGTATAACCCCTCCTCTTCCTCCAAGTATTTCCTTACGCTCTGCCTCATGATCCGATAAGCACGGCCTTCATTCTGTCCCGGTTGCCGTAAAGCACCATCAGCTGCTCCTCGTCAGACCCCAGACATTCCTCGAATAAGCGGATTCCCTGTTCATGGCTAAGGGGCAACAACCCCAGTGTTTGTTTCATGAAACGCCTGGTTGCCTCATCGACCGGTATGCCGCCGTCCTCCCACAATGGCCAATTGATGGAGACGGTTTTACCGTAACGCTTATGCTCCATGCGCAGCGCTTCCCGTTTGCGGGCAAAATGGTCTAGGAAGCTGTTGGCATAGGCATAGTCACATTGCCCAACGTTGCCGATCTCGCCCGATATCGAGGAGAACAGGACGAACAGATCCAGCGGCTCATCCCGCAACGCCTCATCCAGATAAACCGCGCCGGAAATTTTGGGCTCCAGCACATCCATGATATCCTCACGCTGCTTGCGGAGGGCGATAGAATCCCGGATAATGCCAGCACAGTGGAGAATTCCGTTAATCCGGCCGAACTGGGCTTTGGCCTGTCTCAGCACGAATCCCACATCCGCTTGTTCGGATATATCTCCGCTCACATAGACCGCCTGGCCTCCCGCCCGTTCCAATTCAGCAAGCTTGGCCGCAATCCCCTCGTTCATAGCCGTTCTGCCGTTCAATACCAGCCTAGCATGGTAACTTTTGGCCAGATGCAGGGCGACCTGAAACCCTATGCCGCCCGCGCCCCCCGTAATCAAATAAACGCCGTTCTCCCTCAAGGGCGTGGTGTTTACGTGTGACGGCTCGTAAATCTCAAGCTTTCTCACCTGCCGCACAACGCCGAGATAACGCACCTCACGCTCAGGTCCGCCGCTGGTAAGCTCCCGCAGAAGAATTTCCGGAAGCAGCTCCGGGGCATCCGGGTCCATACCGACGGAACGGCCGAGCCAGTGTCTGTTCTCAAGATATAAGCTTTTGTAAAAGCCGCCGACGGCCGCGCCTGCAGGCTCATCCCGCCGATACAGATGAACCATCCGGACCTCACGGTCCGAATCGGCAGCGACAGCAGCCCTGCTCACATAGAAGAGTGACAACAGGCCGCGATCAAGCTGGTCGGTCGGGGAAATGCTCTCGCCCCGTGCTTCAAGCGACCACATGTGTACGATATGTGAGTAGCCCGGAGCCACTTCCTCCAGCTCTTCAAATAATTGGCGGTATTCCTCTTCATATAACGGATTTATCCGATAGCTGTCGTTCCCCATGCGCCTAAAGCGATCTCCCGGCTTCACAAGAATGACCCGTTGGCCCGTCGCTGCGGACAATGTCCCGCATAAGCTGCTGTCATCATGGAACAGCACGATCGGACCCTCCACGGGAACGTCATCCTGCTCCCTGTGCTTCTCCTCCCAAGCAGGACGGTACAGGAGGGATTGGCCGTTACCACGCCGGATAAGCGGCCTCACGCTGTAGTCCTTAATCTTGACTCGCACGTTCCCCTCGGAATCGATCAGACTTACATCCAGCCTCAGCACCTCTTCTTCGCATGCAGAGGACGAGAACGAGGCATACACCAGACAGTGCTCCGGCAATTCACCGTAGATTTCAAGACTGCCAATCGCAAACGGGATGTACGGACTTTCCTTTTGAGCATGGCGGTTGGCCAGAAAGCCCGCAGTCTGCAGCGCCCCCTCCATCAGGACGGGATGCAGCAGGAATGAATGGAAATCCTGCTGCAAGCGGTCAGGCAAATGAATGCTCGCGAGCGCCTCATCACCGTAAAAGGAGATTCGACGCAGCGGCTTGAAGGTTGTGCCATAGGCAAATCCGGCACCCTCAAACAAATGGTAAAATTCGTTCTGCTCCATTTCCGTGCGGCACCGCCGGGCGATTCCCTGCAGATCTAAACGTTCGGACGGAACATCCGGCAGTGCCCCGTAGTGAATCTCGCCTTGGGAGCTGACCGTTCCGTCTTCCAGGCTAATCCTGAAGTCGTAGCCCGCTGCCGACTGATGAATGGAGGTCCATGCTTCGACAGGCTCTCCCGTCAATTGCAGCGGCTGAATCAGCGTGACGTTGGCCAAGCCGGTCACATGCTGGTACGGATGTGCCAATTCCCCGGCCATGCGGGCCATCTCCAGGTGGACCACACCGGGCAGAATCATGCGGCCGTCAACGATATGATCCTGCAGATAGAACGCTTCCGCCCGCAGCAGCTTCTTATAGCACTGGCGGACTAAATTCGATTCATTGCTGTCGATGAGTGCGGTCAGAGCCGCCTGCGGGACAACGGCAGGCGGCTCTCCCGACCCGGCGGACACCTCCGCCAGCGGTTCCACCCAATAGCGTTGGCGGGAGAACGGATATGCGGGCAGCTGTACTCTTCCGGGCAAGCCGGAAGGATACAGCCGGTTCCATTCGCTGAAATCAGCGCCTTGCGCCCACAAGGCAGCGAGCCGCTCCAGCTCTTCGGGAAGCTTCAGTTGTGCCACTTCTGCCTCCAGGTCGTCTTCGGACCTGTGAGCCCCCCTACCTTGCGATGAGCTGATGCCGGAATCTCCAGCCGCTGCTCCGTCAAGGTATGCTTCAAGCTTGGCCTGCAGATCCTCCAGGTCCTCGGCGATAAAGGCAAGTCTTGCTTCCATGGCCTCTCTGCCCGTTTGCAGCGTGTACGCAATCTGCCGCAGACTGACACCTGCAGCAGCTCCCCTGTGCCGGCCGAAGCGGCGCTTCACAGATGCTGTGGCAGCAAGGATTCGCACCAGCTCCTTAATGCGGCATTCCGGCCGCCATTCCATGCTCTCCATTCCTGGGCCGAACCGCTCCTCCACCGCTTCCCCCAACCGGGCAAGCAGAATGGTGTCCAAGCCGCACTCCATAAGCTGAGTTTCGCCATCCAGGTCCTCGCCTGAAATTCCGGCAATCTCGGCGACCAGTTGCTGCACCTCGCCGGTAAGGATAGCCTGCAGCCTTGCTGCAGCGTGGCCGGACTCCCCGGTCCCGCTCTGCTTCAAGAACCGGCTCAACGATTCCGCGTATTCCCGCAGCCGCTCTTCGTTGCGTGCAGACAGAGTAATCAGCACATCTTCCCGATCAGGCTCCGGCAGACAAGCGCCGGTGTATTCTTCCAATACAACATGGGCATTCACTCCGCTGAATCCGAAGGAGCTGATGCCGGCCCGGTAAGGAAGCTCGCGGCCGGTGTTGTCCTTGATCCGGCTCCAGGGCTGCGTCTCTTTGACCAGATAGAACGGACTGCCGGTTAGCTGAATATACGGATTGATCTCGTCAAAATGAAGGAGGCCCGGTAAAACCCCGCGTTTCATCGCCCCGACAATTTTCAGGATTCCGGCTACCCCCGCCGCCGTCTCCAGATGACCGGCGTTCGTCTTCAAAGTGCCAATGCCGATATGCGGGCCGTTATACGTGCGGCTCCACTTGCCGTACAGTTGTTTAAACGCTGCCTTCAAACCGTTAATCTCCACCGGATCACCTAAGGCAGTGCCAGTTCCATGGGCTTCGATATAGCCGACGGTGCCCGGATCGATCGCTGCCTTTTCATAAGCGGCTGCGACGACATTGGCCTGCGCCTTCGGGTTGGGCGCTGTGAGGGACCCGGCTTTGCCGCCGTGGTTGACAGCGGTTCCCCGAACGACGCCGTAGATGTGGTCTCCATCCCGAACGGCCTGGTTCAGAGGCTTCAGCAGCAGAATTCCCGCTCCTTCGCCGCGGACCGTACCGCTCGCATCCTTGTCGAACGTCCTGCACTTGCCGTCGGGACTCAAGATGCCGACGCTGTCGAACGAAACATACAAGGAGGGGCTTGCAATGACATTAATGCCCCCGGCCAGAGCTAAATCGCATTCGCCGTTGCCCAGGCATTCAACCGCACGGTGCACAGCGACGAGCGAGCTGGAGCAAGCCGTATCGATCGGCTCACTTGGACCGTGAAGATCCAGCAGGAAGGAGATCCGGCCGGTGAGCACGTTATGGGCATTGCCCGTCAGCGCTTGCGCTTCGCTCTCGACAACTCCCTTGGCCAATACGTCGGCATAATCATGTCCTGCCACGCCGATGAACACTCCTGTATTGCTGCCGGCCAGTTGCCTTGGATTATAGCCCGCATCCTCAATGGCGCTCCAGACAAGCTGGAGACTAAGCCGCTGCTGCGGGTCCATCAGATTGGCTTCCCTGGGAGAGATGCCGAAGAAGCCCGGATCGAAGGTATCCATGTGCTTCATGAACCCGCCCCAGATAATATTCGTTGTGCCCGGTTCATCCGGGTTATTCTTATAGTAGCGCCGCCAGTCCCAGCGATCTGCGGGAATCTCGCTTACAAGATTTTCGCCTGCTTCGAGCTTGCTCCAAAAGTCCTCCAGATCCGCCGAGCCCGGCAGCATCGCGCTTATCCCGATGATGGCGACTGCCCCATTCTCCGCCGCACCGGTATCGGCCAACGGATCGTCCGCCTCCTTCCGTTCCTCCAGCACAATCCCTGCCTTGGCCTGCGCCTCACGCATATGCGCCGCTGCTCGCCCTCCCGGCTCCTTTTCGCTTGCCGCGGCAATCGCCCCGGCAGGGCTGAGAAGCTCTGCACCGGCTAAATAAGCGGTGCACTGCTGCGTATACTCATTCGCCAGATATTCCGACAACGCGCCAATAGTCGGGTATTCGAAGAACAGCGTCGGGTAAAGCTCCACATCCAGATCGCTTGCGATTGTCTGCGATAGGTTAACCAGCACCATCGAAGTGGCACCCATGTCCATAAAGTTCTTCTCCGGCTTGAGCGACCATGCAGGCACCTGCAAAATTCCGGCAAGCTTCCCGGCAATATAGCTTCTGACCGCCGGGATCGGTCCACCCGTCTCTGCCGCCTCCTCCGGCTCTCCGGCCGAAACGGCCGCAAACACCGGATCCTTCCTGCGCCTGTCGTCCTCATCGGTTCTCACTCTTTTGGCGACAAAGCCCTCCAGCCTTACCAAAGGGGCTCCCGTTTCGTCATACAGCGTCAGATCCACCTCCCACATTTCTTCATTGCTCTTAACCGGCTGCACCCGGCTGTAACAAATGCCCGACGGCGGCCGGAAGACGGTTATTCTCTTGACCATCAGGGGAATGAACGGCTCCGGCTCTCCGCTATCCTCCAGCAGCGCGAACCGGGTAACCATCGCTCCGTCCAGATAAGCCGGATGAACGAAGTACCGCTGCCCGTCCCGCAGCATTTCATCTGTGAGCCTGAGCTTGCCTACCGCCTCGCCCCCGCATACATACGCTTCGGCTACCGTCTGGAGAGCCGGTCCGTATACGCCGGGCTTCTTCCTTGTGTAGATGTCTCCGGCAGTATACGTCCGGTCACTGCGGCGGATGAAGTCCTCCACATCCAGGGGCGGCGGCTCCGCTTCATAGGAGAAGTAATACTCTCCCCGCGCCGCTTTCCTTGGTCCGCTGTGCACTCCGCCGGAATACACGCTGGCAAAGGCAGCGCCGTCCATCTGAATACCGACCTCCACCCACTCATCCCGCTCCACGATAACCGGCTCTATCAGCAGAAGGTTGCGGATATGCGCCTGAGGTCTATCGGGATACGCCTTCCGGGCTGCCTCAAGTGCCAGGCTGCAATGGGTAACGCCCAACATCACCTGCTTCCCGAATGTAACATGGTCGCGCAGATAAGGTTCATTGTATCTGAAGGTGCGGGTGTAGACGCCGGTTCCCGAACGCTCCCCGGCAGGCCGTTCAACCGGCGGCAGCAGAAGGCCGTCCCCGTTCTTACCGGATTTCAACCAGTGCCGGACCCGCTCGAACGGATACCCCGGCAGCGTCGCAAGCGCCGGTGTGCCGTGTGCATACAGGGCAGGCCAGTCGATTCGACTGCCGGCCAGCCACAGCCGGGCCAATTGCGGCAGATTCCGTTCCTGAATAGCTGCGCTTACCGCTTCATCATCCGTCTCGAAATCCGGCTCCGCGCCCCCGCACAGCATGCCGGTATAATCGCCGGTGGAGGCCTGACGAAGCATGTGCAGAAGGTTCTCCCTGGATTCTGCAATAAAGGCCAATCTTCTGTCCATGTGGTACCTGGACTTTTGCAGCGTATACGCAATCTCCCCGAGTGAATGCTCGGAATGCTCCTGTAGATACGCATACAGGTTGGCTGCATAGGCATGGAGTCTTGCATCCTTCTTGGCGGAGAGCACAATCAGATGCGGCTGTTCTCCGTATCCGGGCCGCTCGGCAGCCGTATGCTCTTCCACAATTACATGGGCGTTGGCTCCGCCGGCGCCAAATGAGCTGACGCCCGCCCGCCGTGGGAGCACCGTCCCAGCAATGACCGGAGCCTTCCATTCCTCAAGCACCAACTGAAGGCGGAACGGGGTCCGTTCAAGCTTCAAATAGGAATTCGGATTCTCAGCATGCAGGGTGGGCACAAGCTGCCGATGCTTCAGCTGAAGCAGCACTTTCGTCAGGGCGGATACTCCGGCAGCTGCTTCCAGATGGCCGATATTCGATTTGACCGACCCGATTGCGCAATACTGCCGATCTGCACCGCCAGGAAGGAAACCTTTGGTCAAGCCGCTGATTTCTACGGCATCTCCCAGAGCTGTGCCTGTTCCATGGGCCTCCAGACAGCTGATGGTCCGTGGATCGACTTGTGCCCGTTCCAGCGCCTCCGCAATCAAAGCACCCTGCACCGCCGGATTGGGCGACATGAAGGCTCCGGCATTTCCGGTCGAATTAACGGCCGTGCCTTTGATTACCCCGTAGATCCGGTCTCCGTCCCGCACAGCCAGCTCAAGCGGCTTCAGCAGCACGCTTCCGGCTCCTTCTCCGACAACAAAGCCGTCTGCCTCCCCGCTGAAGGTTCGTGTCTTGTCGTCCGAGCTGAGGTTGTGCAGATTGGACAACCGCTGCAAATGTCTCGGATGCAGGATCAGATTAATCCCTCCGACGACCGCCGTATTGCATTCTCCGCGACGGATGCTCTCGCAGGCCAGATGCAGAGCCGTTAACGAGGACGAGCAAGCGGAGTCCACGGCAAAGCTCGGTCCCTTGAAATCAAAGTAATGGGAGATGCGGTTGGCGATCAGCCAATACGAGGATTGAGCATGGCTGTTAGCGCCCTCTGCCGAAGCCAGCGCCCCCATCATCCCATAAGTCCCATACATAACACCGAGAAAAACACCTGTTTTCAGTCCCTGCTCCGACAATGACCGGTACGGATACCCCGCATCTTCAAGCAGATGCCAAGTCAGCTCCAGCATGATGCGCTCTTGAGGGTCCATCTCTGCCGCATACCCTGCATTGAATTCAAAGAACTCGGCATCAAATTTGTCAGGGTCCGCAATAAAAGCGCCCCATTTGCTGTAGCTCTTGTCCGCAGAAGAGCCGGACGGATCATAATGGGCCGACCAGTCCCAACGGTCCGGCGGAATTTCCGCAACGCAGTTCTTGCCGGCGGCAAGGTTATCCCAGAATTGATCCAGCGAATCGGCATGCGGGTAACGGCCGGCTAGTCCGATTACAGCGATTTCCCCCGTCCCCGCTGCAGCAGGAGCATGACTGCCCGTCGCCGGTATGTCGGCAGGCTGTTCCCGGAGTGAGCCGCGCCATGTTGTGTGGATTGGCTCCTGCACAGCAGCTGTCGGCGGCTCCTTCGTAAACCTATCGGGCAGGTCGTTCTCATGTACAACCGGCGCAGCAGCTTCCGCAGGCTCCTTGGTGAAGCTGCGTTCAACCTGTTCCTGGTGATGCTCCATAAAATAGGCGGCTAGCATCCTAAGCGTGGTGTTCTCAAACAATACTGTGCCGGATACTTGTCCGAACTTCTCTTCGAACAGCTTATTCAGCTCGATGATAATCAGGGAATCGACCCCGTATTTCTCAAAAGGCACATCCGGCTTCAGCGCCGACGGAGCGATCTTCAGCACCGCAGCGAACATTTCGCGCAGCTCCTCCAGAACGTTCTGCTCCGCAGCGGGAGCCGGGCTTCCCTGTACGACGGCCGGCTCCGGCCGGACTTCAGCAGCGGCAGGCAGCGCTGCCTTGGGCGGCACCGGTTCGGTTGCCGGATGGAGCTGTGTCGGCTGCGGCAGGCGGGCGACACCGTCGCTCTCCGCCACAATAATGCTCTGGCTCCTGTCCTCCCCTTCCCGCTGCAGCAAATCAACCAGTCGGGTATGGCGGAAGCCGCATAATCCGAGCACCTCCTTCCATTGCCTTGGGCTCAACAGCGGAGATCCCGGAATCCGCTTCTCGGGATCTTCAAACAGCCACCAGCCGGTCGTTAAGCCGAAGGTCAGTGTTGAGAATACCTGAAGGGAGGTCAGCTCGTTCAGAATAAGCTGCCCCCCCGTTCTCAGCAGTCTTTTCACATGGCCGAGAGCCCGCTGAATATCCCCCGTTGCGTGAATGGCGTTGGAGGCGAAGCAGATATCCATCGAATCCGGCTCAAAGCCCTGGGCTTCGATGTCCTTCTCAATATCCAGCGTTCGGAACAGTCCGAACCCGCTGGTCTCCCCGTACTGCTTCTCTCCGTACCGGGTAAACCCAGGGGATATGTCTGTATAGTAGTATTCAATCTGCTCCCGCAAATCCTTAAGGGCATCGAAAACAAAAACACTGGTGCCCCCTGTTCCCGCACCGATTTCCAATACTTTGACGACCTCGCCCGGATTGGCCTTCAGGCGGGCTTCAACGATCCGGCGGATTAGCGAAGCTACGGTCTTGTTGTAATAATCCACCAGCGCATTGCCTTTGTAGATCGGCTCTACCCGCGATTTGGAGCCGTCCGGGAACAGCACCTGCATGTGGTCCAGCTTGCCGGTCAGCACTTCGGGATACGCCTCCAGGCACGTATCGAGCAGCGCAACGTAAGGGCTCAGCAGCGGATAGGCCTCAAGCATGTCCTGTTGGCTCGGCTGCGCTGTCTCCGGCTGGTCCAATCGTGGCAGCATCGCGGCCGAATTCCCGGCCAGCAGCATGTAGCCGCGCCCGGCCAGCATACGCACGATCGCATCGAACAGCCGGTCGTATGCCGGAATGATTCCCAGACGTTCCCGCAGTCCGCTTATGCTATGCGATTCACCGGAATGCTGCGAACCGCCCATTCTCCGAATTACGCCGGCCAGCCTATGCATGCCGTATGCTTCCACATTGCGGAATCCGGCGATGAGCCGGTCCACCTCCGCGGTTCCCGTCGGTTCCGGAGCCGGCGGCAGGGCGAGGGAGGCTGCGGGAGATGATGGCCGATGCGCGATCAGCTTCAGCTCCGGATCATATCCCAGCACCTCCAGTATCCGCGGAGAGGCTTTGATGACAATCACCTGCTCCACCGGACTCGCAAGGACCCGTTCGATCGTCTCCATGCCTTCACCGGTGTGGATGCCGGTCATTCCAAGTGAATTGAGGCGCTCTACATAATTTTTGCCCGCCACTATTCCGGTTTCGCTCCAGTAGCTCCAGTTGATTAGCTTAACCGGGAAGCGGGCCGCAGAGGATACCGCTTGAGCGAACAGGTCCTGGAACCTGGAGCCTGCCGCGTAATTGCTCTGCCCTGCGCTCCTGAGAAACGAACTGGTGGAGGAGAAGAAGAGCATGAAATCAAGCGGCGCTTCCTTGAATACATGGTAAAGGGCCGCCGTGCCTGCAACTTTGGGCGCGAGCACCTCCCGCAGAACGGACTCGGACATGGATTCAATGGTCTGGTCCCGCAGCGTAAGGGCGGAATGGATAACTCCGTCGATTGTGCCGAAACGCTCCACCGCCTGTGCCGCCGCCAGTCCCAATTGTGCAGCGTCGCTGGCATCCGCCTGAAGGTAGACGGCTTCTCCGCCTTTGGCTTCAATGCTCCGGATTGCATGTCCGATTTCTTCGTCCAGCGTACGTCTTCCCACCCAGACCAACCGGGCCCGGTATTGGGCCGCCAAGTATTCGCTCAAGCTTCGACCGATGCCGCCTGCACCGCCCACGATAAAATACACTCCCTGCTGCTTGAAGGCACTATGGGCGGCAGGAGGCAGCTCCAGCCCGTATACAGCTTGCCGGTACAGCCGATCGCCCCGCAGTGCGGTCAGCCCCTCTCCTTCACTGACATCCTGTGTGTTATAAGCGATCAGCTTCGCCGTTAGATCCGCCGGGTCAGCTTCTTGCAAGGATATATCAAGATGGCGAATGCGCCAGGCCGGATATTCCGCTGCCGCCCCCATAGCAAAGCCGATCAGAGACGCAGCCCCCGGATTCGCAGTCTCCGTTCCCGTGACGAGCGCCGCCTGGTTGGTCACAATAAGCAGCCTGAGCGGCTGTCTGGTCCTTTCCCGCTTGCCCAGCGCCTGGATGAGCCGGAACAACGCGATAACCCCCTGCTCCTCCAGCTCCCGTATCCTGTTCAAGTCAGCCGGTCCATAGACGCAAGCATGCAGCCCGCCCAGGAAATACACCTGATCGACGGGGCCGATGGCCTCGAGCAAAGGCTCGAACGCCTGCGGATCGGCTGTATCCATCTCATACTCATGTTCGTGGACGCAGAACGTCCGCCGTCCCATACGAAGCATCTTCGCATTCGGGAACCGCTGTCTGAACTCAGGTGCAAGCTCTACCGGTAGCTGCGGCGCAATGACCAGAACTTGTTCATGTCCGGTTAGGGCTGCGCTGGAATCGGCCGAGCCTGCCTGCTTCCACTGCGTGGAATAATACATTCCGGACGCAGGCTGCTTCACTCCCCGTGACATCAGCTCCGTGAAGGCAACGCATACGTTGCCCTTATCATCCAGAATGGCCAGGTGGAATGAATGCTCGCCGTTTCTCTGCACATAGGCGTAACATTCAGCGGTAAGCGGGCGAAAGAATTCCACTCGTTCGGCAGCGAACGGGATTCGGGGGGCGCCGCCCTTGTTCATAAGAATGGCCATCGTCTGCAGCGCGCCGTCCGCCAGAGATGGGTGAAGATTATATTCCTCCAGCTCATGGGCATAGTCCGCAGGAAGCTGCATGGCGCCCAGCGCCTCTTCCCCGTTGGACCATATCCGCTGCACCGACTGAAAGTAGGTCCGGTAATGAATGCCTGCATCACGGATAAGACGGTAAAAAGGCTCCCGTTCATGCACTGTCCGGCAACGCGCCTGAATGTCCGGAATGGACACCTGCCTGCTTTCCTGAACTTCGGAGGCCTTGCCGATGGTGCCTTGGGCATGCAGCATTCCCTCTGTGCCGCCGCTGCGCACCTCATAGCCGAATTGCTGCTCCCCGCGCTCCTTGAGAAGCACGTAGACATCCAGCTGCTCCTCTGCAACAGTCAGCGGCTGGAGCCACGCCAGCTTCGACAGGACAAACGGGCCGGATCTGAACATGGACGCCGCCTGATGCACCATTTCAAGGTAGCCTACGCCGGGCATGATCTCCATGCCGTTTACTTCATGGTCCTTCAGGATCGGCTCGCGTCCGTTGAACGTTTTGTGGAAGCAGACCGCCGCATCGCCCGGCGCCGGATACACCCGGTCGATCAACGGGGCCTTTCTGGCGGCGGGTTTCAGCAGCTCGTTGAAATCCACCGGCAGCTTAAAGGCTGTCCGGGCAAAAGGATACACCGGCAGCGGCAGCTTGCCCGGCTTGGTTCCGTACAGCAGCTTCCAGTCGATCCGTGCTCCGTCGGCCCACAGAGAGGCCAGCTTCCGGTACCGCTTGTTCTTTATCAGCATACGGACGTAATCCGCTCCTTCGGAGCCCTCCAGCAACTGATGGACGCTCTGTCCATCGCCACCGGCGCTTCCCCGGAACAGATTGCCCGCCGGAGCATGCCCGTCGATAAATGAGATCAGCATTTCTTGCAGCTCATCCAGTGAATGAACTGACAGCGCAAGGCGTTCCTCGAACTCCTCACGGCCCGTTTGCAACGTAAATGCGAGCTTACTCAAGGGAATGGAGCTGACCGCTTGAGCATTCTCCAGGAAGTTCAGCAGCCTTTCCGCATACTCCCGGAGAGCCTCTGCGGTTTGGGCGGACAGAACGATCAGGAACTCTCCGCCGGTGTCGTCGCTGACCACGCTGTCAGGCTGCATGAATTCCTCGATGACGATATGGGCATTCACTCCGCCGAAGCCGAAGGAGCTGACCCCGGCACGGAATGGAATATCCCTTCCATCCTTGCCCGTAAGCCGCTTCCAGGCCTGTGTGCCGCGCACCAGATAGAACGGGGAGCGCTCCAGCTCAATCAGCGGATTAGGCTCGCTCAGCTGCGGATTGCCCGGTATCGTCCGGTGCTTCATCGCCAACAGCACCTTCAGCAGACCGGCAATTCCTGCGGTAGCCTCAAGGTGGCCAATGTTCGCTTTCACTGAACCGATGGCGCAGTAAGGCTCTGCGTCCTTGCTGCCGCCGCTCCAATGCCCCAAGGTGTCGAACGCTTTTTGGATTCCGTTAATCTCGATCGGATCACCGAGCGCCGTCCCGGTTCCATGAGCTTCCAGATAGGTAACGGTGGAGGAATCAATCCCTGCCTTCCGGTAAGCCTGGACCAGCAGATCCGCTTGGGCGTTGACATTCGGGGAGGTCAAAGAATTAGTACGACCGCCGTGATTCTCCGCCGAGGCGCAGATGACCCCGTGAATGTGGTCGCCGTCCGCAACCGCCTGAGCCAGCGGCTTTAACAACACGGCCGCAATGCCTTCGCCGCGGACATAGCCGTTGGCGCTTTGGTCGAAGGCCCGGCAGCGTCCGTCCGGACTCAGCATATCCGTTTTGCTCAGGGCAATGTGAGCAAAGGGGCTGAGGATCAGATTGACGCCTCCGGCGATAGCCATGGAGCATTCGCCGTTCAGGATGGCGGCAACCGCTCTATGTACTGCAACCAGCGAGCTGGAGCATGCTGTATCGACAACGGCGCTGGGTCCATGGAAATTGAACAGATAGGAAACCCGGTTCGGGATGACGGTGCGGGACAGCCCTGAAATGGAATGGGCGTTGATCGCTTTGCCGCTGGACTGCAGCACATCCAGAAAATCGGTTCCTGTGCAGCCGACAAAAACTCCCGTATCCGACCCCGACAGCTCGGACAGCCTGTAACCGGCATTCTCGAAGGTCTCCCAGACCACTTCCAGAAACAGCCGCTGCTGCGGGTCCATAATCTCGGCTTCTCTAGGCGATATCCCGAAGAACAGGGAGTCGAAATGGTCTACGCCGGACATGAATCCGCCCCATTTGGAATGGCTCTTATTGCTGCTTCTCTTGGAATCTCCGTAGAACGAATGGTAATCCCAGCGGTCCTCCGGAATTTCCGTAACCAAATCTGCACAGCGCTCCAGGTTATTCCAGAAGTCCTGCAGAGTGGGTGAACCGGGCAGCCGCGCCGACATGCCGACGATGGCAATCCGGTTGTCCTCCCGGTCTTGTTCGGCAGCCGCGCCGGCATTACCGGACAGCACCGCCCCGGCTTCGCCTGGCGCTGCCGCACGCCGGTCCCCTTCCGCCTCCGCCGGAGCCTGCCCGGCAGCCTCCAGCACCGGCTCGGAGCGGAGTGCCGGGACAATGCCGACCTGTTCCGACAAGTAGGCGGCGATGTTGTCAATCGTGCTGTATTCGTAGAACAGTGTCGCATTTATTTTGATACCAAAAAGACGGTTGACTGCAACCCCAAGGTCCGTAAACGAGATGGAATCGAAGCCGTAATTGCCGATTGGCACATTTGTGTCGATTTCGTCCGGGTCCAGCTCCATTATGCCGGCGATCGCCCGGATCAGCCCGCCTTTCATATCCTCTGCCGCAATTTCGGAGCCTCTCGGTTCCGTTGGTCCCGGCTGTTCCGCAGCAGCCGCTGTCCCGATCCCCCGAAGATCTGCAAGCGGTGCCGTTGACAATGTTTTCCGGTCAATTTTGTTGTTCAAGGTGTGCGGATATGTCTCAACGGCAATATAATGGGCGGGAATCATATAGTCCGGCAGCACTTCGGCCAACCGCTTCTTAAGCAGCGCCGCTTCCGGCTCCGCCGCATTTCCGGTTATGAGAAAAGCCGTCAATGGCCTGCGTTCACCTTCATTGCGGAGCACTACAACCGCATCCTGCACCCCGCCGATCCCTTTCAATGCGGTTTCAATTTCACTCAGCTCGATGCGGTAACCGCGAATCTTCACCTGATTGTCCATCCGCCCTAAGTATTCAATGGTTCCGTCCGCTCTGTAACAGGCCAGATCTCCCGTCTTATAGAGCCGCTTCCCGGTTCCGCCGTCCAGACTGTGGACAATGAATTTAGCGTCCGTATCCTTCCGGTTATTCCAATACCCATTGGCGAGACCATATCCGCCGATATGCAGCTCTCCTGCTACTCCCGGCGGACAAGGCTGCAGCCTCTGATCCAGCACATACATCTGCGTGTTGGCGATCGGATGACCCAGGCTGATCGGCGAGCCGCCGCTGACCTTCAGGACCGACGACCAAATTGTCGTCTCGGTAGGTCCATACATATTCCACACTTCTCCGGCCCGCTCCAACAGCTGATCGGCCAATCCGGGAGACAACGCTTCCCCTCCGCACAGTAGCTTGAAAGGTCTGCTTCCGCTCCAGCCGGCCTTGAGCAGCATGCTCCAGGTAGCCGGAGTGGCCTGCATGACGGTAAACCCGCCTTCTTCAATCCGGTCCTTCAGCGCAATTCCGTCCTTAGCCACATGCGAGGGCACAAGCTCCACAACCCCGCCGCAAACCAGGGGCAGAAGCAATTCCAGATAGGCAATGTCAAAGCACACGGTGGTGACGGCAAGCAGATGATCCCTTGCTCCGAATCCCGGCGCTTCGGCCATTGAGCACAGAAAGTTCGTCAGCCCTTGATGTGCCACCTCGACCCCTTTCGGACGTCCGGTGGAGCCGGATGTGAAAATGACGTAGGCCGCATCCTTCGGATCATGCTCTCGGGACGGCTTGCCGTAACTCCCGGCCGCCGCTTCAATGCCGGACCACTCGGAGTCCACGGCAAGCCCGGTGGCAGCTCCTTCCGGCAGCAGGCTTAACAGACCGGCCTCGCTGATAACACAGCAAGTTTTGCTGTCTTCAAGCATCATCCGGATGCGGTCTGGCGGATAGAGCGGGTCCAGCGGCACAAAGCCGGCTCCGCTTTTCAGCACCCCGATCAATGCCGTCAGCAGGTTAACCGACCGCTCCATAAATACGCCAACCAACCGGCCTCTGCCGATCCCCCTGGACTGGAGATAAGATGCCAGAACATCGCTTCTTCGATCCAGTTCCCCGTAGGTCAGCGCTTGTCCGCCTGAAATTACCGCTGTGGCAGCGGGAGCCGCCTCTGCCTGCTCTGCGAACAAACAGGCGGCGCTCTTGTCAATCGGATAGGTGCATTCCGTATGGTTCAGCTTGTCCAGCATCCCGGTTGCTTCCATAGGCTCCATAATGCCGATCTCCGACAGACAAAGCTCCGTATCCGCAACGCAGGCCGACAGCACATTGACATAGTGCCCGTTCATCCGCTCAATCGTACGGTCCTCGAACAGATCCGGGTTGTACTTCCAGTACAGCCGGTATCCGTCCCCCAGGTCCATAATCTCCAGAGTCAAATCGAATTCGCCCTCCTGGCGAAGCCCTTCATACGGGCCAGCAATCAAGGCAGATGCCTTGTTGAGACCCGGCTGCTCCAGCCAGTTCTGGTAATAGAATGCCGTATTAAACAGAGACTGGACCGACTTATCCTGTCTGCGCATATCCTGAAGCAGCGTGAAATACGGATAGTCGCTGTTCTCAAGCGCTTCAAACACGGCTTGTTTGACATTACGAAGCAGGTCAATGAAGCGGGAATGCTCATTTAGCTTGCTTCGGATGACCACCATGTTCATGAAATAGCCGATCACCCGCTCGAAATAGGCCTCCGGCCTTCCCGCCATCGGAGTCCCCACCGGGATATCCTCGGACTGGCTGTACCGGTAGAGCAGTGTTGTATAAGCGGACAACATCACCATAAATGGAGTAAAACCATGCTGGGCAGCCAGTTCACGAACCCTCTCTGCGGTATCTCCGGGCAGCGGATACGCCTGGCTCTTGCCGGAGAAGCCCGGAGAGGCCGGCCGCTGCTTGTCATACGGGAGTTCGATATGGCCTTGCCCCCCGTTCAGCTTGCCGAGCCAATACTGCTTCTGCGCTTCTCCTTCTCTGCCGGCCAAGAATGCCCGCTGCCACCGCACATAATCACCGTAATCCAGTTCGTCGCTTCCGGGACTGCCGTTCCCGCCGGACAGCTCCGCCTGATAACAGGCTTCCAGCTCCTCTACAAGAATCTGGGAAGATATTCCGTCAAATATGATGTGGTGGATGTTGAAAAATAACAAATGCGCACCATCCGGCCGCCGATACAGCCGTACCTTGAACAGCGGACCGTTCTCCAGCTCAAACGGGCTGCGTGCCTCCTCCTTCATCAAGACCTCCAGCTGCTCCTCCGTCATCCGGGCGGTGTCCTGCTCCAGCATATCGATTGGCAGCCCGGCATCCGTATGTTGCAACGGATTGCCGTCTGTGACGGCAATCCGGGTTGACAGGATGGTCCGGCGCTTCACCAGAAGGCCAACCGCCCGCTTCAGTGCCGGAAGATCGGCTTCCGGCCGCAACCGGAAGACCAAGGGCGTATTGTACGCGTAATTGTCCCTGGAGAGCTGATAGATGACCCATAACGCTTTTTGTCCTTCGGATAAAGGGTATCCCGCTGCTTCGTCCCGCTCCGGTTCAGCGGCTTCCCACGATTCTTGTCTGCACATCTCCAATGCTTCTTCGTCAGACAGCTCCGATGCCAACTGGTACAAATCTTCAAGCTTCATCTCGCTTAGAGCCACCTCTCGTTTCAGTTTTGACAAGCTTTTGGTGGAGCCTGCTTGCTTCGGCTGCGGTAAGTCTTCCCGCTTTTACCCCCGCAAGCAGCATGCGGAACACCTCCGCTGCACCATCGCTGCCACCTTCTCTGCGCTGGTCAGCTTCGGTCAATCCGTTGCTGCTCCAGATCCCTTCATCCGCTAAATGTTGCGCCAGCTTATGAACGGTCGGATGTTCGTACAAGGCGCTGACCGGTATTTTTGTCCCAAGCCGTTCTTTCAGTTTATTTACAAAGCGCATTCCGCTTAACGAGTCAAAACCAAACCTGTGGAACGGCAAATCGGCATCTAGCTCTTCAACCGGAATTTTGACAATATCGGCGACCAGCTGTTTCACCAGCTCTGCAAGTGTGTATCCTTCAGGCCGTTCAGGCTTGCTGCCCGCTGCCACCTCTTCCGGGGGAGCGATCCTGCCGCCCGGCTCTGCACCTGTCCATGATTCTGTAATCCAGCAGCGTTTACGCTCAAAAGGGTACGACGGCAGCGGAACACGGCGGGCCTGACTCAGCTGCGGGAACGAGCGGGCTTCGATCTGCGCACCGTTCACCCACATCTGTGCGAGCCCACCCAGATCTCCGCGTTCCCAAGCCCGCTGCACATCGTCTGCCTCCTCCTTCCCGGATATCCCGTCCATAGGGTCGAGTGTTCCGTAATAAATCCCCCACTTGCGGCGGCTTCCCTCCAGGACAAGCTCCAGCTTCTTCAGCAGATCCGCTCTGCTCTCTGCAACGATTGCCACTCTGCTCTCCATCCCTTCGCGTCCGCTCAGCAGCGTATAAGCGATATCCGCAGCCGGTAGGCTTGGATGATTCGCGATGAAGCTGTACATTCGGCGCGTATGCTCCATGAGCCGCTCATCATTCTTGGCTGACCATACGAACAACAGCGGCCAGGTATCCACTCTTTCGCTGCCGCCAGGCTGAGCTACCCTGTACTCTTCCACGACCAGTGCGGCATTGGAGCCTCCGGCACCGAATGAAACGATCAATGAGCGGAGAGGCTCACCGGGGGAAGGCTCCCATTCCTGGAGCGATTGTTGAAGGTATAGCGGCGAACCCTCAAGCTTAATATCCGGATTCAACGGATCGGCGCTGATGGTCGGCACCAAGGTTCTGTGTTTCATCTGCAGCAGCACCTTCGTCAGCTGGGAGATCCCCGAGGCCGCTTCCAAATGGCCGATATTGGCCTTCACCGTTCCGAGCGAAATACTGCCCGGTCGGCTGCCCAACTCCTTAAACGCTTTGATAAGGGCATGGATCTCGATCATATCGCCAAGCGGAGAACCATTGGCGGCAGATTCCACATAACGAAGCGTGTCTATCGGAATGCCGGCCTCTTGCACGGCTCTCGTTACGAGCGCTGCCTGCGCATTGGGGTTTGGCATGGTGAAGCTGTTCGTTTTCCCTCCATGATTGGAGCAACTGCTCTTGATGACGCCATAAATGACATCGCCGTCTTTGACCGCCTCGGACAACGGCTTCAGAAGTACGGCTCCCGCCCCTTCCCCCATGACGTAGCCGTCACCGTCGCTTAAGCTTTTGCTGCGGTCGGCGCTTCCGATCATCCGGGTCTGGCTCAGCCCCAAATACTTGTCAGGCAACAATGTCAGATTGATGCCTCCGGCAACGGCGCTCAAGCATTCTCCCCGCCTGATGCTCTCACAGGCCAGGTGTATAGCATGCAGGGAAGACGAGCAAGCCGTATCAATCACCATGCTCGGCGCCTGAAAGTTAAAGAAATAGGAGATCCGGTTCGCGATCGACCAATAGGAGGTGCTGGCGAGCAGGCTCCCAACCTCCAAATGTCTGGCTGCCCAAGGATAATGCTTGTACATCGTACCCACGAACACGCCCACAGAGCTTCCCAGCGTTTCTCTTGTATAACCTGCGTCTTCCATCGTTGCCCAGACCGTCTCCAGCATCAGGCGTTCCTGCGGGTCCATCAGCTCCGCCTCTGCCGGAGAAATATTAAAGAACAACGGATCAAACCGGTCTACACCGTCGATGAAACCGCCCCATTTGGAATAGCTTTTCCCCTGAACCTCCTGGTCGGCATCATAATAAATGTCTCCGTCCCACCGCTCCTGCGGCACCTCGGTAATACAGTTGGTCCCGCTTTTCAACCGCTCCCAGAATTCATCCAGGTCCGCTGCAGAGGGATACTTGCCGCTCACGCCTACGATCGCAATCTCCTGACCGTCACGCCGGTCTGCCGGCTGAACAACGTTATGCTGTCCGGTATAATCCGGGAGCGTCGGTTCTGCAGCTTCGGCCGGCACATGCACTTCAGTCGACGGTTCGGCTGCCACAGCAGCTTCATGCAGCATATCCAGATGCTCCCGCAACGGCAGCTCATAATGCTCGGTAAAATAATCTGCCAGTTGGCCCAAGGTCTGCAGCTCAAAAAACATCACCTTGGACATAGAAGGAAGGTAAGCCTCCAACTCCGTGCTGACTTTCATGAGCATGATGGAATCAAGGCCGTACCTTTCGAAGGGAACCCGCTCCTGGAAGGTATCGACCGCAATCCCGCTGATCTTGGCAAATACCTCTGTCAGCATAAGCAGCGTCCGCTCCCGCAAGCCAGTCGAATCGGCCGCCTCCCGGCTGACGGCTTCTGCCGACAGATCAGCGGCCTCCGCAGGGGCAGGGACGGCAACGTCGGCCGCAGCCGGACCTTGCTCTGCTCTGCCGATGCCAAACACGGCTGCGATTTGATTCCGGTTCCCGCTGAACACAGTAACATGGGCTTCCCCGGAATGAAGCCCCGCCTCCAGGATGCTGCAGGCTGAAGCGGTGTCCATCGCTCCCATGCCCGTCAGCTCCAGCATCTGTTTTTCGGCGGAAGCATCTATCGTCATTCCCCCGTCGCGCCAAAGCGGCCAGTTGACAGATAACGATTTGCCGTGACGCTGCCCCTTCCGGCGAAGGCTCTCCCTCCATACCGCAAAGTGATCCAAAAAGTGGTTGGCATAAGCATAATCGCTTTGTCCCACATTCCCTATCTGGCCTGAAATCGAAGAGAAGAGGACAAACAAGTCAAGCGGCAGGTCACGGGTATACGTGTCCAGATGGAGGAGTCCATCGATTTTGGGAGCGAGCACCTGCCGCATTTGCTCTTCAGTTTTACGCGTCAAATAAGCATCGCGGATTGTCCCGGCCAGGTGCAGCACACCATGGATGCTTCCGAAACACCGTATCGTTTCTTCGATGACGAAGGCCACATCGCTTCCGTTGGTAATATCCTTGTTCCAATACAGGATTTCGCCGCCCAGCTCCTCCAGCTCCCGCAGCTCCCGCTCCTTCTCCCCATCGAGCGGAGAACGGCCAAACACGACTATCCGGGCTTGATAGACCGACAACAGATGCTTGCACACCAACCGGCCTACGCCCCCTAAGCCGCCGCTGATAATATAGACCCCGCCGTTACGGAACGGCGACGGCCCCTTTCCGTTGAGGGGAAGGCCGCATTCGATCAGCTTGCCGGTCAGCCTGCGCCCATTCTGATAACGGACTACTTCTACCTCAGCCGGCTTCGCTTCCCGCCTTAGCTCCGCAGCCGCTTGTGCAGCCAGAAGATCCGGCTGGTCTGAGCTTAAGGAAATGCACGCCAGCAGGCGGTTCTCCAGCGCCATACTTTTGAGCAGCGCGCTTGCAGCGGCGTGGTATACCTCGGTCTCCTGCGGTTCCCGGTGGACCGGATAGGCGAACACAAGCTGCAGCGGCAGCGGCTTCATGATTTGTCCAAAGGACTGCATCATATAGGCCAGTGAATAGAACCCGGACTCTACAGCAGACAGCCCGGCCTGGCCATCCGTCAGCATGCTCAGCAGGCTGTCCGGCTGTATTCCCCGCTCCTGCAGCACTCTCCAGAGAGCCTCATAATCCCGGCGGTTCACCGGATTGATCCGGTACTCCAGCTTGCCGCATGCCGCAAATTCAGTTCCGGGCATAACGGCAATCAGGCATTCGGTACCAGGCAGCTTATCCTTGACCTGAAGCAAGGCCTCTTCGCCGGATACGAATACGACGGCAGTTCTCGGCCGCTCCTCTCTGCCATCCCCATTCAACGGCGCTTCGATCCAACGGCTGCGGGTGAACAGGAAGCTGTCCGTATGCTGCGGTCCAGGCTGAAGGAATGCCGCTTTTTTGGCAAAGTCCGTAAACTCTGCGCAGACACGGCCCGCTTCGTCAAGCAGCCGAATATGATATTTCTTGAACGTCTGCCCAACCGCTGCATCCAAACCGCCTGCACCTGCCGGAGTTACATACACGTACCCTTTCTCCGGCAGCGGACGGTACCAATACAGCTCTGCCAGGCTGAAGGGCAGATATGCCGTATCGCCGGCTTCTTCAAGTCCGGAGACCATTGTGCTTTGCAGCGCGCCATCCATAATCGACGGGTGCAGCATATACTTTGCATCCCAAGACCTACACTCTTTAGGTATAATCCAATTGGAGAGCGCTTTCATTTCATTTTTATGCACTTTTTGGATACTCCGCATAGCGGGACCGTAGGAGAAACCCTTCCGCTGCGCCTGCTCGTAGAAATCCTTCCCCGTCTCTTCTGAGCCGCATTGGCGAATAAGCTCTGCAAGCGGCAGATTGTCGGGCTCCTTACGGCTCTGCCTCCCCAGCAGAACCCGGCCCTGACAATGAACGATTTCGCTCCCGTCTGCCTGCAGGCTGGAGATTACAAAGTTAAGCCTTTCCGAATCCCGTTCAAGCCCGGAGAAGGAAACAGACAGCTCCCTGCCCCCCTCCGGCACGGTCAACGGCTGAACCCATACCACATCCTGCAATCCCGCAACCGCTTGTTCGGCGGCGAGTTCACCCAGCGCTCTGGCCATCTCCAGGTAGATGACACCGGGAGCAATCATGCCGCCGTGTATGCGGTGATCCCGGATGAACGGGGCGGTGCTGCGGAGTGTCGAAAGAAATTTTACCTGCCGCAAGGTTGAGGTATTGGCCGTATACAGCGGATGGTTGCCGCCTGCCTCCGTTAACTTAACATCTCCCCCCTCAGCGCCTGGTCCACCGGAACTTGGTATCCCGTACAGCCATTTGATGCTGTCTGTTCCGTCTATCCAATGACGTTCTTTCTGGAACGGATATGTCGGAAAAGCTACCCGTGAGCGTGCCGACGACGTATGTAGCAATCTCCAGTCAATTCTTGCTCCCTTCACCCAATGAGCCGCAAGCTCCCCCGGATTATACCGCTCTATCCATTCCTGGATCATAGCCTGTTCCGCAGCACCGGCGTTTGTCAGATTGTCCTCGTCATAGATGCTTCCTCTGTACCAGTCGCCGGTTCCACCGCGGATAAACTGCTGAAGTTTGTGAACCAGTGCATGCCTATCTTCTGCAACGGCGGAGAAGCGCACCTCCAGCTCTTCCCTTGCCGTCTGGGACGTAAAAGTAATATCCTCCAAATCCGCTTCTGTCCGGCCAAGCTCCTGCAGCACCCGCTCGGCGTAGGCAAGGAGCCGCTCTTCGTTCCTCGCGGACAGAACGAAGATCTGGCTGCCGGCAGTCCCGGAGCGGGAGATGTCTGCAGACTTGGGCGCATCTTGCTTCACATATTCCTCAAAGACCAGATGGGCATTTACCCCGCCTGCTCCAAATGAGCTGACTCCCGCTCTGCGGGGAACCGGGTGCCCCTCTCCGTCCCGGAGCCGGCTCCAAGGCCGGCTCTGCTCCAGGATATAGAACGGGCTATGCTTCACATCAATATACGGATTTATCTCCTTCACATGAAGGCTTGCCGGAAGGGTCTTATGTTTAAGGGCAAGCAGAATTTTCAGTACCCCCGCTATGCCCGCCCCAGATTCAAGATGTCCTATGTTTGTTTTGACAGAGCCCAGCCCGCAATGCGGAACTTCTCCAGGACGAATGCCCCACTGGTCATACAGCTCTTCAAAAGCCAGCTTGAGCGCGTTAATCTCTACAGGGTCGCCCAGCGGGGTGCCGGTGCCATGCGTTTCAATATACGTAACCGTAGACGGATCTATGGCCGCCTTACCGTAAGCGGCTTTAATCACTTCGGCTTGGGCCAGCGGGTTCGGTGAAGTCAGAGATTTGGAGCGCCCGCAATGGTTAACCGCATTTCCCCGAATTACCGCATAGATCCGGTCACCCTCTGCCTCCGCCCGGCTGAGCGTCTTAAGCAGGAGCGCTCCGACTCCTTCCCCCCGGACAAAGCCGTTGGCGTCCTTGGCAAATGTTTTGCAGCGGCCGTCCGGGCTGAGCATATCCGCATTGCTGTAGCTGATGTACAGCTTGGGACTCAGGATAACGTTGATCCCGCCGGCAATGGCCAGATCACAGCGGCCGCTGCGGATATCCTCCACTGCCCGGTGAATCGCCACAAGCGAACTGGAGCATAACGTGTCAATCGGCTCACTCGGTCCAGTGAAGCCAAAATGATAGGAGATTTTATTCGGAATCATCGGATGATTGTTCCCCGTCATCGTCAAGGCATCCACCGGACTTTTGGCCAGAACCTCCGAATAGTCCCCGTTGGACACCCCCACATATACACCGGTCCGGCTGCCGGACAGATTGCGGGGCTTATACCCCGCATCCTCGATCGTCTCCCATACGGTCTCAAAAAAGAGCCGTTGCTGCGGGTCCATGTACTTGGCTTCGGCAGGGGTTAAATTGAAGAAAGCCGCGTCAAACTTATCGACCTCCTCTAAAAACCCTCCCCATCTGCTGTTCGTCTTGTTGGCCTCTTTCCGGGGGTCGCCATAGTAGTCCCGCCAATCGAACCGGTCCGGAGGGATTTCCGTAATCAGGTCGCGCCCTTCCCGTAAATGCTCCCAGAACGCATCGAGATTGTCTGACTGCGGCATTCTTCCGCCGATACCAATAATCGCTATCGGTTCTGCTCCCCCTTCATCACTTACGGAGGAAAGAACGGTTTCGCCGGCGTATTCCGGAGAGGAGGCTGTTGCAACGGTAAGCCGCGATAGTTCATGCTCCTGACGGATCTGTTGCAGCTCACTTTCCTTGAGACGCTCTTCTAGTGCTCCCCTCTTCTTGGCGAGCAGATGACCGGCTACATTATCGACAGTCAAATCGTTCACCTCGAAGAAAAGAGCGGGTGTGGTCTCCAGATGCAGTCTGGCATTAATCAAACCGGAGAGCTCCGTCAACAGAATCGATTCGATGCCATACTGGCTCCAGTCACGGGTCGCGGATATGTCCGCAGCCGGAATATTCACCATCCCGGCCAGAATGCCGGTCAGCTCCTCACGCAGATAAGCAAGCAGCGCATCTGTATTCCGCTCCTCGGCTTGAGCCACCGGGACATCAGCTACCGGCGATGTCCGCACTGACGGCTTGTCCTTCGATAACGGCCGTACCATATAATCCTTCATTCGGATTAACACCCTGCCGGACTCATCCACAATAGCCACCTCCAGCTTTCTTACACCGCCGCTCTCCTGTTCCGGCGCAAAGGCGGCATAAGCCCAGCAATCCGGCGTAAGTCTGCTGTGTATCTCCAGGCTGCCCAGCGCAAACGGAATGTATGGGGAGGCCGTTTCCAGTCCGTGATGCACCAGAAATCCGGCCGTTTGCAAGGCACCCTCCAGCAGCACCGGATGCAGCAAGAAGTCGTCCATACTCTCTCTCAGCGGCTCAGGGACGGAAATCCGGGACAAGGCTTCCGTCCGGTTGCAGCTCAAGCCATGAACCGGCTTGAAGCTGGGCCCGTAGCGGAAGCCCGCTGCTTCAAACAGGGAGTAGAGCCTCGGATGCTCGACCTTTTCAGTACACCGGGCAAGAACCTGCTCAATGGCCACCGACCCGCCGGTTACTTCCGGGTACGCATCATATGCAACTTCCCCCTGGGAGTATACGGCCCCTTGCTCGGATACAATCTCATATTCGGCAGCCTTGTCTGTTTTCCGCAGCCTGATGCCGGTTTCCTTCGGTTCGCCGGTCAATTCCAATGGCTGGGTCCACACAACATTTCTAAGCCCGGTTACCTTCTGTCCGGGACTCGATAAGGCCCCGGCCGAACGGGCCATCTCCAGATAGACGACACCCGGAAGAATCATCCGCCCGTTCACAATATGATCCTTCAAATAGAACTCGGATGGATCATACACTTTTCGGTAAAGCTGATCCCCGAAAGTAGACAGGTTGGAATCAAGCAAGGCGCCCAGGCGGCTATGCTCTGCCCGCTGCTCGTTAAGCCCGCGCTCGCTTCTGTTCACCCAGTACCGCTTGCGGGCAAAGGGGTAGGCGGGCAGCGAAACTTTGCGCGGACTTGGATTCGCGTACAACCTTCTCCAGTCATAGGTGCCGCCCGCCGTCCAGGACCGGGCAAGCTGATCCAAGCCATCCTCGGTCCGCCAATCGGCGGTTTGCCCCGGCTGCTTGCAGCTGTCCCTGTAGATTCTGCCTGCCACCGATCTTCCCTCGGCAATAAGCTCCAGCTTGCTTGCAAGCTCATCGACGGAGTTGACAATCAAGGCAAGCCGTTCTTCCATGGCCTCTCTTCCCGTTTGCAAGGTGTAGGCCACATCCCGAAGAGAAAGCGGGCCGGAGGTCCGGCCGTTCTCCGGCCTTGTTGCGGTGCCGGAGAACCGGACTATAGCCGAAAGCTGCTTCAGACTGTGCTCAAGCACAATATCCTGCTCAAGCACCTGTGATCCATATCTGGCTTCAAGCTTCCGGAGGAAGCCGTCTATCGTAATGGGGTCCAATCCGCATTCGGCCAGCGTCATGTCTTCCTCCAGATCCTCCGGCGAGACGTTCAGGCCATCTGCCAGTAGACGCTTCACCTCATCCATGAGGCGACTGTCCTTCCGTTCAGTTGCCGCCGGTTCCGCCGAATCCATTCTGCCGATAAGGAAGGCATGGAGGGAAGCGGCGTAAGCCAAAAGACGGTCTTCACTCCGGGCGGATAATACGATCAGTTGCTCACCGTCCTCTTCCGCTGCAGGTGCCGTTGTTCCCGGTTCAGGCACGAATTCTTCAAGCACAACATGGGCATTCACACCGCTGAAGCCGAAGGCGCTGATGCCTGCCCGGTAAGGAAGCTCCTGTCCATCCGAATCCTTCAAGCGGGCCCATGGCTGTGTCTTCTCCACCAAGTACAAGGGGCTGTCATCCAGCTGAATATAAGGGTTCCTTACGCTGTAATTGGCCAATCCCGGCAAGGTCTGATGCTTCATCGCCAGCAGGATCTTAATCATCCCAGCAATGCCGGATGCCGTCTCCAAATGTCCGATGTTCGGCTTCAGGGCACCGACGGCGCAATGTTTGGCCGCTGCCCTGGCATCATGCCCCCAGTCTTCATACAGCTGCTTGAAGGCCCGCTTCAAGCCGTTGACCTCGACCGGATCTCCGAGCTTCGTGCCGGTGCCATGGGCCTCCACATAGCCGATGGTCGCCGGGTCCAGCTTCGCCTTGCGGTGCGCCATCGAGACTACATCTGCCTGGGCGTTCGGATTGGGGGCCGTCAGCGAGCTTGAGCGTCCGCCATGATTGATCGCCGAACCGCGGACAAGCCCGTAGATCCGGTCACCGTCGCGGATTGCCCGGCTAAGCGGCTTCAGCAGGAGGATGCCCGCGCCTTCTCCCCGGACTGTACCTTCTGCGGCTTGATCGAAGGTTCTGCATGTTCCGTCCTGACTGAGAATGCCTACGTTGTCGAAGGAAATGTAGAGCGATGGGCTGGTAATGACATTAACCCCTCCGGCAATCGCCAGCTCGCAGTCGCCGCTGCGCAGACTCTCCACCGCCCGGTGAACGGCAACCAGTGAGCTTGAGCATGCCGTGTCTATCGGCTCGCTCGGCCCGTGTAAATTCAGCAGGTACGAGATGCGACCGGTCAATACATTGTGGGCATTGCCGGTTAAAGCCTGGGCCCGGCTCTCAGTCCTTCCCTCTGCCAGAACGTCGCTGTAATCGTGTCCGGCTACCCCGATAAAAACGCTGGTCCGGCTGCCCGACAATTCACTGGGGTTATAGCCCGCATCCTCGATTGCACTCCAGACCAGCTCCAGGCTGAGCCGCTGCTGGGGGTCCATCAGACTGGCTTCCCTGGGAGACATCCCGAAGAATCCGGGATCGAACTTGTCCACATCCTTCATGAAGCCGCCCCAGATTACCTTGGTCTTATCCCTGTCCTCCGGCGACTCCTTAAAATGATCCCGCCAATCCCAGCGGTCCGGCGGGATCTCCGTCACCATGCTATCCATGCGGACAAGCTTGTTCCAGAAATCAGTCAGATTGTCCGATTGAGGCATGTAGCCGCTGATGCCGATAATCGCAACCGGTTCATCGGCCGGGGAAGAAGATTCGGAATCGGCTACAGCAGAGCCGCTATCCTCTCTCGCTCCGGCTGCTTCGGCCTCCGGCTGTGCTGCTGTGGCAGGATGAATCCGTTCAAGCTCCTGCCCGAATGGCAGCAAGACGGTGAGCTTGTCTCCATGCTCCCTGGTCAAGTACACTGCCAATTCTTCTATATTCGGATATTCAAAGAACAAGGTCGGGTAAACCGGAAGGTCCAGCTTGCTTTGCAGCTCCTGGGCCAGTGCGATTAAATCTCCCGATTCGATGCCCATGGACATAAAGTGGCAGGCCGTATCCATTTCAGACGGGTTCTCCTGAAGCAAGCCGGCGATTTTATCGGTCAAGTACATTTGTACCTCCGCCAAAATCTTATCCGGGATCAATGTATGCTGTTTCATGGTACCGCTTATGCTCCTCCCGTTTGCCGGGCCTTCCGGCAGATTCTTGTCCGGTCTTATTCTTTTGCAGACAAAGCCCTTCATCGCCACAAGAACCTGTCCGTCGGCATCCGCCCATTCAATATCGCCTTCCCACAGCTCCGCATTCGTCCTCACTTCCCGCACCTGGCAAAAGCACTCATCCGGCAAAGCGCCGAAGATATACATCTGCTTGACCATCAGCGGAATCAGCGCATCCTTCTCTCCATGAGGCAGCAATGCAAGGCGGCACAGAACCGCACCGTCCAGCAAGGCCGGATGAACTGCATATGCCCGCTGATCCTGTCTCATCTCAGCCGTGAGCGCCAGCTGTCCCCATACCGTTCTGGCCGCATGGGAGACGATAATTGTTCTGACGGTAAAGAGCGATGGTCCGTATACCCCCGGCTTGGCTTCATACAACGAAGAGCCCGGCAGCGCCTCATGCTCCGAGAAGGATGGAATCGTAATGCTCCGACTTCTTGCAACAACATCGGCAACCACTTCTCCCCGCGATGCCAGACGCTGCGGTCCCGATCCGCTATATTGAAACAGACTGTCCGCATACAGCTTACCGTCCTCCGCAGCGATACGGGACGTTATTTCAACCTGTTCACCCTCCGGCACTTCAACCGGCTCCTGAAAAAGCATGCCCCGGATCTGCAACCTTGGAGCATCCGGCGTGGAGTGCCTGAATGCTTCATAGGCCAGGCTACAGTAAGTCACCCCCAACAAGGTGCGTCTGCCCATAGACAAATGATCCCTCAAGTAAGGCTCGTTGTAATGGTAGGTCGCCGTATAAGCGGGACGGTCCGGCACTTCATCCAGCGCCCAGCCATCCGCCAGCCAGTATCGCTGACGGTCAAAACAGTAGGTCGGGAGCGGCAGACGGTCCGGCTTCCGGCTATTCCGATACAACGCTTCCCAGCTTACCTGTCCGCCTGCCACCCAATGCGAGGCCATTGTTTCCAGGCTTATGTCAGCCGGCGCTTCTCTTTCGGAGGGTTGGCCCGCACTGCCTCTGAACAGGCCCTGCACCGGTTCTCCTCTGCCAATCAAGGCCAGCTTCCCGGTCAACTCCGTCAGATCAGCCGCAACAAAGGCAAGCCGTTCCTTCATCTCCGCGCGGCCCGTCTGCAGTGTGTAAGCAATCCGCTCCAGCGACAAGACTTCTTCCGCTTCCGGCGTCAGCCGTCGCGCAATAAACCGCTGAAGTGCTTCCGCATACGCCAGCAGACTGCTCTCTTGGCGAGCCGACAACACAATGAGCACCGGTTCTGTGCTGTACGCTGCCACAGCTTCCTTCCTGTATTCCTCCACAATGACATGCGCATTGGAGCCGCCCGCCCCGAAGGAGCTGATTCCCGCTCTGCGCGGAAGAGTCTTCCGCTCCCCGTTCTCCAGAATTACCGGACGGTTCCATTCCGTCAGCTCCCGCTGCAGATAGAACGGTGAACCCTCGAATGCAATGTACGGGTTGATCCTGTCGGTGTGGATGCTCGGTGCAAGCTTGCCGTATCTCATCTGCAGCAGCACCTTGGTCATTGCGGATATGCCCGATGACGCCTCCAGATGGCCGATATTGGATTTGACGGATCCGATAGAGCAATAGCTTTTCTTGGAGGTGAATCTGGAATACGCGATGCTCAGTGCCCGAACTTCGATCGGATCTCCCAAGGCCGTTCCGGTCGCATGAGCGTCCACATAGCTGATACTCTCCGGATCTACGCCGGACCGCCGTAATGCTTGCTCCACCACCTCTGTCTGAGCACTTAGACTCGGCGTGGTGAAGCTGCTCGATTGCCCACCGCTGTTGATGGCCGTACCTTTGATCACTCCATAGATATAGTCGTTGTCGCGGACTGCCTGATTCAGCGGCTTCAACAGAATGGCCCCGATGCCTTCGCCCTCGACAAAACCGTCGGCCCCTTCGCCGAAGGAGCGGTTCCGATCCGATCCGGCCAGATTGTTCAGGTTGGCCAGACGTACATGCTGTCTCGGATGCAGAATGAGATTGATCCCGCCGGCTACCGCCACATTGCAGTCTCCGTTCACCAGGCTTGCGCAGGCATAGTGAATGGCTGTCAGCGAAGAAGAACAGGCCGTATCGACCGCGATGCTGGGACCGGTAAAGTTGAAGAAATGTGAGGTCCGGTTGGCAATAATCCAGTAAGCGGATTGGGCGTTGGTCGCCGTGCCTTTCTCCCATGCACTGGTCGCAAGCTGTCCGTAAGCGCCGTACATCGCACCGACGAATACCCCAACTTTATTGCCCTTGTCCGCCAGCTTCTGTCCCGGATAGCCCGCATCCTCAAGGAGCGACCAGGTCGTTTCCAGGAACAGTCTTTCCTGAGGGTCCATCTCTCTGGCATGGTCGTCCGGAATATGAAACAGCGCTGCATCGAACTTGTCCACATCCCGGATAAATCCGCCCCATTTGCTGCTTCCTTTTCCTTGCTCACGGTTATCGGGATCATAATAACGCTCCCAGTCCCAACGGTCCCCCGGCACCTCTGTAACACAGTTGCGCCCCTGCTTCAGATTGTCCCAGAACTCGTCCAGCGTTTCGGCTAAGGGATAACGGCCTGATACACCGATAATGGCAATGTCAGTGGCATTGGACACCGCTGTTGTAGGCATTTCAATGACGTCGGACACCGCTGTTGAAGACATTTCATTGGCGTCGGACACCGCTGTTGCATGCATCTCCGTGGCAGCTGCAGGAGCTGTCTCCGTCATTCCGGCTGGTTGCTCGTTCTTCGGAGCAAACAACGAACCGACCGGGGACGGGGTCTGTGGACCAGGCTTCACGCCGAACCTTTGCGTCATCTTCGCCCTATGCTCCCTTGCCAAGTAGACAGCCAGCGCTTCTACGGTAACATGCTCAAAGAACAGCGTGGACGGAAGCTTGTCGAAATCCTTCGCCAGCTCCTTGTTCAACTCGATAATAATGAGAGAATCGACACCAAGCTTATCAAATAACGTCTGCTCCCCGATTTTGTCAGTATCAATTTTCAGTTTGCGGGACAGCAGCTGTTTAATATATTGGCAGGCGCAATGGTAGAGTTGCTCGTCCGTCATCCCGTTACCGGTGACCGTAACCGCGCCCGCTGCCGGGCTTGGGGACATGGTTCCCGGCAGCGAAGCAGGCTTCGGTTGATTCTTCACAACCGGGGGGCTCTTCGCCAATGCCTGCTCGGCCCGCTCTGCCGCAGGCTGCTCCGCCCCTTCATTAATGAACACGCCGTTTCCTTCCGCCAGGATGACGGATTGATCGTTTACCCCGTCAACGTCCGCCAGCCCGTAAATACTGACATGAGTATATCCGTTGCGGTTCAAGCATTCTTCCCAGGCTTCGGCGCTTAACAGCGGGGAGCCCTTGATCCGCCCCGAATCGGTGAAATTCCACCATCCTCCCGTCAGACCGAAGGTCAAGGTGGAGAAATTCTGGAATTTGGTAATCTCGTTGATCACAACGATGCCCTTGTTTTTGAGCAGACCCTTCATGTTCCGCAGCGTCCGCTCCACCGATCCCGTCGCATGCAGCACATTCGTTGCCAGAATGACATCGAAGCTGTCCGCTGTGAATCCCTGGCCGCCAGGCTCCTTCTCGATGTCGAGGACCTGAAAGCGAACATCGCTGTACCGGCCGCCGTAAGTCTCTTCACCATAGGCCGTGAAGCTTGCCGAAATGTCCGAATATACATATTCAATCGGGCCGCGCGGCCCGTCCAGCCGATCCAGCCGGTCCAGGACAATGGCGCTCGTGCCGCCTGTACCCGCTCCGATCTCCAGAATTCGGACCGGTGAGCCGCCTCCGACATCTCTTCGCTTACGGATATAGCTACAGACTGCATCGGCAACCAGCCCGTTGTAATAATCAATAATCAGGTTGCCCCGGTAAATGTTCTGGACCAGTTCCTTAGAGCCGCCGGGGAACATAATCTCGACATAATCCTTCCGGCCGCTGAGCACTTCCGTGTAGTGGGCCACACATTGCCAGGTCAAATGAAAGTACGGTGCCAGCGTCGGGTAGGCCTGCTCAAGCGAAGTCTTGAGCGCTGTCAGATTGCCGGCGGCAACCCGGAATTGTTCATCCTCCGCCAAGGAGGAGACAACGACCTCATCCCCGTCCCTGACCATTAAGCCGCCCCGTTCGAGCATATCCAGCAATGCGTCGAACAGCTGCTCATACTTTGGCACAATGCCAAGGGCCTTCAGCAGCTCCTGTCTACCGTAGCGTTCACCCGCTGCCGGAAACAGACTCTCCCTGAAGTACAGCCACAGGGCCAGCAGGCCGAATCGTTCCAGCTCCTTAAATCCGTTTTTCAAGAAATCTATCTGCTCCATCCCATGCTTGCGTGATCCCGAATCCAAGCTGATCTCCTGAATCACGGACGGCAGCCGGGCAGGATATACCTTGGCACGGATGTTATTGTCGAATCCCAGCTTATGGATTAGAGATGGTTTGGCTTTGAACATCAGCACCTGCGGGACCGGCTGAGCCAGCGCTCTGCCGATCGTCTTCATACCCTCAGCCGTATCAATGGGAAGCAGACCGGCTTCCGTGAGCAAACTGCGGTATCCATCCGATGCCACGGCCCCGACATTGCCCCAGAAGCTCCAATTGATTACCTTCACCGGATAAGCGGTCTTGGCGCCCAGCCAGATCGAGAACGCGTCCTGAAAGGAACTAGCCGCACTGTAATTGCTCTGGCCTTGATTGCCCAGAAGCGAATTCGTGGAAGAGAACAAGACCATAAAATCCAGCGGAACATCCATACAGGCTTCGCCCAGAGCAACAGAACCTGTCAGCTTCGGAGCAAGAACACTTATCAGGTGATCCTCGTTCATGTTCTCAATTCTCATATCTTGAAGCACCATTGCCGAATGGAACACTCCGTGGAGGGAGCCGTATAACACACGGGCCTGTTCTATTGCCGCTGTGAGAGCGGACGGATCGGTAAGATCGGCCTGAATGTAGACAGCCTCTCCCCCCGCCCGGCGGATATCGGCAAGCTTCTGCTCCATCTCTTCCGTCAACCGGCTGCGTCCCGTCAGAATCAGCCGGGCCTGGACCGTTCTGCCCAGGTGCAGCCCCAGTTCCCAACCGATTCCGCCCGCGCCGGCAATCCAGTATACTCCCCGGTTCCGGAAAGCGAGGCCGTCGCCGGACGGAAGATCAAGGCCGATGATCCTGCGGGTATACAGCTTGCCGCGGCGAACGGCAAGCTCTCCCGCTGCCCCCGACGCTGCTGCTTCCAGAAACGCATGTGCAGTCTCGCTGCTTGCTGCCGCATTCGGACAGCCCTGCTGCGGAAGATCCGCCAGCAGCAGGGACAGGCCGGGGTACTCCAGTGCTGCGCTTTTTAAGAAACCGCTTATGGCAGCGTGTACCGGATTCGTTGACTCGCCGGGCAGAACCTCGAAGATACCATTCGTTACAACAGTGAGCCGGATACCCCGGATGTGACCAATGGCCTTAACCAGATGGAACAGCGCCACAACCCCGCAGCTTTGCCTTGCTTCCCAATCGGCGATCTCGCCGGTTGGGACCGGGCTGTCACTAAGTCCGCCAAGGAAATAGACTTCGGCAATGCCGTTCTCCTCCACCGTTCTCCGATAAGCCGCCTCATCGTTATAGGCAACGGTCCAACTGCATCCTTCCTCCATAGAGGTTGCTTCCGCCACTCGGATTTCCAGACAATCCGGCATCTTGTTCCGCAGTGCCTGGGTGAAACCGCTAATGCCCGGAACCTCTTGCTCTCCTGAGATAAGCAGCACACGCCCGCTCTTCATCGGCGTACTGCTCCGGCGTTCACTATAACTGCCCATCACCCACTGCGGAACATATAGACTGTGTTCCTCCGCTTTTTTGATTTCGCGGGAAGCAAGGTTGTGGAAGGCTACGCATAATTTGCCCTGCATATCAAGGAGCGCCAGATTGTGGACATCCTTCCCTGCTTGGACGGCATAGACGTAATACTCGCGGGAGCGCAGCGGCTCCATAATATGAATCTGCTCTGCGGAGAATGGCAGCTTGGCTACTCCCTTCTCCGTATTCTGATCAAACAGGCAGCCCATAGATTGCAGCACACAATCCAGTAATACCGGATGGGCCGTATAGCTGCCCAGTTCCGCATAAGCTTCATCCGACAGCTTAATCCGTCCCAGCACTTCCTTTGCACTGTGCCATACCTCTTCCATAGCCTGGAAGAAGGGGCCGTATACAATGCCGCTGCCTGCTGCCATCTGCGAGTAAAATCGCTGCTTGTCCATGTACTGCGGACAACGGGCAATAATCTCACTTACATTCACAAATTCAGCCTTAGCCTGGTGAGCAGTCCCGCTGTCGCTGGACACGCTGCCACTGGCATGCAGCCTGCTCCCGCTTGCATCGGGACCGGCGCTCTCGATCTCGAACCGGAAGGCATCGCCATCCTCCTGCACCGAAAGATGCACTTCTGCCAGTGCAGCCTCCTCCACGGTTAGTTGCTGCAGCCACACGATGTCTGATATGCGCCATGTTTGCGCATCTCCGAGCATACCTGTGGCTTCAACGACCATTTCCACATATCCCGTTCCCGGAAACACTGATTTTCCGTTCACCATGTGGTCACGAACAATCGGGTGGGAAGCGCTCCAGACTTTGCGGAACACCAGCCCCTCCCCCAAACTTTGTGCGGGCGCGATATGGTCCAGCATAGCCGTTAAGGTTGCCTTGCTGCCGGAGGATGTTCCGTATTGCGGTTTCCGGTTTCGTACCGGCACCCAGTGGGATTCTCGGAGAAACGGGTAGGTCGGCAACGAAATTCTGCCCGGCCCATCCCCGACATACCACCGTCTCCAATTAGGTTCGAAGCCCTTCAGCCATAGCCGTGCGATCTTGTCCCAATGGCCTTGAGATGCAAGCCTGTCCAGAATCTCGGCCAAATCCCCGTCGTCCAGCACCGCTTCCAGACCTTCGCTGTATGCCGATGCATACAGGTTCGGCACCGGATCTTCTCCCTGCAAATACAGACCAAGCTTGTCCAGTAATTCAGCGGCATCCGATACGACCACAGCAAGCCGCTCCTGCAGCGGTTCCCGGCCCGTCTGCAGCGTATAGGCGATCTTCTCAAGCGGAATCGTTGACCCGCTTGCCTGCATCTCGCCCAGATACCGGACCAGATTCTCCGCTTGCCGTTTCAATTCAGTCGTTCCCTTGGCAGACAGCACGATGATAACCGGTGCTCCGCCCTGTGCCGGTTGCGCTGCTGCCGGTCCACTTACATACTCTTCCAGCAACACATGGGCGTTGGTTCCGCCGAACCCGAAGGAACTGACACCGCCCCGCAGCGGGATGTCATTGCCTGCCCCGTCTTTAAGGTGCTCCCACTGTCTGGTCTGGCCCACAAGATACAACGGGCTTCCTTCCAGTGAAAGATAGGGATTAACCTCCCGAAGATGCAGATTGCCCGGAAGCTGCTTGTGATGCAAGGCCAGAACTACCTTGATTAGCCCGGCCACTCCGGCCATCGCTTCCAAATGTCCGATGTTTGTTTTGACCGAGCCTATGCCGCAATGGGATGCTTGGGCGGCAGGCCGGTCCCATTCCCGGTAGAGCTGGTGCAGCGCCGCCGTCATTCCGTTGACTTCGATCGGATCGCCCAGTGCGGTTCCCGTTCCGTGAGCTTCCAGATAACCGATGGTTGCCGGATCAAAGCCGGCATCATGGAAGGCCGATACAATCAATTCCTGCTGGGCAGTGCTGTTGGGTGCAGTCAGCGAGTTGGTCTTGCCGCCATGATTGACCGCCGTTCCCTTGATGACCGCATAGATGTGGTCACCGTCGGCCAACGCCTGCGACATACGCTTCAGGAACACAACCGCACAACCTTCTCCGCGCACATAACCGTTAGCCGAGGAATCAAACGCCTTGCACCGTCCGTCCCCGCTCAACATATTGATCTTGCTCAGCGCAATGTGGGCGAACGGGCTCAAGATCAGATTGACACCGCCCGCCAGCGCCATATCGCAGGCACCGCTGCGGATCGCTTCCACTGCCCGGTTAACGCTCACCAACGAACTGGAGCATGCCGTATCGGTCAGTTCGCTCGGACCTTTCAAGTTATAGAAATAAGAGATGCGGTTCGGGATGACGGCTGTAACAATGCCCGATAATGTATGCGGGTCAATATCCGACTCCCTCATGAGAATTTCGGCATAGTCGGAGCTGGTCGCTCCGACAAATACGCCTGTTCTGGAGCCGGAGAGCATGGAAGGTCTATAGCCGGCATCCTCAAAGGCTGCCCAGACGGTCTCCAGCATGATCCGCTGCTGCGGGTCCATCAGTTGCGCCTCCCGTGGTGATATTCCGAAGAAGGAGGCATCGAATTTATCGACATCTGGAATAAATCCGCCCCACTTGGACACGGACTTGTTCGGATCTTCATTGGTTTCATCGTAATACTGCTTCCAGTCCCAACGGTCTGCCGGAATTTCCGTAATCAAATCCCGTTCGGCGACAATCTGCTGCCAGAACTGCTCCAGATTTGCCGAACCCGGCAGCTTGCCGCTCATGCCGACAATGGCAATATCCCCGGCATTAGCCGCCGGGCCTTCCCCCTCCACGCTGCCGGCCCGCTCATTCGTCGCTCTCCGGGCCTCGTGAGCCGGAAATTGGGCGTGCCGCTGCTCATCTGTAAGCTGCCCACCGTGATGGGAAGCCATTTCGCCAGGGTATGCAGCCGTCAAATAACCGGCAAAGTCCCGGATCGTCGAATAGCTGTAGAAGAGCGTCGGATTCGTCTTCACACCGTAATGCTTGTTGATAAGCGCTGCCAGAGCCGTAAAGGAGATGGAGTCAAATCCCATCTGGCCCAGGTTCGTCAGCAGGTTCGCCTCAACGGGCAACGCTTTTATTATCCCGGCAAGGCGGACCAGTTCATTCTCAACCAATGGCTGCAGATCCAGGGCCGAGCTGCCGGAGGTATGTAACTGTTGCTTCTCCGGCCCGCTCTGCTCGTCCATCGGGACAGAACCGGCCAGGCCGAACAAATGCGCAATCTGCTCCGTCCCGGCGGACGCCAGCTGCTTCCGGTCCACCTTGCGGTTTAAGGTCAGAGGATAACCGGATACATACATGATCCGGGAAGGAACCATATACTCCGGCAAAACAAGCCGGACTTGTCTTTGCAGATCCAGCACATCCGGCATCCTGTCCGTATGCTGAGGAACAAGGAATGCCGTCAGCTGCTTGTCATTTCCTTCGTCCCGCGCCACCACAACCGCTTCGGCAATGCCTCCGGTCTTATGCAGCACATTCTCGATTTCGCCCAGTTCTATGCGGAACCCCCGAATTTTGACCTGAAAATCCGCCCGCCCAAGATAATCCACGGTGCCATCCAGCATGTAACGGGCCAAATCCCCGGTCTTGTACATTCTTGAGGATCGATCCGGATGAAATGGGTCAGGCAAAAAGCGGCGCTTCGTTTCCTCCTCCCGGTTCAAATAGCCGATGGCGACCCCGTCTCCGCCGATATACAGCTCTCCCGTGACACCGGCAGGCACAGGCTGGAGCGATGCGTCCAGCACATAGAATTGCGTGTTCGCAATGGGCCGGCCAATGCTGATTCGGCCTGCACTTTCCACTTTGCTGACAGAGGACCATATCGTAGTCTCCGTCGGGCCGTACAGGTTCCAGAGCCCGTTGCCCAGCGGCAACAGCTGATCTGCCAACTCCCTGGACAGAGCTTCGCCGCCGCACAGCATTTTGATCCGCAGGGGGGAATCCCAGCCGGCCACAAGCAGCATTTGCCATGTTGCAGGGGTCGCCTGCATCATGGTGATTCTGCCTTCCGCCAGCTTGTCCAGCAGAAGGATGCCATCCTTCTGCATGTCCTCCGGGGCTATTTCCAATTGGGCACCAACTATAAGCGGCAAATACAACTCCAGTCCCGCAATATCGAAGCAGACCGTTGTTACGGCAAGCAGTCTGTCATCCGGCGTACAACCGGGCTGCCGGGCCATGGAGCACAGAAAGTTGGTCAGTCCAACGTGGCTCACTATAATTCCTTTGGGCTTTCCTGTCGAACCGGATGTGAATATGGTGTATACCGGGTCGTCCGGCTGTAAGGATACCAAAGGGGCTATCTGCTCCAGCTCCTCCGAAGAGGCAGCCTGCCGCGCATCCGCTCCATCCACGCACAGTACCGCGCCGGCAAACTGCGGCAAGCCAGATTTGACGGAAGAATGTGTCAGCACATATGATAATGCGCTCTCCTCGAACATATCGGCCAACCGTTCCTTTGGATATAGGGGGTCCAGAGGAATGTATACACCGCCAGCCATCTGCACGCCAATCAAAGCCATCAGCAAATCCAGGGAACGGTTCAGGTAGATGCCTACAAAGGTCCCCTTCGCAACTCCGTTGGCCTGCAGATGGAGGGCGAGCGTCTTGGCACGCCAGAACAGCTCCAGATAGGTCAGACTTTCCTCCCGGAAGCGTACCGCTTCGGAATGGGGAGAGCGCTTGACCTGTTCACAGAACAGATCAACAAACGTTAAGCTGCGCGGATAAGCCGTCTCGGTATCGTTCCAGCCGTAGAGCAGCAGCTGACGTTCTTCCTCGGACAACAGTGTAACTCCGGAGAGCTGGAGACCTCCTTGCCCGGCTATTGCTTCGAGCGCGCGGATATAGTGGCGGGCCAACGTCTCCACCGTATCCAATGCATACACATCGGGATTGTATTTCAGATGGAACAGACATCCGTTAGCCTTCTCGATTACTTCCAGCGTCAGGTCGAATTCCCCAAGCTGATGGATATGGTGCAGACAGTCCAGGAAGATACCATCCTCCGCTGCCTGAATGCCGTTCTGAAAATAAAACGCCGCCTGGAACAAAAAACGTTCCCCCGACGGACGCTGGTCATTGAGCTCGCGGGCCAATGTATAATACGGATACTGGCTGTGTTCAAGGGATTCAAGCACCGTCCGGTGAACCTTCTCAATGAAGGCCAGCAGCGAATCGGCTGGATCGATATCATTGCGGATCACAACCATGTTCATAAAATTGCCGATTACATTATCGAAGCTCTCTTCCGGTCTGCCGGCCACCGGCGTCCCGATGGAGATGTCGGTTTGATTGCCTAGCCGGGAAAGAACGAGCTGATAAGCCGCCATCATTATAGAGAACAGCGTCACCGGCTTGGATGTCGGTACGGACTTTAAGGCGGCAACCAGCCACTCCGGAGCCGAAAATGAAAAAGACGCCCCTTCCGCAGAAGGGGCAGAGCGCATACCGGTTACAGGCAGCTCCAAAGAAGGTACAGGCACAGCCAGCCGGTCCAGCCAAAAGCTGCGATCCCTGCCGGCCTTATCGCTGTTGAGATAACGTTGTTCGTAATGAACATAATCGGTGAAATCTGCACGCCGTTCCGGCAGTACCGGTGTGCGCCCCTGGCTCAAGGAGGCATAGCAGGTCTGCAAATCCCTCAGAAACAGCTGCGAAGAAAGGCCGTCGAGAATGATATGGTGGAACGTAAACAGCAACAGGGAGTACTCATCCGACACATCATACAGACTTGCGCGAAAGAGCGGTCCCGCTTCCAGATCAAAGGGCCTCTTAATGTCTTCCCGGAGTAGGCGGTTGACCTCATCTTCAGCCAATCCGGCCGCAGCGAACCGGCTGATCGCCGGAAGCACTGCACTGTCGGTCACCTGGTACGGGAAGAACTCCCCTTCCTCACGCAGCAGTACCGTTCGAAGGGAAGGATGAACCGAAAGCATATACTCCAGCGCTTTATAGAGAAGATTCTCGTTAAATCCGGCATGTACTTTAAAGGCACCGGGAGTATGATAGGCCCAACTGCCGGGCGATAGCATATGCTCAACCCACATTCCCATTTGTCCAGCAGACAGCACTGTCCGTGAAGATCTGCGCCGGTGGCTTCCGGCTATCAGCTTGAGGGCTTCCTCCCGCGACAACCGGCCGTCAGCAAACTTTTGATATATCTCTCTTTCGATCATTCGTTTCACCGCTTTCAACAAAAGACTTTATGATATCCTTCAAAGCCAGCGCCTCTTCTAATTGAAGCTTGTTATCTTCCATACTCGATAAAATCAAGTTGTTCAGGTAATAGTCGAAGGATGCTTCGCCTTCCGGCTCCGCTTCTGTATCATCCTTACCGGAGAAGAGGTTCTCCGGCAATTCCCAGGTCTGGGGAGCACCGTGTTCCATTAAGAAGCCGCTGAGCCGCTCAATGGAGTAGTGCTCGAACAAATCAGGCAGGGTAACCGTTATCCCTAAAAATTGCCGGATAGCCTTTACCATACTGCTGGCAGTCAGGGAATCCATGCCGTATTTGTCAAACCGCTGGCCCGGCTTAATCTGCTCCGCCTTCAAATCCAGCAGTTCCGCAAGCAGCTCCGTCAGATAGTCCCTGATTTCGCTCGAAACCTCACGGTCCGGTGCAACTTGGTCTGGTGCAGCCTGATTTGATGCAGTCCGGTCCGGTGCAGCCTCTGCCGCTGGTTCCAGCTGTTGCTCTGCAGTCAAGTCGCTGGCGACCCAATAGCTTTCCCGTTCGAAGGGATAACCCGGCAGAGGCAGCATGAAGCATTCCTCCGGCGGGTACAGATCGTCAAGCACCAACTCAATGCCGTGCACCCACCGCTCCGCAAAGACGGACAACCTGGCCGTTGTCACGTCAGTTGCTCTTAGCCGCGATTGGATACCCGGCTCCTCTACACTCCCCGCAAATATTCCGGTCCCGGCTGCGCTTCCGCCCAACACCCGCTCCAGCGTATCGACGGCAGCCTGCTTATCCTGCACAACAAGGGCCAGCCTTTCTTCCATCGGCTCCCTCAGAGCCAGCGAATAGGCAAGGTCCCTCATAGAGACGTATTCGCTGCTTGTCAAATACTCCAGCAAATTGCGGGCCACCCGGCCAAGTCTCTCCGCGTTTCGGGCCGACATTAACAACAGGAAGGGACCTGCTGTCTCCGGCTCTTGTGTCAGCTCTGCCTGCAGAGCGGGGAGATGCTCTTCTACAACGAGCGCCGCATTGGTTCCACCGGCACCGACAGCATGGATCACTGCGCGCAACGGTATTTCCGGGCCGAAGCCATCGTCGCCGTCTTGCCGCAGCCTACTCCAATCGGCCGTTTCACGTTGAATCTGCAAAACGGTGCCCGTCAAGTCGATCCGTGGGTTCAAGCTGTCCGCATGAAGCGAGGGAACGAGCTTACGGTTCACCAGTTGCATAATGACCTTGGTCAATTGGGACATCCCGGAGGCCGCCTCCAAATGCCCGATGTTGGATTTGACCGATCCGACGGCACACACATGACTGTCCGCGCTGCAATCTTGAAAAACAAGCTTCAGCGCATCCATTTCGATTGCATCTCCGACCGCCGATCCGTTGGCTGCCGTTTCGACATAACCAATCGTGGCAGGCTCCGCTCCCGCATCGGCCAACGCCAGGCGGATAAGCTCCGCCTGCGCGTCACCGGAAGGAACCTTGTAGGCACTGGTTCTGCCGCTATGGTTAACGGCGCTGCCCTTGATCCTGCAGAGAATTCGATCATGGTCCGCTTCCGCCGGTTCGGCGAGCTTCAATATGACGACACCCGCCCCTTCACCCGGAAGATAACCGTCTCCGTCGCCCATGCTGAGACTCCTGCTGTGGCTTCCCAGCAGCTTGGCCTGGGACAAGCCTATATACTTGTAAGGATGCAGGCTTAAGTTCACGCCTCCGACGATAGCCATCGCGCACTCTCCCAACCGCAAGCTGTTGACCGCCAGATGCAGCGCCGCAAGCGAAGAGGAGCAAGCGGTATCCACGGCCATACTCGGTCCCTGAATGCCCAGATAATACGAAATTCGATTGGCAATCGACCAATAAGAAGCACCGGAAAGAATGGCCCCGACCTGTTTATCCTTGGCAACCCAAGGATACGGCTGAGTCATAGCCCCGATAAATACGCCTACCCGCCGCCCTTCCTTCTCCAAGCGGTTCAATTTTGCTCTTGAGTAGCCGGCATCCTCCAGCGCGTGCCAGACCGTCTCCAGCATGATTCTCTCCTGCGGGTCCATACCGACCGCTTCCTTGGGCGAAATGTTAAAAAAGAGCGGATCGAACCGATCCACATCTTTAATGAATCCCCCCCACTTGCCATTGCTGCGCATGTGCCGCTGGTCTGCAGCGGCATTCATATACAAATCGCCGTTCCACCGCTCGGCGGGCACCTCCCGGATGCAATCCTTCCCTGTACTCAGATTGCTCCAGAATTCAGCGGCCGTCTCCGCCTCAGGGTACTTCCCGCTTAACCCGATTACAGCAACCTCTTTGGCACCTGGCCGCACCTGCTGAGGGTTGGTCGAAGGAGCCGGGGTCGAAGGCGTCCAAGGAGTCGAAGGAGCCGAGGCAACTGCATCGGCACAATCCTTCCGGAAATAAGCTGCCAGCCGCTCCCGGTGATTGCTCAGCAACCAGCCGCTTATCTGCCGAACCGAATTGTATTCGACGAATACGGTTTGGGCATCCGCACCGATGACAGCCCCTAGCTCACGCCCCATCCCCATAAGCATTACAGAATCCATACCATACCGGTCAAACGTATCGGTATCGCGGATGCGTTCCACCGCTACCTTTGTCGTCCGGGAGATCATTTCTTTCACAAATGCAGCAACCTGCTCCGGGGTCGGATCATCCCCCCTACCTGGGAGGTCGGCAGCCGCATCCGCCTCCAGCCTCGAAGCTTCGGCAGCAGGTAGGTCCTGCGGCGGGAACAGCCAGTCTCTCACCTTGTTCAGCCGTCCTTCCGCCACCGTCAGCCGGGGATAACCGGCACCGAGCATCGCTTCAAAGGCCCGCACTCCCCGGTCGGTCTGCAGAGACGACAGACCGGTCTCTTCTTCCATCCAGGCGCTTACGGCAGCGGGCATCACCATGCCGCCCTCCTGCCACAGAGGCCAGTTCACGGATAACGATACACCGGAGCGCCGGCCGATGTTCGTTAACTGCTGCCTATGCTCCATGTACTCATCCATATAACGGTTGGCGAACGCATAGTCGGCCTGTCCTCGGCTTCCCGCCACCGCCGCTATAGAAGAGAAGGCCACAAAAAATTCAAGCGGTTCTTCCTTGGTGACTTCATCCACATGGAAGATCCCGTTTACCTTGGGCGCAAGCACAGCCTGCAATTCTGCTTCGGACTTCCCTTTCACCAATGAATCCCTGGTGACTCCGGCGGCGTGGATCACACCGTGAACGGCCCCGTACCGCTGCCCGATGATCTGGAAGAGTCGGCGTGTATCCGCAGCGTCCGACAAGTCGCAGCTCAGATACGATATCTCGGCTGTCTCCCCAAGCTGTTCCAGCACCGCTTGCTTCTCCGAATTCAGCTCCGACCTTCCGGCCAGCACAAGGATGCAAGGACGCAAGGACGCCAAATACCGGGCGAAGACGAGGCCCAGCCCGCCTCCTCCGCCGGTGATTACATATACCGGCCGCTCCTGTGCATGACTGCGGGGAGACGACCCGGCATGCTGGCGGATATCGGCATTCAGCCGAAGACCGATATCCGCTTCCTCCAGCAGCCGCATCATCCGTATACCGCCGGTATACGCAATCTCCGCAAAGGATTGCTGAATGGCGTTTACTTCCCGATACAGCAGTTGAGCCAGCTCCGCAGCCTGCAGCCGGTCATGCACGCGGACCGTTCTATAGACCGCCTGCTTGCTCTCCAGGCAGACACTTTTGACAAAAGCGGCTGCGCAGGAGCTCTCCCATTCCGGATGCTGCCCCGTGTAAGCAAACAGGATCTTCGTTTGTTCACTCCCCCCCGCACCGGCTATTGCTTTGGTGAAGCAGAGCAGGCGCTGCGCCGAACGGTGTACATGGTCCACGTTATAGCTGCCGGAAGCATCACCGGCGTTCGTCTCGTTCCATAACCACATGATCTGGAAGTCACGGAGACTGGACTCCCGAAGGGATTGGAAAAGTCTAAGGTATCCCTCCTGCTCCTCCAGGTTCAGCTCAAACCCCGATTCCGTTCTACGGAATGCAGTCCCCGGACGCACCCGCACAATCGTAGAGTATGACTTGCTCAGCTCATCCCTTATATGCTCGAACCTTGCGTTGTCGTCGTCGAAGATAAGCAAGCTCCGTTTCATGGATGGCACTTGAATTGCCAGTTTAACCGGCTTCCATTGCTCCCGCACATACATAAGCCCCTTGTCTTCCGCCTGCTTCTTGGGGCCAGGCGTTCCGGTCAAGCGGAAGCCGTCCATCTGGGCCAAGCGGTTCCCGGACATATCGCAGATCGTAATGTCATATCCTGCGCTGCCCTTTACGGTGTATACCCAGCACTCATTCGGCAGGGCGCCATAGAATGCAATTTCCTCAATGGCAAACGGCAGCCCTGCTTGTTCGGCCGATTCTCCCCATGCCAGAGCGGCAACCGAATGCAGTGCCCCATCCCATATCGCCGGATGGCCCCCGCCGCCTTCATACTGCCGGCTTCCGGACGGCAGCTGGATATGGCCCAGTGCCTCAACCTCATTGTGATACAGCTCCGCCATAACCTGATAACCGGGGCCGTATTGAAGACCCCGATCATGGAGACCGGAATAAAGCTCGGCAGGGAAGATCAAGTTCAGGCACCGCTTTCTTATCATTGAAAGATCGAGCGGATTGCCGGGGGCAGCGTTTCCATAGGACAGAGTACCTTTAAAGTGAACCGTCTGCTCTCCCTGGACGCCGGTAACAATGGTATACTTCGCTTGGTTGCCGTCCGGGGTTAACATGATCGTCGCCTGTTTGCTTCCGGCCGTTACATCAAGGGGCGAGAACCACATTGCATGCTTCAGCCCTGCAACGATTGTCCCCGGCTTCGCCAGCGAGCCGGCCGACCTGGCCATCTCGATCATGGCCGCACCCGGAACAAGAACAGCTCCCTGCACAATATGATCCTGGATCAGAGCATTCTCCCTGTCGAAAAGCTTGGTATACGCCAGACCTTCAAAAGTGGATACATTCGCATCTATAAATGGCAGCAGAGTGTCGGCAGCTGTCGCCTCCACCGTTGCCTGAAGTGTGCAGCGGGTCTCTACCCAGTAACGTTCTCTGCTAAAGGGATAGGTCGGCAGCCGGACCGGACGGCGCTTCGAGTTCGAAAACAATTTTTTCCATGGAATTTCAGAGCCCTCCGTCCAGCTTCTGGCAATATCATTCAGACGGTCCCTGGCCGTTAGATCGACAAGCTCAGGGTCTAGGTCAAGTGCAGGAACCTGCCCGAACAGGAGCTTGTCCGCTGCACATCCGGAGTATAGCCCCGGCGCATCGCCGCCTTGAAGATACACATCCAGCAGATCGCTCAGTTCATTAAAATCCTCGCAGATGATAGCCAGCCGCTCCTCAAAGTGTTCACGGCCGGTCTGTAGCGTATAGACGAAATCCTGCAACGAGCAGCCCGCAACGCCGGCGCCTGTCCGAAGGGGTTGCAGAACTGCGGTTGCCGCCGCCCCTTCGCGTTGTCTTCTGGCATCCGCAATGAGCTTGTCCAGGCCGCCGACCGTCAGACCGCCTGCCACATCGTGCAGATTCAGTTCAACCCCGAACCTCTGATTAATCCCGGATGCGAATTGCATGATGTCGGCCGCAGTGCCCAATACATCTCCGAGCATTTCCCCTGCATCCAGCTGCTCCTGTCCGCCTCCGGTCACCGCCTCGATGTACTCCAGCAGCGAATAAGCCGCAGCCGGTTCCTCTGCGCCTGCCGCCGCTCCTTCCTGCAATCGCCGGATGTCCACAAATGCCTTCATGATACCTGCATACTCAGACAGCCGTTCCCTTGTCCTGGCGGAGAGCACCGCTATGGAAGCAGACTGTCTGTTATCGCTTGACCTTTTGCCGGAGACGGCTTGCTCCTCTGCATATTCCTCTATGACCAGGAAAGCGTTGGAGCCCCCTGCTCCAAAGGAGCTGATTCCCGCCCGGCGCGGATACCTCTCCTGCTTCCCGTTCACCGTGCGGACAGGCTGTCTCCATTCACTGCATTCACGCTGAACGCGGACCGGAGAATTCCGGAAATCGATTCTTGGATTTAACTGTTCAGCGTGCAGCGACGGTACCAGCATCCGCTCGCGCATTTGCAAGAGCACCTTCGTCAGTGCCGCAATCCCGGCCGCCGATTCAAGATGCCCCACATTCGACTTCACTGAGCCTATGGCACAGAAGCCCTTATCCTCCGTAAAGGATGCGAACGCCCTGTTAATGCCCTCGATTTCAATAGGGTCTCCCAGAGCGGTTCCGGTGCCGTGGGCTTCGAGATAGCTGATCGTGCGCGGGTCAATTCCCGACTCATGAAATGCCTGGCTCAGCAGCTCCGCCTGGGATACCGGGCTCGGAACGGTATATCCGTTGGTTTTGCCTCCATGGTTAAGCGAAGTACCCGCAATTACGCCATAGATGGAATCTCCGTCCCGGACGGCTTGGGCCAGCGGCTTCAATAGCACGGCCCCTACGCCTTCACCCGGCACATACCCGTCTCCGCCTTCGCCGAAGCTGCGACATCTTCCGTCCGTGGAGCCGAATTTGCCCTGGCTGACCAAAATATATTTATTGGGATGCGAGGCCACGTTCACTCCGCCGGCAAGCGCATAATCCGCCTCCCCGCGAGCAAGGCTGTCGCAGGCAAGCTTGATCGCAGTCAACGAAGAGGAGCACATAGTATCTACCGCCATGCTGGGTCCTGTAAAATCCATTACGTACGATACCCTGTTGGCAATGGAGGAGAAGCTTGAGGTCGGTTTCTCCCGTTCATCTCCTGAGGCGCCGTACAGCTGATACTGGCTCCACATCGCTCCCACATATACGCCTACCTTGGCTTTATCCAACGCTTTGCGCGTATAACCGGCGTCTTCCAGCGTTTCCCATGCACATTCCAGAAACAGCCTTTCCTGCGGGTCCATCAGCTCCGCTTCCTTGGGCGATATATTGAAAAAAAGCGGATCGAACTCCTCCATGCCGTCCAGAAAACCGCCCCATTTGGTATAGCTCTTCCCCTTCGCTTCCTTGTTCGGATCGAAGAAAGCATGCAGATCCCAGCGGTCCGCCGGGATCTCGGCAATACAATCCCTGCCCGACTTCAGATTGTTCCAATAGTCTTCCAGGGTCCGGGCCATCGGATAACGTCCGCTAATCCCGATAATGGCAATCCGTTCATCCTTATCACCGTTCTTCCCTGTCCCGGCAGATTCAGCCAGGGAAGTCTCCTGCTCCTTGACCGCTGGGTCTCCTGCAGCTGCATCCTCCGGAAGAAAGCGTTCTCCTGTCTTCTGCTCAGGCTCCTTGACGGCGAGGTCCTCGGCTTCTCCGCACAGCTTCGCCGTCTGATCCGGGTATGCCTTCACTAAATAGACCGCCAGTTCCTTAAGATTGCGGTGCTCGAAGAATACCGTCTGCGGCAAGGCTCCAAATTGACTGATTAGCTCCCCCGTCATATTCATAATCATTAAAGAATTCAAGCCGTATTCATCCATGCTGCGCTGCGGCTGCACCTTCCCGGCCGGCAGGCGGGTCTCGGTGGCCACAAGGCCTATCAGCAGATTTTCTACCCGCTTGAGCTTGACAGCGTCATCTTCCGGCGCTTTCACCGGCGCCTTCACCCCAGGAAGCGCCGAGAGCCGGTCTTGCGGCCCGGCCGAAGCAGCTGCGTACGGTTGCAGCTGCTTCGGCCGCCCTCCCGGTTGAATGAACAGCCGGCTGGCTGTCCGCTGCAACAGAAGCTCGGGATCACCGGCCAGAACGGCAAGGCACGGATACGGAGACTGCAGCGCCTGTTCTAAGGCGGCTATTCCTGCTCGGCTGCCGAGCTCGGCCATCCCCAGCTCCATCCGCAGCTTCTTCTTGTACGCCTCCGTCAGCTGCAGGCCTCCGTCTGCCCACAAGGGCCAATTCACTGCCAAGCTTTTGCCGGACCTTAAGCCGTTGAGACGCTTCTGCTCCCTTCCCGCTGCGAATTCGTCCATAAAGCGGTTGGCATAGGCATAATCGCTTTGACCGGCATTGCCGAACACAGACGAAATGGACGAGAACAGAACAAAGAACTCAAGATCATCGGAAGCAGTCAACTCATCAAGGTTCAAGGTCCCCCATACCTTCGATTGCAGCACGGCATCGAAATCATGGCGCTCCTTATGAAACAATAAAGCATCACGGGTTACCCCCGCACAATGAAGCACTCCCTGGATAGGTCCATAACGCTTCCGGCATTCCTGCAGAGCGCTTCTGGCCTCCCTATAGCTGGCGATATCCCCTTGGATGTAATGGGCTTCGCCTGCAAATGTCTGTAATTGCTGCAGCCTGTGCTTTCGCACTTCATCCAGTTCGGAACGCCCGATGACGATGACCCGGCAGCCGGGATCAGCCAGCATGCGGCAGGCCAATTGATAGCCAATGCCCCCAAGACCGCCTGTAATCACGTATGTTCCACGGTAGACTGGCCCGGCTTCCGGCACTTGCCGCAGTTCAACGGACTCCATAACCTTAACGCTCCGCCCAGGCCCGGAGTACATAACCTCCGAATCCCCGGACACCTCATTCAATTCATTGCTCAGCCTGGCATAACAGGCCGCCCAGTCCTTCCGCAGCAGATCAGGCTCCAGCATGACACTTGTGGTGCGGAATCGCGGATTCTCTGCCGCCGCAGTCCGAAGGAAGGCGTTGACTCCCGCGTAGTGGGGATACGCATCGTTGTTCTCGCCGGAGTATGCATAGACCAGACGCACCGTCTCCGAGCTATATGGCCCATGCATATATGCTTTGGTTAACAGATACAACGAGTATACGCCTGCTTCCATATGAACAGAGGGGTCGCGGTACATGCCGGTATCCAGCGTCCATAAATGCAGGATTTCGTCAGGCCGGAAGCCGCGTTCGAATAATACGTCCATAAGTTTGCTGTAATCCGCATATTCGCAGCCCACTTCGTACATTGTATCCGACAGCTGTCTCCATGACGTTCCCTGCTTGACAACTATGACCCGCTGCTCCGCAAGAGCGCCTGCTGGCACCCGGTATTCCTCACTGCCGAATACCATTATGTTCTTGACGTTTGCAGCAGGAGACGATATGAGCAGTTCCTTACTCTTCCAGCGGCCTTCAAAAAACAGCACTTCCGGCTCCGCCGTTATATTGACAACCGTTTTCCCCGGTGTTGTTATCGCTTTGATTACAAAATCTTTCATGCTCAAACATAATTCACTCTGCTCGTCAAATACGTCGATATCAGCCTTAATTATTCCATGACCCGCTTCATTAGGGCGGTGGAGACGGATATGGGTCCAGCACTGTCGGCCTAGAGGCCGATAAAGCTCCAGCTGCCCCAGCATAAACGGCACATACGAATGATCCGCCTCGAACAGCTCGTCGAAGCCGCCCATAGCATGCATTGCCCCGTCCAGCATCTGGGGCAGCAGCTCATAATAGGGGGCTTCTCCGCCGGTCTGCCCTGCCTGTCCGTCCGGCAGCTCCAGCCGGGCCAGCAGTTCATTCCCGTTGTACGCGAGTGTCTTCACTACTTGATAGCCCGCGCCGTAGCATATCCCCTTCTCCGCAAAGGAAGCATACAGCTCCCCAACCGGCCTCGACCGGGTGCATCTATCCAGAATAGAAGCGGTTTTCTCGTACCTTGCGGCTGACCGGGGAGCAACATCCGGCTCCAGCTTGCCTTGGCATACGGTCTGAGGGCCGTCGTCAGTCTGCTCCGTTATCGTAAAATGAACAGCAGCTTCCCGCTCCGAGAGATGAATAGCCACCTGCTTCGATTCCCCGGTGAAGCGAAGCTCTTTCTTCCATACAATAGAAGAAATTAAGTGTATCTTCTGCTCGCAAGCAGACTCCCCGGCTGCCCTTGCCATCTCCAGCATGACCGCCGCCGGAAGTACAGCCGCCCCATGTATGACATGCTCCCGTACTTCGGCATCCTTCAGCGAAAAGACGGTTCTGAATCGTTGCTCCTTCAGCGTAGAGGCATTCTCCCCCAGGTAAGGGTGTAACTTCTGGTCAGGGTTGGCGTGTTTCTCTTCAAGCTGCACCTGCGGGCGGTTTTCCGACGTCCCTGCAATCCAATAGCTCTGACGTTCGAACGGGTAGACCGGCATGGAAATCCGGCCGAGGCGGCCGTCGCGCGGAATCAGGTTCCAGTCGATATCCTGTCCCTGAACGAACCATACAGCGATCTGACCGGCTATATTTCTGTACTCCTCCCGTTCAAGGCCTACCTTGCCGAGTCTTCTGACAAGCGTGTCCTGCCGGTATGGGCCGTGCTCCTCTGCCTGCGCCTCCGCCTGAGGACGAAGATTGCTGTAAATATACGGCAGCTCCTCCCCGTTCAGAAAGGCTTCCAGCTTGCGCTTCAGATCGTGGTGGCCCGCCGCCACGAAGGCGGCACGGCAATCAAACATGCTCCGTCCCGCCTGCAGCGTATAGCCGATCTCGTCTAGGGTATAGCCACTCCCTTCCTTATCCAGCCAAACGGCCAATTCGCCTGCCTTGGCCATCAGCGCCCGTTTCGTTTTGGCAGAAAGCGGCACGATGTGGTACGGAAGTGAATCGCTGCCGCCCCGCGGGGCGTGCGGCACTTCTTCAACAACCAGATGCACGTTGGTTCCGCTGATGCCGAATGAACTGACTGCAGCCATTCGCGGACCCTGAGCCTCCCAATCCTTAAGCGCCGTGTTGACATAGAAGGGGCTGCCGGCGAAATCAATATGCTCATTAGCGTTTTTGAAATGCAGCGACGGGGGAAGTTTTTTGTGCTTCATTGCCAGCAGAACCTTTACCAGCCCGGCTACCCCGGAGCAAGCAATCGTGTGGCCGATGTTCGTCTTTACGGAACCGACCGCACAGTACCCCTTCCGATCCGTCCAGCCGGCGAATGCTTCCGTCAACGCCTTGATCTCGATCGGGTCCCCCAGCTTGGTGCCGGTTCCATGGGCTTCGATATACGAAATCCGTTCAGGATCAAGCTTGTACTTAGCATACAGATTTCGGATTAATTGCTGCTGCGAGGCAGCACTCGGAGCGGTTATTCCATTGGTTTTGCCGTCCTGATTGATTCCGGAGGCAACGATTACCCCGTAAATGTGGTCCCCGTCCTCCAATGCCCGGTCCAGGCTTTTCAGAATGACGATTCCTACACCTTCGCCGGGCACCATCCCGTTGGCCTCATTATCGAATGCCTTGCATTGTCCATCCGGGGAGAACATCCCCATACTAGAGGACTGATAATACAGCGCCGGAGACGACATCACGGACACGCCTCCTGCAAAAGCCATCTCAGACTCGCCCGCCGCAATGTCGGAGCAAGCCAAATGGATGGCGGTAAGCGAAGAAGAGCAGGCGGTATCCACCGTTATGCATGGACCCTTCAGATTGAGATAATACGAAATCCGGGCTGACAGAATGGCGTTATCATTGCCCATGGTCGTGTAATGATCGTGGGGAAGCTGCCGGTCGCGGATCAACTGGACATAATCCCCCGGCCTTCCGCCAATGTATACGCCAACCGCCTTATCGCTAAGCTCCTTTTCCTGATAGCCCGCATCTTCCATCGCCTTCCAGCACTCTTCGAGAATCAAGCGCTGCTGGGGGTCCATCATTTCGCTCTCCCGTGGAGAGATCCGAAAAAAATCCGAATCGAACTGGTCGATGCCCTGCATAAATCCGCCCCATTTGCTGGCAGACCGGAACGGCTTCTTCAGATCCGGGTCATAAAATGCCTCCATCTCCCATCTTCCTGCGGGAATCTCCGTTACGGAGCAGACGCCGGCGGCCAGATTGCTCCAATACTCTTCGGCATTCCGGGCCCCCGGAAATCTGCAGGACAAGCCGATTACGGCTACTTTTCTGTCAACCGGCTGCCGGCTCGTCGAGACGTCGTCCTCCGGCTTGGCCGGATCATCCGTTGCTGCAAGTCCAGACGAACTGGCCTCCTGCGAAGCATTGCCGGTGTCCACGGCAGCAGTGCCCGGCTCGGGCAGCGGGGGAGCAACCGGAACTGGACGGACCCCCTTTCCGGCCAGGAACATAACCAAATCCTTGATGCTGGGATGATCGTAGAAATCCGTAACCTCCAGCTTGACCGCGAACAACGCTTTGATCCGGTTCATGAAATCAACGATGGTCATTGAATCGAAGCCGACTTCGTAATATTTATGATGCGGCTTGATCTCGTCCGGGCCACCTCCCAGGATCTCTGTCGCAATCCGGAGCAGCTCATCCCTGACGGTGTCATGGTCCAGTTCGGCAGAAGCTTCAACCGGCGGAACGACAGAGTTCGCAGCCTTGCCCGCCGTTTCTTCCAGCTCACGCACAAGGGCAGCGGTATCGGCCTTGATTAGTCTGTGACGATCCAGCTTGCCATTGGGAGTTCGCGGCATTTCCTTCAGAACGATGAAGGAGGACGGAACCATAAACTCCGGCAATCTTGCACCCAGGTACCCCCTTACTTCCTCGTCCGAAAAAACGGCTTCCTGCTTCAAGGCAAGGAAGGCCACCAGCCGTTTGGTCCCGTTGCCGCTCTCCTTGGCCACAACAGCGCATTCCTGTATCCGCTCAACTTCGCCCAGCACCTTCTCGACGGCAGATAGCTCGATACGGATTCCGCGGATCTTCACCTGATGATCCTGTCTGCCCAGCAGCTGGATGGTTCCGTCCGGCAAATAACGGGCCATGTCCCCCATCTTGTACAACCGCTCTCCCGCGCTTCCGCGAAGTGGGTTGTTGGTGAACTTGGCTGCCGTCTCCTCCTGCCTATTCACATACTCTACGGCCAATGAGGCACCGCCGATGTGCAGCTCTCCGGGCACTCCAACAGGGCACAATCGCATCCGGGAATCCAGAATGTAAGCCTTGACATTCGTAATCGGTCTGAACCAGGCCATCTTGCCTTCTGCAAGATCACAGTCTGCCGTTGTAAATTGCATGATTCCGTTCACCTCTGTCGCACCGTAATCAGCTACGAGCAGAGCATCCGGGAAGTGCTTCATAAATGGTTTGAACAAATCCAGCGTGAACGGCTCTCCGACCGTCATCCACATCCGAACCTGCTTCAGAACGGTTAAATCCTCAGACGATTCAAACATCCGGCGAAGCATGGACGGAAGCATCGTGCAACAGCTGACCTTATGTTTATCTAGTGCGTGTATAATCTTACCCGGGTCCTTTACAACCGTATCGGACAGAATCACCGTTGTAATCCCCTGCAGAAGCGCCCCAAGAAATTCCCACATGGACGGCATAAAATTCATGCTGGTCCGTTGGCAGGTCCGGTCCCCCTGTCTGAACGGATATCGGGTCCACATGTGGTTGAAATAATTGATTAGCTGCTGCTGTCTGTGTCTGACCCCCTTGGGAGTACCGGTCGATCCTGATGTATAGAGAATGAGTGAAGCACCGTCAGAGGCATAGAGCGTATCCGGCAGTATTCCGCCATCCTCACCGATTTCGCCGGAGATCGGGTCTGGTCCGTCCAGGCGAAGTACCGGAACACGCCCGCTGTCGATAAATGATTCTCGGGAATCCGTGTCCAGAATCAGAACGAGGCCGGCATCCTGAATCATATAAAGAATTTGTGCCTCCGGATAACTTCCGTCCAATGGAACATACGTAAGTCCCAGCTTAAATATAGCCAGGATTGAAACGATGGTGTGGATGGATCTTTCACCGTATACCCCGATGGAAGAACCGGGGGCGATGCCCAGACTGCTGATCCGCAATGCGAGTCTGTCAACCGCAGTTGACAACTCGCGGAAGGACCACGCATCCGTTTCGCCGTTGCCGCTCTCATGAATAACAGCAACGGCATCACTGTCCAGGGAGGCTGAATGTGCAAAACGTTCATACAGCGACTGTTCAAACGCTACCTCTTCGTCATAACCGGCACATTCCAGCAGGAAGGACTCTTCTTCCCCGCTCATCAAAGGCACTTGATCTATAACCGTATCCGGTTCCTGCAACAGATTCGTGAGGAAGCTCAAGAACTGCCGGAGCGTTAACTCGATGGAGATCGAATCACACAATATCGGCGAGTATTTAATCCCTCCGATGCAAGCCTCCCCTTCCTCCCGGAACGAGACTACGGCGTCCGGCACAGCCGCTTCCTTGTTCTCCAAGGGGAGATTCGGAATCTGCAACAGCAGTTGGTAGGAGGATGCTTCCTTATCATTGGGAAGCGCTTCCTTGACTTGTCCAATCAGTGCCCGCAACGTCCTTCCTTCCGCATTGGAACAGTCAAACCAGGTTATGCTTCGTCCTCTTTTGCCAATTGCCTTTACCCCTGCTTTCATTTCATACTCCGGGTACCTGGCGAGCAATGCTATGAAGACGGCTGCGATTACAACCTGTGGCTTAACCCCGATGGCTTCACTGAACGAACGGACCGGACTCCATTGCTCCTCGGACAGCTTGAAAAGACGAACAAGCTCCCATTCAAGAGCCTGCCGCTGCTGCTCACCCTCACCATGGGGAAGCCGGAAGACTTGCGGCACATTCTGGGCGAACAACCGCTGCACTTCCGGCAATGTCTGCTTATCCTTACCTTGTTTAAGTATCCTTGTATGGGACAACTCCGTAGAAGCCAGCTTCAGAGAATCCACGAATTCAGCCAGTGTATTCTGATCCGCTGTAATTCCGGCCGACAGCCCTTCCATGTTGATCGGGTGCAAGTGGGGCTGACTATTGAAAGAAGTATAATAATCGTAATGATGGCCTTTCCGAAAAAAATGCGATCTGCTTGAAATCAACATTTCAGCTATTGCCAACTCCATCGTCTGCTCCTCCTTACAAGTCCCTGGTTCTTCCGCCGGCGACAGAAGAGGTTGACATATGCAGCATCTGTTTCTGCAGATCAATGAGAACTTTGCAGTTCTCATTCTCCACCTTCTCATGATGCTGCAGCATATCCCTGATCTCACTCAAATCGTCAACCACTTGCGTCACAATATCCTCCAGATGAATCCTTCCCGCTTTTTGCAGCGCCAGGATTTGGCTGAATGCGCCGCATAAATGCCCGCGCGACCCAATAATTTTGATTTCATTCGTAATCATATGATCCACTGCGGTAATCTCCAGGGGAATGCCCTTGCGACCCAGTAAGACAACTCGGCCGTTTTCGCTGACATGTCTGAAGATCCGGGTAACATTCTCCACAATGGCAGAGGTTTCAAATACGACGTCGATTTTTCCAGGGGGACTAGACATAAATTCCTCAGGTGTATACACATAATCCGCCCACTTTTTGGCAAAATCCCGCCGAAACTCAATCGGTTCGATGATGTGCACCTCTGATGCTCCGAATACCTGCTTGCTTAACATCGCGGTTAATAAGCCAATCGGGCCTGCACCAAAAATGACCGCCACCTCCCCCGCCTTTAATGCAGCATTCTCGCACGCCACATAGGCGACCCCTGCAGGCTCAATATTGGCTGCGGCCATGAGATCCCGCTCATCATTAATATAGTCCGTAATGTTGTGCGCAATAGATGCCTGCACATCAACGAATGTTCCGAACAAGCCGTCCTTCTCCAGTCCCAGCAGCTTGGCATGCTTGCACTGGTTGAACTTTCCTCGCTTGCACACCTCGCATACATGACAGACGATGATCGATTCCAGCGCAACGAACATGCCCGGCTTAAGATGCTTGACATGATCTCCGACTTCGATTATTCGGCCAACGCCCTCGTGTCCGATCACCCTTCCCTCTTCAGGAATTTCGAGGGGAGACGTACAGCGGATATACCCGGTTTCCGGATGATTCGTAGTCAGATGCAGATCCGTCCCGCATATTCCTACATAATGCATCTGCAAGCGGATTTCATCGGGGGCCAACCGGGACAGCACCCTATTCTCCACACATACACGCACATTCTGATAGATTTGGTTAGGCAACGGATTGGCTACTCCAGGAACCGGATTTTTGTCAGCCCGTACAAGTAGAGTCCTAGTTTCAACCATATGAAATCCCTCTTTCCTCAATATAGTGTGTGTTACTTGTTGCGAATGGCCAGTGTCAAACCGTCTCCAATCGGCAGCATGCTCACAGTAACCCGGTCATCTTGGTGAATCGTCTTGTTGATGCTGCGTATCTCTCTTACGTCCGGACCCTGGTTCCACTCGTTAATGACGCTGCCCCCCCACAACACATTGTCAACGCCGATCAAACCGCCGGGACGAACCAAACGAATGGCACGCTCATAATATGCTGTATAGTTTTCTTTATCCGCATCAATGAATATAAAGTCGAAATAGTTGGCATAGTCTCTGGATAGCAGATCGTCCAACGTATCCAGGGCAGGCGCCAAACGAAGATCAATTTTGTGGGCTACCCCTTCCTCTTCCCAATAGCGGTACCCCATCCTTGTCCACTTGTCGTCAATGTCACAGGCAATGATACGCCCATCCGAAGGCATCGCCATCGCCATCAGCAGTGTTGTATAGCCGGTAAAAGTACCGATCTCTAATATGCGCTTGGCACCGATTAACTTGACCAGCAAGGCAATGAACTGGCTCTCCTCAGGCGGACTCTGCATGGCGGACAACAGCATACGACCGGTCTCCTCGCGCAGCTTTCTGGCAGGTTCTGGCTCCCGCAGAGATACCTGAAGTAAATAGTCATACAACTCGTCTGTCAGGTTTAACGCACGCTTTCCCATCCTTAACTCCTCCTGAATTTTCTAATTCTGAACAGAACCGGTCATTCTTCCAACATGCTCATTCATCCAGTCAGCGGCTGCATGCATCAGTTTGTCGGCGATTCGATCCACATGCCTGCTGCGCCAATTCTCCAGATCTGTGTCTGCCACCCACCGGTTGAAGGCCCCCATCGCCGGTCCGCAAAAAATCTGGTAATCCACCTTGTTCTCACTGCTTCCGCTGCGGGCCAGCCGGTCGGAACGGTCGAAGTACCATTTGAATACGAGCGCCATTCTATATTTCGCATCATGGTCGGCCTTGTCCAACTCCTCATCTGTACATGAGAGCTTAAGTTCTTCGTAGATTTCTTCGAAGCTGCGCTTAAAATAACGCTCCTGGACCATGCTCTTGCTCTTGGCGTCCAGCTCTTCCAACGAATCATACAGGCGGTACAGCTCATACAGCTTGTTGGCCCTTGCCGGGAAGAACAAGCCTCTCTTCAGCACCTGGGCCTGCGCACCGATTTGAAACAGATCGCCTAGCGGAACCGAAGCTACATCCTGCACATTCATGCGTTGAAGCAGCTCTTTTACCTCAACGCTTGTTCCCGCTTCTACGGTACACTGGTTGATGGAACCGGTCATGACGAAGTCAGCGCCGATCATGAAGGCCGCTGCGGCAGCCTCAGGCACACCGATTCCCCCTCCTGAGCCGACCCTTATCCTTCTGCCATACCCGTATTTACTCATCAGCTCGTCCCGGAGCTTCCGGATAACGGGCAGTAATACCCAGGCAGATCCATGATCGGTCGGTCCTCCCGAATCGGCCAGTACGCAAACATCGTCTGCCATAGGCATGCTTCGCAACCGATCGGCCTGCTCTGCGGTTATGCTGTTATCTTGAAGCAGCTTGTGCAGCAACGGCTCTGGAGCCGGACTCATAAAGGCCTCCGCCACTTCGGGCCTGGATACCTTGGCGATCAATTTGTTGCCGGCCGTAATGCTGCCATCCGCTTCTCTGTTAAGCCCGGCAGCCCGATAGAGCACCAACGATCTTGTTATGCCAATAAAGGATGCCACCTCCAGCACCTTCACCCTGTGATGCAAGAGCAGTTCAAAAACGGCTTTTTCTTTATGGGGATCAAATGGATCATGAACCACATTCACTCCGTATGTATGCTTTCCGTTCAATTCCAGTTGCAGGGACTGAATCATATCGGCAATCTGCGGGATGCCAAGGCCTTTCGTACCTATAAATCCCAAATAACCCGATTTGCTGAGCCGTGCCGTCATCTCCACAGAGGATATTCCATGATGCATCCCCCCGGCATAGTACGCCGCTTTAAGCCCGTAATCTCTTTTGAATTCGGCATCACCCAAGTCAGCAGCGGTTATGGAGGCGCTTGTGGGTGCATTGCCAGCTTGCTTCCATTCGTCCTGCTCCGGCTGGCTGTCCTCCAGATCGCCTCCCTGCAACATATCGAGTGGAGGCGCTTCCTTTCTGATCTGGTCCACCAGCTTCGTCAGAACCTTGCCCGGACCAATCTCCTCGAACTCCTCTACTCCCATTGCCAGCATATACCGGACACAGTCCGTCCAATTAACGGTATGCGTAATTTGATCGGCAAGATTGCGCTTGAGATCGGCCTGACGGTAGGGCCTGGCATAGACATTGGAGATCACCGGAAGTTCACAGCGCTTGAAATCAAATCTGTCCAAATATACACTGAACTGCTGCCGCGCCTCCTCCATATATCTGGAATGGAACGCACCGCTCACATTCAGAGGCACAACCATCCGTGCTCCCGCTGTCTCCAGAAACGGCATCGCCTGTTCAATATCCTGTTTGAGTCCTGAAACAACAATCTGCGTCGGCATGTTGAGATTGGCGATATCAATCCCGCCAAGGCCGTTCTCTGAGAGAACCTGGCTCACCTTCTCTGCCCCCAAGCCCAATACAGCCGCCATTCCTCCTCCCGAAGCACGGCTCATCAGCTCTCCCCGCTTTTGGACAAGCATTAACCCGGTTTCAAAATCAAACGCACCGGACGCCAGAAGTGCATTGAACTCGCCTAAGCTATGCCCTGCCACAAAATCAGGTCGCTTGCCCGTCGCTCGTACCTTTCTCATGTAACTTAATGCATTGACGACATACAAGGCAGGCTGGGTATACGCAGTCTGACCTAATTTGTTCTGAGTGTCCGCCAGACAAAGCTGTTTGATTGAATAGCCAAGTATACGGTCAGCCTGAGCCGTTAACTCAGGAAATTCATCGAATAATGCCTCCCCCATACCGAGATGCTGAGAACCTTGACCAGGGAACACGAACGCTTGCATCATTGCATCCTCCTCTTATTCTCGAAATTAGTATAGTCGGCCATGGAATCAGTGACCCTTACTCCATGACAAAAAAGACCTATCCGTCTCCCGGATAGGTTTAATTCATCAATATTATCAATTAATGTATAATAATTACAGAAAAAGAAGGTGCAGGTTCCCCCATTCATCTGCTGTAGGCCACACACTACGGATCGATACAGCTATGTCGCATCATTCTGACCAACGTGCCGAAACAGCGATTGGCTCGACGTGATTCGTTAAGAAAACACAACGAGGAGATACTTACATATTTTTGATCTATTAATCTTTAATATAAAATAGTCCATATAATAATTCAATATACATATATACCCACTTTGTGTCAATATATAGTATTTTCGTAGAGTTTGTGTTACAATTCCAGGGATTATTGTTAAATATTAATCTTTCTCGTCGAAAGGAATGATTTGTGTGGAAGACCGTCATTTATTTACATCCGAGTCCGTAACCGAAGGCCACCCGGACAAGATGTGCGATCAAATCTCTGATGCCATACTCGACGCAATTCTGATGCAGGACCCCAACGCAAGAGTAGCATGTGAAACCGCGACCTCGACAGGGCTCATGCTGGTGACCGGTGAGATCTCAACCTCAGCTATGATCGACTACCCGCAAATCGTTCGCAACACCATCCGTGAGATTGGCTACACGCGGGCAAAACTCGGCTTCGACTGCGATACCAGCGCGGTGCTGATAGCCGTCAATCAGCAATCCCCAGACATAGCCATGGGTGTCGATGTTGCCTTGGAAGCTAAGGAAGGACAAATGGAAGAGGATGAACTGGAAATGATCGGGGCAGGCGATCAGGGACTTATGTTCGGCTTTGCCTGCAAAGAGACTCCTGAACTTATGCCGATGCCCATTATGCTGGCACACAAGCTCGCCAGAAGATTAACCGAATTGCGCAAAGCCAAGACCCTTTCTTATTTGCGGCCGGATGCGAAGACTCAGGTTACAGTTGAATATGAGAAGGACAAGCCGATCCGCATTGATACGGTGGTTATCTCCACCCAGCATGACCCAAACGTTACATTGGAGCAGATCAGACAAGATATGATTAGCTTTGTTATTGAACACGCTATACCGTCTGAATACCTGGATGAATCCACTAATATTTTTATTAACCCGACCGGCAGATTCGTGATCGGGGGGCCGCAGGGGGACGCCGGTTTAACCGGACGAAAGATCATTGTCGATACATACGGCGGCTATGCAAGACACGGCGGCGGAGCCTTCTCCGGCAAGGACCCGACCAAGGTAGACCGCTCCGGAGCTTATGCCGCAAGATACGTTGCCAAGAACATCGTTGCCGCCGGCTTGGCCGAGAAATGCGAGATTCAGATTGCCTACGCAATCGGAGTGGCCAAACCTGTGTCCATCATGGTAAATACCTACGGCACTGGAACCATTGCCGATCGTGAGATTGTTGAGTTAATCAGAGGTCTCTTCGATCTTCGACCAGCCGGCATTATCAAGATGCTCGATCTTCGCAAGCCCATCTACCGCGGAACCGCCGCCTACGGACATTTCGGCAGAAATGACCTAGATGTGCCGTGGGAACGCACAGACAAAGTTGAAGCTCTGCAAGCTGCAGTGGAAGCCCTGCTTACAAGCGCCCAAATCGCATCCGCTAACGCATAATGTGCTGCTGAATCTGATCGGACAAGAGAATCGGCACACTTATGTATATTAATGCCGTTGCCGATCCTCCTGTCCGCTTTCTCACTATTCGACAATATCCAGCATTTCAATGCCTACATCCAGCCACTTCTCGCTTCCCATAAATTCCAGAGATATTCGCGCACGTTTTTTATGTTTGTCAATCTTTCTAATTATTGCTTCTTTTCCCTTTAACGGGCCATCACATACAATTACTTTCTTGTTCTCCACATACAAAGTGGAATAATCGATGATATCATCAGTTCCTGCCAGCTCCAGAATCAAAGCAATTTCCTCTTCATCAATCTTAGAGAATGAATAGACTTCAAGAGCATCTTCCAGACTGTTGATCGACTGGTTCGCAGTAGCCTTAGCCTTACAGTTGTCGAATTGGTTGAGAAGACGATAGAATCTGGGGACTCGTTTTAGATCATAATACGTTTGCACAGTCATCAGCGTATGCACTAATACATATCCAGGAAACATTGTTTGGCAAACCTCATAGGTCTTTCCTTGTTTACGTTGCTTTAACTTCCGCTTGGGGACAACCGCATGCACCACCGTCTTATCGAAAAACTTGTGGATCATCTTCTGAACTAAATCTTCTTGTCCTGCTTGCACGTACAACGCGTACCAATTCATCCCTCTTCGTCTACCTCCCATCAGGTAACTAAAGCCTTAAGCCGTGAAAAAATTATAATTTTTAACTATATTGTTTTTAACTATAATCTCTTCCAACTATATACATATTACCCTGTGTTTGTTGTCGAAGTCCCTCGAATTGTGTATGATACGATTGATTCTCGAATAATCCTGTAAATGAACAAACGCTATACAGAACACAAAATATAATGCTACATAGAAACTAGACAGCAAAAAAGAGGTCCTTAGTTGTCTGACATCGAGAAGAACGTTTACACCGTAAGAAAAAGCACGGATCGTGCTGGAGATGCTAAGAGAAGAAAAGTCCATATCACAGTTCGCTTCCGAAGCAGGAATTCATACGAGTGTTCTGAATCGCTGGAAAAATGAAGCCACTCAGAACCTTTCACAATTGTTTGTGGATGACCGAAAGGGCATCACCACAATGAAAAAAGAATACGAACAGCAGATCGAAGAACTCATCGCCGAGGTAGGCAAGCTTACCCCTCAATTGTCGTGGCTCAAAAAAAAATCTGGCCGCTAATTTCACCCGAGACTAGCGTCTTCACCTTCTTGAATTTGATACCCCTACTAATGTCATTCCTCCTTTATTATCCATAAAAAAAAAGGAACAGCGATTTGTCCCTTTAAATTAGGCTTATTGGATTCTTTTTTAAAGTGTCCTTTTCCCCAACCCTGATCGCCTGCCCGCGCGTTATTGTCCGCTTCCCGCCCGCTCCGTAAACAAGCGTCCGGCGTAATCACTGATCAGCCCACGTAGGGTAAGCATGTCAGACCACCGCGCAGGGATGCCGCCGAGGCCGTAATATGCTCCGGCAATCTGGCCGTAGACGGCGCCGGTAGTATCAGCATCATCGCCCAGATTAACCGCCAGCAGCGCGCCCTCCTCAAAGCTGGCCGACTGGTGGAACGCCCAAAGGGCTGCTTCCAGCGATTGCACCACGTAACCGGAGCCCTTAATCTCCGGCGGAGCCTTGCGTTGGTAGGAACCGTGCTTAATGTCCAGAATGCTGCCGGACAACATCCCCTCGTGCAGCCAGCCGCCGAAGGCGCCCGGAGCCAGCATCTCCTGCTTGCTCCACCCCTGCAGTCCGGCCAGGATGTAGGCCGCCATCAGGCGGCAGGCATCCACACATTCTGCAGCAGCATGGGTCGTCCGCGAGCTGAGCGCAGCGTACTCTATGGCGGCAGCCGGGTCCTCAGCATAATAGAGGACCACCGGGGCCAGGCGCATAATCGAGCCATTCCCGGCAGCATGCGGATCCTCCGACCCGCTCCAGGCTTCGCCGCTGGCCTCGAAATGCATCAGCGCTGAGCGCGTGGCGTTCCCGATGTCGAAGCACTCTCCCGTGCTGCTCAGGTAGCCTTCGCGGAACCACCGGACATACCGCCGCAGCTGGTCGGCGGGATCAAATCCCCGGGACGCAAGCAGGCTGTCCGCCAGGCACAGCGCCATCGAAGTATCATCTGTCCACTGCCCCGGCTGCAGACTGAACACCCCTCCGCCAACAATATCCTCCAGCGGCGCAAAGGTCCCCGGAGCCTTGAATTCTACGGTGGTTCCCAGCGCATCACCCGCTGCCAGCCCTTGCAGGCAGCCTTGATAACGATCCATATCCAGTGCCATGTTACACCTCCTGCATTCCTCTTCTAAGCATTAACGGGATTCGGTTGCTGAACAGGTAATCATCATGTCCACGTATCTATCCGGGGTTTATTCACCGGGATAGACAAGCCCCCACTCTGCGCGCACCTGATCCAGCAGCTTCAGAATCGCTACTGATTCATCCAGCGTCAGCACCGGGCTCTCCGTTAGTCCCGCCTGCAGGCAGCGTCCCACTTCCTCGGCTTCGAAGGCATACCCGATGGACCCCCGGTCATCCTCAAAGGTCTCCACAAGCTCGCTGCCGACATACAGCTCGGCTGATCTCGGGTTTACAAAAGAGCCTTTAACCACAATATAGCCTTCTGTTCCGAACACATAAGCCTCCTGCAGCATATTCAGGCGTACCCCGCCGTTCAGGGAGGCCGATTTGCCATCGCCATAGGACAGCAGCAGCGAGAAATGCTCATCTACCCCCGTTTCACCCATATGTACAGTGCTGGCTACCTTTTCGGGGTGAGGCCCAAAGATCATGGAGGCAAAGGAAATCGGGTAAATGCCAACGTCCAGCAGCGCCCCGCCGCCCAGTGCCGGGTTCAGCAGACGGCTCTCCGGGTTCCATTCGGTGCGGAAGCCGAGGTCCGCCTTTACCATCCGTACGTCTCCAATCCGCTCTGCGGCGACCCATTCTCTGACCTTAACGTTGGCTGGAATATACCGGCTCCACATGGCTTCCATCAGAAACAGCTTATGTTCGCGGGCATAGGCCACGATCTCCTCAAGCTCGCCGCTGTTCACCGTGAACGGCTTCTCGCAGAGCACCGCCTTGCCGGCACGCAGCGCAAGCAGCGCGTTGTCTTTATGAAAAGGATGTGGTGTCCCGATATAAACCGCATCTACCTCGGGATCATTGACTAAATCTTCATACGTGGCATGGGCTACAGGAATACCGTGATTCTTGGCAAATTCATCGGCGCTTTCCTGATTGCGTGAACCTACAGCATAGGCAATCCCGTTCGATGCATGAGCCAGATCGGTTGCGAACTGGTGTGCGATCCAGCCAGTGCTGAGAATTCCCCATTTCACCTTGTAAGCGTTATCGATTGTCATTGATGAATCCTCCTTGTTTTGTCCATATAGTACTTTTGATTCTATCAAACTATCCCTTGTGAGTACAGGCTCGGCGAGAGCTGCAGACAAACAGGCTGGTGTCCCCTGGATAAGGGATCGCCAGCCTGTATAAGTTCTGTTTAACCAGCAAAGCATAGTAGGGCTCTACTCTTCTACCGGATAAATTAGTGCACCTGCCCAAGTAACTGATAAGCCTCTTCCTTCGTCGTAACCGCAAGAAGCGCTTCTCTGAAATCATCATCCATTAGCTTACGGGACAACATTTGCAGCACCTTCAAATGGGCATTTCCCTTGCTGCTGCGCGGTACGGCAATCATAAATACCAGCTTCGCGTGATTGCCATCCACACTGTTCCAATCCACTCCACCCTGCTTAATGCCAAAAACCACGCTTGGCTTCAGGACCGCATCTGATTTACTGTGAGGAATAGCAATATTCATGCCAATGCCTGTAGAGCTTTCGTCCTCACGGGCCAATATCCCTTCTTTAAAATCACTTGCAGAGCTTATGGCCCCGTTTCTTTCCAGGATTGCAATCATTTCATCAATAACAGCTTCCTTTGTGGTCCCCGCTACATTCAGCTCAATTAGCTCCGGTGTTAAAATATCCGTCAGTTTCTCAAGACGGCCCTGAGTTGTTTCCACGTCAGCAGCTATAGGGGTTTTGGCAGGCTTGACCTGGGGATCATTTCCCAAGCTTTCCGGGGCAACAGCCTCTACTGCTGTACTGTCCGCCACAATAGCAACGTCCCGCTTCAGCAGACTCACCATGACCACTGTTACGGCAGATCCAACGATAACAGCAATGAAAAACATAACAACATGGTCAACGGCCCCCAGCACAGCTACAACCGGTCCGCCATGGGCTACTCTGTCCCCCACATTTCCCAGCATCGCAATTACCGATCCAACCATTGATCCGGCCATGATGCTTGGAATCACGCGCAGCGGGTCCTGGGCCGCAAATGGAATTGCCCCCTCAGTAATACCAAACAACCCCATGGTAAATGTCGCTTTGCCGGCTTCACGCTCGGCAGATGCAAATTTGCGTTTGTTGATCATTGCAGCCAGTCCCATCCCGATAGGCGGAATACAAATGGCTACGGCGATAGGCCCCATAATTTCATAATTCCCTTCACCAATCATGGCCGATCCGAACAGAAAAGCTACCTTATTAACCGGACCGCCCATATCGAAGGAGATCATCGCTCCCAGGATCAAAGCCAGCAGGATTGAGCTTGTTCCCTGCATGCCGGCAAGCCAGCCGGTTAGTACTTCAAACAAATGGGCAATGGGAGATCCGATGACAAAGATAAAGATCAACCCTACAATCAGGGATGAGAGCACGGGGATGATGATAATGGGCATAATCGGCTGCAACGCCCGGCCAACTTTGATTTTGCGGATGCCGAGTGCTACATAACCCGCCAGGAAGCCGGCAATAATCCCGCCGATAAATCCCGCTCCCGCTTCACTGCCATATAAGCTTCCGTTTGCGGCGATAAATCCGCCGACGATCCCCGGAGCCAGCCCTGGCCGATCTGCAATGCTCATTGCGATAAATCCCGCCAGAATCGGCACCATGAAAGTAAATGCAGCAGACCCGATATCCTGAATGTTCTTCCAGATGGAGCCTTCCGGTATCACTAGACCGCCCGGTGTCTTCACACCGCCAATCGTCAATGCGATGGCAATAAGCAGCCCTCCGATGACGATAAAGGGTACCATATAGGAGACGCCATTCATCAAATGACGGTAAATCGGATTTTGTTTCGGTGCTTTTTCACCCGAACGGCTGTCGGAAGAACGAGACTGCGCTTGGTACACAGGCACTTCGCCTTTCATGACCCGCTGAATCAGCTCTTCCGGACGACGGATACCATCCTGCACCCCGACAACTAGCAGCTTTTTTCCGACAAAACGGTCTTTTACTACCGTTTTGTCCGCTGCAATGATTATTCCGTCAGCTTCACGAATTTCCTCCTCGGTCAACGCATTTTCCACGCCGATGGAGCCCTGTGTTTCAACCTTAATTTCAATGCCTAATTTCTTGCCTGCCTTCTGCAGATTCTCAGCTGCCATATAGGTATGCGCAATGCCGTTAGGACACGAGGTTATCGCTAATATTTTCATTTCTATCATCCCTTTCCACTTTTATCAGCGCTTACATTTTTAATTATATCCACCTTATTCCCGGATATCGGACAAACTTTTTACCGGAACTTCCGGAAAAACGGATTAATACCGCCAAAGGCGTTACCATCCCACGCAAGTGCCCAGGTCCAGCCCGCTCCAAAAAAGTGGGATGTCCCAAGCAGCCACTTCCTGGCTTTTTGAGACACCCCTGTACCTAAGTATTATTCAATTTGCAATTTATCTGCCCAGCTTTCGGAGCAGGACCATCGCATCCGTTTCTTTGGCCAACGCGCTGACCAGTGCAGGCTGCTCGCTGATTCGGGACAATTCTCTGAACAGCAGCCGCATTTCTTCCCGTTCATCATGCTTGACCGCCAGCAGGAACACCAGATGCACGGTTTCGGCCCCCCATGACAGCGGGTGCTTCAGCGTAGCAATAACAATAGAAGACTCGCTGATATACTCTGAGCTCCCGTGTGGGATAGCCACCCCTCCACCAATGGTGGTATTAGATAGCTTTTCCCTGGCCAGCACACTTTCCGCATAGCCCTTTTCCGCATATCCCTTCTGTTCAAGAATTCCTGCCAGTTTGGCAATTAACTGTTCCGGATGCTGCGCCTCCTGCTGGGGATAGACCAGAAACGGGGTGGTATACTTTAAAAAGACAGATTCCTCCACCGCATGGTCCGGCTCATCCAACCGCCGAATGGACTGTTCCAGCAAGCGCTCATCCCTGCTTTCCAGAAGCGGAGAGACGATTACATGCTTGATGTCCTCAGGAAGAGCCACAGTTGATATAACCAAATCCACGTCATGCAGGGCGAGATAACCTCTGACCTCTGCTTTGGATAAAGTTGCTCCTACATGCACAGACGGGAATTTGCGTTCCACTTTTGTACGGAGCAATTGAGACATTCCAATGCCCATGTGACACACAATAATAGCCTTTTGCGGTTGCCTCTCACTCTGCTGCAGCCGTTCAACAGAAGCTTGAAAATGCAGAGTGACATAGGCGGCCTCCTCTTCTGGAAACGTTTGCCTTATTGCTTTGCCTGCTGCTTCCATGGCCTCTATAACGCGGTCAAACATGTAGGGATACATCTTTTTGATATCAGCCAGCATGGGATTGGATACCTTCAGGCCATACTGGAGACGGTTAAGGGTAGTGAACAAATGAACCTTAAGTCCATTCAGGAGCACCTGATCACTGGAGAATTCTATCATATTCAGTTCCGACATCCGCTTGACCAGTTGCCTGATCAATTCCGGCAGGAGCGGGTGGCTGTCCGCTAGCAGAGTCCGTCTCCCCTCTGTCTCCTCCTGCCCATAGCGAAACTTTCCGCCAAGCAAATGCAGGGTCAGGTAAGCTGTTTCCTCGCGTGAGAATGAGACTGAAAACAGCTTATGCAGTTGCTGCAAAAACGCTGCAGCCCAAGTGTATTCTTCTTTTTCCTGCAGAAAGGCAATATCCTGTTCCAAGAGCGAAATGGGCTGGTTTAGCTTTGTCCGTTTGACCATCAGCAGAATATGCAGCATCAGCCCTTCGAAGGTTTCATCCGTAAAAAAGAGCCGGTGCTGTTCCTGAAAGATTTTCAATTCATGATTTACAGCCGCAATTTCATGCGATTCAAACTGCTTGCGCATCCATTGTCCCGTAAGTTCAGGGCTGTCAATCAGCTGGTTCAGCCTGGCAAGGGCCAGACGTTTATTTTTTTCGGTGCCTTTAATCATAAGCCCTATGCGGGGCCGGATAATTAACGCTAGATCAAGGTGATGCAGCCAGTGCTCAATCTTCTCCAGATCTCTGCGGATTAACGTTTTGTTCACGTAATACTGAGCAGCAAGATCTTGTGTGGTCACTGGACTGGCGTTCATCAGAAGCCGGTAAGCGATATGCAGCACTCTTTCTTCATCCGAATCATGCTCGGTATCATACTCCTCTGAATACAGCAGCTGAAGCAGAGCAGACTGGTCACCTTCACCCAGCTCCAGATAAATCCCAAGCCCCGGTTTTTTCACAAGTTGTGCTGTGGAATGCTTGTTCATATATTTTTGAATGACCTTCAGATCACTTCGGATGGTTTTGTCCGAGCAGCCGGCCTGATCCGCCAAATCCTGAACCAGCCATAAGCGGCCTGGCTCAGTTAACAAATTCCGAATAATCTCTGTCTGCCTCTTGTTCATTCTGCTCTCCCATAATCAATTTAGTTTAGCCGAAAGGGTTAAGTTCTTTAATCCTTATTATAGCTACAATAGCGGATTGTTAATAAAATTTTGGGGGAAGAGCATACCGCTAGATCATAGCGAGCAGGGCACAGACGCTAATCGCGGCGAACCCGGCCGTGACAAGTAATGTGGCCGCATTCCAGATCCGGTGAATGAACGCCACATTATGGATATAGCTGTTCAGGAATATTTTCCGCAATAAGAATTGAAGCAGCCGCATAAAACCGAAGCCGAACCAGCTGAGCAGACAGAGCAGAGCCACATCCACACTCCATTTATTCACAAACCGGTCAGCCGTGGCCCCGTTGTAGTGAATCGGAACAAAATCGGGCATCCGCGGGTAGAGATAGAAATACAGCACAATCGGTACAATGGCGGCAGCACTGCATAAGAGCATGGTCAGTCTGCTTTTGAACATGAATTGTCAACCTCCTATGGCTTGAACGAGAACCATCCGGTGCGCAGCTAGCTGCCATCCTCTACCCGTAACAGAAAAATACGCTCCTGGAATCCGCCCCGGCGTTCCGCCTTCTCTGCACGGACCTGCTCCAGAACCTCAGGGCTCCCCCCGTGTATGGCTGCCAGCGCCCGAATGACCTCAAGCAGATCCGCCAGTTCTTCAAGTGCCAGCCTGTCGTTGTCTTCACGGAAATACTCCTCCGCTTCCTCACGCAATTTCGCACGCAGCTGGTCTATGTACTCTTCATGCTCCAGTGTTCTTGTGATGCACACATGCCCCCCGGCAGCAATCAGCTCCGGTATGCCGTCACGCACAAGCTTATGGTACTCAGGCAGATGAAACAGCCCCTTCCTATATAAATTCTATCGTCTGTTATCCGGTTTACTGTAATGGATCAAGCAGCCTGTGCACAAAAGGGATATCCGCCGGAGCAAAAGCAAACGCGTCCAGCTCATTCGCGGCCACCCACCGGAAAGCATCATGGTCACTCAGTCTGATTTGGCCTTCCAGAAATTCAGCCTCCCAGGCAATCAGCCTGATCTTGAATCCGCCATAGTCATGCTCATTCACTCCAAAAGCCGCGTAGGGAAGAATTACGATGCTCATCTCCTCCATCAGCTCTCTGCGCAGACAGTCCGGCACCTCTTCGCCGTCCTCCAGCTTGCCGCCCGGGAATTCCCATAATCCGGCCTGCGATTTGCCCTCCCGCCGCCGTGCGATCAGGATTTGCCCTTCTGCATTATGTATAATCGCTGCCGCCACTTCAATCATGGAGCTTCCCTCCTTCAGGCTATAGGTAAAAATATACCCCGGTGCAGCTGGGATATCCAGTAAAAACAAAAAACTCCTCCCGGGGAACCCCAAAGAAGCGGCTGCCGGGAAGAGTCTTAAGCTTATTTTATTGAAGTGTTCCTGTTATTTCGAGAGTACAAGCTCCAGGCGGACCTCGAGATTATTTTCGGTGTCTAACACAATCGAGTGTGGGTTGGCCATGCCGAAATCTTCAAAGGTTACGGTGGTTGTACCCGAGAGCATAAGCTGTCCGCCGCTATATACGGCCTGACTGTCGAAGGTGACATCCTTTGTAATGCCTTTTACGGTCATCGTGCCCTGCAGCTGGACGGGTACCGCCGTGCCTTCCGTCCATTCCGCCGGCAGCTTCGAGAAAGACTTTACGACAAAGGTGGACTGCGGAAATTCTGTTACAGAAAGGAAGTCTGCTCCCTTTACATGCTCGTCTCTCTGGCCGTTGCCGGAATCCAGTGCACTCATCTCCACGGTGCCTTCTCCGGTCATCGCCCCCGCATCGCCCAGATTCACGTTCCAGGTTCCCTTAACTGACGGGTCCACGAAATTGACAGTTTCCTTGGAGGTCGTTACCGACCAGTATACTTTCGAAGTGTCGGCGATGTTCCAGGCACCATTTAATTGCTCTGCTGTAACGGCTGCTCCTGCGGGCGATGCTGCCGCATTCGCTGTGTTCGTACCATTTGCTGCACCTTGCGCCTGTGTCGGAATCACGGACTCGATTTCAACATTATTGCCCAAGCTGTTATTCAAAAAGGTAAATGCGGTGATGGCTCCTACAATAACGACTCCAGCAGCGATGATGGCGATTGTTTTTTTCTTCATCCTGTTTCCTCCATCCAAATGGTTCTGTATTTTCCAGTATGGCTTGTTTCCCATTCTAGCAGAGCAATATGTCGGGAATAAGTCAAAGCACCCCCATCTGTATTGTGGTAAAATTGTCGTAATTTTAACTATATAGAGTGAACTTAAGAATCTAAGTTGCTGTAAGGAGACTGTCTATAGATGATGAAATCGATTCTGATTGTTGAAGATGAGGAGGCCATTGCCCGCGTGCTCAGCGCTTATCTCAAAAAAGCGGGCTTCCAGATCACCCGCGCCGCCGACGGACGCACTGCGCTGGAGGCCTTCGAGGTGGCTCCGCCTTCCCTGATTCTGCTCGATATCCATTTGCCGAATATGGATGGCTTTGAGCTGCTGGGTCTGATCCGTGAGAAAAGCAGCTGTCCTGTGATTATGCTGACAGCCAGAGACTCTATTCACGACCGGCTGGCCGGACTGGACGGAGGGGCCGACGATTACATGTCCAAGCCCTTCATTCCTGAAGAAGTGGTGGCTCGTGTAAATGCGGTGCTGCGGCGCCCCTCCCAGTGGTCCGACGGCAGCCGCAAACGCCATTATGGCGGCCTGTTTATTGATTTTGGCGCACGTTCAGTGTTCCTGAACGGAGCCGAGGTTTCCTTGAGCCCGCGTGATATGTCCGTGCTGCTCTTCCTTGCGGAGCGCCCGAATCAGATCTGTACGCGGGATCAGCTGCTGGAGCATGTGTGGGAGATGGATTATGAGGGAAGTGACAGGGCTGTGGACCTGTCGATCAAAAGGCTGCGCCAGGCCCTGTCGCACTGGCCTGCCGGAGAAGGCGAAATCCGCACGCTTAGAGGAACGGGGTATCAATTATGGACCACCTGAAGTTGAAGAAGCCGCGCAGCACCCACACCTCCATCCTCTCCTACTGGACGGTCCGCTACCTGCTGATTATCGGCACAGGTCTCCTGCTCACCGCACTGGTGACCTTTTGGTGGATTCAGCAGGAGGCGATGAACAACCGGATGCAAACCACCGGTCTGCTCGCGCAGGAGATTGCCGACCGCAGCGTCAATGCGGACGGCAATCTGAATATTTCCCCGGCTCTGAATCAGCTGATCGAGGACCGCAAGCGGTTCTTCAAACTGACGCAGGAAATGTGCGTCATTATTATGGGACCGGAAGGTGAACTGCTGTTCTCCCAGCCGGCGATGACTGACCAGGAGATGCGCTACGAGCTCAACGACAGCCTGAGCGCGGCGCGCAGCCCGGAGTTCAAGTCGGCCGGTGCCCGGATTCAAGGGAACGGCGAAACGCTCGGGCAGGTCGTGGTCCTGCAGTCCAAACGATCCCTGCGGTTCATTCCGCGGGAGGAGATCACCTTCTTCTCGATTCTCATCTTCTTCCTGATCCTCTTAAGCTGGCTGACTATTTATCTCTTGTCCATTAAGCTGGCCAAGCCGATTCAGCGGGTTGCCGCCGCTGCTTCGCAGATCAGCGGCGGTGAATACAACATCATCTTGAAGACGGAGGCCAAGGAGCGGGAAATTCACGAGCTGCTGCTCTCCTTCCAGGAGATGGCGGGCAAGCTTCAGCAGTTCGAGCAGTCCCGGGCGGTGATGCTGGCCGGGGTCTCCCATGAACTTAAAACCCCTGTCACCTCCATCAAGGGGCTGGTGCATGCGGTGCGTGAGGGCATTGTGGAAGGCGAAGAAGCCAGTGAATTCCTCGACATCGCTCTGCTGGAGGCCGGACGGCTGCAGCGGATGGTCGCGGATCTGCTGGATTACAACGCCCTGGCTGCAGGTATTGTCGCCATCCGTCATGACAGGCTGGATGCCGTTCCGCTGCTGGAGGAGGTCGTCTATCAGTGGAAGCTGACCCAGAGCGAGGAGGTATGTGAACCGGTGCTGCAGCTGCCGGAGCAGCCCCTATTCCTCCGGGGTGATCCGCTGCGCATCCAGCAGATTCTCGTCAATCTGCTCAACAATAGCGTACAGGCCAAGGCGACGGGGCATACCCTTCAGCTGACCCTCCGCCTTGAGGCGAATCCGGAGGGATATGCCGTGATTACCGTCACCGATAATGGGCCGGGCATTTCTGAAGAGAACAGCGAGCGGATCTTCGAACCCTTCTTCCGCAGCAGTGACAAACAAAGCACACTCCGGGGCCTTGGACTCGGACTTACCTTCAGCCGGCTGCTTGCCAAAGCCATGGGCGGAAGCCTGCGGCTCGGCGACAGGCCGGAGCAGGGCTGCGCTTTTGTAATCACCCTGCCTCTATGCCGGTAGACCCTTGAGAGTACGATCCGGATTATAGTCCTTGAAGGGAACGGCATGGTATAATCAGGGCGACTGAATTTGAAACCGTAAACCGGAGGCTGCATATGCTTACTTTTGAACAGAAATTGGCTATTCTTGATTCCTACCCCCAGCTGGAGCGGAGAAATGTATCGCTGGGCCGGGTGAACTACCACTATGAGGAAAGCCGCCATGAGAAAAAAACGGTAGCCTTCCATCTGCATCCGAATGGCAACGGGTTTGTGTATGCAGGACTGCTGCGCGGCTATGAGACCGATGATAAAGGCATGGTGAACATACGTGACTACGGGGAGCCCGAACTGCGCAGCCTGCTGGAGGCGTCCATCACCTCACTGTCTATGTATATCCCGGAGGCACCAGCACCTGGCAAGAGAAAGAAAAAGCAGGCTGACGGAGCACAGACACTGTGGACGAATGATGAAGGACATACGCTTACCCTGAAGCCGGAGGATGACCTGTGGTATCTCTACGCCGGACTTCAGCTGGAGATGGCTTTCGAGACGCTTGAAGAAGCTGAGGAATATCTGGCGGAAGAAGGATTTACCCAAGTGCAGGTCTAGGATTCGGGAAGAGCCTGAAGACCCTATAGACAAAAAGGCCATATTCCACAGGGAAAGAAGCGTGAACCGCATGAGTTTTGAAATCGTAGAGGCTACCATTCCGGAGATTCAGGCTGCGCTTGAAACCGGAGAAATGACGTCCAGACAATTAGTCCTCATGTATTTTGAACGTATCGCCGAGCATGACAAAAGCGGGCTGACGGTCAACTCCATTCTGGAGATCAATCCTGATGCCCTGTTCATTGCCGAATCTCTGGATGTGGAACGCTCGCTGCAAGGCCCCCGGGGGCCGCTGCATGGTATACCTGTCTTAGTGAAGGACAATATCAACACCGGCGATAAAATGCACACCAGTGCAGGCTCGCTGGCTTTGGCGGATTCTTTTGCCGGGGAAGATGCTTATATTGTCACCAAGCTGCGCGAAGCTGGGGCCGTCATTATAGGCAAAGCCAATATGACTGAGTTCGCCAATTTCATGACGAACGGCATGCCGTCCGGGTACAGCTCACGCGGCGGACAAGTGCTGAATCCCTACAATATATCCACGCCGACGGGCGGCTCCAGCGCCGGCTCTGCGGTAGCAGTGGCCTGTAATTTCTGCACAGTGTCCGTGGGTACGGAAACCTCCGGCTCCATTCTGAATCCCGGCAATCTCGGCTCCATCATCGGTATCAAACCGACGGTGGGGATGATCAGCCGTTCCGGCATCCTGCCGCTCTCGAATACACAGGATACTGCCGGACCCATGGCACGCACGGTCCGCGATGCGGTACTGCTGCTGAACGCAATGCTGGGTAAGGATGACAGAGATGCCGCCATGGGGACAAGTGCAGGCCGTCTGCATGAGGATTATACCGTCTTCCTCGACCCGAATGGGCTGCAGGGCGCACGGATTGGAATTCCGCGGGATTATTATTTTGAGGAGTTGACCGATGAGCAGCTGGCACTGTTCAACGCCTCGGTGGACCGGATGCGCGAGCTTGGCGCCACCATCATTGATCCGGCAGAGATCCGGACCGCTCGCGAGATCAGTTATTCCTCCGTCGTGCTGAACGAATTCAAAACCTCGCTGAATGCGTATCTGGCCGCTCTCGGCCCGGGAGCCAGAATGCGCACGCTGAAGGATATTATCGACTTCAATCATGCACATCCTATGGAGACCTTGAAATACGGTCAAGCCACCCTGCTGGATGCTGAGTACACCTCCTCCGGCACGTTCACTGAGCCGCAATATCTGCGCGACCGGGCAACGGATCTCCGGCTCTGCAAGGAGCTTGGCATTGACGCCACGATGAAGGAGCATCAGCTTGACGCGCTTCTGTTCCCGGCGGATTTCGGTGCAAGGATCACCTCCAGGGCAGGTTATCCTTCCATCGTTGTGCCTTCCGGCTACACTTCTGCCGGTGCTCCCTTTGGGGTCACCTTCTCAGCGCAGGCTTACCAGGAGCCGGTACTGATCCGGCTGGCATATGCCTACGAGCAGAATTACAAGGTCCGCAAAGCGCCTTCCCTGCAAAGCTTCATATAAACAGAAACGATACCGTCCTTCTGAAGGACGGTATCGTTTCTGTGAAAGAGCCGCTTGTGCTATTCCTCCGCGATGCCCATATGCCGGTTACCTGCATGGGATAGCCCCCAGGTGCGCAGCTCATAGCTGCGGATTCCCGTGAGAATGTACGGATCGCGCTCTGCGATCCGCTCCGCCATTAACAGAACTCATTTGTCTGTCCTCCTTATTCATAGCCGCGCTGGCTCTCCTCATCCGCAATATTCTGGATTTCCTCGGCATGCATCAGATAGAGGCTATAGTTTCCCTCCTCCTGCAGCTTCTGGACCCGCTCTTTCAAGAATTTGGGACTTCCCTCGGCCGCGTCTTCATCATAGAACAGCAGAATCCCGTCGCTTTTGCGCAGCAGCAGGTCATCTCTGGCCCGGAACTGCCAGCTTCCGTCGTATGGAGCATTGCTGACGGCCCCGTAATAATCAGCCCCGGCAATAATCCGGCGGTATTCTTCCTGCTTCTCCTCTTTCCACTTTTCTTCCGGAGCGGCATGTGCTGTGATAATGCCCAGCTTCAGTCCCGGATACTGCTGCTTCAGCTCCAGCACCACTTCACAGGCCCACAGATCCACCCCGTATTGCCCGGGGGTAATGATCCATTCCACCCCTTCCTCGATCAGAGGGATTAGTCTGTTTTTCAGCGCTTTTTTGATATACGGAATCCCCTGATGTTTGCTGTCAAAAATCCCGAGCTCATGCGCGCGGTAGCCTGTTACCAGTAAGGTTGTCATATGCTGCCTCTCTCCTGAACCGTTAATCTTCATATCTCGCTCTATTTCTGCATTATACCATTTTGGGCGTAGAAAAAAGGACGATTCTCCAGGCCTGAAGCCCGGGAAACCGTCCTTTTAGATTATTTGTCTGACAGAATCAGCACGCCACGCCCCGGAACAACGGCCGTGCCGCTGAAGGTCTTGCCTGTCAGCAGATCGGTGCGATGTACGGAACCGATATCGGCACTGAGTTCGCCTTCCTTATGGTTCAGCAGGAACAGATAAGACACACCGTCCTTAACGCGTTGTACGGATTCGATGCCTTCCGGTGCACTGACCAGCGGCCGGATCTCTTGTTCAGTACAGAGGTTCGACAAGAACCCTTGCAGGAAAGCCGCATCCGGACTGGTTGCCACATAATAGGCCTTGCCTTCGCCAAAGCGGTTCACGGTCAGGGCCGGCATGCCTTTGTAAAAGTCAGTGCCATACTCCGCGAGCACTTCTGCGCCTTCAGCGTGAATCAGATCGCACAGTAAATCGCATGGATAGGTGCGGTTCAGCGCTCCCCACTCTTTGCTCATCACGATTTCATTGCTCATTCCCGGCAGCAGCGCATCGATCTCCTCAGCCCAGATGCCGAGTACGCTGCGAAGTTCTCCAGGGTAGCCGCCTACGGTAACCAGATCATTCTCATTTACGATTCCGCTGAAATAAGTCGTAACGAATGTGCCGCCTGCCTTCACGAAGGCTTCTACCTTTTCAGCAAACCCCGGCTTAATCATGTACAGTACCGGTGCAATGACAATTTTGTACTTGGAGAGATCCTCTTCAACACCGATCATATCGGCTTCGATATTCTGCTGATACAGGGCATCATAATATTTATGCACTTCGTTCACATAATCCAGGGCTACGGAAGGTCCGCTCGACAGATCCAGCGCCCAGCGGTTCTCCCAGTCGTAGATAATGCCTATCTGTGCTGCGCTGCGCGCATCCAGAAGCTGGTCGCCCAGCAGCTCCAGCTCTTTGCCGAGCTCAGCACATTCACGGAATACCCGGGTATGCTCATGTCCCACATGCTCAATGACTGCACCATGATACTTCTCGCAGGCCCCAATGGAACGGCGGAGCTGGAAGAACAGCACAGTATCTGCACCGCGTGCTACTGCCTGATAGCTCCACAGACGCATCACGCCCGGACGCTTCAGCGAGTTATACGGCTGCCAGTTCTGCTGGCTTGGCGTCTGCTCCATCAGCATGAACGGCTGACCATGCTTCAGGCCGCGCATCAGATCATGTGTCATAGCCGTATGGCTCACCGGCGTATCCAGCGACGGGTAGTTGTCCCAAGAGATGACATCCATGTGCTTGGCCCACTCGAAATAATCCAGCTCCGGATAGAAGCCCATCAGGTTCGTGGTGACCGGAACATTGGTGCTGTGCTCCTTGATCGCGTCATATTCCAGCTTGTAGCATTCCAGCAGACTGTAGGACATAAATCTGCGGTAATCGAGCGATATCCCCTGGAAGTTGGTCCGGTTGCCATTCCATTCCTCACTCAGCTCACTTGGCACAACAATTTCTTCCCAGTCATAGAAGGTATGTCCCCAGAAACGGGTATTCCAGGCTTTATTGAGAGCATCCAGCGAGCCATAACGGTTCTTCAGCCAGACTCTGAAAGCGGCTTCGGATTGCTCAGAGTAATCGTAGCCGCCATATTCATTGGAGATATGCCAGGCGACCAGACCCGGATGATCCTTGTAGCGTTCAGCCAGCTTGCCCGCAAGTTTGGCCGCGAATTTACGGTAGACCGGACTATTCGGATTGGAGTTGTGGCGTCCGCCGAATTTGCGTTTTCTGCCCTGAACATCCACCCGGGTCACTTCAGGATAGCGGTGAGCCATCCAGGCCGGATGAGCACCGGTGCTCGTCGCCAGACAGACATAGGTTCCATTCTTATATAAACGGTCCATCAATTCATCAAGTCCGGAAAAATCATAGGTATCCTCCGACGGCTGAATGAGCGCCCAGGAAAATACATTGATCGTGGCGACATCAATGCCCGCCAGCTTGAACATCCGTTCATCCTCTGCCCATACAGGCGCGTCCCACTGCTCGGGATTGTAATCTCCGCCGTACCAAATCTTCGCCAATTTATCGTTGATCACTTATTGCACATCCTTTATAGTATAAGTATATTCTTATTGTAAACGTTTGCCGTTTCCCTTTAAATATAAAATTACCGCTGTGTCATATAATAATATGGAACCTACAGGAGTGGATCATTGTGCTTGTGGCAGCACCCCGCAGAATTGTGTTTGGCCAGGAGGGAGGCTATCATCTGCCTATTACTCTGGACAGTATGGGTTATAACCCGGACCAGGAGAAGGTATCCCGGCCGGAAGGCTATCACGCCTATCATTGGCTTCAGACTTCGCAGGGCGAAGGACTGATTCATTTCGAGAATAAAAAGCTTACGCTCGCCGAAGGCAGCGGCGTGCTGCTGCTGCCGGGTACCCCGCACCGTTATCAAGCGCTCTCCGCTGAACCTTGGTGCACCTATTATCTAACCTTCGGGGGAAGCTCCGCCCGGAATATTCTCGATTCGCTGGGGATGAACGCCAACTCTTTTTACCGCTGGGAGAGTGAGGCTCCGCTCCCCCTGATGCTGGAGGAAATGCTCGACCGTTATGATGCCGCAGAGGATATGTTCAGCCTGGGTGCCTCCTCTGATGCCTACCGTTTCCTTCTTACGCTAAGCAAATACGGGCAACTGCATAACAATACCGCCATATCCCGCAATGTGGACAAGGTGCAGCCTTTGCTGAAATGGATGGACAGCCATTATGGCGAGCCCGATATTGGTCTCCACGATCTGGCCTTGCAGTCGGGGGTGTCGGGCCGCTATCTCAACAGCCTGTTCCTGCAAACCTTCGGTCTCTCCCCCTATGCCTACTTCGTCCGCCTGCGTATCCGCAAGAGCAAGGAACTGCTGGTCAGCCAGCCGGATCTCACGGTAAAAGCCATCTCGAAGCGGGTCGGCTTCCGCGACGTCAGCCACTTCGTGGCCACCTTCCGCAAGCAGTCCGGAACGACGCCGGATCAATTCCGGCGGCTGTACTAATGTCCGTTCGTGATCCAGCCCCCCGGCAATAGCCTTGCACACAAACATCAGTTAAACTTTTAGATTATCATGTGGGGTTATGGTCGGAACTACGGGGAATGTTTGGATTTCCTGATTTTATGCCGCTGACCACGGTCAGACTGCTAGTCTGAAGAGTAAGCCGAAAGCGCTGCTGCTCCCTTGGGTCTCCCGCATGATGGACAAAAGGCGCCATCCCGCGGCCTGCGTCCGGGTGCCCGAATTAGATCAGCTTTCTGTCATCAGAATCTCTACGGCGTACGGCCCAAGCTCAACCGGTCCACTCAGCCTGGCACCGGTAAGAGCGCTGCGGTAATGCTTGTCCAGTCCCACGGTCTGTGCCGTACGGGTGAGATTCAGCAGGAACAGCAGGTCTCCTGCCTCTCCGGTACGCGTAAATGCCTGCACACCGTCCGGCAATCCCGGAAACAGGACCAGCTCTGCATCCAGGGCGATATCATGGAGAAGCTTCAGCCAGTAGTCCTCACCGGCATGAGTCCCGATATAATACACCCTGCCCGATCCGAAGCGGTTCACAGTAACCGCAGGAGCTCCGGCGAAGAAATCGTCTCCATACCAAGCGATGGGCTCAGCCCCCTCCGGCCGCAGAATGTCGCACCACTGACTGCATTCATACAGCACACTCTCACGATCGACAAGCAAATGATTTTCGCTTCCGACCGGGTCGTATTCCTCCACCGAAACGCCCGCCGCACGCGAGAAGAATCCCGGCAGCGGCTGCATCACGCAGATGTTGTTCATATTCTTCACGCCGCTGCGGTTCGTGAGAATCACCGTTCCCCCGGCTTCGGCACAGGCCTCCAGTGACTGCGAAGCTTCTTCGTCGTGCAGGTACAGACTGGGGGCAATCACCAGCCTGTACCCCTCAAGCGGCTGACGCCAGTCGATAACATCACAGCTGATGCCAAGCCTGGTCAGCGCACGGTGGTACAGCTTGATGTTCTCATAATAATCCATTCCTTCGGCCTGAGGCTGGATGCGCAACGCCGCCTGCTGCTCATGCGAATACAGGATGGCAGCCCTGCTGACGACCTCAGTCCCCTCCAGCAGCGACGCCAAACCGTTCACCTCCCCGCACAGCTGTGCGAATTCGGCGAACCTCCGCCCGGGCACATTGCTGTGGTCGATCAGCCCATGCCAGAATTGCTCCGCTCCGGCAGCCGCACTGCGCCAGCGGAAATGCACAACCGTGTCGGCTCCGCGCGCAATTGCCTGCCAGGCATAAGCCCGGATGAGTCCCGGGTACGGCGTCCGCCACATCGGGAACCAGCACCCCGGAGGGCCGCTAAGCTGCTCCATGATCCAGAAATTCCGGCGTTTGATGCCCCGGGTCAGATCCAGGGAAAGCGCGCCGCTATAAGGCGCAGTCGCCTGCTTCTGCGGTGACGGGTTCGGATAATAATCGAAGGCGGCCACGTCGAGATCCTCAGCCAACCCATGCATGTTGAGCCGCTGCGGATAGCTGTGGAAATTATGCGTAATGAAATGCTCCGGGCAGACCCGGCGCAGAATTTCTACCTGGGAACGCTGGAAGGCAATGCATGATTCCCACTGGAACCGCTGATAGTCCAGCAGAAGTGAAGGATTCTGGTGCGGTGAGCCACCGTAAGGCACTGTAACCTCAAACCAGTCGCTGTATTCCCCGCTCCAGACCACGGTTCCCCATTCCTGGTTCAGATGCTGGAGCGTGCCGTATTTTGCCCGCACCCAGTCCCGGAAGTCCTTATTGCAGCGGTCGCAGCAGCAGTCCAGCATGCTGAATTCATTATCGGTCTGCCAGCCGATCACGGCCGGATGACTGCTGTAGTGTCCAGCCAGGCGTTCAATAATGCGGCTTCCGAATTTGCGCAGGGAGACACTGTTGTAGCAGCGGTGCCCGCGCACGCCTTCGTGATAAATCCGCCCGTCCGCAAAGACCGGCAGCACATCCGGGTAAGTCCGCGTCACCCAGCGCGGCGGTGTTGCTGTAGGCGTCCCGATCACAACCTGGAGGCCATATTTATGAAACAGGTCTATCGCCCTATCCAGCCAGCCGAACTCGAAATCCCCTTCGCTCGGCTCCAGACGGCTCCAGGCAAACTCTGCCACCCGCACCAGTCTGACGCCGCTCTCCTTCATTAACTTCACATCCGGCTCCCACATGGATTCATCCCAATGCTCCGGATAATAATCAACACCGACTTGAACGTTTGTATAGCCTTCCCCGGCCATTCCTCCACTCCCTTTCATCCTCTTATTTTAAATCAAATAAAGACGCCCCGCCTCACATCAATGATGAGATAGACGGAGCGCCTTTCGCAAATCCACTTTATCCAACTGCTTATTTGGTCCGTGTCCGGACTCTCTGTTTACTTGATCCGCTTATTTCTTCAGCTTGTCCCAAGCAGCCTGCATGCCTTTTTCCCAGCCGGCTTCGTCGGTTTTACCGGCGATCAGCTCTTGGATGACGCTGGCGAATTCTTGAGTTACACCATCAGGGAATTTTGAAGCCTGCAAACCGTATACTTTACCTTCTTTAACATATTTCCATACATCAGAACCAAGCAGACCGATATCTTCAGGTGTTGCTGGAATGGTGGACAGAGCAGGGATGAACTTCCATTTTTTTGTAATATATTCTTTACCCATGTCAGAAGTTACGAGCCAGTTCAGGAAGGTTTTAGCTTCTTCCTTCGATCCGGAATCCTTGTTTACAACCAAGTTGGACGGTACGCCTACAGACAACTTATCGTTCATCGCAGCATCGTCGTTGATTGGCATAGGGAACATACCGATGTTCATGTTAGGCGTGATGTTGTCCACCAGAGTCTGTGCCCAGTTGCCTTCCTGCATCATAGCTGTTTCGCCATTGGCGAACATAGCCAGGTGAGTATTAGCATCTGTTGTCAACGGATTTTTTTGTCCGTATTTTACAGTCAGGTTAAGCAGGTTGCTCCAATCCTTGAATTTCTCGTTGCCCACGATTGTGGAAGTTCCGGCATTCAGGCCCTTGATGAAATCATCCACATTATTCTGCTGTGCAAAAGCTACGCTAATCCCCTGGATACCCAGCAGCCACCATTCCTGATAGGCGTTGCCGAAAGGAATAACATTGATCGCCTGCAGCTTCTTAGCGTCTTGTTCCAACTCAGAAATGGTCTTTGGAGTTTCAGTGATGCCCGCTTTTGCAAACAGGTCTTTATTGTATACATAACCGATACCTTCAAGGTTCATTGGCATACCATAGGTTTTGCCGTCTTTGGTCATTGGCTCTGCAGCCAAAGGAATCAGATCCTTCACCCAAGGCTGATCGGACAGATCTTCCAATTTGTCAGCCCACAGTGCCATTTCAGCGTAACCGCCGTTCGAGAAAATATCAGGAGCATCGCCGGAAGCAAATTTAGTCTTCAGGGCTGCCGCATAGTCTGCACCGCCGCCGACCGTTTGGATGTCCAGCTTGATGTTAGGATGTTCTTTCTCGAATTCAACCTTCAGCTCGTTCAGGCCTTCCACGATTTCAGTCTTGAACTGAAAAATTTTAACCGTTTTCACTTCGCCGGATTTGTTGCCAGCGCTTCCATTAGATGCAGTATTGGATGCGGCATTATTTGAATTCCCGCCACAAGCCGCGAGCACTACTGTCATTAGCATTACAGATGACATCAACAGTGCAGAACGTTTCTTAATCATTTTATTTCCCCCTCGTATAATTTAACTGATTCCTATGTGGAACGGGGGCCCGGTGTTAACCTTTCACCGAGCCGGCCGCTATTCCCTCAACAATGTACCGCTGCATGAACAGATAGAAGATCACAATTGGAGCAACCCCGATTGTCAGTGCCGGGAGCGCCATATCCCATTGCTTCGTGTATTGCCCGAAGAACGAGAAGGTAGCCAGCGGAATGGTCCGCAGTTCAGGTGCCTGAAGAATCAGCGACGGAAGCAGATAGTCATTCCAGATTCCCAGAGCATTCAGCACGATAATGGTCATCAGCATCGGCTTCAGCAGAGGAAGCACAATCCGGAAGAATGCCGAGATCGGATTACAGCCGTCGACCGTTGCCGCCTCTTCAATTTCAAGAGGTACGGACTTGATGAATCCGTGGAACAGGAAGATCGCCATCGGAATACTGAGGCCCAGGTTGGAAATAATGAGGCCCAGAAAGGAGTTATTCACTCCTAATACATTAACGACCTTTAGGATCGGAATCATAATGGTCTGGAACGGAACGACCATCGCCGCTACGAACAGCAGCAGCAATACCCGGTTAAACCGGTTATTGGCGCGAACCATACGGTAAGCAGCCATTGCACTGAACAAAGAGATCAGAACCACACTGATGATGGTGACAATCAGCGAGTTGCGGAAGGCTTCAGAGAAGCGGGCCAACTTCCATGCGCTTGAGTAGTTCGACCACATGAAGTGCTGCGGCCAGCTTGCAGCATCGCTCAGAATCTCCCCGAAGGATTTCACCGAGTTCGCCAGCAAGAAATAGAACGGAGAGAGGAATAGAAGCGCCAAAAGAATCATGATTACTTCAATTCCGATATTCCATCTGCTTTTGGACTTTGCATTCATTAAGCTTCTACCTCCTTGCTCTTCGTCACACGAACCTGAATGACAGTGATAATCGCTACAATCAGGAAGAAGAGCAGCGCTTTGGCCGTACCCAGACCGTAACGGTTGTTAAGGAAGGCTTCATTGTAGATGTTCATGGCCACAGACTCGGTCGATTTGAACGGTCCGCCTTTGGTCAGCGACAAGTTCAGGTCGAACATTTTGAAGGACCAGGAAATGGCCAGGAACAAGCCGATGGTAACCGCAGGCATAATCAACGGTACGATAATGTTGCGAAGCACCTGCATCCGGGAGGCGCCGTCAATCTCAGCCGCTTCCAGCACTTCTTTGGATACATTACTGAGTGAAGCGATGTAGATTACCATCAGATAACCGGAAGACTGCCAGATAAACACTAAGACAATCGCCCAGAAGCCCGTGGTTGCATCACCGAGCCATGGAAGGTTAAAGAAGGACCAGCCGGTGACATCGCCCATCGTGGCGAAACCCTTGATAAAGATAAATTGCCATATAAACCCGAGCAACAATCCCCCGATCACATTCGGCATGAAGAAAATGGTACGGAGCATATTGCGTGTTTTTAATGGTTTAGTCAGCAGATAGGCCAGGAAAAAGCCCACTACATTGGTCAAAACAACTCCCAGCACAGTAAATCTTACGGTAAACCAGAAGGATGACCAGAAATCCGGATCATTTGTAAATATCGCTTTAAAGTTATCAATGCCAACCCAGCTTACGTTTCCGGATACGCCGTTCCAGTCCGTGAAGGAATAATACATTCCCATCAGAAATGGAATAATCGTAATCAGGGTAAAAAACAATAATGCCGGACCCACAAAAAAAGCCTGTTGACCAAATTGGGACAACTTCGAACCGCGCATTCACCCGTCCCCCTTTCTTTTACTCACTCACTTGTTTATGATCTAAACATATTATCTATTTTTTGAAGAACCTCTCACACCTACTCAGGTGATCTTTAAGGTGTAAAATATTGATCGGATGTGACAAGAATCGATGAAATGGAACAGTATCCGCACTAAATTGATTGTATTTTTACTCCTTCCAACCCTAATCTGTATCATGGCTACGATGTTTATCAGCTATTCTTACACGACGAAGTCTCTCAGAACCCGCGCGGTGGATGAGAATAAAAACCTGCTATACCAGGGCTACAAAAATATCAGCACCCTGATCCAGGAGGTAAACCGGCTGTCCCTGACGGTCTACTCGGACTCCGACTTCTACAGGCAGCTTGAAGCGGGCTACGATGATATGACGGCCAATATCCGGATTTACTCTTCGCTGAACTATATTTTGACTTCTATTCCTGACATCTTTCAGGTCTATCTATATCGTGTCAAGGATAGCAAAGCCACGCTCGTAGCCCACAACGCCACACCCATGCGCCGGCAAGGGATTCCGCTCTATGATAAATCCCGGATCACGGATTCATCCCCCCTATCCATTCAGAGTACACATATAAGCAACAGCTACGGGCTGAATTCAGTGATTCCGCAGTTGACTCCGGAACCGGTCTTCACCCTGCATAGAAGGATTGAGAGGGTCCCTTCCACCGATGCGCTCGGCTATCTCTCTATTGATGTGAAGCTGACAGCGTTTACGGACATCATGGACCAGTTGTATGAACGCGATAAAGAAAACATCTATCTGGTGGATGACAGCGGCACGCTCGTATACAGTCATGATGAAGCAACCATGGGTAAACCGCTGCATGCCTCCTGGTATGACAAGCAAATCGCGGCAAACGGGCAGTCTCAGGGTTATTTTGAAGAGGACGGAGCCGTGTTTATCTATCAGAAGATTGAGAGCCCGGGACTGAACTGGACGCTGGTGAAGCAGATTCCGGTCTCTTACCTGTACCGTGAAGCGAACGAAGCCGTCAGAATCAACATCATGCTGCTGGTACTGCTGATGATTATGATTATTGCACTGACGATTCTCATCTCCTTCCGGATTACGGCCCCCATTAAGCAGTTGACAAGGTACATGAATCAGGTGCAGACGGGTAATCTGGAGATCGATATCAGGCCAACCGGAAAGGATGAGATTGGTCTCGTCACCGAACGCTTCCGCAGCATGATGGATACGATCAACAACCTGATTCTGCGCGAATACCGGCTGGAACTATCGAACAAAACCAATGAGCTGAGGGCACTGCAGGCGCAGATTAATCCTCACTTCCTGAACAATACGCTGCAGATTATCGGTACTCTTGCTTTGGAGCTTAAGGTGCCGCAAATCTATGCCCTGCTCTCCGCGCTCGCCAAGATGATGCGCTACAGCATGTACAATGATGAGAAAATTGTTACAGTTCAAAACGAGCTGGATCATGTCAAAGCCTATTTGGAGCTGCAGAAGGAACGTTTTGAAAATAAGTTCACTTTCCGCTACGATATGGAAGAATCGCTCCTGAATGCGCTGATGCCCAAAATGATCCTCCAGCCCATCGTGGAGAATTACTTCAAGCATGGCTTCAATCTTGCCCGTACCGACGGGCTGATCGAACTCACAGCGGCCCGGCTTGCCTCCGGGAAGATGGAAATCATCATCCAAAACAACGGCAGCTCCATTCCTGGAGCGAGGCTGGAAGCTCTGCAGCAGGAGCTTGAGCATCCCAGCCGGCTGGATATTAACTCCCTGAAGGACGTGGACAGCAAAGACAGCACACGGGATGCCCCGGGTGCCCGGATCGGACTGCCCAACGTGTTGGCCCGGCTAAGGCTGGTCTGTGGGGACAGTGCTGTGCTGATGGTGGATAATCATAAGGCAGGCGGAGTGATTGTCAGATTGGAAATTGAAATTGTTGTGGAGAGTGAAGGGATATGAAGGCGCTGATTGTTGACGATGAGGCCAGAGTGCGCAAGGCGGTCAGACTTCTGGTCGACTGGGACGCGCATCAGATCAGGGAAATTCTGGAGGCCGGGAACGGTAACGAAGCCATTCAACTGATCCGCAAGGAAAAGCCGGCACTTGTCATCATGGATATGATGATGGAGTCGGGTAACGGGATCGAGCTGATGACCTGGGTGAATGAATTTGCCGGGAGCACCAAGTTTATAGTGGTCAGCGGCCATAATGATTTTGACTTTGTCCGCCAAACCGTCCGGCACGGCGGGATTGACTATATTCTCAAACCTATTGAGCCGGAAATGATCAATAACGCTGTATCCAAAGCGGTAGCCGCCTGGCGGACCGAAGAGGAAGAGCGGAGCCACCGGCAGAAACAAAGCATAAGGCTGAATGAAATCAAACCCATCTACGGGGAGAAGCTGCTGTCAGCGCTGATTGATGATCCGCTGAATGCGGAAGTCACGCTGCGCAGGCTTTTGGATGAGGGAGTGGTCCCGCATCATGCCAGCGTCTCACGGCTGGTTCTGGTGCAGACCGATCCCGGTAACAATCCGCTGATCAAACGGTTCGGCGGAGACAGCGAACTGATGTATTATGCCATCGTCAATATCTGCAATGAATTTCTGCAGCAGAGCAAAGGGATTGCGTTCCGCTATTGGGGCGGACCGCCTGAAATCGCAATGATCCTGTGGGATGTTCAGGAATCGGTTGTCGAGCTGGTCAACCGGATCAACCAGGGAATATACCTGACACTGCAGTTCCGGATGCACTTTGGCATCAGCTCAGTAGGAAGCCTGCCTGGAGGCCTGCCCGCCGAACGCGCAGAAGCCGCCGAAGCACTACTCCGGCGGAATCTGTTAAGACATGAAGATTACTGCCATTTCTCCTCGCCCGCTGTTCCTTTGGATACCGGAAACGGGGCGCCGATGCTCTTTGCAGACGTACAGGAAGAATGGAGAATGGCCGTGATCAGCGGCAGTCCAGAAGTGCTGTCAGCCGCAGCAGAGCATTGGACCCACGAGCTCAGCCGCCGGGGTGTGGTTACCCCGGAGATGCTGAATTCCTGGAAGGCCGACGCCCTGCTCTTCCGTTCCCGGCTGGTGCGGGAAGTCCTGGGCGGACAGGCCGATCGTGCACTGGCAGAGCTGGAGCGGGCGGATACCCTCAATCCGGCTCCACTGCCGAGCGGCTATTCCTTTTCTCTGTTCGCCTGGCGCGACTGGTCCTTCGCCATGCTGCAGCAGCTCTCGCAGGAGCTTGCCGCCAGAGCAGTGAAGGAACGTAACCCGATGACGGATATTGTAAAATATATTGAGCAGAACTACCCCTCCGACCTGTCACTGCAGGAGGTAGCCGGTAAATTCTACGTTAGCCGCGAATACATTTCACGCAAATTCAAGCAGGAGTATGGCATCAATTTCTCTGACTTCATCGGAAATGTCAGAATTGACAAAGCCAAGCTTCTGCTGCAGAACCCCAACCTGAAGCTGTCGCAAATCTCGGAAATGGTCGGTTTTCATGATGTCAAATACTTCAGCAAGGTGTTCAAAAAACAGGTGGGCCTCACTCCCAAGGATTACCGGATGCAGAATACCCCCTGATATATTTTTCAATCGGGTTAATCGTCCATACAGAGATTGAGGAAGGTGCATATCATGGGTCTGTAAGATGAAAACGCGGAGGAGGTTATACAATGAGCGGTTGCGGAAATATTGGAGGCCTTGTTACTTCCACTACTACAATCTTGGTGCTGTATATTCTGCTGGTGATTATTCTTAGAACATTTTAATCAGTCATAGACCCAAAAAAAGAGAGCCTACAAACATGTAGGTTCTCTTTCATGTGTCAAGTATATAACAGAGTAATCACAAGCAATTCATACAGCACAAGGGTTAATATCATTTCATCACTGCTGCTTCCGAAAAAAGCCCGTTGTCCTCCATGATGCTGTACCTTTAAATAAACCAACCCTCTATCACAGCCCACAATTCTCCCGGTGAACACTTGACCGTCTAATGTTTGTACTCGGACAAACTGATTGGCATGTTGTCTGCATATGCCATGTAAGTGATCTCTAACGGATTTCAGGTTTTGGACATAATGATTGTCAGCTTGATACAACACTTTTTGCTGTGATCCCATTTGGATACCCATAGTAAGCACTACCTTCCTGTAAAAGTAATACATAGTATGCCTAGCGTGCTTTGGGTGTTCTTTTTTCGGAAATCCTTCTAGAGCCTTACTTACTAACTGTTCCTTCATACCATGCCAGAAAAGCATCCGCCACCGCTTTGCCGGCCGTGCCGTTCGGATGCGGGTCGTCACTATTGCTCATGTACTCCGCGCGGACTCTATGGTCCGCCGGAGCCGGCATAGACAGTACGGCCGCGATATCAAATATACGGCTGACTCCCGCAGGCGGTGCGGTAAGAATCTGTGCATTTACACTGCGCCAGGCTTCCTCACGCTCGCCCTCAAAATTAAATGGCGGCACAGTGCTTAGAATAATCTCCACTTCCGGATTGGCCTCTCTCAACAAGGAAATGATGTGCGTCAGATCTTCAACCAATTCCCCAGCCGAGCGCTTGCCGATATCGAGATCATTCACGCCCAGCACAATAAGTACTTCATCTCCCTGCTTGGCCTTATTCAGCCAAGAGCCGTTCGTGGCCACATCGTAAGCTCTGCCCCAGCCGGACCCGAGATTCCACAGCCCATACCCGGTTCCAAGCCCTTCCGCTATCCGCGCAGCCCAGTAGGAATATTCGTCCTTAGCCGTCCGCACACCCTGTGTGATGGAATCACCCAGGAATATGAGTCTTTTGGACACTTTTTTCTTGTAGCCGATGTAGCTTGGCAATACCAGAAGATTGTCCGATACACGGAAGGAAGCATTCGATTCCTGTCCGGCGAGATTCCCCGGGGCATCGTAGGCAGAGACCAGGATGCCCTCTACGTTGTAAGGGAAGGTTTTGCCCGGTGCAGCCGTTCTAATCGTCCATGTAAAAGCAAGATAGTGGCCCTCCGGCAGTGTAAGCGAAGCCTCATCACTCCAGAAAGTCTCCCCCGGGGCCACCTGCTTCGCCGCTGCTCCCGAGAAAGTTACAGGCACCTCAGTGCCTGCCGCGACAGTACCATCCGGCGCAAGCCCTCCGTCGGCAATATAAGCCGCCTCAATGCTCCATTCGCCTCCCGGCTCGCTGCCTCTCGCTTCAAGCCCCATATCCCAGGTTGAATCCACCGCGTTGCTGTGCCAGAATTTCAGGGTCAGGCTTCCATTCTCACGCAACCGGATATACGTCCGGTAAGTATGCGTGAATGGCTCCTGCGAGTTCATGATATAATTGGCGGCCGTGGACAGCGCCGTGGCTGAGGCGTACTCAGACTGGCTGAATACTCCGCCTTGATTCTCTTGACTGTGCATAGTGAAGTAGCTCCTTCGTTCATACAAATCTGTAAACATTCACAGTATACGGACATTACCGGCATAAAACTAATACGAATCAGCCAATATATAACACAATTCTGATCCTGGGACACCTCCGGCAGATCCCCTCGCAGCAAAAACCTCTCTGACTCCATGGAAGCCTTCGCAGCCATGCCGTACAGAGAGGTTGTGTGTCATTCTGCTATTGTGCAGAATCCTTATTCTTATTTCAGCGTGATGGTGAACGATACGGATTTGGCTCCGGCGTTCACTTTCACTGTTGTATCGTCCGCTTGCTCTGCTCCGTCTACGGAAGCGATAGCGCCCAGGTCTTTCACAGCCAGCGTGAATGCCTTGCCGCTTCCTTCTGCCGTAACGGTAACCGTGCTGCCCTTACGTTCAGCCTTCACGGTCAGCTCAGGTGCACCATTCATATCACGAACGGTTGCAGTCGTTGCTGTTCCGTCTTCCAGTGCATACAGGCCGAATTTCACGCCATCGGCAAAATCATAATCCGGGCGGGTATCTACACTGCCTGTAGCCAGCAGTGAGTTCTGACGGACAAACAGCGGCAGGCTGAAGAAATCATGTTTTTCCTTGCGCCATGATCCGCCTTGAGCCGTTTCACCGCTAAGCAGGTGTGTCCAGCGTCCAGCCGGCAGATAGTATTTCACTTCGCCGTTTTCCTGGAAGATTGGAGCCACCAGCAGCTTATCGCCGAGCATATATTGACGGTCAAGCACTTCACAGGTTGGATCTTCCGGGAACTCCATCACCATCGCACGCATCGAAGCCCAGCCCTGCTCATGTGCCTGTCCGGCGATATCATACAGGTAAGGCATCAGGCTGCATTTGAGCTTGGTGAAGAAGCGGGTAACATCCACGGCTTCGTCATCGTACGCCCAAGGCACGCGGTACGAGGTGCTGCCGTGCAGACGGCTATGGCTGGAGAGCAGGCCGAAGGCCAGCCAGCGTTTGAACACATGCGCCGGAGCCGTATTTTCGAATCCGCCAATATCATGACTCCAGAAACCGAAGCCGGACAAGCCCAGGGACAAACCGCCGCGAAGGCTCTCTGCCATCGACTCATAATCCGCGTAGCAGTCGCCGCCCCAGTGAACCGGGAACTGCTGTCCGCCGGCCGTTGCCGAACGGGCAAATACAGCAGCTTCATGTTTGCCAAGCTTCTCTTCCAGTACTTCAAAGACCACTTTGTTGTACATTTGAGTGTAATAGTTATGCATTTTCTGCGGGTCAGAGCCGTCGAAGTACACCACATCGGTAGGAATGCGTTCGCCGAAGTCAGTCTTGAAGCTGTCTACACCCATATCCACCAGGCCACGCAGGTAGCCGGCATACCATTCACAAGCTGCAGGGTTCGTAAAGTCTACAAGTCCCATGCCCGCTTGCCACAGGTCTGTCTGATACACGTCGCCGTTTGCTTTTTTGATCAGATAGCCGTTTTTCTTGCCTTCTTCAAACAGCGGTGAACGCTGTCCAATATAGGAGTTGATCCATACGCAGATTTTCAGGCCTTTGTCCTTCAGGCGTTTCAGCATGCCGACAGGGTCCGGGAATACGCGCGGGTCCCACTGGAAATCTGTCCATTGGTATTCACGCATCCAGAAGCAGTCAAAGTGGAAAACATGCAGCGGCAGATCGCGTTCAGCCATACCTTCAACGAAGGAATTAACGGTCGCTTCATCGTAGTCGGTTGTGAACGAAGTGGTCAGCCACAGGCCAAAAGTCCATGCTGGTGGAAGCGCTGGCTTGCCAGTTAGCGAGGTATATTTGGTGATAACTTCTTTAATGGAAGGCCCTTCGATGATGAAGTATTCCAGGCTTTCGCCGGCTACACTGAACTGGGCTTTTTTCACCTTTTCCGAAGCGATTTCATACGAAACCAGCTCAGGGTGGTTAACAAATACGCCATAGCCTTTGCTTGTTACATAGAAAGGAATGTTTTTATAGGCCTGCTCGGAGCTGGTGCCGCCATCCTTGTTCCAGAGGTCAACCACCTGTCCATTTTTGACAAAAGAGGTAAAGCGCTCGCCCAGACCGTAGACGAATTCGCCTACGCCGATATCCAGCTCTTCACGCATGAACGTGTTGCCGTCCTGATCCGTAATATAGGCCATCGATTTGTAACCGCTGCCGGTAATGCGCTCGTCGCCCCGGAAGAAGTCTACGGACCATTGAGTCCCTTTGTTAATTACAACACGAAGTCCGCCGCTGATCAGCACAGTCTGTGCTTCGGTTTCTTCGATTTGTACGTGATCGCCGGTTCCCTTCGTCAATTCAAAAGCTGGACCGCGGTCCAATACGCCATCATTGTGAATGATTTTGATGCCTACCACGCCTGGAAGCGGAGAATGGAATTTCACAGTCAAGAGTGTGGAGTTCAGGGTTGCTGAGCGTCCTGTAATCGGAGTTGTCTGCGTAACAGCAGTCAAACCTTCAGCCGTTTTTTCTACTACATAGTTCTGAACTGCACCATTGATATTGATTCCGTCACGAACCAGCCAGAGGCCGTCTGTAAATTTCATGTGGTACTTGCCACCCTTCAATTTGGTGTTTATAGTTGCATTATAACGATAATAATTAGACAAAACTAATATAATATAGCTTATTTATAACATTATTCTGATGTTTCATCGAAAAGGAGGCCCATAATGGACCGCACCTCGCAGCGTCTGCTCAAAGAAGACCGTGTTCATGGGGATGTAATGTTTCCACTTGCCGCCTATTGGATCGAGCTTCCTGCCGGAACCCCTGTCTTGGATACGCACTGGCATGAGGAAGCCGAGTTCTTCCTGCTGCTGGAGGGAGAGATTATGTTCCAGGTCGATACCGATTATTTTCCGCTCCGTCCAGGTGAAGCTGTATTCATTGAATCCGGTGATGTCCATGCGGCATATGCGCTGAAAGATATCCCCTGCCGCTTCTGCGCACTGGTCTTCCACCCCGATCTGCTGGCCAGCGCTCAATATGATACCATTCAGCAGACGGTGATTCTGCCGCTTCTGGAGAAACGTCAGAGTTTCCCCCGCCATATTACACCCGCTGTCCCCTGGCAGCAGGAGCTGTTGCGCCACCTGGAGCGCATGATGGAGGCATATGATCATAAAATGCCCGGATTCGAGTCCTTTATGAAAGGAACTTTGCTGATCATGCTCTCCCAGATCGCCATAGAGGGCCGTTCGGTGAACCACAGCCAGTCAGAGAGCGCCGATACCACCAAGATCAACCGGCTTAAAAAGGTTATTCTCTATATTCAGGACAACTACCAGGAACCGATCCGCACCCGCGATCTTTCGGAGCTGATCCCAATGAGTGAAGGCCAATTCTGCCGTTTCTTCAAGGCCATGACCCGTAAAACACCGGTCGATTATATCAACTCCTACCGCATCCGCCAGGCCGCAGACCTGCTGCAGCAGACGGAACGCAAAATCTCCGACATCGCCCTGGAGGTTGGCTTCGACAACGTCAGCTATTTCATCAAAGTGTTCCGCAAGAGCATGAAATGCTCCCCTTCGGAATTCCGCAAAGGACAGGGGCAAGTCTCCGCGCAGGGGCAGCTGTATCCTTAAGTGTGGGAGCCCCTAAGTGGAAGAAGTAGAACTAATTCTGCCGAATTTGCTCTGTTATGAGAATTTAGTGGAAAAAGTAAACCTAATTTCGCAATAACATTCCTTTCAGGCTGCCACTAGCCGAATTAAGTATACTAATTCCAATATAAGTCTCGCCTAGTGTAATCCAGGCACCAGGAAGTGGAGAAAAAATCTCACGAATCCGGTGCCCAACTATTACTCGTCGACCGAAGTGGCAACCCTAATCTTTGTACAAAACTAAATTGTCCCGTCTCTCTTGCGGAAAGGCAGCTGGAAATCTACCCTTCCTTCCGAATCACAATAAAACACGTGCTGTCCGGCAGCGGCACCCCATGGCCTTCCTCATCCATAAAGACCACACGGTCCTTCAGCGCATCTGTATAGCCCTCCTGCAAATAGTGGCGGAAAACCTCAAGCTTCGCCCGTTCCCCCAGGGTCTGCTGAATAAAGGCCTTATACTGCGAAGGAGTGAAATAACCGAACTGCTCCTGGACCTCATGGATATAAGCTTCTTCTCCCCAGGTATAGGTGTACAGAAACTCCATGGCATCGTTCACCGGCATCAGCACCTCTTGCTCATCTACGTGCTCAACTTGAATGTCCCGTCCGGCAAAATCCTTGGCATACCGCTCCAGTGCCTCCATCCCGTCAGCCTCCAGAAAACGCACCCGGCGCCGCTGATTCACCGGCTCGCTCATAATGCCGTCGCGGATAATAATCACGCCGCCGTCTGCCAACACCTCAAAGCTACTCACCAGTGCCGCAGCCACGGTCTCATGATTGAACTTCCGCCCATTAAACGGCACATAGGAATACAGCTCATGCAGAATGGAGGAGAAAATAACAGTATCCACCGTACCCGGCTCCACAAAGTCCTTAAGATTCAGCGCATCGCCCTGCAGCACTTCCCAGCGCCGGCCCTCCCGCTGCTTCTTCTGGCGCAGCGCTTCTACAACATTACTGGAGATATCAATGCCCACCGGTATCACGCCAGGCATCCGCTCTTCTATCAGATCCAGCAGCACCCCGCCGCCAGGGCCTATGTCCAGCACCTTCCGGCCGTTGACATACTCCAGAATGACCGCTTTATAGTCTGCCGTCTCATTCATTTGGCTTAAATACGTATCCTCGTTATGGAACCGGTCAAAGGCATCACGGCGCAGCTCAAACAAATCGAACAGCATGAGCACAGCCCGTTCATACAGTGCTGACTTCTCCGCTTCGGTGCAGAACTCAATCAGCTTCTCCGCTGCCGGCGAGAACTCGAAATGGAAGAACAGCGTGTCCGGCAAATACTCCTCCCGCCGCAGCCGGTGAACCAGATGCGGATTGCCCGGAGAGGCAGAACCGTTCAGAATATCCTCCCAGGCCAGCCCGGATAAATACTTTTCAATGATCCGTTTCTTGTATACATTAATCTTCTTGGCGCCTTTGTAGTCATAATAAATGCTGTTCATAACCGCCTCGTAGCTGATATGGTTCAGACCGGTCAGCTTGCTGCCGCAGGCAGTGAGAGCCACAACCTTGAGAAACTGCTCCAGCGAAAAGGTCTGCAGTGCTGATTCCACATACCAGAATGTAATTGGCTGCATCGGCTCCAGAACATCGGGGTTGAAGCCCTCCTGCACCAGGCTGCTCCACTCGGTATCATAATCCTCGCCGGCTGCAATTGCCCCCGCACGCATTCTCCGCATACGCTCCTTCATTGGTACCCCAGCATGCAACAGATCCCCGGACGAAATCACGGCGATCAGCTCCATCACCTCGGTCCGCACCTCCTGCCACAGCTCCGGAGATACCGCGGAAATAATGCAGTGATTCAGTGCGAACAGCAGGCGCTCCAGCTCATCGGCGGTCAGCAGTCCTTCCTCTACCATCGACGCCAGCGGACGGTTGACGGATGGCGGCACCTCGCCGCGAATCTGCTGCCCGATGAGGCCATGTGTTTCAATCAGCCGATGCACAATCTCTTGCTTCGCTGCTTCGGTACCCCCCGCCTCCATCCCACGAACAGTCTGCAGACCATATTCCTCCGCCCCAACTGCCCTCAAATATAGCTGAGCAGAGCCGATATTGTGCACAAAAATATTAATCCCTTCCGCCTGCCACAGCTGGCGCTGGCGCAATGTCCCGCCCTTTGCCGTCTCTGACCAGGCCAATGTCTCTTCGGCCAACTCCTTGATCCAATACGACAACGCCAGACTATCCAGCAGACGCAGGCTCCGCTCCACGTAATCCAGCACCGGGTTGATGTATTCCAGTTCATGCAGGGAGTCTACGCGTTCCAGGTTGACAATCGTTTCTTCCGCTTGAACGATATATTCCAGCCAGGGGAAGCCTCCGCCGTACAACTGTCCGGTTTCCCGGTATTCTTCAATGGCTCGCAGGGATTTCAGCATGCTAATTCCTCCTAAGTATGTATAAGTCAAATATTTTTCGAGAATGTCTATACAAACCGTGTGGGGATGTAAGGAGCGGCATTGCTGCATTAATTGTAACGGGTTAATGCGAAATTTGAAAAGAGTTCAGCCATTAACCACTGGTTGAACTCTTGACACAAAAGAGAAAAACAATATATTCGATTAGAGACATAAAGCATAAATAGAAGCAGGTTTATTGCAGAGAGACGATTGCAGCTAATCGTTTGCTAATCTATTAATTGAATAAATATGACCTTTTGTTAATCGAATATTTTCTACAATAACCTTCGTAGTCAGCCATTTCATACGATTTTTCATTTCATCTGTTATCGCCCTGAATACGGCAGTTTCATTATGGAATTTACCCTCTAGAAATAAAATAACTTTAATGTCTACCGTTCTTGATTTTAGGCGGTTAAAGTAAGGAGAAAGAACTTCATTACTATTTTTATACGCACCAACCAGACATGCAATTGAATCACGTACTTTTCTCGATACCTCAAGTGCTAAGCTTTGTTCTGAATTTGCAATAAGTCTGTTCTTATTTTCAATTTCATATCCGCTAAAATTTTTAACTTCAATGAAATATACAGTTTTATCATCGAATACTATAAAGTCCACGCCTTTAGAACCTTGGAGAGTAATAAAGTGATTCACATAAAAATTTGTTTCATCGAATTTAACTGGAAAAAGACCCTCTTTAAATTGAAAACTAAGATTACTCTCTTCTAATTTAAGTATGGTCATAGAATAGTTCCTGCTCCCTATTATATAAATCCATAAATTCTTGCTGTATTGGATTGTGCAATAAATCTGAAATGAGTTTTTGCGATTCAAAATTAATGTTGCCTTCCTCTGGATACAAGGTAATAAATCGAATATCAAGATTATTCTCGTTATTATATTGGGCAAACAGAGAAAGTTCCTGTTGAAGAAAATAGCTGTGCGTTGTAATGAATATCTGAACACCCATTTGAGCAAGTGCTACTAACATTTCTTTGAGAGCAGGAATCATTTTGGGGTTAATATTCGACTCCGGCTCATCCCAAAAAAGAATAGTATTTTCGTCCAACGTTTCATTGGAAATAAGCTGTAATAAAGTGGAAATCTTGCGATATCCCTCAGCTAGAAGACCCATTTCAATGTTACCTAATCCTTTAGTCTTTAAATAGAACTTTTGACTTTCTAGTGTAACCTTCCCGTCAATTATCTTTTCCAAGGTTTTAATTAATTTTTTTTGGTTAGAATTTAAAGGGCCTTTTCTCGTAGGAAGTAACAAGAGCTTGCTAAGATCGTAATAGGTTTCTTCAAACGCAATATGATAATTTTCGTATAACGCAGAGAAGTTTTCAGTAGATGAGATAATTTCTTTAGCTGGTATGTAGACAAAGCGAGGCCAATTCTCTATAGGTTGGTAACCTTCAAGTTTAATGTTTTTGACGGCTAAATTTGAAAAGGATAACTTTATATCATGATCTTTATCAAAGGTAATTTTGCATATAGCTGTTCCTCTTCCTCTATTTCTTTTTACCAGTCTACCAATCTTTCTTTCATCTGGTCGAAAGACACCAAGGAATTTAGAAGTGATCATTTCACTAATTCGCTCAACTGAGATAGGATCAAGCAAATCATTAACTTCGTTTATTGTTTTTCCATAGCTGTATAGTGCCTTCATAATGTTGGTCTTGCCCACACTAGTTTCTCCACTTATTATATTAATATGCCTAGCAAAGGGAATAGTGATATCTGAAAACAACGTAAAATCGGTAAATTCAATTTCTGTAATACTTCGATTATCTGGCATATCAAGCCCCCCATTAAATTAATTGTATACCTCTAGTGTTTCCAACATTAATTGTTATTAAGCAAGACATGTAGATGAATTCTGTTATATTATAAACCAAAAAATGAGAGTTTGCATTCATTCAGGGCGTTAGTTATGTGCTATTTCAACACGGATAGAGCTAACAATTGCCCTTTATGGTATCACCTACAAACTTAATACTATCCAAAAAAACAGCGGCAATCCGGGACTGATTCTCTCGTCCATGGCTGCCGCTGTTTTTATGATTAGAGATTTAGAGCAATCTCTTATTTGGACTCCTTCATAAATTCCCTGAAGTCCTGAACGATTTCTTTGGATTGGGTATGGTGCAGATAATGTTCCCCTTCGAGTGTGATCATTTTTCCATGTACAGAATCTTTGATTTGCCCTTCATGCAGGGAGATCCATCCTTCAACGTCTGTATTATTCGCTTGTACAAAAAGAAGAAGGGGAAGATTCTTAGGGAATGCCAAAGCTTTCGCTGCATTAAAATTAGAAGAAATATGTTCCATTTCATTCATCACAGTAGCATTATTCGAGTGTATATTCGAAATCAGTCTCATTTGTTCTTTCGTTTGATCATCAAATGGCAGTCTGGCATAAGGGTCACCGCTTATTTTCTGCACCAGTCTCATGAGACCCGATTTGTCGAGAAATTCGAACGTTTTTACCGGTAATTCCTTATCCATACCACCTTGCGTGGGAACACTGCTGTCGATCCCGACAAATGCATTCACTTCGTCTGGATATTTGTTCACATAATCCAGCCCGTAAATGCCCGCAATGGAATGCCCCATCAGCGTATAACGCTCAATATGAAGCTGCTGCAAAGCTTCATGAATCTCACTTACAATATTCTCTGTGGTTCGTTCTTTATCCGTTCCATCACTTAATCCATATCCAAACGGCTCAATCACAACTACCTTGTAGAAGGGTGACAGCTCATCTACCAGCAGCTTAAAATCAAGTGCCGGCGCTGCTGTCCCATAACCGGGCAGCAGTACCACGGTATCTTCACCTTTGCCTTGAATCAATACATTCATCTTTTTCCCGTCTACAGGGACTAACTGGCCATAGGACTGGATCCTACCTTGCTCCGACTTGTTGCTGATCAGATTGACTATAAAAACAATGGCTAAAAAAAGGGCTATTGCGATAATTAATCCTGCTAATGATTTCAGCATAATCCTAAGCGTTTTTTTCATTCTCGTATCCTTCCCCGTTTTCGCTGCCTCTCTTTGTTTCACTCGTATCTTCTCCTGTCCTCATCGGTGATTCCGGTTGTCTTAACGATCCGTTAAGGTAAGCTTAACCAACGAAGATGTACTCCCCGTGACGACAATATGAACGGAGTATGAACAAACAAGTAGAAACGGCTTCGCCGTCCTTTTTTAAGGACGGCACCGTTTCAGCGAGAAATAGAAGGATAATTTATAGCGCGAAGCATATAAATTTTTGTATTTCAAAAAAAGCTACGGCGTCGCAAGCACAGGGGCTTGAGGATCATGCCGTAACCTGGAAAATGCACCTGCTAATCAGCCTTCGTTGTGATCGGCAAGGTGACAATAAGGGTTGTTCCCCGGCCGGGCTCACTCTCCACCCGGATGTCACCTTGATGCAGCGACACAATCTGTTTAACGATGGCAAGTCCCATACCGCTGCCACTATACTTACGGCTGTGGGAGCGATCGGCCTTAAAGAACCGTTCGAATATACGCTTCTGGTCCTCGGGGGAAATACCGATACCGTTGTCGGATATCTGGACGATCACATGGTTAACCTCTTGCCTGATGCTAACATCAATAACGCCTCCATCCATGGAGAATTTGATGCTATTGCCGATCAGGTTCGTCCATACCTGGTTTAATTGATCATAATCGGCCATTAGTCGAACGGCCTTCAAATCAAGCTCGAAACGGATGTTGCGGGCGAGCCATTGCGGCTGGATCGCGACGATGACCCGTCTGATCTGTTCATCAAGGCTGAACGTGGTGAGCTGCAGCTGCTGTGATTGCGATTCAAGCAAACTCAGTTTTAGCAGGTTATCGCTCATCTTGGACATCCGGTCTGCTTCAGCGATGATAATATCGAGATAACGGCTCCGGTCGTTTTCTGTGATGCCCGCTTGCTTGAGCGCCAGAGCATAACCGGATATCGAGGTGAGCGGCGATTGAACTTCATGCGATACGTTCGATACGAATTCCCTGCGCATCTGCTCAAGCTGCTGCAGATCATACATCATTTCTTCGAAGCTGCGTGCCAAGGTACCGAGTTCACCCTTTTGCTTAATATTCAGCTTAATGCTGAAATCTCCAGCTGCTATGCGGCGGGTCGCTTTTGTCAGTTTTTTGATCGGACTGATTAGGAACATCGCGGCCACCAGAATCAATAAGCTTCCTGCAACCAACGAATAGGTCAAAAAGTTTATAATCCATTTGATGAGAAAAGATGAGGACGAGGAAGGACGCTGCTCTAAAAACATCGCTTTTGTTCCCATTTCCGTTTTTAACGGCAGTCCTAAGAGGATCGGATTAATCCCATTCGTCTTGCCTTGAAAAACCTTACCGGCAAGCACTTCCTTTATTTGTTCCGCAGTCACAGAGATTGGATCATGTTCCTTAAGTACTCCCAAAGATTGCAGCTGCCCCTTCCCATCATAGATTCGGACATAATAGGAATTGAGCTGTTTCATACCACTTACGAACGAGTCTGCTTCACGCATAGGTAAAATCTCGTAAATCCTGGCAATGTCCTGACCAAAATCACGTAAGGTGATTTGCAGGTTTTCGTTCAATTGATCTTTAAATATCCAAGTTGCCACAAAAAAAGCAATGACCGTGCCCCCGATTACAGACACTAGAAACGTCAGGACAACGCGTATATATAAGGATCTGATCATTCGTAAACCTCAAGCCGGTAGCCCAGCCCGCGGACCGTCTCGATACGGAATTCGGGTGTCGCCGCGAACCGTTCGCGCAGACGTTTAATGTGTACGTCTATCGTTCGGTCATCTCCAGCGTAATCAATCCCCCAGATTTGATCGATCAACTGCTCGCGTGTATAGACCTGTCCGGGTGTGCCGGCAAGCTTATACAGCAATTCGAACTCCTTGAGCGGTAATGTGAGCGGCTCCGTCCCTCTCATCACCTTGTAGGTCTGCCGGTCAAGGATAACGTTGCCGATCTGGATCGTATGCGTGGAGCCAACCCGGTACCGTTTGAGCAATGCCCTGACACGGGCGGTCAACTCCAGCGGATCGAATGGTTTCGTCATATAATCGTCCGTCCCCAGTTCGAACCCTTTCACTTTCTCCCATGTTTCGCCTCTTGCAGACAGCATCAGTAATGGGAGATCGGGATTGGCTCTTCTGAGCTCCTTGCATAACGTCCAGCCATCCATAATCGGCATCATAATATCGAGCACAACCAGATCGATATTCGTCGAGGCGTAGACGGTTAGTGCTTCCTTGCCGTCCGCAGCTTCGGCCGTTGTAAATCCGTCGTTGCGCAGAAATAAACAAACGAGTTCGCGAATGTTCGCATCGTCGTCCGCTACCAGTACAGTAGGCATCCGTTCCCTCTTTTCCAGTTCAAGCTTGCCTTCCCTTGCTACGTTCCAAACCGCTGTCTGTACCCGCATTTGCGGCACAGCTCTTCTACCGCTTCCCGGCGGGAGAAGCCGTAGAACAGATTGTTCGCACGTTCGCCCTCAACAATCTCGGAGAACGGCTTCTCATGGATATTGCCGAGGTTAATCACACCCTCGCCATCCAGACAGCACGGTACCACCGTGCCGTCGACCAGCACCGCCGCCTGGCTGCGCAGCGCGTGGCAGAAGCCTTTGCCGTCATCCTCCGGCTCGTGTAAGGCCGGCCATCTGAACTCGTGATCCTGGTTCAGATACACGCGCGGGGCAATTTTCACCCCGCTGCCGGGCACCACCTTTTCTTCAATCTTGAAGTCCAGATTGAAGGCTTCCTCCAGCAGCGCCAGCGTCTCGCGGTTGCGGCTTTTCTCCAGATTTGTCCGGTTGTCCTCGGTCAGATTCCACAGCCGGAAGGAGATGATGACTCCCTGGGCTGATGCCTCCCGTACAAAGGAAATAATCTCTGACACGTACCCCTCGCGGTTCTCCGAGCCCGCATGGCCGTCGAAGCTGTGCAGGGAGAAGTTCATCTGCCGCAGCGCCGGCTTGCCGAGGATTTTGGGCCCCGCTTTATGAATCAGCGTTCCGTTGGTCGTAATGTTGACCTTGAACCCTTTGGCGTGGGCAGCATCAAGCAGCTCGCCGATTTTCGGATGCAGCAGCGGCTCGCCTTTGACATGCAGATAGATGTGATTGCTGTGCGGCTTGATCTCGTCGAGAATGGTATTAAAGGTATCCAGCTTCATGAAGTTTTTCTGCCGTTCGGTAGGCGGACAGAAGCTGCAGGCGAGGTTGCAGACGCTTGTAATCTCGATGTAGACCTTTTTAAAAGTTTTCAAGTTCCGCTCCCCATTTCAATATTCATCCGATGCTTCGGCTACAGGTCCGAGGCATAGCGGAGGCCGATCTGTGCTCTGGCTTCCTCCATCACCTCGGAGACCGCCAGAGAATTAGCGTGGCTGTTCACGCTGCTCTCGCGCTGACCATTCTTGATCAGACTGATAAATTCCTCAACCTCATAATACATCGGCTCAAATACCTGCGGAAGGGTAAGCTCTTCGACCGTACCGTCGCGGTAGTAGATTTTGACCTGATACGGCTGGTTGATCTTGTCGATGACCATCGTACCGTTCTCACCTTGAATCTCGGCAGGCAGATAAGAGTCGGCAATCTTGGAATGCATGACCACAGCATCCATATCGGGATAACGCATGACAATGCTGCCTTCACCGTCCACTCCCGAAGAGAGCATCAGGCCAACAGACTTCACGGTTTCCGGTTTGCCGAACAGCGCTACCATTGGATACAGACAATAGATGCCCAGATCCATTAGTGAACCGTTAGAATAGACCGGATTGAAGGCATTCAGCACCTTTCCCTGGCGGTAAGCATCATATCTCGAGGAGTATTGACAATAGCTGGCGAAATAACGGCGCACTTGGCCCAGCTTGTACAGGTTGTCTTTGATCACGCCGAAGTTCGGCATATAGGTAGACTTCATCGCTTCCAGGAACAGCACATCGTTGCGGTGTGCCGCTTCAATGACTGCACGCAGCTCCGCGCTATTGGAGGCTGCAGGCTTTTCACAGATCACATGCATCCCGTGGTTCAGACAGATGAGCGACTGCTCCGCATGCATCGAATTGGGGCTGGCAATGTATACTGCGTCCACTTCCCCGCTAGTCACCATTTCCTCAAGGTTGGTATAGATCGAAGCGCCCGCGTATTTAGCGGCAAAATCGCGCCCCTTCTCCTCAGTACGTGAATATACGGCAGTGAGAAGAAATTCCTCGTTCTCAAGACCTGCTTGAATGAAGCGGTCTGTAATCCAGTTGGTGCCTACGACTCCAAATCGAATAGTCATGAATGATCCCGTCCTTTGATTAATATAAGAGCCGTTTAGGCTGGTTATATGGATTCTCTTCCTGCTATTTTCTCATTCCGGAATAGCGATGTCTACTTTTCAGGGGGAATTTCCGACAAATTCCGCAAACTTATGGTTGTGAAAAAAATCACCAGCCGATCACATGACAAAACCCTGTCCTTTTCAGGAACAGGGCTATATGCCATAAGTTAAATTCAAGCGGCCCGCAAGAGGATGTCCGGCAGCGCTGCTCGTTCCATTCTATTCGTAAAACTTCACCAGCTGACGCACAATCTCCGCTTTGTCATGCTCTACCACGGTCATAAACTGCGGCATGGAGAACAGTGCAGAGATGGGAGCAGGGAATTCCTGCTTGATGCCGGTCAGGGCAATCGCCTCGTCGAACTTGGCCGGATGTGCCGTGGCGAAAGTAATATTCGTCTCGTCCGGACCGCTGAACGCTTCGTAGGCTGCAATGCCGCAGGCTGTATGCGGGTCCAGCAGATAGCCGTATTCCTGCTCATATTTGCCGATCGTATCCAGACACTGCTGATTTTTGACCCCCAGCGCAGAGAAATCCTGCTGCACCTGCTCAAAGGCTGCACCATCCACCGTAATCTTTCCTTCCGCCTGCAGCTGAGCCATGTACGCAGACAGCTTCACCGCATCCTCATCCAAGAGGTAATACAGATAACGTTCAAAATTGCTCGCTACCTGGATGTCCATTGACGGGCTGTAGGTTCCTGTGAAGCTGCCTGGTTTGTATTCGCCGGTCAGCACAAACCGTTCGAGAATGTTGTTCTCGTTGGTGGCGATGATCAGCTTGTGGATCGGCAGACCCATTTTTTGGGCCAGATAGCCTGAAAAAATATTGCCGAAGTTGCCCGAAGGCACACTGATGCTGATCTTCTTCTCATCGCTGCCCTCAATCTGCAGATAGGCATAGAAGTAATAGACCGTCTGCGCCAGAATGCGCACGAAGTTAATCGAGTTGATCGCCCGCAGGTGGTAGCGGCCCTTGAAATCCAGATCAGCGAACAGCTCCTTGATCACCTTCTGGCAGTCATCAAAGTTGCCTTCAACCGACAGATTCAGCACATTGCTGTCATCCACTGTCGTCATTTGCAGTTCCTGCACCTTGCTGACCTTGCCGTGCGGATGAAGGATACAGATCTTGATCCCTTCTTTGCCGCGCACGCCCTGAATCGCCGCCGCACCCGTATCCCCCGAGGTTGCACCGAGAATATGGATAATTTCCCCTCGCACCTTGGCAATGTAGGAATATAGTTCACCCATGAACTGCAGTGCCACATCTTTGAAAGCAAAGGTAGGTCCATGGAACAGCTCGAGCACGTACAAGGAATCATTCACTTGGTGCAGTGGCGTCACTTCCGGCGCGCGGAAATTGCCATAGCTGGTGTAGACCATTTCTTTGAGATCATTATAGGGAATTTCATCATTGGTATAGTAAGAGAAAATTTCAAGGAACAGCTCCTGGAAGCTCAGGCTTCTCCATTCTTCCAGCTTCTCGGGGGAGATCACCGGAATCTGAAAAGGCACCATCAGCCCGCCGTCATCCGCCAGCCCCATCAGAACCGTATCAATAAAGCCCTTAGCCTTCACATTGCCTCTTGTGCTTATATACTCCATACCTCTCTCATCCTCCTGAACCCCTCTTTAGTTATCCTTCATACAGCTGGTCTATAAGTTCACGTTCTATGTGCTGAACCAGCCTTAAGCTCACTCTATATTAACACGTTTACGCGTTAAAGTCCGTTACTTCTGTGTCAACTTTTGTGTGAAAATCTGTAGCGCCCGCTGCCGGGTGTCATTGGTTCTGCAGCTCTTTCCAGACGGTCTTGTTGCTATACTTCTTCTCGACGCTTACATCCAGGCCGAACCATTCCGGGGCCACAAAACTCTCCGCTTCCTCCAGGGAATCAAATTCAACCTCCAGTACCGCAAGCTCAAGCTGGGTATACAGGTCAATCTCCACTGTCGTGCCGTTCCAAATGCCGGTAATCCGCGTCTTGACCAGCGGTACGGCTTTGACCGCTTCGATCATCTGGGTATACAAACCTTCCGAAATGTTATATTCAATCTCCTGGCGGCTGATGCCCTTGCCATCCTTGAAGGTGTGTGTGTACGTAATTTCACCCGAATACAGGTCGGTGATCTTGCGCACTCTCAGCTCCTGCCCGTCCTCTATCGCAAGGTACGTCTGGTCAATACTGTGCCGGGTAACCACCTGGACCTGACCATCCTGAATCAGCCGCTCCGGATACTCCGGCAGCAGAAATTTGCGTTCAATCTCCATAGCCATGCTGTCTCGCTCCTCTGTTCGTTTCACATTTATATTATTAATCATCATAGGTGCGGGTCATCTGCAAGTCAATGGAATCCGCAAACTCAGTCGAACAGGCGGTCGATAGACTGTATGTCATAATGATTGATGATTTTAAATGACCCGCTGCTATACTTGTCGTTCCTGTTCGAGTCATTGATGTAGATATATTTTTGGTCATCCAATGTGATTCCAAATCTTGGATGACCGTCTACAAAGATGCTTATCCAGTAGTTTCTGGTGAAATCGTGCGAACCGTAAGAGCTCATCAATTTCACGTCAGCAAAAGCATTCATAATACTTGCGATTTCCGCCGGATCAGTCACAGTGACCGTAACTTCATCTGTAGTTTCCGGCAAGGACCGGATGACTTCAATAGAGCTTATATCCTCCAGATCAATGCGGCTGGACACCCGGCTCTCGAACGAAGTGAAGGACTGCACGATCGTCCCTACCCAGAATACAGCAATCCCGAGCAGGAACACAGTCAGGAAAATTTGCGTCAGGGTTGGCTTCTTCCACTTCCCCAAATGTTTCTGCCCCCTCAGCTTCTCTGTATTTTCTACCTCGTTCACCTGATCCATCCCCGTCACCAGCAGCGCCTCCCCCGAAATCATGCAATGCTTCCATTATATACAATAAGGCTTGCACACAAAAATTTTTGGCTGAAACGTATTTGCTTGAAGGAGAGTAAGTTTGCTTTTACAACAGGACTGCAAGATTAATGGCGTGAAGAATTAGCACCTTATGTGTAGCAAGAAGGGTACCCCCTACCGAATACCCTCGTTAAGCTCAATTTACTGGTTCCTTCCGCCGAGCAGCGCCGGTGTAGTGTACGCCGTCAGACTGCCGACGAAAACCAGAATACCGCTTATAATCAGACTTCGTATGGTATCCAGAGTCGCCTGATCCAGCGAGACGTTAACCATTACAATCCGATGATGTCCATCAGCACACATTCCCTTCCGGTCAGCCCGGCGCTTAAAATCACGGACCATGACCTGATCGATATAGGCGCAAGCCGCGTAGTGCCGCTGTTGTTCCCGCTTGGGGAAGAGTAGCCGGCGTTTCAGGCGAGCTCGTTCTATCGAGTCTGTTCCAGACTCTTTTCAGCGGTTGAGAGCAAGTTTATGTGGAAAAAGTAAACCTAATCCGTCCGATTCCACTCCCGACAGAAGTACAAGTGGAAAAAGTAAACCTCATTTGCCCGTTTCGCACTCTATCAGGCGAATTCGCTCAGATTAAGTCTACTAATTCCCACTATCCGCGCTATGAAGCACTTTTGAGCAGATTTAAGTATACTTTTTCCACTTCCCCTTTCCTTTACTTTAATTTCCTTTTCTTTAATTTATTTCATCCCCTTTTATTTCCTTTACTTTTATTTCATCTACCGTTATCTCCTTTCCCTTTCCCCTCACTTTCCCCCTTAAATTAAATTCCATTAAATTCACTTAAATTTACTTAAATTAAATTCCATTGAATTCACTTACATTATTTCACGGTAAATGCCTGTAATCATGCGCCCTCGACCTGCAACCTCCTCCTACTGAACAACTACATGCCTTGCCCGCAAGGGAGTACAGTCTTTCCGCCTTCTTCTCCCTATGCAAAAAAATAGGGGAAGCCAAGTCTCCCTGGCCTCCCCCTATTCCTGCAAAGCGGTTTACCCCTCAGCCAGCAGCCGGAAGCATCCGCTCACAAAGTCCCGCTGGATCTCCGGCAGCGCCAGACCCGCCTGCATCAAGCGGTCGCCGCCGTAGACTTCCCCGCTGTCCGCGAGCCGGTAGTCCAGCTCCGGGTTCAGCCCGCTGAGCAGCAGGCTCCGGCGCGGCGGGTGCGGTTCAGCCAGCACCCGGAAATAGTAGACCAGCGCCTCGCACTGGTCGTCCGAGACGAACATCCAGGCCGTTTCGTTCCCCTCGAACGGGCTCTGCAGCCGGTACAGATTGCCCTGCTGGACCAGGCTGCGAATCCCCTTATAATTCGCGACCTGCACCTTCACCAGTTCCTTCTCTTCCGGAGTAAACTTCGTCAGATCCAGCTCATAGCCGAAGTTGCCGGACATGGCGACATCTCCCCGGAAGGACAATGGAGTGATCCGTCCCACCTGATGATTCGGCACTGCGGAGACGTGTGCCCCCATGGAGCTAACCGGATAGACGAGGCTCGTACCGTACTGAATCTTCAAGCGCTCCACGGCATCCGTATCATCGCTGGTCCAGGTCTGCGGCATATAGTAGAGCATACCCGGATCGAAACGCCCGCCGCCGCTGCAACAGCTCTCGAACAGAATATGCGGAAATGCTGAAGTCAGACGTTCCAGCAGCTCGTACAATCCTAACACATACCGGTGCGCGGTTTCGCCCTGACGCTCGGGCGGCAACTGCGCCGAGCCGATCTCTGTCAGACAACGGTTCATATCCCATTTGATATAAGCCACTGGGACGCTGGAGAAGATGCGGCTGAGGGATTCAAAAATATATTCCCGTACCTCTTCTCTGGTGTAGTCCAGTACCAGCTGCCACCGGAGTTCACTGCGGCGGCGGCCCGGAACATGCAGACACCAGTCGGGATGACTGCGGTAAAGGTCGCTGTCCGGCGAGATCATCTCCGGCTCCACCCACAGGCCGAACTTCAGCCCATGGCCGTTCACCCGGGCGGCAAGATCGGACAGGCCGCCCGGCAGCTTACGCAGATCCTCCACCCAGTCGCCAAGTGAGGAGTTGTCCGCATCGCGCTTGCCGAACCAGCCGTCGTCCAGCACGAACAGCTCGATGCCGAGCTTCGCGCCTTCAGCGGCGATAGCCTCCAGCTTATCGGTATTGAAGTCAAAGTATGTCGCTTCCCAGTTGTTCACCAGGATCGGCCGTTCTTTATCCCTATACTCTCCTCTGCTGAGCCGTGTCCGGTATAGTCTGTGATAGGTTCTAGACATTTCGCCAAGCCCCTGTCCCGAATAGACCATTACCGCTTCCGGTGTCTGAAAGCTCTCCCCCGCCTCAAGCCGCCAGGAGAAGTCAAAGGAATTCACTCCCATTGTGAGCCGGGTCATTCCGAAGGAATCCACCTCTGCCACGGCTTCAAAGCCCCCGCTATACACCAGTGAGAATCCATATACCTCTCCCTGGCGCTCATCCGTGCCACGCTTCGCCAATGCGGCAAAAGGGTTGTGCTGGTGGCTGCTCATCCCCCGGCGGCTCTCGATCGAAGTACTTCCCTGCTCCAGCTGCCTGCGGGTGAGACGACCTTCCCGCGACCAGGCGCCGGACAGGTAGATCATGTCCATATCCCCTGCCGGGAAATCGACGGAAGTACTCAGTGCCCGCAGCAATTGCAGCGGAGCCTGACCGTCATTCACAAATTCGGCGGATCGTGCAATGACATCCATTTCTTGATATACGGAATAACGCAGGACAACATTCAGCTTGGCATAATCGTCGCGGAGAATAAGCTCCAGAGTATCCGCTTCCTCCTCGGACTCCACATACACCGCAGGAAGTCCCGCAAGCTTCGGCTTGCCCGCCAGCACCCGGTAACCGCTGTAGCGCAGCTCCGTAACCCGGGTCCCATCCTCAAGCTTGGCCTGATAAGCCGGAACACGGAAATCCCCCGTACCGTACTGCGGGTATTCCTGCGGCAGGCGGTCAAGCGAGCCACCGGTCACCAGCGGGTGCAAGCCTTCCAGATTACTGCCGTGGCGCAGCTTTTCACCCCAGTACACATGCGCCGGATAGCCGTTGACCAGCTCGATGATGTAACTCATGCCCTTGCTCTGCAGGTGGAATATCCCCTTGTCTTCCTGTACCCAAATCGCCATGGTCCTTATTCCTTCTCTCTTGTAGGTTTCAACCCAAAGACTCTATTCCACGTAATCCGCCATCGAGCGAATCTCAAGACCCTTCGGAGCAGCCGGCACGAAGTCCGCTTCCCCGCTGCCGCGCAGGAAGAATTCCACAGTCTTCGTCTCCCCTGGAAGCAGGTCAAAGAAGTTATCCGAGAAGATTCCTTCCTCTTCCGTAGTCAGATACACCCCTCTCGCCAGCACATTACTGGTTACCTTGAAGCTGAGTCCGCTGCTGCCGGGAACCTCTGTCACCGTAAGGTGCGGCAGGGTCAGCGCAATTTCTTTGGCGGACACGAAGTAATGGTGCTTATGCTCCAGCAGCCGGCCTTCAGCCAGCAAAGACGCAGTGAACAGAACACGGTCAGACTCGCGGCCCTCCAGCAATCCGTCAAGTCCTGCCATAAATACGACGTCTGTAGTGTCCGCTGCCAGGGTCACCGGCTGTGACCATTCCTGCAGCACAGCGCCGCTGAAGTCATGCAGCCGGACCTGTAGTTCGCCTTCAAACGCTTCCTGACGGTCAGAAACGGCATGCACCTTCAGGGTATGCCCGTCCGAGCCGTCAATGGAGAGCAGAAGATCTTTATAGCTATTACGCGCTGTGTATTGCAGCGCCTTCCAGCGGCCGTAGTAATCCATGCTCGCCCAGGAGGCCACCGGCCAGCAATCGTTCATCTGCCAATACAGCGTACCCATGCAGTAGGGTTTGTTTCTCCGGTGGCTCTCAATAGCCATCCGCATGGCCTCTGCCTGAAGAATCTGGCTCATATAGAGGAAACTGCTGAAATCCTTCGGCTGCGGAAGATAGATATCCATGTACTCCTTAATTAGAAGGTTGCCGCGCCCGTTCTTCTGATGCGCGAGCATCACTTCAGATTCCAGCGCCATATCGCGATCTTCCGCATAACTAAGCACCGATTTCAGCTCAGGGAAAGACTGGAAGCCGTATTCACTCATGAAGCGGCCAACCTTAACGTTGTAGTTCTCAAAAGGCTCGCTTCCATGCCATACCCCCCAGTAGTGCACATCCCCTTCACCAGCAATCCGCGTGGCATGCTGATTCAGGTCATGGGTAAGGTCCCGCATCGGTGAAGATGCCCAGTAATCCACATCCGGGTGACAGGCGGCTACAGCCTCCGGCAAGATGCGATGGAATACTGCTTCATAATCCTTCCACAGCTTCTCACGGATCTCCGGACTGTACTTTTCCTTCCAGCCCCAGCCCATATTGTCTTCATAGTGCGACCACGCCGAATCCATCTCATTATTGCCGCACCACAAAGCGATGCACGGATGGTTGCGCAATCTCCGCACGTTATAGACAGCCTCTTCGCGCACATTCTCCAGGAATGGCTCATCACCAGGGTACATGCTGCACGCAAACATGAAATCCTGCCAGACCAGCAGCCCGAACTCATCACACAGCCGGTAAAAAACTTCCTCTTCATAGATCCCGCCGCCCCATACCCGCAGCATGTTCATATTGGAGGCTGCTGCCGAGGCGATCTCATGACGATAACGCTCCTCGGTAACTTCCGTGGAAAAACTGTCATTTGGAATATGATTGGCACCCTTGGCAAAAACCCGCACACCATTCAGTTCGAAATAAAAGGAAGCCCCACGGTCATCCGGCTTCCGGACCAGCTTGATCTCCCGAAGTCCGGTAGTAACATCAGTCTGCGCCACGGCCTTCCCTTCCTGGAGCAGCTCTGCCCGAAATACAGTCAACTCAGGTGCCCCAAGACCATTACACCACCATAGACGGGGCTGATCCAGGACAACTTCCAGCTCCAATGTCTGCTTGCCCGGCTGTACCGCAGCGGATTTCATCCATTCCTGACCGCCGCTGCTGATCCGCAGCAGACCGTTCCATCCGGACGGGGCATCCACTTCCACAAGCACAGTCACCCGGGCCTCTTCCCGGTTCACCGCATTTTGCCGGATATATACATCTGTAATAGCAACGGTATCCCTGCCTTCCAGCACAGCCTCACGCCAGATGCCGCTGGTCAGGAATCTTGGCCCCCAGTCCCAGCCGTAATGATACGGCGCTTTGCGGGCAAATACGCTGATCTGCTGTCCCCCAAGTCCGCCAAGCTCGGATTGGTCATTGGGTGCCGGCAGCGCATAACCCAGCTGTTCCAGCTTCGGCAGATCTTCATTCACTACGGAACGGAATCTCACGCGAATCTCATTTTGCCCGGTCTGCAGCAGCCCCTTCACATCCACAGTCCAGGCCCGGAACATATTGTCTGCTGAGAGCGCATGCACATCATTTACATAGACATCCGCATACGTGTCGAGTCCTTTGAAGACCAACTCAGTACAAGCATGCTGCTGCCATTTCTCTTCCAGTTGCAGGACCGTCCGGTATTCCCAGTCTTTCTTATCGATCCATTGCAGGTCATGCTCGTTCTTTCCATAAAAGGGCTGTGGGATTCGTTCATTGCGGAGCAGATCAGTATGCACCGTTCCAGGTACAGCTGCCGGCAGCCATTCCTCTTCATCACATGCTCTAAATTGCCAGTTGTCCAATTTCAGTTGTATGTGCTTCATTAGAACCTCCTAAAAGTTTTGTGAGCATAGACATCCTGTAATCACATCGTACAAAACTCGCTACGGAAGCATGGGCTTAAGTGTTGTGAGCCTAAGCTCCTTGGGTCTGCATCATACCAGACTCACTTGGAAAACATACGTCCTAAAGTATTGTAAGCATGCGCTTTCATGAATAATGTTCATTTCCATTGTATTTTGTTATCCTATTGTTAGCAACAAACTAATTATATTCATTTAAACAGAATAAATAAAGACAATAAATAATAATTCAATCCATTTCTCAATCCGAAATTTATCGTTATAATAACTAATGTAAACGCTAACAATAAAACGAAAAAGGGGACAACGCAATGAGAAACAAGTTATTTTCGTTATGTTTTGTTATCATCATGATTTTCTCTTTATCCCTGACAGGCTGCGGCTCCAACAACAACAATAATAATGCCGCTTCAGCCGCAGACAAGCCTGCAGCAACTACGGATACTGAAGGTACCGGTGGTAATGCGTCAGCAACCACTGAACCGGCCGCAGCAAGCGGCACCGACATCAGCGGCAAAATCACCTTCCTCACCAACAGAACCGACATGATCGGCAAAGAGTATGACGAATATGTTAAGCGCTTTAATGAGAAATACCCGAATATCAAGGTCGAATTTGAAGCCTCCCAAACCGACTACAACCAGCAAGCCAAAGTTAGAATGGCCAGTGGAGAGCTTCCAGATGTGATGTTCGTTCCAAGCATTCCAAACTCGGATCTGCCTAAATATTTTGCTTCCCTGGACGATCTTGGCCTGAATGACAAGATTACCTTTAAAGACTTCAAATCCTATGAAGGCAAGCTCTACGGAATTACAACAGGTAACTCCACTTCCGGGATTGTCTACAACAAAAAGGCCTTCGCCGATGCCGGCATCACGGAAGTTCCTAAGACCTGGGACGAATTCCTGGCTGCCTGCGAAAAGCTGAAAGCCAAAGGTATTGTGCCACTGGCTTCCAACTTCAAAGACAAGTGGCCGCTTAACGACTGGGTATTTGCAGTTCCTCGCATCATTGAGAACAAAGCTGATTTCCCTAATGACAAGCTGAACACGGACACTCCTTTCACTATGGATAATGGTTATGGCAAATCATTCAGCCTTCTGAGAGAGCTTAACGAAAAAGGCTATCTGGAAAAAGACATCAACTCCACCAACTGGGAACAATCCAAGAAAGACATCGCAGCCGGCAAGTTCGCCATGTATTTCCTTGGCAACTGGGTAATCAATCAAGTCGTCGGCGCAGGTACAACTTCTGACAACGTAGGTTTCTTCCCGCTTCCTTACGACAACTCAGGTAAACTTACTGCTCCGCTCAGCCCTGACTTCTTCTATGCCGTGGCTAAGGACAGCAAAAATGTAGACGCTGCCAAAGCCTTCGTGAAATGGATGATCGAAGAATCAGGATATGAAGATTTTGCCGGATTTATCTCTCCGCTGAAAGGCAAAGAATCCAAGCTGCCTCAGTTGAAGGAATTCCAGGCTACCGGCGTAACTCTGCAAGAAGGTACACCGGATGATCCTAAGGTTACCGAAATCACTAACAAAGCACAGCTTGATATTCCAGCCATGCTTCAGGAGTTTGTACTTGCCAAAGATCCGCAAACCGTCTTTGACAAATGGAATAAAGCCTGGGCTAAAGCTAAGAAAGACCTCGGCTATTAATCTCAAGTCACGCTGTAACGTTAGCATCCTATAACACGGCGCAAAATGGATTATCGCCTTTACGGATAATCCATTTTGCCATAAATCACAGAGCGCTCACAAGGAAAGTAGGTCAAGTGATGTTAGGAACATTATCCTATAGCAAACAAAAAACGATTATTATCGTATCCTTTCTGCTCATTCCGCTGCTTCTGCTGGCTACATTCACGTATTATCCGGCACTCAAGCTCATCTACTACAGCTTCACGAACTGGGACGGCTACAGCCCCGAGAAGCCTTGGGTAGGACTGGATAATTACCGCGAAGTCTTCAGCAATCCTGATATTTTCAAGGTATTCATCCATAACTTTGCTTACTTCGTCATGGGGATTGTCCAGAACGTAGTGGCTATCTATTTCGCTGTTGTGCTGAACAGCAAGCTGCGGGGCCGCAACGGATTCCGGATTATGCTCTTCCTGCCCTACATTATGAACGGCGTTGCCGTTGCCTTTATGTTCGGCTATGTATTTGATACCACCAACGGCTCGCTGAATCTGTTCCTGGACAGCATCGGACTGCACCATCTGGCCCAGACCAGCTGGCTTGGGACCGAAGGTCTCGTCAACTACTCACTGGCCTCCACCGGCTTCTGGCGCTTCATGGGCTACAATATGGTTATCTACATCGCCTCTTTACAGGCCATTCCGCGCGATATTTATGAAGCGGCCAAGATCGACGGTGCTGGCTCTTTTCAGACCCTATGGAGAGTGACCCTGCCGAATATGAAGGCTGTTATTCAATTGAATCTTTTCCTCACTGTTACCGGTGCGCTTGAGGTCTTCGACCTGCCATTCGTACTCACCAAAGGCGGCCCGGCCGGCGCAAGTCAGACCTATGTGCAGCGCGTGGTCGAGACGGCATTCGCATATAACAATTACGGCCTGGCTTCAGCCATGAGCATTATTCTGCTGTTCTTTGTTGTTATTGTGCTGCTGGTACAGCAATTGGTTCTTAACCGGGGAGGAGACAAATAAACATGACACACACTAAATTTCGTCTGGTTGATATTATCAAATACGTCTCACTCCTGATCGGGGTCTTTGTCGTCCTCTTCCCTCCTTATGTGGTAGTCGTCAATGCCTTCAAATCTACAGATGAATTCAATTCAAGCAGCTCGATGTCCCTGCCAAAAAGCTTCCTGAACTTCGACAACTTTGTTGCCGTCTTCCAGCGCGGTGGGCTCCTCAGCGGTTTCGGCAATGTCCTCGTGATTATAATAATTACATTGACCTTGAACATTCTGTTTGGGACAATGGTAGCATATGTCCTTGGCCGCTTCTCTTTTAAAATGAAACCGGTCGTCTTTGGGGCTTATCTCGTAGCCACCATCATCCCAAGCATCACCACCCAGGTTGCCACCTTCGGCATCATCAAGAACATGGGTCTCTACAACACGCTCGGCGCCCCAATTGTCCTGTATATCGGCGCAGACGTGATCCAGATCATTCTGTATCTGCAGTTCATCCGTAACATTCCGGTTGATCTGGATGAGAGTGCCATGGTGGAGGGTGCTTCCCTGTTCAAAATCTACCGTTCGATCATCTTCCCGCTCCTGACCCCGGCGACAGCTACGCTAGTGATCTTGAAGACGATCAGCATATACAATGACATGTACATCCCTTACCTTTATATGCCCAAACAGAGCCTTGGCGTGGTCACCACCATCCTGATGCGTTTCCAGGGGGTCAACTCCGGGGAATGGAACCTGATCTGTGCCGCGATTCTGCTGATTTTGCTGCCGACAGTGATTCTGTACTTTTTCCTGCAGCGTTACATTTTTGAAGGAGTAACCAGCGGCGCGGTTAAATAAGGGGAAAGGAATGTACCGAGAGGAATAACAACGTGCTGTCAACAATCCTGAGGATTTTTCGCAAAATGTGGTTGTTCCTGGCTGACCTGCCGATGGAGCGCAAGCTGATTGTTGTGTTTGTATTTCTGATTTCCATGCCCATTACTTATGTCAGCTATCTGTCCTCCCGCTCCATGTTCAGTTCTGTTCTGGAAAGTGCCACGGACAGCGCGGGCCAAATGACCTCGAACGCATCGGATACGATGGACCGCTATGTGGCAGACTTGAAACGGTATACTACCTTACCGCTGTATAATACCGATGTGCAGCTCTACCTGACGCAGAAGAGCACCGATTGGGATAAAAATACCGCCATGTCGATGTTCCTCAGTTATCTGAAACCCACGAAAAGCGAAATCCTGGCCGTCTATATGGTGGACCAGTACGATTCCGTTTTTTACGATACGGCTGCAGGTATCAACATGACTTTTCCGAAGGACCGGCTGTCTACATGGAAAAGCCTCAGCGAAGCCGGAGGAACGGCTCCTGTCATTCAGGGGAGACACAGCATCCAGGTGAACTCGTCCGAACAGCGGGAGGTCTTCAGTGTGCTGCGCACGATCTATTCCGTAAGCACGTTGAAAAGCATCGGAATTCTCGTCTTCGATATCGACATCCGCCTATTCAAGGGTATTCTGGATCCCGTAAATGCTGTGACTCAGGGCAACACCCTAGTGGTGGATGATCAGGGGAAGCTAATGTATGACGGTGAAGATACGGAGAAGGCAACTCCCGAAAAGCAGGCGCTCACCCGGCAGCAGCTGCTGGGTCATGTGAAACAGGATCAAGGACATTTTCAGATTGAGCTGGACGGACAGCCCTACCTGGCCGTATACACCGTATCCAAGCAAACCGGCTGGACGACAATGGTTACCATTCCGCTATCCCGTATTCTGTCGCCTGTAGAGAAAAACCGCAATACGCTGATTCTGACCACACTCGCGATTATAGCCTTTGCCCTGTTCGTCGCTACGATCATCTCGCATGCGCTGACAAAACCGCTGAAATCGATGGTCAGGCTGATGAAGCAGGTGCAGCACGGCAATCTGGAGGTCTGGCTGCATCCCAAATACAACGATGAAATTGGCATGCTTGGCAGCCACTTCAACCGGATGATCGTCCGGGTCAAGGATTTGCTGCAGGAGGTCTCTCTGACGGAAAAAAGAAAACAGAAAGCCGATATGCGGGCACTGCAGAACCAGATTAACCCGCATTTCATTTATAACACCCTGGAATCGATCCGTATGCTGGCCGAGAGCAGCGAGGACCCGCGGGTCGCGGAGCTGACCTATCTGCTCGGATTGCAAATGCGCTACGGCATTGTCCGCAGCGAAGAGATGGTTACGATCCGCCACGAGCTGGACCATGTACGGAATTATCTGCATCTGCTGCAGATCCGCTTCCCGGATAAATTCAAACTGGATATTACAGTGCCGGAAGCATTACTCCCCCTTCCTGTCATTAAGCTGGTCCTGCAGCCGATCGTCGAGAACGCTGTCTTTCATGGCCTGGAACCGAAGGTAGGACCCGGTACACTGAGCATCAAAGGCTGGGAAGAGGATGGCAAAGCCGTATTTTGCGTAGAGGATGACGGTGTGGGTATGGATGGTGACACTCTGCGTGCTTTGAACGACAGCTTGAGAAGCGGAGCAGACGGTGAAAGGTTCGGCATTGGTCTTAGGAATGTGAACGAGCGGATCCGCCTGCATTACGGCCCTTTGCTTGGTCTAAGCGTAAGCAGCGAGCCCGGCAGAGGCACCCGTGTCACCTTGCGCATTGAAGCGCTCACCAGCCGTCTCCGGGAGGAATAATACTAGTTATTTTAAGGAGGGATTCCGGATTGCTGCGTATTGTGATTGTAGATGATGAGATTCTGATTCGCGAGGGCCTGGCCCGGATGATAGGCAAGGAGAGCAGCAGCTTTCTTGTCATAGGAACGTATGGCGACGGCAAGCAGCTGCTGGATGCCCTTCCCTCCCTTCAGATTGATGTGGTCATTACAGACATCCGGATGCCGCATGTCGACGGGCTCGAGCTGATCAAACAGCTCAAAGCCGGGTATCCGCGGATACGTACGCTGCTGATGAGCGGATTTGTAGAATTCAATTATGCCCGGGAAGCAATCCGCAGCTCTGCTGTGGACTATTTACTGAAACCTATCAACAAAGAGCAGCTTTTTGAAGTGCTCTACCGTCTGGATGAGGAGCAGAGGGTGTTTCGGGAAAAAGAAGAACGCCAGCGTTCCGGGCTTCTGCTCTCGCTGCTGCATGTCGAGCAGCCATCCGAAATCCTTCTAAGCAGCCTTACCTTGCCCCAGCCTTACTTCTCCGTGTTCGTGCTCAAAGGAAGCTCGCGGGAAACCGTCTGTGCCTGTTCAGACAGTCTGCGGCAAGAGAAGGAAATATTGCTTGACCTTCTGGAAATCAGAAAGGGACTGTATGTATGGATCTGGTATTCTGCCGAGCCTTTAACAGCTGCGGAATTGAACCGTATCGGCGCGACTATCCGGGCAGCAAGCAGCGGACAATGCCTCCATGCCGGAGTCAGCGGCTCATACCGCACTCCCTCCAAGCTTAGATCCGCCTACCTGGAAGCCAAGCGGGCCTGTGATGCAGGGATTTACAATTCGCAGCCGCTGCATTATATTACTGCTCAGGAGCTTCCGGCTACGGACATCAGCCTGAGTGATCCCTTTTCGCCTGTGCGTGAGCCGTTGATTCACGATCTGCAAATTTTGAATATATCCGGCGTTCTGGGACATCTCCATTCCATGTTCTCTTTGCTGGAGTCGCAGCGGGCTTGTCCTGAACATATTCTGCGGGCCTGCCGGGAAGTTGAGGACACAGCACGCAAGGAGCTTCAGGAATTCGGAGCCGTTTACAGAGTAAGCAGCCGGCCTTCGCTTGAAGAACAGATCGAGACCTGCATGAGCTTTGAAGAGATCGAGCGGATGTTCATCTCCACCTTCACAGACGCATTAAGCATAATCCGCACGCACCGTCTGGAGCTGTCAGGTACCGCTGTCGAAACCGTGAAGCGCTGGGTAGCAGCCCACTACAATCAGCACGCCGATTTGAACATGCTGGCAGGGATGGTATTTTTGACACCAAGCTACTTGAGCAAGCTGTTCAAGCAGGAAACCGGGTTGACCCTGACCGACTATGTGATTGAAATCCGTATCCGCAAGGCCAAGCAGCTACTGAAGAATGCCCATGATCTGAAGATTCACGAGATCGGAGCTGAAGTCGGCTACCCCGATCCCGCCTATTTCAATAAGCTGTTCAAAAAAATAGTCGGCGTCACACCGAACGAATATAAACGCATTTCACTTGTTTAAGGAGAATGATCGCTTTGCAGCTATGGTTAAGCACCGCTGGGGATGGGCATGGAATCCAAGTTTACGATACCACAGAATTATATGGTGAGAGAGGCAGATTCCGCGTGCTGCAGTTTTCGGGAGACGCTATTCAGGGAGCCCTTGATCTTAACCACCCCCGCCGGGTGGTCTTTGAATATCCTAGAGCAATGATCCATTTAATGGAGTCAGGAGGGGCGATGTTCGAGGATGTGTTTGTCATTGGACATGGCATCGGGACGATCGCCGGATACTTCGCAGAGAAACGCTTTAAGACCGCCGAGGTAAATGCAGAGGTTGTGAAGCTCAGCAGGCAGCACTTTGGCTGCAGCCAGGACAATGTTGTTATCGGGGATGGGCGCAGCATTCTGGAGAGTGAGCCGGACCACCGCTATGACTTCATCCTTCTGGATGCCTTTACCGCAGACGGTACCCCGCAGCATCTGGTTTCCAGCGAGTTCTTTGCCCTGGCCCGCTCCAAGCTGAACAGCCGCGGTTCGATCATCATGAACCTGATGGGCAGAAGCGAAAGGGACCGCCTGATGGGTGCCATCCACACGACCCTTAGCGAAGAATTCCCCTATATCAAAGCTTTTGCTCTTCCTGCAGAAGGTACAGCCGATGTCCGTAACATCATCATTATGGGCAGCATCAGGCCGATCCGCTATCAAGCCAAGCAAATGGCCGGATTTGTGGAAATCACGCTCGGGCAGGGCCATGTGATCCGGGATTAAGAGGTGCCGGAGCTTCCGTATTCAAAAAAGTCATCCGCAAGCAGCAGCGAGAGCTGCTGCGGTGATGTCCGAACCTCCGTGGTCAGCAGCAGCTCCTCCAGCTCGCATATATGCTTCCAAAGCAGAGTTTCTGTATCCATTCCAGTCCCTCCTTACAGAGTATCATCCGTTTCCACGGCAGTATCACCGCATACATCCATGCAGACGAGGCAAATATCATCCTGTTCCTCTTGCTCACCCTGCTGGTTTTCTTTGTTGAACGCAAGCAGCTTGTCCATTACCGCCGAAATCGGCTCAAGTCTGGTTTCTTCCATTACCTGTAGCAGCTGACCGATCTGGTCTTTTAACAAACATCCCGGTCTTTCGATCAACCCGTCGGTATATAAGAGTACCCGGGCGGCTCCCTTGAAGGAAAGAGTCTGTTTTTGAAGCTTCATTTGGGGAATCAAACCAATGGGAAGACTGGAAGATTTCAAACGGAATACTTCGCCGCTACCATCTACAAGCAGTCCGCTGGGATGTCCTGCATTTATATATTCTACGGTGTGCTTCTCTGCATCCACTATCAAATAGATAGCTGTAAAAAAGAAATTCGTAGTCCCCTTGGCCACGCTGAACAGCTTGTTCATATGATTATTTAATTCATGAATGACTTCTTCCGGAGTTAGATTGGCTTGGATAATCCCCCTCAGTAAAGAACGGATGGACATGCAAATAAGTGCCGAAGAAACCCCATGCCCCATAACATCCATGATCAGAACCCCGTAGCGGTTCTCTTTCAAGCGGTACCAGGCATACATATCTCCTCCAAGGTTCCGGGAAGGAACGTATTTTGCGTTAATGGAGAAGGAAGGTGTATGTATCGGTTGACTGAGTACACTCTTCTGAACCTGTCTGGCCAAATCCAGGTCTGTTTGCTTATTCTTTTCAATCTGCTTCTTATCGGTAATATCGAGCACAACTCCGTTTACACCTATGACCCCATTTCTAGGGCCAGCTAAAGGAAACATCCGGCTCTCTACCCAGCGGATCTCCCCGCTTGCATGAATAATCCGGTATTCAAGAGTCAGATGAACGGCAATCCCCTCAACAATGGAAGACATTCGGCCCTTCACCAAATCCTTATCCTCGTCATAGACCTGCGCCGACCATAAATCGGGGTATTGATAATATTCCTCTGCAGAGTAGCCGAATATCTTCTCACATGCCGGCGAGATGGTTAGCAGTTGATTGCGGGTCACATCAAACGACCATAAGATAATATCAATACTCCTGTAAATGTTGTTAAGCTGGGTCTGAATTTCACCCAATTTATTCTGAACACTTTCAAATTCAGTAATGTCCTTGGCAAAACCGATAACCCCCTGAATTTCTCCATTGGCCATTAGAGCAACACTGGATAAATCAAAGATCAGATACTGTCCGTTTTTATGGCGCAGCTGTAGCTTGCTGGAGGTAGAAAGAATACTCCCGTTCGTAATATCGCGAAAGGTCTCCTGAATTAACGGGATATCGGCCGGGTGAAAGAGATCAATAAATGAAGTGTCCCTAATCTCCGCCTCAGTATGTCCGAGAAGATCCAGAAGATTGGGACTTACACTAATGATGGAGCCATGGAGATCTACCACGTATATTCCTGCATTATTGTAGAGAAATAACGATTTATACCGCTGCTCACTATCTCTGAGTTTCTTCGTATTCCCTTCCTGCCGTGTATACAAGATATACAGGGGTGTCAAAATAATAAATTGTGTCAGCAGATCAACAATATACTCATATCCGAACTTTTTATCCACAAACAGAAGGTTGTACATATTCACTACGACAAGAAGGACAAGAATAACGAGAGCCTTGTTTTTGGAGGCTTTTTCTCTCAACAAGCCATATATCCTATTGTTCATTACACTTTCCTTTTCTTACGCATGGAGAGGGTGATATAGGGACCCGTAGGGATTAAGCGTACTTCATCCATAATGCCTTGAATCAGAACCAGCCCTCTTCCGCGTGACCCTATTTTGACCGGCTGGTTTGGTTCATTGCTCAGTTCAAAGGACCCTCCATTCTGACAAACCCTGATCTCCATAATATCGGATTCAACCAGCCATGAAATTCTGAATTCACAAGTACCTGAGGGACAACCATGCTCAAAAGCATTCATGCAGGCTTCTTCAGTGACCAACTGCAGGAGTATAGATTCGTGGTCAGAGAATTCCGTAAGCATAGCAATTCGATGGGTTGTCTTCATAGCAAGAGCAATATCACTTCTCGAATGAATCACCAGAATCTGCCCGTACGTCCCGCTGTTCACGTTGTTCATTTCAATTCACCTGTAAAATAGGCGTAGCCTTCTTCAAGTGCAGTGAAGATCTTCATCAATGCACTGAAATGGACAATTTCGAAAATTTCACCTACAGTTGATTGGACACCCACAATAATGAGCTCTTTGCCTGCACGACCTGCGCCAAGCACAGCATCAGCAATCACACCCAGGGCCGCGCTATTCAGATAGGCTACCTTCGTGAGCTCCAGGATAAGCTTTGTCTTCTCTCCTTCGACCAGCTTCTCAATCGCTCCGCGGAATTCGTCCACGTTTTTTAACGTTACATCTGTATTCCAGTTCAGCAGCTGTACCTGATCCTTCAAGATATTCTCCATAATCAACCCACCTCTTTCCGCTTAATTTCTAAATTCAGCATCTTCTCCAAATTCAGCAAATGGATAAACTGTTGGTTTTGTTTGTATATGGCATCGAGCATATCTGAATTCATAAGCACATAATCCAGCGTTTCTTCCATGTATGCTCTTGAGAGCGGGCAAACCTGCGCAACCTCATCAACTACAATTCCCACCTCATGTCCAGACACTTCGCAGATCATGATCCGGGAGCCGGGGGCTTGCTCAAAGGCGCTCATTCCCAATTGAGGCCGTAAATCATACACCGGAAACAGCATTCCCCGCAGATGAATCATCCCCAGAACATGTGCAGGCGCAGAGACCAGAGGGTGAATCTCAGGTACAGGCAGAATCTCTTTCATCTTGTAAATCGGAATTCCGAAATCCAAACCTGACAGCTTGAAGGTCACATATTTCTCACCTTCAGCATCTACCTGTTCACCCTTCATGTCTTCTGCCAGCAGTGCCTCGTATGAGGAGCCTGTCTCACGGGCAATGAAGCCGACATCCAATATATGGGCCACATGACCGTCTCCAAGAATCGTTGACCCGGCAATATAAGAAACATTACCGATATAATTCCCCAGCGATTTGATCACGATCTCCTGATTGCCGATGGTTTGATCGACGACCAGACAGACCCGTTTATCCGCCAATCCTACGATTACCACGAACAAGCGGTCCTTAGCCGGTTCAAGCTCTTCCTGCACCTGCAGTTTTCGGTGAAGACGTACAAGAGGCAGTACCTGATTGCGGAATTTACACACTTCTTTCCCTTGTACCGTAAGAATATCCGCTGTCTTCAGCCTGAAGATTTCAATCACATTCACTAACGGAACCGCAAATGTACTTCTTCCCAGCTTCACCAGCAAAGATCTTATAATGGCAAGGGTTAAGGGAAGCTTTATGGTAAATACGGTCCCTTCATTCCGCGTGGTTTCAATATCAATGATGCCATTTAGTTTCTCAATATGCGATTTCACAATATCCATTCCAACGCCCCGCCCGGACAGATCTGTGACCGTTTGGGCTGTGGAAACGCCTGAACGGAAAATCAGCATCACAAGTTCCTTTTCCGTCATATGGCTGGCCTCTTCAGCACTAACGAACCCTTTACGGATTGCCATTTCTTTAACCTTTTCCGCATCTATGCCCCTGCCATCATCTGCGATAGTAATTACGATCATATTCCCTTGATGGCTGGCCCGAAGCACTATGGTTCCTTTGCACGGTTTGCCCATCGCAGCCCGTTCTTCCGGCAGCTCCAGTCCATGATCCACCGAATTACGCAGGATATGAATGAGCGGGTCACTGATTTCTTCAATCAGGGTACGGTCAAGCTCCGTCTCTTTGCCTTCAATGATGAATTCGATTTCTTTATTCGATTTCTGAGCCAAATCACGGACCATACGCGGAAAACGGCCAAACAAATGCTCAATCGGCAGCATCCGTGTCTTCATCATTCCTTCCTGGAGATCGGTAACGACCATGTTCAAATGGCTTGCAATGTCATTGAGGACATTAATATCGCCATTGTTTTTGAACTGCTCGCTTAGCTTGGCACGTATACTGCGAAGCCTAGTGTTATCAATGATTAATTCGCCTACCAGATTCAGAAGACCCTCAAGACGTTCCACATCAACGCGAACCGTCTGAGCCACCTGTACCTTTTTCTCAGAAATTACCTGAACCTCATTAACTTTGACTATATCCTTGCGGGGTTCTTGTACTTTGCTCTTTTCGACTTCTGGCACTACTTTCCCTTCTATAAAGGCATCCAGATTCAAAGTTGTAATATATTCAATACGTACGGAATCAATTTGGGAGATATGGGTCAGACTACGGATAATGTCCTGCTGGATTTGTCGGGTAATCAAAATATACACTACAGTTCCGGTAAATAACTCATCCTTCTCAATCATTTCCAGCTCCGGGTAGCAGGCAGCAACTTCCCCATGCTCTGTCAGATTAATTTCGACGAGCTTGGCCCTTACATATTTCATGGATTCCTCTTCCGCCATATGAACATGAATAGCCATAACCTCGTAGCCGCTTTCCAGAGCCGTTTGTATTTTTCCTTTCTGAACATTATCAAAGACAATATGTAGAGCAGGTGCAGACTTTTTAACTGACTGTTCATGGTTTACGGGTGTGCCCGAAGCGGAACCCCGGATTTCTTCCAGCCGCCCCATGAGGATCGTTGTGTCTCCCTCCTCCATCACACCACCCAGAATGGAGTGGCGGAGCTCCTTAATGAAATCGATACAGTCGAATAGAATATTCAATAATTCGGAGGTTACCTCCTGCTCTCCGCACCGGATCAGCTCAAATACACTTTCCATCTGATGGGTCAGTCTGTTAAGCTGCTTAAAACCCATGACTGCAGAAGATCCTTTTAAGGTATGTGCAGCCCGGAAAATTTTTTGAATGGTGTCTTGCTGACAGCCCACGCTTTCCAGCATCAGCAAGGAATCATCCAAAAGCTGAAGCTGTTCTTCCATCTCATCTAAAAAGACACCCAAATACGCAGAATTATGAAAATCATTCATCTTTTTCGCTCTCCTTCATGCGTCACCCTTCACCAAACAACCGATCAACATTCAGAATGCTGATTAACCCGTCTGCACTCTGTCCTATTCCGTCCATATATTGAGCACCTTGGACTTCACGAGATTCAAGCGGAGGCTCAATTTCCTGAAAAGAAGTCACCTTCTCCACGGCATCGACAATAATGCCAATAGCCTCCTGCTTGTAGCCCACCACAATGATGCGTGACTGAGCTCCCATGGGCGTCTCGGGAATGCCGAATCTCCTGCATAAGCTGATCACCGGGACAATCCTGCCCCGCAAATTAATAACGCCTCTGATAAATGGCTTGCTGTTGGGCACTCCTGTGATATGCTCCATTTTGATGATTTCATTGATATCACGAATATTAATAGCATGCTTCTCGCTTCCCAGACGGGATACAACATATTGTTCAGTACTCGCTGTTGCCTGCATCATTCATCCTCCTTACACCAGCTTGAAGGCTGAAATGGAGCTATTCAATTCGTCAGCTAATCTGGCGAGCATTTGCGAGGATGCTGCCGTTTCCTCTGCTGCTGCTGCTGACTCCTGGCTACCCGCCGCTACAGCCTCAATGGAGAAGAGAACCTCATTCGTTTGTGCTGCCTGTTCCTCGCATGCCGCAGCAATACCGGTAATTTGGTGGGTAGTTTCATTTACACGGTCAACAATCCCCTTGATTAGCCCCTCCGTCCGGTCTGACAGTGCAGATACCTCACTTACTGCCTGTACACTGAGTACCGTATTCTTTTGCATTCCCCGGATGATGTGAGCAATTTGTTTCGTGGCTTCGCTGCTCCGTTCCGCCAGCTTACGGACTTCATCAGCCACAACGGCAAAACCTCTTCCCTGCTCACCGGCACGCGCCGCTTCAATTGCCGCATTTAAGGCAAGCAGATTGGTTTGTTCAGCAATCTCGTCAATCACCTCAATAATCTCCCCGATTCTTTGGGAGTCCTGCTCAAGAAGCCCCATCTTCTCTGACAAATTACTCATACCCAGACCGGATTCCCTTACTGCATTACTTCCCTCTTCAGCACCATGACGGGTTTGACTGGATAACTCCGAGACTTGTTCGGCATTCTTAGCTACCTCATCAATGCCTCTGACCAGATCCTGAATCAGATGATTGATATTTTGTGCTGCCATAGCCTGGGACTGGCTGCCGGAAGCGATTTGTTCAGTGGTAGCCGAGATTTCCTCGGAGGAAGCCGCTACACTTTGAGCAGACTCAGCTGTTCCACCAATTAATTTCCTCAAGCTGGTTATCATCTCATTGACAGCACTGGCAAGCTTGCCGAACTCGTCCCGGTTTTTCAGTGAGATTTGCTCTCTGAGATCTCCACCGGCCATTTTGACCATGATTGACAGAATCTTGGATACAGGGCCTACAATTCCCTGCGAGATCCATAAGGCGAGCACGATGGCAATGGCTGTAGCCAGACACGCAAAGATGATAACGGTGTATTTCCCGGAAGTGTAGCTGCCTATATTGGCCTCAATATTTTTATTCGCGTCATTTACTACTTTCTCTACTTCAAGGTTCACTGTATCCTGCGCCTTTTGCAGATAAGGAACTGAATCAAGCATTGCTTGATAGCCCCTTACATTATCATTATTGACTCCGAGCTCAATGATATTGGGAACCGCTGCATTATAGCTTTCCACATTTTTTCTGATGCTCTCCAGGGATACTTTTTGTTCGGTATCGAGTGAAAGCTCTCCGTAATCCTTGATATTGGAAGCCAGATCCTTCTGGTCTTCCTGAATCGTCGATTGGATCTTACCAAATTCGGAAGCTCTTGTTTCCAGTATGATCTTCATCAGATCGCCCCGGAGTTTGTACAGATCCGTCCGGATGTTCTCCATATGGACTAATCCAGGGAAATTATACTCGCGCATCTGCACTGAATTGCTGTTCATTTGCCCCATTTTAACAATCGACAATCCGCTGATAATCAGAAGCAACGCAACAACAAGCAGGAAGCTCCCCAATAATTTAGTTCGGATATTAAATTTCATCTGAAACACTCCTCTAAGTGGTTACTATTTGTATGCGCTTTCAAGCACTCCACAGACTACTCTCCGTTTTGTGCAATTCTCCCAGGCCCTACCCAGCCGCTCTTTATTCTTTGCATTTGGAAAAGTCTTATATAACGGTTAGCTTTGTGAAATATTTCTCTTTCATTATGATCGGACTAGTTCCTTGTGCCTATTGTCACTAGTTCCTTTTTATCGACAATATGTTCCTATTTTCTACAGGAAACTCTTCCTTTTCCACAGCACAAAAAAAGCAATGTGCCCTAACAAAGGGGATCATTGCTTCTTCACCGTATGGCTTATGGAGGTCTGGTACATTTGAGAAATCGCCTGGGCCCGGCCGCTAACACCAAGCTTTTCATAGATCTTGGTGATATGATTCTTAACAGTATGCATGCTGATGAACAGCCTCTCAGCGATTTCCTTATTATTCATTCCTTGAACCAAATGACCTAGAATCTCTTCTTCTCTTGAAGTCAGCCGTTCTTTATTTTCAGCCGGGAGCCGGGCGGCTTCGGGTGAGTTCTGCCTGTGCAAGAACTGTTCTGCAGAGCGCAGGATGGACTCATTCACGGGAACAGGAAGAGCTTCCTTCCACTCCATGTCCCCTTTTTCCAGATACGATATAACGATCAACAGCACTTGTCCCAGGAAAGCATAGGAACTTTCTCCTATGTCCTCTTGTTGTCCTGACCTGTACCGTTGCAGTTGACGCAGCAGCATAACCAGCGGGGCCGCTCCGAAGTACCCGGTCAACAGTTCTGCATCAAATTCAGCGAGCAGACCTGCCTGCCCGATCCATTCGATCTCTTCGGATGGACGATTCAATTCTTGCAACAAACCCGCCGCGAGCTCTTTTACCCGGGTCCCCTTATGATACGCTTCCGGTTTCCACATTAACAACGAATCCTGGAGCAGGCGAATAATGTCTCTATTCATAAGCGGGGCCGCTTGTTGCGCTACCACTAATTTAGCCACCACAAAACCGCAGATTGCCTGAATGAACATCGCATATTCCTTGTATTGCCTATCATCTATAAATTGGATAGTAACCATCCCCAGTAGTTTTTGACCGGAAGCCACTGGAAATTCTACTACCTCCCTGCCCTCCCATTCACGTTGCAAGGGTCTGCGCAGCATACTAAACCCCGGCATCCCGTCTCCAAAATAGACAGCTTCAGCATCCGCAGCATATACGGAATACCATTCTTTTGAAGCAGAGGGAGAAGTATATATTTTCATTCCATCATTTTCGGGCTGGTGGTGCAATAGGCAGATGAAAGAGCTGTGGATCTGCTGCTGTATAGATTCAAGAAACATTTGCAGGAAGTCTTCCCTGTCCTGGACAGCAACAAATGCCTGGGTTAATTCCTGAAAAGTCTTAATCCGCAGGCTGCGCCGTTCGATTGCATCTTCACTATCCAAGTGGTATATAGAAGATGAGATCTGATGGGCTGCCAGCAATCCCATATCCGCTTCCTCTTCCGATATTTCCGTTCTCGAAGAATCTCCGCCAAACAACAACCCAAATAGTTGACCTTTATATTTTATGGGATAACAAATGATGACTTTAGGTTTGATTCCCCGCATAGTGAAGAAGTAGCTTCTCGGGTCCCGGTCCGCATTCTCCCAATACCCCATCTGTTTGGAGAGCCCTACCTGCCCCAGGAAGCCTTCACCCGAGAAAAAGGAAGCACCTGATAAGGATTGCTCTGCAGGCATACCAGTCGTTTCAATGATCGTGAATTGTCCCTTTTCGTCTATGCTGCCGGCATATCCTGCAAATTCAAGCCCCATAACACGTGTGAATATGCCGAGCACCCCTTTCAGCCAGTTAGGGCTTTTGGAGTCGATCAGGTGGGTAAGGTTCAACAACTGCAGTTTGTATGCAGAGTGATTCTCCCGCTGCTCCCGTTCAAGAAGGACACTAATCGTATCGGCCAAGGTTTCCAGTTGATGAAGAATACCTCCTGTATGCTCTTTGTTATACGTTGCTACAGTATCCAGGGCACGAATCCAGTGCTCCCATTCATCGGGATGAATCGTTTCATATATTCGTTCTGCGATGAGCTCCTTGCTGCCTTCCTCTATCCAGACACCTGCAATAATGTAATAACCAGTTTGTTTATGAAAATTTATAGGGGCAACCAGCAGCTTAAATCCCGATATGGTTTCATATACGATAGGTTTAGGAATGCCGCTAACCTTTTCAATAATTTTAGTAATTGCATCTTCGGCAGATTGACTCTCAAAACCCAATAAAAGACGTACCATACCCGTTAAACCCGAAGGTTCTGTTAATCGTTCATCCGTTTGGTTGGTAATCATAATCGACAATCCGCATAAAGAAGAGTAAGCGTTCTGCAATGTCTGCACATCAAATTTCGGCTTGTTCTTCATCACACATTCCTCTCTTCCTACTCACAAGAAATTCGCCGTACCGCGACTTTTCTCCTGCTTTTCCCTTATATAATTTTACAAATAAAGCGCTATCTCCCGATTTATCAAAAGGAAAAATGCATGAATACGTAAGGACGGTATCCAAATGCAGGAAATTCCTCTCCCTAAAAAGACGTCAAATCTCCGGTCAACAAACCGATTCCCTCTGAACTCCCCATTCCTGCGTTTTTTTGCTAAAATAGAATAGTCGGCGTATTTTAAGGCAATCCTAGCGCCAGTCACTGAAACGGAGGCATTACCTGTGGATTATATTATTCTGGACATCGAATTCAACGGCCGCAAATTTGCCAGCGAGCACCCTATGGAGGTCATTGAGATTGGAGCCGTCCGGTTAGACGCTTCATTGCAATATAAGGATGAATTCTCGGCTTTGATCAAACCCATATACTTCTCTACCCTGAATTCGTTCATTAAGAAAAAAACGGGCATCCCCCAGGAAGATATAGACGTGGCCGACCGGTTCCCTAGGGTGATTACAGCCTTTCGGGCCTGGCTGGATCAGAGCCTGGACGGTGTTCTCCTTCTGACGTGGGGCGGTGAGGATATGAAACGGATCATTCAGGATGTCCGCATGCACAAAATGGATGATACCTACTGGCTGTCTGCCACCTATTTCGATCTGCTCAAAGGCGTGCTGCGTGCCCGCGGCCTCACCAATGATATCAGCGTCGAAGGGGCGATGGCCCTATTCGAGCTGGAGCCTTCCGGCTCCGCGCATCGCGCGCTGGACGATGCCAAGATGACAGCGGAAATTTTCCGCGCCGTCTTCCCGGATCTCGACTTCGAACGCTCCCAGCACTATGTGGACACCTTCTCCAATGCCAGAGAACGCAAGACAGTCAAGATCGCAATCAAAGCGATGAACGCGCAGAAGATCGTTCCCACCTGGGACCTCGTTGCCGAGCACTATTTCCCGGCTGAGGACGCTTTGGCTGATCCACGCAAGCTGGCGGAATTGCAGGCCTATTTTGCAGCACAGCTCGGCAAAAAGTAAAACTGCATTCATTATCGCCATATGACAGCGGCAGTTCCCTTAGTGGGTATACTAGGGAGACTGCCGCTGTTTTTTTTATCATAAAAAAGATTGACATTGCCGTTACGTAAAGGTGTACATTCAATTTGCAAGCAGCTGCTTGCAAGTCGCTGACGCGAAGCGATCTATTCAAATACACGCTGAGAATGAGCTGGAGGCTGAAGAAATGATGGAGTATACCGTGCAGAAGCTGGGGGCGCTTGCGGGAATCAGCACACGGACCCTGCGGTATTACGATGAGTTTGGTATTCTCAAGCCGGCGAGAATCAACTCCTCGGGATACCGTATCTATGGCCAGGCCGAGGTCGACCGGCTGCAGCAGATTCTTTTTTACCGGGAGCTGGGGCTAAGTCTGGAAGGGATCAAAGCGCTTGTAACCGCACCTTCCTTTGACGGCGCCCAGGCCCTGCGCGAGCATCATGAGAAGCTGCTTCAGCGGAGACAGCAATTGGATAGGCTGATCCTGAACGTCGAGCGGACACTGGCACAAACCGAAGGGAGAATAACTATGAGCAATGAAGAAAAATTCGCAGGCTTTAAGCAAAAGCTGATCGACGATAACGAGCAGAAGTATGGACAGGAAATCCGCGGAAAATATGGAGATGAAGCTGTAGAGAAGTCGAACCGCAAGCTGAGAAATATGACGGAGGAACAGTACGACAGGGTTCAGGAGACGGAGGCTGAGATGTTCGCCGCACTGGAGCAGGCCATGGAGGACGGTGATCCGGCAAGCGTACTGGCCCAAAAAGCCGCCGATCTGCACCGTCAATGGCTGACCTTCTACTGGGATACCTATACCAAAGAGGCCCATGCCGGAGTCGCACAAATGTATGTCGATGATGAGCGGTTCACCGCCTACTACGACAAAAACCGGTCCGGCGCGGCCAGGTTTCTGAGGGATGCCGTTCATGTGTATACCGGATCGGAACAAGAGTAGGCTTATTCTACACGTTTGTAAAAGTCAGAGCGGCAGCGGATCATCCCGCTGCCGCTCTATTTTATACCCGCCTCCACCTCTTCCTCCATTACTTTGTAGTACTGAATCTTGTCGGCAATCTTCCCGAGATTATCGCCAAGCTTCCGCATCTGCTGCTGGACCCTGCTCTGGTGGGCTTCCAGCATCAATCGTCTCTCATGGACAGTCGACGGACCTTGGCTGCGCAGATCGGAATAACGCTTCATTTCCCGGATGGGGATATCCAGCTCCCTCAGAATGACCAGGAATTGTACCCAAGATACATCAGCTTCAGAATAGGCCCGGTAGCCCTGTTCATTCCTGGACACGCCTTCCAGCATGCCAACTTTCTCATAATACCGCAGCGTATGCGCTGACAGTCCCGTCAGGCGGGACATTTCCTGAATCGTAAGTAAGTTCTCCATGGCGGAATCATACCACAAAAAATTAACGGTTGCATTAGAGCGCGCTCTAAGCTGTAACCTGAATTCAGAAGTTAAATACCCTATTAATCGGAGGTTACCTTATGACAACAGAACGTTATGAACGCGGGTGGGAAAAGCTGATGGAAGTGGATGGCAAGGGAGGGACAAATGTAATTCAATCGCTGAAGGACATTTCTCCCGATCTGGGCAGATTTGTGATCGAATTTGCTTTTGGCGATATTTATCCCCGCGAAGGACTGGATTTGCGGCAGCGCCAACTAGTCACCATTTCCTCGCTCACTACGCTTGGCGGTTGCGAGCCTCAGCTCACCGTTCACATCAATGCAGCGCTTAATGTAGGACTTTCTCCTAAAGAAATCGTGGAAGCCATCCTGCATTGTGTGCCTTATACCGGATTTCCGCGTGTGCTGAATGCGACCTTTGTAGCCAAGGAGGTATTTAAGGAGCGGGGAATTATGATGCAGGATCAGCAAAAAGACAGCTCCAGCTGATGGAGCTGCCTGTATTTCCTGATCCCTTGAATGCCCGCAATTCTACAGGCTGCGGTGCAGCAGCGCAAGCACACTGCGCAACTCGGCTACCGCCACCTGGCCCGGAGCCGAGGGCTTGTGTGCTGCGCCAAAGGTCAGCGCTGAGCCAAAGATTTCTCCGGCCAGGCGGCTGATTACACCTTCTCCGCCCATGGACATCGTTATGATCGGACGGTCCGCATACTGTTCCCGCATCGTATTCGTCGCAGCCAGCAGCGTCAGCACATCACCCGCATGCTGCGGCATGACAGCGATTTTGGGCAGATCCCCGCCAAGCTCCTGGGCCTTGCGCAGCCGTGTGATCATCTCCTCCTGGGAGGGTGTTCCGTGGAAATCGTGATTCGATACGATCACGAACACCCCGCAGGCATGCGCAGCCGCAATTAACTCACGAACGATATCATCTCCCTTGAACAGCTCCACATCGATGATATCGGCGCTGCCGCTCTCTGCGGCCGCTTGATTCAGCCGTATATAATATTCCTTCGCAATCGCCCGCTCGCCGCCTTCCTCTTCACTGCGGAACGTGAAGATCAGCGGAATGTCCGGAAGGACGGAGGAGATTGCGGACAAGGTTTCCTGTACTGCGGTGAGATCTTCAACCTCTGCAAAAAAGTCGCTCCGCCATTCCACCAGATCCGGTGCCAGCTCCTTCAGTGCCTCTGCTTCTGCTATTAGCTCAGCTGCCGTAGCTCCAACCAGTGGAACGCAGATTTTGGGAATATCCTCACCAAGGGTTACATGTCTAACAGTTACTGTACCGCTCATTTCCTTCAGCTCCTTATGTATAAGCGTGTAGCTAAGATTCATTTACTGATCAGCAGCATCCTGGAGAAATTGCTCAACCTCCGGCAGCTGCGGCAGCGACGGAATCGCACCCTTCTTGCCTACAGCCAGCGCACCGACAGCATTCGCAAATCTGACCGCTTCGTCAAGCGTCTTTCCTTTGGTAAGCTGCCAGGCCAGGGCTCCGTTAAAAGAATCTCCAGCCGCTACCGTGTCAACAGCTTGTACAGGAAAACCGGGAATATGCAGACTTCCGGCATGATTCACAATTAGCGCTCCTTTGGGACCGAGGGTCACAATAACGTTACTGACCCCTTTTTGTAACAAAATACGCGCCGCTTGCTCTGCATCATCAATACTGTTCACGGCCATTCCTGCCAGGATGCCCGCTTCCGTCTCATTGGGTGTCAGGTAGGTAACATGCTGGAGAAATGCATCATCCAGAGCCCGGGCCGGTGCCGGGTTCAGGATTACCGGGATTCCATGCCTGTCGGCGATAGCCGCAGCATGTGCACACATAGAGAGGTCCGTCTCCAGCTGCAAGACCACCATTTCCGCCTGGCTGATGATCGGCGCAAGTGCTGCAATATCCGCTGGACCCATCTCAATATTCGCCCCTGGCACAACGATAATCCGGTTTTCCCCTTCTCCATCCACAACGATGGAAGCGATCCCCGTACTAAGTGTTTCACTCTGTCCAATATGCTCGGTATGGATATGCTCCTGGCGCATGACCTCAAGCAGCTCGCTGCCGAAGGCATCCTTACCTACTCTGCCGATCATCGTCACCTCTGCGCCAAGACGGGCTGCTGCTGCTGCCTGATTTGCGCCCTTCCCGCCTGGAGACAGGGTAAAGTCCTGTCCGAACAATGTCTCTCCGGCCTCTGGTGCCCGGCTTGTGCGCACCACCATATCCATGTTCAGGCTGCCAATTATCACTATACCCAATCTGTTCACCATCCTAACTTGTTACACTCTATCTTACTCGGGTTTACCCGGTTTTATCAAACCCCATTTCTCTCTGTACTAAGCAGAAACGGTACCGTCCTTTAAAGGACGATACCGTTTCTGCGAGAAATAACTTCCTCTTGAACATGCATTGCTATGCAGCCTGAGGCTGCTGTTATCCTCTACTCTTCGTAGATGACTACCGATTGGGATTCCGGCTCCCACTTCACAGTAGCTTTCAGAGCTTCACTGACAAAGCGGACAGGCACAACCGTATTGCCCTTAACGATGGCCGGCGCTACCTGAAGAGTGACTGCCTTACCGTTGACATACGCCGTCTTGTTATTAATAAACAGCTTTACCGTAGTCCCTTCGCGGGTCATGGTCACCGAACGCTCCTTCCCATTCCATACCACTTCAGCCTGCAAGGCTTCAGCAATCGCCTTGAACGGTACCAATGTGCTTCCGGATGTGACAATAGGAGCAACGCCCGAGGTGGACTCTTCACCGTTAACGTACAGCTTTACCCCGTTTTTGCCGGTTTGTGCATACAGCTTACCAAGCTTTTTATACGAGTTCAGATTCTTTACGTTAGCCAGAATAGCTTCTTTCTGGACGTATACTGCATCGGTTACACTGCCCTTTTGGTTCAAAATCTCCGCAAGTGCCGACAATGCGGCATCCTTATCTTTAATGGCTACCAGCTCAGCCTTCATTTCTGGTGTCAGCTCCGTAGAATACTGGGTCAATAAAAGCTCTGCAATCACAGCCCCTGCCGGTTTGTCCTTTACATTTTCGATAGCATGCAGAAGACCCTTATATCCATTATGGCCCTTGTTTTCATATGTAGCATAGGTAACAGTAGTAACGGACTCTTTATCCTTTTCTTTGATACTCACATTTTCCTTGTCCTTGTCCTTGTCTTTATCTTTATCCTTGTCTGTTGGTGCTGTTGCATTAGCAGGTACCGCAGCTGGAGCTTCTACTATACTTTTGCCATTGCCGTTGCCGTTACCGTTCCCCCTACCATTATTGTTTTCGGATTTGGCCTGTGCCGCTCCTGACATCATGCTGATGGCCAGCAAGCAGCTTGCAAGAATACTGACGGTTTTTTTCATGTGACCGGTTCCCCCTATGTTGTGATAAATATCTTTATTTATTTCGGCTGCCGGCTCTCACTTTATGAGCAGAAATGAATTTTCGGGATAATAAGCTCGGGCCGGAATTTGCAACGCTACTTCAGTCCTAGCCTGCGGGGCCTACTCCACGGAGCCATCCAATCGTTTAGGGAAAATGCTGCTTTACACCGGGCCATTTCTTTTTAAAAATTCGGTATGCTTTTTTTCTTCAAATGTGCTAAAATAGATGTGCAATCGCTTCCAGGAAAGCTTCTCGCCCATTTGAGCAAACGTTTGCACCTTAGATTAAGCCTGCAGTAACGCCAGTTTTTACTCTACTATGTATTTAGGAGGCTTATCAAGTGAACCAGAACCAATTACCGTCAGTAGCTTATTTCAGCATGGAGTACGGACTGCATTCCGACTTCAAAATGTACGCCGGTGGCCTGGGCATATTGGCCGGAGACTACATCAAGGGTGCCAAGGATATCCATGCTCCAATCATCCCCATCGGCCTGAAATGGAAGCAAGGCTACACGGACCAAAAGATTGACGCTAACGGCGATCCCTACGATTCCTACCACAATTACGTCTATGATTTCCTTGAGGATACAGGCGTAAAGGTCACCGTTAAGGTCCGCAAGATCGATGTAGTCTGCAAGGTCTGGAAAACCGATCATTTCGGCAATAATCCACTGTATCTGCTCGATACGGATATTCCGGAGAACGGAGATGCCTGGATTACGGGCCAGCTCTACGGCTGGTTTGGGGAAGAACGGATCGCACAGGAGATTGTCCTCGGAATAGGCGGGGTAAAAGCCATGCGCGCACTGGATATTCCGATTGACGTCTACCATTTCAACGAGGGACATGCGGCACTGGCGGCTATTGAACTAATCCGTGAAAAAATGTCCGGCGGCAGCACCTTTGAAGAAGCCTGGAAAGCTACACGGGAAGAGGTTGTGTTCACTACACATACACCGATTAAGGAAGGCAATGAGACGCATCCGCTGGATCGTCTGGAGTATATGAGTGCTTTTAACGGCTTGACCCGTGACCAAATGGAGCGCATCGGCGGTGATCCGTTCAATATGACCGTAGCCGGACTACGCCTGTCGCGTATCTCTAACGCTGTGGCCCAGCTTCATGCCGATACCGCGAATAAAATGTGGAAGGAAGTCGCGGGCCGTTCGGAGATCATCGGCATCACCAATGCCATTCATACCCCAACCTGGGTCGATGAACGGATGACCAGAGCCTTCGAAGAAGACGGCGATCTGTGGGCCGCACATAAGGAGATCAAAGGCGAGTTAATCGGTTTTATTGAAGAACGTTCCGGCATCTCGCTGAATGCGGACAATCTGCTGATCGGCTTCTCCCGGCGGGCGGCACCTTACAAACGCAGCGACCTGATTTTTTCCCAACCTGAGATTATTGAGCCTTACCTGGAGAGTGGCCGCATCCAAATCGTATTCTCCGGCAAAGCCCATCCGCTGGATGACAACGGCAAAAAAATCGTCAGCAACCTCGTGGCCATGATGAAAAAATATCCGAAGAGCGTAGTGTTCCTGGAAAATTACGATATGACGATCGGAGCAATGCTGACGCGCGGTTCCGATATTTGGCTCAACAATCCGCGCCGTCCGCTGGAAGCCAGCGGCACCTCCGGCATGAAGGCTGCCATGAACGGTGTCCTGAACTGTTCCATCCTTGACGGCTGGTGGCCGGAAGCCTGCATCGACGGGGAAAATGGCTGGCAGATTGGAGACGGCTTCGAGACGAATGATTTCGTTGTGCTTGACCAGCATGACAGCGATGCCCTCTACGACACACTCCTGAACCGCGTCCTCCCAACCTTCTATAAGGATAAGGAGAAGTGGGTACAGATGATGCGCAAGAGCATCGAAACCACCCGTACCGAATTCGCGAGCAAACGGATGCTGGAGGAATATTACAACCGGATGTATATCAAAGGTTAACCGTTAGCAACAATGTCCCGCCTACAGCTTCTATGCTGCAGGCGGGATTTTTACATTGTGCCGCTTGCGGTGGATACTCTGTTGCGGCCGCTCGTTTTCGCCACATACAACCCCTGATCTGCGAGTTCCGTCAGTAGCGCAATATCCCCCGGATTTGCCGCTTCACCTGCGGTGGCGCCTATGCTCACTGTAATATAAGAGCTGACTTCAGAATATCCGTGGTGAACAGACATTTGTTGAATACGCATACGAATTCTTTCACTAAGCTCCATGGCCCCGTTCACCCCTGTATCAAAAGCTGCAACCACGAACTCTTCACCCCCCAGCCGGGCTGCAAATTGCAGCTCCCCCTCCATTTCCCCATGAATCACCTGAGCCACTTCTTTAATGATCCGGTCCCCTTCAGCATGCCCGTAGTTGTCGTTGAAAGGTTTGAAGTAATCAATATCAATGATTAATACAGCAACCATACTGGCTGCTTCTTTGCCTGAGCTTAATAGCTGCTGCATCCTTTGGTCGAAAGCACGGCGGTTCGGAATTTCTGTCAGCGCATCGATAAGGGATAGCCTTTGCAGCTCCCCGTTGGCCCGGGCCAGTTCCTGATGTACCTTTTCATTCTGAATCACCTGCTCCTCCAGCTTGCGGTGGCTGTTCCCCAGCAGTATCCGGTTATAATAATTGCTGCAATAGTTCACATAGAGAATTCTTGACGCCACCCAGGTAAAGAAAAGGAACAAAGTCAGATTTATGTAGTGTCCTATCAGTACATTCGAAGACGATTGGAACAAGGGGAGCCCGATATACAGCAGTCCTGCCGAGACTCCATACAGGCACAGCATCATTTTGTTGTTGAAATAAAAGATGACTGAAATGCTGACCAGATTAATTACAAAAGCCATCACTTGCCCATATAGCCGCTGATCGGACAACGTCACGACAGAACCCCAAATCACAAAAGTATACGCATATACGATGAACAGCTTCTCATACAGCCGATACCTGCCCTCCACCTGTTTGGCATCTCTTTCATAGGCCGCAGCTCCCAGCAGAAAAGCCACATTCAGTCCGATCATGAAAACATACATTATAAAATAAAAGCTGAAATGAAAGCTATCGTGTATCTTAGTGAAAGACGCTGCCAAGTCAGTGACTGCCAAAGCTGATTCAATGCCTATAATAATTTTAGCAAACAGCTTACCTCTCGAAATATTTTCCTTAAGTGTAAGTATGTGCAGCTCTCTGCGCTCCTCACCCGTCATCGTGAATGGCAGACTAATCAGCCGATCCAGCATGTTGACTCCCCCTAACTGCCCAAACTCCCTGTAATTCCAACAGCCCCATTATCGTTCATTTTTAAGCCTGAGCGCAACAGAAAATGCTTGGTTCTCCAGAGTTATTTAAAATAATTATAATTTAGGATTGATATTTTAAATTTTTTTGATATCATAGTATTTATACTTATTCTAAATTCAAATCTTAATACGAGGTGGAGATTATTCATGAGTGAGAACCATAACAGACTTACAACAAGCTGGGGAGCACCTGTAGGGGATAACCAGAACTCCATGACAGCCGGTTCCCGTGGACCTACGCTGCTGCAGGATGTACACTTGCTGGAAAAGCTGGCGCATTTCAACCGGGAGCGTGTGCCCGAACGTGTGGTTCATGCCAAAGGAGCCGGAGCCCATGGTTATTTTGAAGTCACTCAGGACCTGTCCAAATATACCAAAGCAGGTTTCCTGTCCGAAGTGGGCAAGCGCACACCCATGTTCATCCGATTCTCGACAGTAGCCGGGGAACTGGGGTCTTCCGATACCGTTCGTGATCCGCGTGGCTTCGCCGTGAAATTTTATACCGAAGAAGGCAATTACGATCTGGTCGGTAATAATACACCTGTCTTTTTCATCCGTGATGCAATCAAATTCCCGGACTTTATCCATACCCAGAAACGCCATCCGCAGACCCATCTGAAGAATCCCAATGCCGTCTGGGACTTCTGGTCCCTTTCACCGGAGTCGCTGCATCAAGTTACGATTCTGATGTCCGACCGCGGCATACCGGCTACGCTCCGCCATATGCACGGCTTCGGGAGCCACACATTCAAATGGGTCAATGCCGAGGGTGCAGCAGTATGGGTCAAATACCATTTCAAAACAGAGCAGGGCGTAAAGAATCTCGATGTGAATCTGGCCGCGCAAATCGCCGGAGAGAATCCGGATTATCATACAGAGGATTTGTTCAATGCGATTGATAAGGGAGATTTCCCTGCCTGGAGACTGCATGTGCAGATTATGCCTGTAGAAGATGCTGATACCTACCGGTTTGATCCCTTCGATGTAACCAAGGTATGGTCGCAAAAAGATTACCCGCTCATTGAAGTAGGCCGCATGGTATTGGACCGCAATCCGGAGAATTATTTCGCGGAAGTGGAGCAGGCTACATTTTCTCCCGGCTCCTTTGTCCCCGGGATTGAAGCTTCTCCTGATAAAATGCTGCAGGGCCGCCTCTTCGCCTATGGCGATGCCCACCGCTACCGTGTAGGTGCGAATCACAATCAGTTGCCTATTAACCGCCCTATCGCCGAGGTGAACAATAACCAGCGCGACGGCGCAATGATTCATGGCAATAACGGCGGCGGTTCCGTCTACTACGAACCGAACAGCTTCGGCGGAGCGACAGAATCGCCTGCGCACAAGCCGGCAGCGTTTGAAGTCACCGGGCAGGCCGACAGTGTGTCCTATAATCATGACGATCACTACACTCAGCCCGGGGACCTCTACCGTTTGTTGAGTGAAGAAGAACGCGCACGCCTGATCCGCAATATTGTAGGCGCCATGACCCCCGTCGAGAACGAAGAGATCAAGCTCCGCCAGATCGGACACTTCTACAAAGCAGATCCTGAGTTCGGCCAGCGCATAGCTGAAGGTTTGGGACTTGCTATACCGCAAGGCGAGTAACCTGTCCCCTATTGTACAAATAAGCCTCGGCCGTGAAGGCCGGGCTTTATTTCATTCTGCCCGTCTGCCTATTTATAACCCGGCTCTCACAAGCTTCTTCATACAAACAGCCTGTGCCGCGTAGTTCCTTCCGGAACAGCGCAGCACAGGCTCGATTATTTTTTATAGAAACTGGTTATACCAATCAGGGTCTTAATTTCATTCCATAAGTCAAAAGGGGGTGTCCCATAAGCCATGAAATGGCTACTTGGGACATCCCTTGTTTTTGGAGTCGGACAAACGTTGTGCTCCGTGAGGACGCTCCGCGAACGGACCGTTGTTCCAATCGCTCTTGTGTCCAGATTTTTTTTATTCCCCTTAGCGGTGAAAATCCGGACACAAAGGCGAACGCTATCGCTTTTCCACAATCGTTCCGTCCTCTCCGCTGTTTAAGCGGGAAACATACTACAATATTTATAAAAACGCAAAAAAGAAACCTCTCTTTTGGTAAAATGGAAGTGCGACCAACCATTTCAAAGGAGGGTTTCTTTTGTACATTCAATATACCATGGACCCACTTTGCTTGCCAATGGATTTAGAAGAAGATATCCCACCAAATCACCTCGTTCGTGTCGTGAACGCCGCCGTAAATCGACTCGACGACGCCCTCTTTGACGCGGCCTACCCTGGCGGTGGCCGCGACAGCTACCACCCTAAAATGCTGACCAAAGTCATTATCTATGCCTATACGCAGCGAATCTATTCCTCCCGGCAAATCGCCAAAGCGGTCCGAGAAAACATTCCCTTCATGTGGCTGGCTGGACGTCAACGTCCGAATTTTCGCACGCTCAATCGCTTTCGTTCTGAGCGGATGAAGGACGTCCTTGAAAGGGTATTTACCGCCGTGCTTCAATTTCTTGCGGACGAAAAATACATTTCCCTAGAGCATTACTTCGTGGATGGCACCAAGATCGAGGCCAACGCGAATCGTTACACCTTTGTGTGGGGCAA